>NZ_JH114330.1:0-278 GCF_000157095.2 Bacteroides sp. D1
GGTTCTTCGTCAAATTTGGTGGTAATCTCTTTTTTATTTCGACGGTTTCCCTCTTCTTCTTTCTTAATCCTATAAAAAGTTGTAGATATGTTTGCTTTTTAGTAACTTTAAAGACACCACATCATTAAGAGTTACAATGCAACAAGCCATATCTACAACGTACAAATATACATCAAAAAAAGAAAATACTCCTACAAATAGGGGATTATTCCATGATTTCAGATTCAGTCTTGGCTACGATAATCTGCAACAAGATGGTATCTCTGAAGCTGTTGGCT
>NZ_JH114330.1:378-140627 GCF_000157095.2 Bacteroides sp. D1
TTAGAAAGTGGATTGAAAAAGCGAAGGCAACACGGAATATGGCACTGACGAACTTTGCATATGGTATTGAAAAAGACTGGGAGGCAGTACAGGCAGCTATTGATATCCCCTTTAATAACGGATTACTGGAGGGGACAGTGAATAAAATTAAAGCGGTAAAAAGGCAGATGTACAATAGGGCAGGAAGTAAACTACTGAGAGCCAAGATTCTTTATTCACAATAGAAGAAGTACCACCAAATTTGACGAAGAACCTTGAAAAACATAAAAACATCTGCCACCTGCAACGAAAAGCGTGTAATACACTAGTTAATAGATAGTTGTAACGTTGCAGATACTGTTGCAGATAGGTTGCAGATCAAAGTATCTGCCACACAGTATAAGCCTTGCATAAGCTAATTCTCCAAGAGGGCAAAAGTTTATTGTATACATTAACTTCCCGTTTCCAGGCGGGGAACTGTCGTTTCCTGCATTAGAAATTACAGTTTCCATGGCAGGAAACGACAGTTTCTAAGGCGGGACACTACAGTTTCTACGTAAGGATACTGTCGTTTCCCCGTAGAGACACCACCATTTCTCCATAGGGTCACCCCAATTATCCCATAGCTTTAGATAAAGGAATCAAGGCTTTTTCTTTGATTATATAACGTGTTGCAGATACTTTATCTGCAACCTATCTGCCACAGGTATCTGCAACGTTACAACTATCTATTAACTAGTGTATTACACGCGTTTCGTTGCAGGTGGCAGATGTTTTTATGTTTTTCAACTTTATAGTAGGAAAAAATTTCATTCATTTCCGTACCTTTATGAGTCTTTTTATCCATAAATAATATCCAGTCAGTGGTAGTGCAGCCCCCAATAAGGCAGCAATAAAGGTAAGTATGCGAGTAAACATTCCTCCCCAGTTACCAACATGCACAGAATAAATCCAACCACGAATCTTTCCCGACTTGTCTTGATGTTGATAAAGACTTGTTTCTGTAAATTCACCATTATCCGTATTGAAAGAATAACGGTCAGATGCCCGCTGATTCCCGAAACGGTTGAAAGACACGCTTGCCGTACCAGAAGAAATACTGATTTGCTTATACTCCGGATTTTGACGTCTTAGTTTATCATAAATCTCCTGCCAATAAACGAATGGTGAAGTTACCGAGTACATATCACTGTGATTGTTTTCCGGACGTCCCTTACTATCAGGCTGCTCTCCTGTATATTCTCCGGTATTGCGATTTTTGGCATGTTCTCTATTGTTTCTCCGACCTTCCGGACGTCCGCTTCTTTCACCCTTTCGAACCTCATTTCCTTCTCTTTTCTTTTCCCGATGGGCTGCCAGTTTGGTATCCCTCTTTTGAGCATCACTTTTCTGTTCATGTCCTTGGGCGGCACGTTGCTGTACTTCCACCCCGAAGACCTTATAGAAAGCTGTCCGATACCACGGAAAAGACCAGGTCAATCCCGTCAGTGCCATAGCCAATAGAAAGATCAGAGCATACATTCCACCTGCCACATGCAAGTCATACCAAAACCTTCTCCAACCTTTTGTTGCTGTTATTTTCAGGCTATTCTTCAATGCTTTACGTGTACGCGGCCACCAAATGACAATTCCCGAAATCAGTACAAAAACAAGTAAAAGCGTACTGACACCTACAATCATTTTGCCCCAAAAGATCCCTTCATTTCCCGGATTCATACTATCCAGCAGCCAGCGATGCATTCGAAACATAAACATAAAAAAGCCGCTACGCTCGCTTTTTCCTTTTACTTCTCCCGTATACTGGTCTACATACAAAGATGCACGACGTGGTTTGGAAAGACTAACCTGATACGCACGTCCGGGATCAGAAGATATGCTGACACCGGTCACCGATACACTGTCAGGCAATGTCGTTGCCACTTTTTCAAGCAGCTTATCCATAGGAAGAGGAGACTCCTTTACCGTTTCTACGTAGTAAAGATCGCGTCGAAACCACTCATTCACCTCATTTTCAAATACCAGTATGGCACCGGAGAAGCAGACAAGAGTTATTATCAGTCCGAAAGGGACGGAAAGCCACAAATGTATCTTTCTGAATATTTTTTTCATGTTTTCAATCCTATTTCTTGAAAAAGCCTGCAAAGCTTTCCGCTCGGCAGGCTTTTATCTACAAAAGATTCTCTATTTAACCGACTGTATTATTTTGAAAGATATTCCATCTTACCTACCGTAGTGATAGCGTCAGCTTCTACCGTCAAACCTTTGACTGCCTTGCCTGTTTTTGCGTCTATTTTATAGAAGGCCGGTTTCTCGCCCGTAGTCACAGTGACAGCCATATAAGCATAGCCTTTTTCTCCATAAGGCTCGCCACCAAACTTTCCGTCAGCCGGCAGACCTGTAACAGGCATAATCGTCTGATCTTCCGCCTTGAAAACAGCTAATTCGCTGACATCTGCACTTGTACCGCCATTAATCATATCTTCCGCTCCCTTTTTATACAATTGAAGCAGGAAGTAATCTTCAGAGATGTGCCAGCAACGGAAAATAGGATGTTTAGTGCCTATCTCTTCAAAGTTCACATAGTAATCCGGATCGAAATCTGTTGCACCTGCTTTGATACGCATTGCGCCCGAAGGCTTCTGTCCTGTTACCTTCTTCAAATCTGAAGATGAAACTGCCGTACGTCCATATCCGGGAGAGAACACATAGACGTCACCATTATCAGCGGCCCAAATGGTCTGATAATATTGTGAACGCATACGACCGCATGCATAGCCTATTTTATCAGTCTTGGCAATCACCGGAGTCTCATTAAAGTTCGTGCCATTATAAATTGCCACGTAAGCATTATCCGGGTATTGTGTAGAAGGAATAACACCGGCTGTATATGCACCGCTGCCGCTACCACCGTCAGTCTTAGTCACAAGTTCCTGATCTGTCACAGCTTCCGGCCATTTTTTAATACCGTACTTACTCATTCCCATTGGGATGACAGATGTATAAATCTTATTGTTAGCTTCAACCAGACCTGCCCATGAAACTTTTTCACCATTACCCAAGTAATTTTCGGCAAGCAAGGTACCCTCTTCCTGACTGCCGTCGGTTGCATCCAGATAGTTGAACAACAATGCTTGAGCCACATTCTGATCCTCATCCGTTATTTTCGAGTCCCCGGTGGAAACAGTCACCACTTTATCCCCCCAGGTCCCATAAGACGTGATACGATTATAAGTGTATGTGTACTTTTCTTTCATTTTACCATCTGCCCCCAAATAATAGGAAGCTCCTGTACCTGCGCCACCTTTATTATAAACTAAAGCAAACACATAATCCAGTCCTTTATATACCCAATAGGTACCGCCAATCACTTCGGTTCCATTCCCTTGAGTCGACACTGTTCCTTCATCCAAAGAATTGGCTACTACCAAATAACTTGCTTCACCAGTTGTGGCAGCCACCACATAAGCCGTTTCTCCATCAATCGGCGGGTTATCCACCGGATTATTATCATCGTCGCAAGATGCCACAAACACACCGCTACTCAAACAAAAAGCTACGGCAAAAGCCTGTAATAAAAACTTCTTCATATATTCTTTATTATTGATTGATACTAAAAACTTACTCTTATTATTTACCGAAAAACACTCTGAACTTTCCATAGAATGCGCGCCCCGCTTTTTGCAGGCTAAAATTGTCAAACAGTTGGGCATCGGTGAAATTCCTACATTCAAATGATACATTATAACGTCCATTCTTCATGGTGTAGGACAAAGACAGATTATGAGAAAACTGTTCCGGCACCATATTCTTTGAATCTTTATCTCCGAGATTTTCCCAGTAAAGAGGAAAATCGTGCTGCCAGTAGCTATCATAGCCGATGCTCAACACATTTCCTTTGACAAACAGGTCATTCCAATAAAAATTTGCATTGATATTAGCATAACGATAGGGCAGATTCGGCATACGCACTTTATAGTGCATGCTTTCTTGCAAAGAGGAACCCGCCAGAAACTTTTCGTAATCACGAGTATCGATGCTATTGAATGTTCCTCCTATATCAAACCAACGCGAGAAGCTATAAAGCAATGACAAATTATACCCTTTGGTCCTTACGTGACCGTGGTTCTCATAATATCCGTAGCTTGTTCCTCCCAATACGTCCAGTCCTCTTTTTATGTAATCTTTCGTATCCCGATATATCAAACCGGCCTCGGCATACAATCCATGCTTGCCAAACTGATGATTATAGCTGAAACTCAAATTGACATTATCACTTTTCTCCGGTTTCAGATTCATTTTGCCAGCTTCAAGGTCTTCATCTCCAAAGAGTTCGTCCGTGGTCGGCAGGCGGAAAGCCTTTTCGTACGAAAGTTTCACCTGAAGATCTTTCCATATAAAATAGGTACCTGCCGCTCCATATCCAAGAGCGCTTGCCGTATTGGACAGATTGATATAATTGCCTATTCCATCCGTATTCTGCGATACCGGTCCCTTGTTGTATTGCCGATAATATTTGGCAAATGCCGACACATTCCATCTGTCCGACGGCATCAGACGGTAAGAAAGCCCGCTGACGTTTTTACGAGTGATTTTAGGAATAGAAAAGTCCGTGAATTTGGAAGAAGCACCGATGGTAGAACGGCTCGTACGTTCAAAATCACTGATTACATGACTGAAAGTAAACGTATGCGCCTGTCCGATATGATAATTCATCTTCAGCGTCCCATTCCAGTTTTTATTTTTAGATTCACTGTTCTGGTAAGACTGTTCTCCCCGGCTGCCTTTTTCATAAAAATCTCCACGCCAGTTGTAAGCCCGCGAAGCGGTATCGACATTGTTGGTGATATTATGATTGTAATTGGCAGTCAACAGCAGATCCAGGTTTTTCACCAATAAGTTCTTTTTGTAATATTCTAAAGAAGGGACCAACGAATGTCCTTTGCGGAATTTTTCACCGAACACGACATCTTGATAAACGCCTGTTTGTATCTCTTTATAGAAATGGGAATAATTGAAACTCAACGCCAAACGGTCTGCCCATTTCTTTCCTACCAGGCCGATTTTTCCAATCACGGCTTCATTATGATACTGGTCATTAAAACGTTTCAGATGATAAATCTTATTTTTGTCAAGTGGCGGAAAACGTACGCTTCCATCTTCTTTAATCTCAAATTCGCGTACATAAGTGTCTACATAATAATCATTATCCGAGAAATTCTGAAAAGCATTGACCTCATACATAAAACCATTCTTGAACGTTTGTCCGAAGCGCACGTATGATTTATGAGTATTAAATGACCCGTAAGAATAGGAAGCGTCCATAAACCACTTTCCGGGTTGCTTGTTGGTGACAATATTAACCACTCCCCCAATAGCATCGGTTCCGAATCCTACAGGAACTACTCCTTTATAGACTTCTATACGGTCGGCAAAATTAATAGGAACATTGTTCAAATCGAATGCGGCACCGGCTCCCTCCTGTGGTATGCCGTCAATGAAGATTTTCACATGTTTCCCGCTAAAGCCATCGATATACAATTGCATATCCGACCCCACTCCACCTGATTCGCGGAGTTTTACACCGGGCACTTTAGTCAGTGCACCTGCCAAAGTCTGCGTACTATTATGCAATTTCTTCGCATCAATGGCTACCGCATTAAAAGCAGACTGATTCACACGACCGACTCCGGATGTCGTGACCAGCACCTCTCCCAGTTCTTTTACCGCCGGCGCGATAGTGACGTTTACTTTTATTCTTTCTCCCTTGGCTAATTTAACTTTCTTTTCTACCGTTTGATAACCGATAGCCGAAACGACAAGTGTATATTCACCGGCTGTAGTTTTCAAATGATATATACCTTTTTCATCTGTATAGCATCCTTGGTTGGTTCCTTTCAGATAAACTGTCGCAAAATCCACCACTTCTTTCTCCGTGGACATTACTCTACCCGAAATTAAACTATTACGGTGACGCCCATGTTGTGAATATACGGATACGGAAAACAAGAATGCCAGAAAAACCAAAAAATATTTATTGCTCATCTCCTTTTTACCTTTTTACTTTATACCTTTTCATTGCTCTAAAAGCGATGCAAAGGTAAGCAGAAAGAGGGATGCCAAACAATCCCTATCTATTGGTAAAAATAAGACAACAAAAATGAGATATATAGATATGTACAATACCTATATATAAGTAAATACTGGATAATTTAAATAAAAAAAGAAAAGAAAACCTACTTCAGCCAACTCGCCAACGCACGTTCCGTTACCTCCCACAACTGCTCTTTTTGCACATGATTCGTGTATTTATCAGACAAGTTTTTCCGGTGGTTATTGACATACAGTTGTCCTGTCACACCGGCTTCCTTTTCGTCCAACAGTAAACCGATTGCCGTAGAAGCCCCTTTCTTGGGTTTACGGATAAAAGGACGGAAAAAAATATCCGTTAACGGATCGAACCACTTGTGCATAGTGATGATATCAGTAGAAACAATTCCCGGATCGGCAGCATTGACGGTAATCCCCTTCTCTCGAAGTTGCTCGGAAAGCTCGAAAGTAAACAATAATAAAGCCAACTTCGTGTTACTGTAAACAGGAATCCGCCAAAACGTTCCCGTTTTCCCTCTATGAAAGAAATCTGGGAAGTCGAGCTTGCCGATTGCGTATGTACAGGAAACCATATTTACGATACGCGCTCCACGCACCATCAACGGAATTAATTTCCGGGTAAGCAGATAAGGTCCCATGTAGTTCACACTTACTGTTCGTTCGAATCCTTCGGAAGTAGTATGAAAACCTGTCTCCATCGTTCCGGCATTATTCATTAACAAAGAGATGGGAAGATTCCTTTCTAAGATCTGACTGGCAAAAGCAACTACGGATTGCATAGAAGATAAATCGATAGCTATTACTTCCAAATCCGGGTTTCCAATTTCCTTGCTCAAACGTTCACGAACAACCTCCGCTTTCTTCGGATGATAACAAGCCATTATGATTCGATAACCGGCTTTGGCTACGGCACGTGTTATTTCTGTTCCCATTCCTCCGTCCGCACCGGTGATGATTGCCCATTTCATTTCACTCATTTTTTCTCCAGTTTATCAATCTCCTTTTGTAAAGAGGAAGGTAATTGTTCTTTCAAATGTTGATGACAAGCCATTTCTATCGTATACATACGTCCTATGCAATAATTACTGTGTCCACAGTTGCAGCGTGCTTGTTCCTCCTGTTTCATCCGGTTCACGAATCCCGGTTCGTTCAGTAATGCTCTCGCCATCTGCACGGCATCAAAACCGGAATCGAGCACTTCATCTATTTTCTGACGGGAAACAAGACCACCGACATAAATCAACGGCGCATCCGGAAGAGCCGCACGGAATTTCAGTGCATCTTCAAGGAAATAGGCCTCTTTGAAGGGCACAGAGGGTATCATCCATTTGCCAAACATACGGACTCCGTATTTCAGCCACCAACAATTCATATAGTAAGACATCGAACGAATCGGCATGGCACCTCTCATTACATACATCGGCGCTTTGCTGACAAAACCACCACTCAACACCAATCCATGAGCGCCAAGTTCCAACAGTCGTTTAGCCACTTGTATGGATTCGTCAATCTCCATTCCTCCTTTGAAACCGTCGCGCATATTCATTTTTACGAAAACTGCCATATCACTGCCTGCCGCTTTCATCACTTCTTCCATCACCATATCCATAAAACGCATCCGGTTTTCGAGCGAACCGCCATATTCATCTTTCCGATGATTGGTGTAGGGAGACAGGAATTGACTAATCAAATAGCCGTGCCCCGCATGTACTTCAACGGCGTCAAATCCGGCTTTCCTCGCCAGATTGACTGCATTTCCATACGCTTTCGCCATTTCCGGCAGCTCCTCTTTTTCCATTCCACGCACAAACGTAGGAGAATAGAGGTTGAAGCCTGAAGATGCGGATATAGGAGTGACACCACATATATTTTTATGGGACATATTTCCACAATGCCCGATTTGTATACCTACTGCGGCACCTTCATCGTGCACGGCTTTTGTCAGTTCGTGTAAACGGGGAATAATGGACGGACGCAACCACAACTGACGGTCGAAAGAAAGTCCGCTTTGTGTCACGGCAGCATAAGCCACTGTTGTCATACCCACTCCCCCCGCAGCTACCGACCGATGGTAATCCAGCAACATCTGCGTGGGAGTATTCTCCGGACACATGCTCTCAAAAGCTGCCGAACGGATTGTTCGATTCCGCAGCGTCAAAGGACCAAAGGTGACCGGGCTAAAAAGTTTAGATTCCATAGTAGTTGATATTTTATTTAAGTCATACGTAAGTCGTGATGAAAAGCGCCCCTAATAAAGAAAAGGGAACACTCGTTTCCGTTCTCCCACTGCGTCTCCGAATTCTTCGCGGTAACGGCACCAAATAGCGTTGGCACGGGGAACAAGGTTAGCAATCGTCCACCAAAGGAAGACCAGACCGGAAAGTGAACAAGTGAGTATCGCCCAACCTGCCCATTCTACTATCTCACCGAAATAGTTGGCGGAAGTGACATAACGGTACATTCCTTTTTGAGGCAGATAATGCCGGGTGTCTCCCGGTTTGCGCAAATGACGGATGATATAATCCGACTGCCAGTTCAACAGCATACCTGCGAAAAAGAGCAGTGTGCCGATAATAAACCACGGTGAAGTGAACCAACCGGATTGATACATCGTTTCGGGAGCAAGATAGAAAATCCATTTTCCTTGCATATAACCATTCAGCAGATTAAAAAGAACTCCCATCGACATGATTGCCAGCGGCATCTTACTTTTTCCTTTCAATAGCAAAGGGAAGATGAAAGCACGCTGAAAATAGTGAATTTGAAAGAAGAGGAAGAAAGTGAAAATCACCGACTCGAACCGACGTTCGGAATAGATCCACATCACACACATCACCACAAAAACCGGAGCTTCCATCAATATCCAGGCTAGTTTATTGGAGATAGCTACGCCCCACGATGCCGTGCGGAAAATACCATATCCGGCTTTCACAAAGTAAAGGGCGATAAAAACAAACAAAGCAATCAGGCTCATCACCCCCAGAAACAGATTAAAAGTATCTATACTCATACCGATCTATTTTGTAACACGCAAAAATAACAAAAATGAGATAAACGACGATACAAAAAAATAGAAAGAATCTGAAGTACATTCTTTTACGAACATAAAAAAGGAGAAAATATAAAATTTCCCGGATGCGCTTCTGAAATGATCGGGCACACATCCGGGATTACTTATCTATTCAATAAAAGGATTTGTTCTTATCAGCGTTTCTTAATTGGGATATAAGCCAAATCATCAAGTACATTTTTATAAGCCGGGCGGATAATCCGTTTACCGTCAAAGGTCAATTCTTCATTGCGGTGTGCACACCAGCCTACGATACGTGCCATGGCAAACAATGGGGTGAAGATTTCCTGCGGCAAACCGATCATTTCATACACGAAGCCCGAATAGAAGTCGATATTGCTGGACACTGTCTTTCCATTGTTTTTAACCCGTCCGAAAGTAGCGATGGCACGTTCTTCCAACAGTTCGAGGAAAGCAAATTCGCTTTCTCTGCCTTTTTCACGGGCAAGGTCGCGAGCCAGTTCTTTCAATAGAAGAGCACGAGGGTCGGAGATGGTATAAACGGCATGTCCGATACCATAGATCAATCCGGTTTTGTTATACACTTCTTTGTTCAACATTCGGGTGTAGTAAGTGTCTATCTCATCTACACTTGTCCAGTCTTTGATATTTTCCTTCAGGTGCTGGAACATGTCGGCAACCTGAATATTGGCACCTCCGTGAAGCGGGCCTTTCAACGAACCGATACCTGCGGCAATGGCCGAATAAGTATCTGTTCCGGTAGAAGAAGTAACGCGAACGGTGAAAGTGGAGTTATTACCACCACCGTGCTCTGCCTGAAGAATCAATAACAAATCAAGGGTGCGTGCATCCAGTTCGGTATAGTCTTTTTTCAGCATATACAGGAAATTTTCGGCAATAGAGAGCTTTTCCTGCGGATGGCGGATATGCAGAGAACGTCCGAAAGTAGCATGACGAAGCATATTATAAGCATAAGCGATGATAGTGGGGAACTTTGAAATCAGTTCAATACTCTGACGCATCAGGTTATCCCGGGAGGTATCATCCGCATTTGCGTCAAAACGATACATTTCCAATACACTGCGTGAAAGAATATTCATGATGTTGTTTCCTTCCAACTCGATGATGTTCATTTTCGTTTTCTGTTCCAACGGCATATTGTCATTAATCAACTCACGGAAAGAAAGCAATTCTTCTTTATCCGGCAGACGTCCGGAAAGCAATAGGTAAGCCACTTCTTCGAAGCCAAAGCGTTTCTCTTTGATTATAGCGTGAGAAATATCTTCTACATCATAACCGCGATAGAACAGTTTTCCCGGTATGGGTTTCAGTCCACCACCCGGAACACGTTCATATCCTACTACATTACCGATTCTGGTTAAACCTACCAATACACCTGTGCCGTCTTCATTACGCAATCCGCGCTTCACATCAAACTTGGAGAACAATTCTGTATCAATCCGGGTAGCTTCCTTCATTTCCTCGGAAAGCTTGTAAATCAAGTACTCTTTTTTCATCTTTCTTCGTTTTTTATTCGTTACTTTTGTTTTTCAATTCTTTCCACGATCTCACGAGTGAAAGCGGAAGTAGAGAGGGAGGTTCCATTCGGCATAAAACGGGCTAAATCGTGTGTAGCGCGAGCGTCCAGGAAGCTTTGTTCCAAGGCTTTCTCTATCAGAGCAGCCGCTTCTTTCCAGTCAAAATATTCGAGCATCATTACTGCCGAAAGGATAATAGAACAAGGGTTCACCACATCTTTTCCCGCAATATTGGGGGCTGTTCCGTGAGTCGCTTCAAAGATGGCATGACCTGTCTGGTAGTTGATATTTGCTCCCGGAGCGATACCGATACCGCCTACCATAGCCGCCAGTTGGTCAGAAACGTAGTCTCCGTTGAGGTTTAAGGTGGCTATTACGGAATATTCTTCGGGAATCAGGAGTGTATTTTGCAAGAAAGCATCTGCAATGCAATCTTTTATCACCAGTCTGCCATCTGCCAAAGCATCGCCAAATTCACGTTGCGCCAGTTCGTAGCCCCATTTTTTGAAACCACCTTCGGTAAACTTCATGATATTCCCTTTATGCACCAGCGTTACGGAAGGCAAATGATGGTCGATCGCATACTGGCAGGCAGCACGTACAAGACGCTCCGTGCCCTCACGTGATACAGGTTTCACACCGAAAGAAGAGGTTTCCGGGAAACGGACTTTTGTCACGCCCATTTCGTCTTTCAGGAATTGATAGAACTTTTCAGCTTCCGGAGTTCCGGCTTCCCATTCGATACCTGCATAAATATCTTCCGTATTTTCACGGAACACACACATATTCACTTTCTCCGGTGATTTGACAGGCGACTGTACTCCCTGATACCAACGAACCGGACGAAGACAGACGTATAAATCAAGTGTCTGACGCAGTGCTACGTTCAACGAACGGATTCCACCTCCGACAGGAGTTGTCAACGGACCTTTGATTCCTACCAGGTATTCCTGAAAGGTTTCCATTGTTTCATCCGGTAACCAGGAACCAGTCGCGTTGAAGGCACGTTCTCCCGCCAACACTTCTTTCCATTCGATACGACGTTTGCCACCGTATGCTTTCCGGATAGCTGCGTCCACTACGGCTTGCATGGCAGGAGTCACTTCGGCTCCTACTCCATCGCCGGTAATATAAGGTACGGTAGGCACATCGGGTACCAACAGCGTACCATCTGTTTGCATGGTTATTTTGCTCATTTTTTATCTTGCATTTAAGGCAGAACCGGCACGAAACCAGGCTATCTGCTGTTCATTATAGGTATGTTGCACTTCAAAACTTTCTTTCGTTCCGTCTTCGTGATGAAGAACAATCGTCAGATTGCGCCCCGGTGCGAAATGGACTAAGCCTGATACGGACAAAAGATCGTGTTCCCGAATCTTGTCATAGTCTGCTTTATCTACAAAAGTAAGAGCAAGCATTCCTTGTTTTTTCAGATTTGTTTCGTGGATACGGGCAAAACTCTTAGCCAAAATGACACGTACATTGAGGAAGCGTGGTTCCATGGCTGCATGTTCACGGCTGGAACCTTCTCCATAATTCTCTTCGGCAACAACAATAGACGGAATACCTTCGGATTTATACATCTTTGCCGTACCGGAAACTGTTCCATAAGTATTTGTCGAACGATTCCAAACACGGTTCGTTTCACCATTGAAAGCATTGACAGCTCCCATCAGCATATTGTCAGAAATATTCTCCAAATGTCCCCGGAAGCGGAGCCATGGACCTGCCATAGAGATATGGTCGGTAGTACATTTTCCCTGTGCTTTAATCAATAAAGGCATGTTCAGCAAATCCTGTCCGTCCCATGCCGGGAAAGGAGTCAGAAGCTGGAGACGTTGGGAATCCGGTTTTACCCTGATTTCCGTTTTTGCTCCGTGCGGGGCAATATACCCTTCATTTCCCTGTTCAAAACCTTTCAAAGGAAGTTCATCTCCTACAGGCTCGGAGAGTTTCACTTTTTCTCCGTTATGATTCACCAGTCTGTCTTTCAACGGGTTGAAACAGAGATCACCGGCTATCGTTAACGCCATCGTTAGTTCCGGAGAAGCTACAAACGCGTATGTGTTGGGATTACCGTCAGCGCGTTTGGCAAAATTACGATTGAAAGAGGTGACGATTGAGTTCTTTCGTGTCAGATCGTCCGTCTCACGTTTCCACTGACCGATACAAGGTCCACAAGCATTTGCCATAATCGTGGCTCCCAACCGTTCAAAAGCTTCAATCATACCGTCTCTTTCGGCAGTAGCCCGGATTTGCTCCGAACCCGGATTGACGATCAGCGGAGAAGCGACGCTCAAATTCTTTTCTGTCACCTGCTTTGCCAGAGAAGCTGCACGGCTCAAATCCTGATAAGAAGAATTGGTACATGAACCTATCAAGCCCACCTCCATTTTACGGGGGTAGCCGTTCAATAACACTTTTTCTGCAAATTCAGAGATAGGAGTAGCGGCATCCGGTGTAAACGGCCCGTTTATATAAGGTTCGAGTTCTGACAAATCTATTTCAATCACACGGTCGTAATAGTTGGATGGTTCGTCGGTCACAATGTCGTCTGCACGAAGATCTGCATCAACAGATTCAGCCCAATCAACTACACAATCTCTTCCGGTAGCTCTCAAATAAGTAGCCATGCGCCCGTCAAAGGGGAACAAAGAGGTAGTAGCTCCAACTTCGGCACCCATATTGCAAATGGTGGCTTTCCCGGTAGCAGAAAGGGATTCGGTTCCGGGACCAAAATATTCGATAATAGCATTCGTTCCTCCTTTTACGGTAAGGATGCCGGCCAATTTCAGGATTACATCTTTCGGAGAGGTCCAACCGCTTAGTTTTCCGGTCAGACGGACACCGATAATCTTCGGCATTTTCAGCTCCCATTCCATTCCTGTCATCACATCCACGGCATCCGCGCCACCGACACCGATAGCCACCATGCCCAGTCCGCCTGCATTAGGCGTATGAGAGTCTGTTCCCACCATCATACCGCCGGGGAAAGCATAGTTTTCGAGCACTACCTGATGGATAATTCCTGCTCCCGGTTTCCAGAAGCCAATGCCATAACGGGAAGATACATCACGGAGGAAGTCGTATACTTCTTCATTGGTCAGTCTTGCCGTAGCAATATCCGCCTTTGCACCTTTATACGCCTGTATCAAGTGATCGCAATGCACTGTCGAAGGCACAGCCACCTGATCCTTACCTGCATTCATAAATTGAAGCAAAGCCATCTGCGCAGTTGCATCCTGCATAGCCACACGGTCGGGACGGAAATTCACATAATCCTCCCCCCGTTTGTAATCTTTCAAATCGGCTACATCATACAGATGAGCATACAAAATCTTCTCGGCCAACGTCAAAGGGCGTTTCAGTATAGCCCGTACGTGTTCTACCTTTCCTTTATAAGCAGCGTAGAAAGCTTCTAACATAGTCACATCATATACCATATTGCTTTTTGTTTTTTTAGTCTATCTATTAAAATAACGAACGACGTTCGAGTAATGTTTAACAAAATGAAATATTTTTTCTACCCGGAACGAAGATTTGTTACCTTTGCGCCTATTATGAGTAATAATCCGAAAAGTCCCATTATAGATCTTCAGCAACAGCAACTCCTCCTGCGGATGGAGTATGAATATGAGAAGGAAGAATTTAAGCGGCAGACCGAAACAATGGGCGTTGCCCGTAAAGTGAAGCGCGGTCTCTGCTGGTATCCTGTCTCTCTTGGCCGAAGTTACTACAATTCGCTGAATCAGCTTGTAATAGATATTACACGGACCGAAAATAAAGAAATAGAGCATTCCTTTGAGTTCGGTCGCCCTGTTTGCTTTTTCCACCAGTCATTCGAAGGAAAAGTGAAGTATATGGATTTCATCGCTACCGTCAGCTTTGCCGACGAAGAACGAATGGTCGTTGTACTCCCCGGAGCGGGAGCTTTAGCGGAACTGCAAACTGACGGTATACTGGGAGTACAACTTTATTTTGACGAAACATCGTACCGGGCCATGTTCGAGGCACTGGAAGACACGATACGTGCCAAGGACAACCGCCTGGCGGAACTGCGCGACATTTTGCTGGGTACCCAAAAGCCGGGATTCCGCGAATTATATCCTGTCCGCTTTCCATGGCTGAACAGTACACAGGAAACAGCAGTCAACAAGGTGCTATGTACGCGTGACGTATCTATTGTTCACGGTCCTCCGGGAACCGGAAAGACAACGACTCTTGTCGAAGCGATTTACGAAACGTTACACCGGGAACCACAAGTGCTTGTCTGTGCACAAAGCAACACGGCTGTCGACTGGATTTGTGAGAAACTGGTAGACCGGGGAGTACCCGTGCTCCGCATTGGAAATCCGACCCGAGTCAACGACAAAATGCTTTCATCCACCTACGAACGCCGGTTTGAAAGTCATCCTGCCTATCCGGAGCTTTGGGGAATCCGTAAATCTATCCGCGAAATGGGTAGCCGGATGCGCCGGGGTAGTTATTCTGAACGGGAAGGAATGCGTAATCGCATGAGTCGTCTCCGCGACCGTGCCACGGAGTTGGAAATACAAATCAATGCCGATCTTTTCGACAGTGCCCGTGTGATTGCTTCTACCCTAGTCAGCAGCAACCACCGCCTGCTCAACGGACGTCGTTTTCCGACTTTATTCATCGACGAAGCTGCACAAGCCCTCGAAGCTGCCTGCTGGATCGCTATCCGCAAAGCAGACCGGGTCATCCTTGCAGGAGATCATTGTCAACTTCCGCCGACTATCAAATGTATAGAAGCTTCCCGTGGAGGATTGGATCATACGTTAATGGAAAAAGTGGTTCAGCAAAAACCTTCCGCGGTCTCTCTATTAAAAGTACAGTACAGAATGCATGAAACCATCATGCAGTTTCCCTCCGACTGGTTTTATCACGGAGAACTGGAAGCTGCTCCGGAAGTACGCTATCGGGGGATTCTTGATTTCGACACTCCCATGAACTGGATCGATACTTCAGAGATGGACTTTCACGAAGATTTTGTAGGCGAAAGCTTCGGACGCATCAATAAGCAGGAAGCCAACCTACTACTACAAGAACTGGAAACTTACATCGAACGTATCGGCAAAGAGCGAATACTGGATGAAAGAATTGATTTCGGTCTGATTTCGCCATACAAGGCACAAGTGCAATATTTGAGAGGAAAAATAAAAGGAAGCAGCTTTTTACGTCCTTTCCGCAGCCTCATCACCGTGAATACGGTAGACGGCTTTCAGGGACAGGAGCGAGACGTTATTTTCATCAGTCTCGTACGTGCCAACGAGGACGGACAAATCGGATTTCTAAATGACTTGCGAAGAATGAATGTAGCGATTACGCGGGCACGAATGAAACTTGTTATATTAGGAGATACCTCCACCCTTGCCAAGCATCCTTTCTATAAAAGGTTGATGTTATTCATTAAAAAGGAGGATTAAATACTTAATCCTCCTTTTAACAAAGCACACTTTCTCCCGAAACCACACTTTTTTTAACACAAACAAAACAAACAATATTTTACATCAGTACTATTCTTAATTTTTCATCCTCAAAGATAGTCGATTATTCTAATGCGCTCCAACTATTTCCACCATTTTATTTGCGGATCGCGCGTTTTTGCCCATTCTGCAAATTTAGGATATGTTTTGTCAATGCGCTGATTCTCCTTTTTAAGATCTAAATTCAAAATAGAAGCGTCCAAACGTGCATCTACATGAATAGCAAACGGAAAACCATCCTTGCAAATGAAATAGGTACCATCTACATCACCACGAGAAATATCAGCTCCGGAAGGGAAACGATTATTCGCACCAGTCGTCGGCTTATGATCTGTCAGATGGACTTCTGTGGCAGAGTTGAATACTTTTATAAAAGGATTATAAGGAGCTACCACCACTGATTTATCAAGAGTAGGGTTATTAAATTGTATGGATACCGTATATGTCTTCTCTTGAATATTCTGATTAATCATATCCTCCGCATTCACATTGGATACTCCCAATTCAGCTTTAGCATCCTTGAATAATGTTATCACATTACCTGAATAGGAAGAAGTTTCACTACCATTAACCGTTACTTTAGAAGCTTTACTCAAATCGAAAGGAACTTCATAAGCAAACGAGTTCTTATAATTAGCTCCCGTCCAAGCCAGAGTGAACTTATCAATAATATTAAGCACCTTATTATCTATATTATAATCAACGCTTGACTGATATTTCATAACTACATCATTCAAGTCATAATCTCCTTGTTCCGGCCAGTTATCTTCAAAACCAAGTACTCCAGAATACTTTTCTGTTCCTTGCCGATCCCCCGGATTAGGAACATCCGGCACTTCAATAGCAGCAATAGGATTAGAAGAGATGACGAAAGCAACATCATTATAGTCATTTTCTCCATTTTTCCAATCTTCCATCGTAATAACATTCACTCTGTCACCTGCTTTATTTTTTGCTGCAAAAATTGCAGTATGAGAAATTTTATCACTATTCAAAGATTTGGTTGAGTAGAACATATTCCCATTAGCCTTAACACCTCTCCAACCGTCATTCCAAATTAGGAAACCAATCTTTGTACCTGCTGGGATACGTTCCGGTTCTTCTTCCGGAAAGCTGCCTGTCTCATTTATATATTTCAAATTTACCGCAACCCCACTATAATTACCCAGATTACTTTTATGTGCATTAGGGAAGATTACACATGCATGCTTTGCAGCTTGTCTTATTTCATCAATACTGGCATTTTCCGAATAACAATAGTAAGCAAACACACTTTGCGCACCTGTATCTCCTCCGAAATAGTTGACAACGACATTCGCATCTTCTTTTATCAGAATATCAGCATCATCAGAGACTAAATTAGTTCCTACATTATTCTTTCCTTCCGGAAAATATGTCGTTATATAACTCTTGAGAGTTGCGTCCACATTTATTTTTTTGGAAGTATCCAGATAGTTAGGTCTACCAGTATTTACATTCCAAGTTCCTAATACATTCGGAATTACATTTGTAATAAATTTCAAAGAGGATCTTGTTTGTGCACTTCTCGTTGATGAGTCCACAGGAGTAACATCAAGAGCATTCTCGAAGGTTATTTTTGCGCTGACATCCGAACCGACAACTTTAGTTTTATACAAAGTCGGCACACCAAAATCCGGAGAATAAATATAAACTTCTGAAACAGCTGTCGGGAAAGAAGCCGGTTTGATATAACGTCCTTGTATATCTGTAAATCCGGTTGCAATGTGTGACACCCCTGCTTTCTTTATAATCTGACCGCCTTCTGCCACATAAGAAAGCGGATTTTCAGCATAAACTTCAAAATAAGCTCTAGGACATTCCTTTCCATAATCAATATTCAATTGAATATTTTTAGTAGTAGCAAAGTCGAAATAGTTATCTAAAGTAACCTCCTCTTCTTTATCTCCTGAATTAGCAGGATCATATACATCTTTCTGCAAACAGCTGGAGAAAGCAACAGAAACAACACCAATAACACATACTAATTTAGTAATGTTAATCATTCTTTTGGGCAAGTTAAAATACATCATACTTCTCGTTTATTTTATTTGATGGTGCAAATATAAACATAAACTTGCATATTTTAGTCATATTATAGATATATTTTTCTAAAAAAAGCAATTTAAAGGATTCACTCCTCCTTTTATACAATGTATTTCCAATAAAAAAGGAGAGAACTATTTGCTCTCTCCCCTCTTAAAACTTGTATAATTTATCCAGTTTAATTATTCTCCGGACGAAGTTTACGAACAGTTACAGCAGTCTGCCACATTTCGCTCTCGCGTAATTGACGGAGTTCTTCGTTCAATTTTTCACGATAATCAGGTTGTGAATTACTGTCGATAGAAATCTGTGCTTCGTTACCAGTCTTCACACTGTTATACAACTTTTCAACTACCGGTTTGATAGCATCGTGGAATGGGCCCATCCAATCGAGAGCACCACGTTGAGCAGTAGTAGAGCAGTTAGCGTACATCCAGTCCATACCGTTCTTTGCGAACAACGGCATCAATGACTGTGTCAGTTCTTCCACTGTTTCATTGAATGCTTCAGAAGGACTATGACCGTTTTCACGCAATACTTCGTACTGTGCCAGCAACAAACCTTGGATAGCACCCATCAATGAACCACGTTCACCTGTCAAGTCAGAAGTAGCTTCACGTTGGAAAGTTGTTTCGAACAGATAACCGGAACCGATACCGATACCTAGTGCGATAGTTCTTTCGTAAGCCTTGCCTGTAGCATCCTGATAGATAGCATAAGAAGAGTTCAAGCCACGTCCTTCGAGGAACATAGTACGCAAAGATGTACCCGAACCTTTAGGAGCAACCATGATAACGTCGATATCAGCAGGAGGAACTACACCTGTACGGTTGTTCCAAGTGATAGCAAAACCGTGTGAGAAATAAAGAGCTTTTCCGGCAGTCAGGTAAGGCTTGATAGTAGGCCATACAGACATTACTGCTGCGTCAGACAACAGACACATTACAATAGTACCTTTCTCACAAGCTTCTTCGATACCGAACAAAGTTTCACCCGGAACCCATCCGTCCGCTACTGCCTTATCGTATGTTTTTCCTTCACGTTGACCAACGATTACATTGAAACCGTTATCACGCAAGTTCAGCGCCTGTCCAGGACCCTGTACGCCATAACCGATTACAGCGATTGTTTCATTTTTCAATACTTCACGAGCTTTTTCCAATGGAAATTCGTCACGGATTACTACAGTTTCAGTAGTACCTCCAAAATTCAACTGTGCCATTTTCTTTTTGTTTTTAGTTTTTGATGACTTACGCCATCTGTTATTAATTGATTTTATATTCTCACATTTATTCAAATATCACTTTCGAGCGGCAAACAACTTCGTTGCCATTCTTCTTCACTTCTACGTGAAACTCGTTTGCGTTCACTTCATCGCAGAAGAAAGAGAGTTCATCACCAAAATAGCTTTCCGCCACATACGCCATTTCAAAACGACGGATACGTTTGGTCTTATACAATTCAATCGGGAACAAATCAAGGATATGCTCGATGTAACGGATGCTGTTTACATGACCGTTGATATCTATATCACTGTATTTTGCCGTCAGGGTAGCTATCGGCTGATCGCTTGTCACTTTGATGCGTGAAGGCTTTTCAATCGGGCAAGGCTCATCACAGACATAGTCTACGATACTTCCCCCATGCAAAGTCAACAAGTCGGCAGGCTTGCGGGTATTAAGATTAATCATTGCCCATACGGAACGTGCGTAGCCAATCTTCTTCCCATCCTTATCAATAATAGCAAAATTACGGTCCGTAAACAAGCGGTAGACATTTTCCACCCACGTCTGAACCGAGAAATTCTCATACTGATAAGGCATTTCATCCAACTCAATAGCCAGACGTGAAAGCACCCATGTGTAATTGTCCTCATTCAGCGTTGCAATACCAAAACCACGGTCATTGGCGTGAAAACCTGCACAATTCAGCAGATGATTTCCCAGTACCCCCATAGTCAGACGTCCGTTGAAGTCAACATGGAACGGTTCTGCCACAAACTGATAAGTCCCTATTCTATTTTCTTCATTCATTATTCTTATTGGTTTTTACTTTGGTTATACATAGCTTCCCGTCCATCGAGAAACTCATTCACCCGTTCAAAACAGCTGGTAGTAATCGCTACACGTCCCGAACGAACAAACTGCAAAACACAATTCAAAGCCTTCAGTTCACCATAGAGCGAAGTTATATCTTCGCTCATTCCATTTTTCTCGACAATGGAAAATACCGGATTGACTTCCACTATACGTGCATTGTATCTACGGATCAGCTTGGATGCTTCCGGATTCTCCTGAAAAGCAGGAGTAGACACCTTATATAATGCAATCTCGTGGAAATAAATTTCATCCTCTGTGAAATAATGTGCCTGAATCACGTCGATCTTCTTTTCGATCTGTTTCACTACCTTCTCAATGATGTCCTTATCAGTCCAGGCTGTTATTGTATACTTATGTACACCTTTAATAGAAGAAGCAGATACATTCAGACTCTCAATATTTATTTGCCGACGGGTAAATACAGCAGTTACCTGATTCAGCAACCCGGCTATATTCTCCGAATGAACAATGATTGTATATAACGTTTTATCACTCATAACTCTAATTTTTTAAATGCGAACCCTCAACTCTCCATTCTCAACTCTCAACTTCTCCTAGCACTCCAGCAACATCTGGTTTACCGAACCACCTGGAGGAGTCATCGGCAAAACATTGCCTTCTTCCACCACGCAAGCTTCGAGCAGGAACGGACCGTCCGTTGCCAGCATTTCAGCAATAGCTTCCTTCAGTTCTTCACGAGTGAAAGCACGTTTGGAAGGAATATCATAAGCCGAGGCCACTTTCATATAATCCGGATTCAACATCGGGGTAAACGAATAGCGACGGTTGAAAAACATAGCTTGCCACTGACGTACGTTTCCGAGGTAATTATTGTTCAGGCAGATAATCTTCACCGGAGCCTTCTGCTCCATAATCGTACCCAGTTCCTGAATATTCATTTGCAGTCCGCCATCTCCCATAAATACGCATACGGTACGTTCCGGTGCTCCGAAAGTTGCCCCGATAGCTGCGGGAAGCCCGAAGCCCATTGTTCCAAGTCCTCCGGAAGTAATGATACTGCGTTCTTTCGTATATTTAAAGTAGCGTGCAGATATCATCTGATTTTGACCTACATCTGTTACCAAAACAGCTTCATGGTGAGTAGCGTCACTTACCGCACGTACCACTTCCCCCATACTCAACGAGTTTGTGGCAGGATGAAGTTCAGGACGGATTACTTTTTCCTCCTCTACTTTCTCATATTCTTTGAAGCTATCAATCCATTCGGTATGAGTGTGCTTTTTCAGAAGTTTCGTCACAGAAGCCAGTGTTTCCTTGCAATCTCCCAATACAGCTACATCTACCTTTACATTCTTATTAACTTCCGCAGGATCGATATCAAAATGAATCACTTTTGCCTGTTTGGCATAAGTAGCCAAATTACCGGTCACACGGTCGTCAAAACGCATACCGACAGCAATCAGCACATCACATTTATTGGTATTGATATTCGGTCCCAGATTGCCGTGCATACCCAACATACCTTTATTCAACGGATGTTCTGTTGGCAAAGCCGAAAGCCCGAGCAGCGTACAACCCGCAGGCATATCCGCTTTTTCGATAAACTCGCGCAATTCGCTCTGTGCATTTCCCAGTTCAACACCTTGTCCAACCAATACAAGCGGACGTTCAGCGTTATTAATCAGTTCGGCAGCAGCCTGTACAGACTCCTCGTCCGTATCGGGAACAGGAACATAGCTACGGATAAAATCGACTTTCGTCGGTTCGTATTTCGTTTTCTCTACTTGCGCATTTTTGGCAAAGTCCAGTACCACCGGCCCCGGACGACCACTACGAGCAATGTAAAACGCACGTGCTACCGCCCAGGCTACATCTTCCGCACGGCGAATCTGATAACTCCATTTAGTGATTGGCTGGGTGATACCTACCAAGTCAACTTCCTGAAAAGCATCCGTCCCAAGAAAGCCTGTTCCGACCTGTCCGGCAATCACTACGATAGGCGTACTATCGATCATCGCATCCGCAATGCCTGTTACCGTATTGGTTGCTCCGGGACCGCTCGTCACCAGGCAAACACCTACATCACCCGATACACGGGCATAACCCTGTGCGGCATGGGCAGCTCCCTGTTCGTGACGAACCAAGATATGATTCAATATATTTTGATGATCGTACAAGGCATCGAATACCGGCATAATAGAACCACCGGGGTAACCAAAGATGGTAGTCACTCCCTGATGTTCCAAGGAGCGCATCAAAGCCTCTGCACCTGTTATTAAATCTTTCATATTAGTTGATAGTTGATAAATGATAAATGATAGTTGAGAAATGACAGTTGAAAATGAATGGTTTACAATCATTGCGCTAAGTGCTGCGCAGCTAACTATTACCTATCAACTATCACCAACTATATTATATAATTCTCACTGCTCCCTTATCGGCAGAGCTTACCATGCTGGCATACGCCTTCAGGCTCTTCGGTACATAACGGTCACGAGTAACAGGAGTCATCGGACGGGCCGCCAGTTCTTCATCCGTCAGTCGCACGTTAATCTTCCGGGCCGGAATATCGATTTCGATAATGTCTCCGTCTACAATTTTTCCGATATTGCCTCCAGCTGCCGCTTCAGGAGAAATATGTCCGATACTCAATCCGGAAGTTCCACCGCTGAAACGTCCGTCGGTAATCAAAGCACATTCTTTTCCGAGATGACGGGATTTTATATAAGAGGTAGGATAAAGCATTTCCTGCATACCGGGACCACCCTTCGGACCTTCGTGCGTGATGACGACGACGTCACCACTGACGACTCGACCTCCGAGGATACCTTCACAGGCTGCTTCTTGCGAATCAAATACTTTGGCAGGTCCGGTAAACTTCCAGATACTTTCGTCTACACCTGCTGTTTTTACTACACAACCATCTTGAGCAATATTGCCTTTCAATACGGCCAGTCCGCCGTCTTTGCTGTAAGCATGTTCCAAGTCACGGATACATCCGTTTGCACGGTCCTTATCCAGTTCCTTATAGTACATACCTTGTGAACCAAGTACGAGATTGAATTTATTTCCGGCTGCGCTCGAATATTTCTTAATTGCTTTTTCGCTTACATTCGGGCTGGTGATTGAATATTCGTTAATGGCTTCTGCCAGTGACATTCCATCTACCCGGCGAACGGATGTATCTATCAAACCTCCCTTTGCCAGTTCGTCCATAATGGCAATGATACCACCGGCACGGTTTACATCTTGAATATGATATTTCTGTGTATTGGGAGCCACCTTGCAGAGACAAGGAGCCTTGCGGGAAAGCATGTCGATATCATCCATCTTGAAGTCTACCTCTGCTTCGTGAGCAACGGCCAACAAGTGAAGAACCGTATTGGTAGATCCCCCCATTGCTATATCCAGCGTCATGGCGTTCAGGAAAGCCTGACGGGTAGCGATGCTACGGGGAAGTACACTTTCGTCTCCTTCTTCATAATATAATTTTGCATTTTTCACGATCAGTTCCGCAGCGTCTTTGAAAAGTTGCGTACGATTTTCGTGTGTCGCTACAATGGTTCCGTTGCCGGGAAGAGCCAGTCCGATTGCTTCATTCAGGCAGTTCATCGAGTTGGCGGTAAACATACCGGAGCAGCATCCGCAAGTAGGACAAGCATTTTGCTCGATATTCGCTACTTCCTGATCGCTAACACTTTCGTCGGCCGATTTAATCATCGCATCGATCAAATCCAGGTGCTGGCCATTCCATTCTCCCGCTTCCATCGGACCACCCGATACAAATACGGCAGGAATATTCAGACGCATAGCCGCCATCAACATTCCGGGAGTGATCTTATCGCAATTACTGATACATACCATTGCATCCGCTTTGTGCGCATTAACCATATATTCTACGCTGTCTGCAATGATGTCACGTGAAGGAAGCGAATAAAGCATACCGTCATGTCCCATTGCTATACCGTCGTCGATAGCTATTGTATTGAATTCCGCAGCGAAGCATCCCAGCTTCTCAATCTCTGCCTTCACCAGCTGACCGATTTCATGTAGGTGTACATGCCCCGGGACAAACTGTGTGAACGAATTGACGATAGCGATAATGGGTTTACCCATTTGATTCTTCTTCATGCCGTTGGCTGCCCACAATGCACGGGCTCCCGCCATCCGACGGCCTTGTGTACTAAACGAACTGCGTAATTGCTTTTTCATTTCAATCTATCTTTTAATTAAAGAGCCTTCCTCACACAAGTGAGAAAGGCTCTAAATTCTATCTTTTATGGTACGAACACATACAACACAAAACCTTTCTCACGCTCTTGATGGGACCACCACGACGCGAATAATATGCAGGACTGCTAGGTTAATAGATGTATGTAACATATTCATATCTTCTTTTCTTTATTTTCGTGCTGCAAAGGTAAGGGCTTTTTTATTATATCCAAACAAATCGAAGAAAAAAATCACTTAAAAGCGAATAATTGTAAGAAAAGAGAGGTATTATTTCTCTATTTTATCACTTAAAGGTTAAATTTGCAACTATTATCTAACTGCGCACCTCACTTTCTTTTTCTGACAAAAGCACTTAATAATCTGAAATTTACCCTCCCTATACCAGAGTACAAGCAAATAATTCGTATCTTTGTAGACCCGTATTTACGGGAATTATTAATCAGAAACAAAAAAGATCAGATGGAAACAGTAGAAAACAAGTACATTACCGTTGCATACAAACTATATACAATGGAAGATGGTGAAAAAGAGTTGTTCGAAGAAGCAAAAGCAGAACATCCCTTTCAATTCATTTCAGGATTAGGAACAACACTCGAAGATTTCGAAAATCAGATAACTGCTCTTTCTAAAGGTGATAAATTTGATTTTACCATTCCGGCAGATAAGGCTTACGGACAATATGACGAACAACACGTTATTGACCTCCCCAAAAATATTTTTGAAATAGATGGCAAGTTTGACAGCGAACGTATTAAAGAAGGTAACATCGTACCTTTGATGACTGGTGACGGTCAGCGCGTAAATGCCAGCGTAGTAGAAATCAAACCGGATGTTGTAGTAGTTGACCTCAATCACCCGTTGGCTGGTGCCGACCTGATTTTCGAAGGTGAAATACTGGAAAGCCGTCCTGCTACCAACGAAGAAATCCAGGAATTGGTGAAAATGATGAGTGGCGAAGGTGGTTGCGGTTGCGGATGCGACAGCTGCGGTGATGGCTGTGGCGACGACTGCGGTTGCGAAGGCGGACACTGTCATTAATTGAAGTATAAAGTATTAAGTATTAATTCCGTGCGGATATAGCCGGAGTTTTAATACTTAATACTTTTTTTATGCCGTCATTCCGGCTAATACCTAATACTTAATACTTGATACCTAATACTTAAAATCAGCATCCTTTGTGCGTCATGATGTCAAGTACCATTTTATCCGTTTCGTTCATGGCTTGCGAGCCGATTCTTGTCAGGTTATGGATGCTTTGGTCTACATCTTCATCTATAATTCCTTCTACAGAAGTCACACAACGGTTTTCCATTGCCATCATGGCAGACAGTACGGCTGTCGAAACTCCGGTGGTTACCTTCAAAGCACAACTCGGTTTTGCGCCGTCACAAATCATTCCTGTCAGATTGGCAATCATATTTTGAACAGCGAAGGCAACCTGATTGTAGTTTCCTCCCATTAACCAGGTGATTCCACAACTGGAACCTGTGGCAGCTACCACACAACCACACAAAGCAGACAGACGTCCCAAACTTTGTTTGATATATATAACAGTGAGATGGCTAAGCATTAAAGCACGAATCAGTTCTTCTTCACTTTTTCCGTTTTCTTCTGCAAAGACAACGACAGGAAGTGTAGCGGATATCCCCTGATTACCACTGCCGGAATTACTCATTACAGGAATCATAGCACCGGCCATACGGGCGTCGCAGGCAGCCGACGTATAAGAGAGGATATGAGAAAACACGCTATCCCCCATCACTTTATGTTCATAAGTTCCCCGAAGCATTTTCCCTAAAGAATGTCCGTAGTTACCTTTAAAGGCTTGTTCGGCAGCAGCTTTGTTCAAACGGGCTGTGTCAAGGATGAAACGGATTTCATCCAGCGGAGCAGTCAGTGCAAAGTCATATACTTTACGCAAGTTTAGTTCGGGCGAAGCCTCTTCCTCTTTCTCGCTGACTGTCTGTTGCTTGTCGAGCAACGTTTGTTCATTTTTGGCTATATATATAAAGGTAGTATGTCCACCGGCAATGATGGCTTTAGCCGTTTTATCTTCCGTTTTACAGATTACTTCGATATAAAGCTTTTCCGTAATATCTTCTTTTAGAGAAATACAAATCCGTTTTTCTGCGATAAACAGTTTTCCCTGTTCCACCGCTTCCGACGTACAATCTCTCAATACCTCCAACTGATAATCTGATTTGCCAATCAACGCACCCAAAGCAACCGCTATGGGAAGCCCGACCATACCCGTTCCCGGTATTCCGACTCCCATGGCATTCTTTAATATATTAGCACTTAACAGGACTTCTATCTTTTCCGGTTTCGCTCCCAGTGTTTCGGCAGCTTTAGCTACACAAAGTGCTACTGCGATAGGTTCCGTACATCCGATAGCCGGAATGACCTCCTTCTTAATCAATTCTATAATTTGCCTTCTTTCTGATTCAGTCATAGACTTATAAGTTTTGATTCCACAAAAATAGGAAATTCTTTCTTTTCCAACATTCTATAATGAACAAATAAAATCTCATATTGTTATAAAATCTCCCATATACCAAACTTTAACAGAAAGAATTGATAGAAAAATGAAAGCAAAACACGTAATTGTCTATTTGCTACTAGCTATTGTTTCCTCTTCATGCATCCGCGAAGAAGCTCTCAATGCAGAAGCAGACATATTAAGTTGTATACTACCGGGAGTAGCCATGACAACCAGCCCTATTATTAACAATAATTCCATAACTATCTTTGTCGGTCCGGGAACTGATATTTCAGAACTCAAACCTGAATTTACATTGACTCCAGGAGCTACGATCAGTCCACTTAGCGGCACAGAACGAAATTTCAATACCCCACAGGAATATACTGTCACAGCTGCCGACGGTATTTGGAAAAAAGCATATACAGTATCAGTGATCGACACGGAACTTGCCACGAACTATAACTTCGAAGATACACTGGGCGGAAAGAAGTACTACATATTTGTAGAACGCGAAAGAGATAAGGTCGTCATGGAATGGGCCAGCGGAAATGCGGGTTATGCCATGACCGGAGTAGCCAAAACAGCCGATGATTATCCCACTTTCCAAATAACGGACGGAAAAGCCGGCAAATGCCTCTCCTTAGTGACACGCAGTACCGGATTCTTCGGTCAGCTAGCAGGAATGCCTATTGCAGCAGGAAATCTGTTTATCGGTTCTTTCGATGTGAGTAACGCAATGAGCAATCCACTGAAAGCGACTAAATTCGGCCTCCCTTTCCGGCATGTACCCACTTATCTAGCTGGTTATTATAAATACAAAGCAGGAGATCAGTTTACAGAGGGAGGAAAACCTGTGAACGGGAAACGGGACATCTGTGACATATATGCCATCATGTACGAAACCAGTGAATCTGTTCCCACTCTCGACGGAACGAATGCATTCACCAGTCCGAACCTGATTTCAACAGCACGGATTAATAATGCCAAAGAAACGAACGAATGGACTTACTTTAAACTTCCTTTCATCACTCTCCCCGGAAAATTCATTGATAAGGAGAAGCTAAGGGATGGGAAATATAATATAGCCATTGTGTTTACCTCAAGTCTGGAAGGAGATCATTTTAACGGAGCAATCGGAAGTACATTACTGATCGACGAGGCCGAGTTAATCTATCACTCGGAAAATTAGCGGGATTTCGATGAAGGATTTTCCATAACAATACCTCATAATACACTCAAGCAATGTACCCACACAAAACGTGCACATTATCAAACGAACGGAATTAAATAACTTTATAACAACCATAATGATGAAAATCTATCCGTATATATTCAGTTTATTAGCCTGTATAGGAATAGCTCTCCCCGGCTATTCACAGGTAGACCGAAATGAAACGCTGATCCGTTCCGCCCTTCACGGACTGGAATATGAAATCAAAGCAGGTTTCAGCATTGGCGGCACAGCCCCGCTTCCCCTTCCGGTAGAAATCCGTTCGATTGACGGATATAACCCGACACTGGCCATCAGCATAGGGGGCGAAGTAACCAAATGGATTGCCGTTCAGAACAAACTCGGAATCATAGTCGGACTCCGGCTCGAAAACAAAGCAATGACCACCGAAGCCACCGTAAAAAATTACAACATGGAAATTCTCGGACAAGGAGGTGAAAGAATCAGCGGAGTATGGACGGGCGGAGTGAAAACCAAAGTACATACCGCCGGACTGACTATACCTCTAATGGCTACCTACAAACTAAGTAACCGATGGAACATCAAAGCCGGACCTTATTTCTCGTATCTGCTTTCAAGAGAATTTTCAGGTCATGTATACGAAGGATATTTGCGGGAAGATGATCCCACCGGTCCGAAAGTAGAATTTACCGACGGCAAAATTGCAACCTACGATTTCTCGGACGACTTGAGACATTTCCAGTGGGGATTACAGGTGGGAGCCGGATGGCGAGCTTTCAAGCACCTCAATGTGTATGCTGATCTCACCTGGGGATTGAACGATATATTTAAAAGCGATTTTAATACAATCACTTTTGCAATGTATCCTATCTATTTGAATATAGGTTTTGGGTACGCATTTTAAGTCTCACCACAGATTACACAGATTAACACAGATTGATTTATATTGATAGTCTATGACTTATAAATCAATCTGTGTTAATCTGTGTAATCTGTGGTGAATAAGGAATTAATTTCCACCAGACTCCGCCACCTGTTTCACTCCGGAATAGGTCACTTTTACAGTCTGTTGCAATGTAGACACTTTCACGTTAATGGTCATGTCTGCATTTCCATCTTCTACCGTTCCCGTAACAGTTACAGGACAGGTACCCAAAGCAGCGGCATTTCCCTCAAACGTAAGGTCTTGCTGTCCGGTAAATGTAGACACCCCTTCCCCCTTCTTCACTTCGCACTTATCAACAACAATATCTCCAAATTTCAGGATCTGTTGGTTGATAAACAGTTCAAACTCCTTCAATTCAATCTTCACTTCCGTATTGCTGACTTGCGAGAGAGTGATAAACTTCTCTATTCCATCTCCTATGACAATTTCCTGGTCAGAACCATCCGGTATCATGGATATATCCAGATTTCCCCAATACGTTCCGACTACATCCGGAGCCGTTATCGCAGCTTCCTCTTCAGGAGGATTCCCATTATTCTTGTTATCACTGTCGTCATCGTCACTGCTACAAGCAGCAAAGAAAGTAAGAGAGCAGACCAATGCCAATAAATACAATAGATTCTTTTTCATACGTCTTTGGTTTAGTTATTATAATAAATTTCGTCCCTTATAAACTAAAAAGAAGAAAAAAGGTTCAATATGCTTCCTTTTTCGAAGATATTTCGAGTTCACAACTTTCTTATCGAAAACTTTGTTATATTTGCATATAGTAATTTTAAAAAAGCCACAACTATGTTTAATTCATTTGGCAATATCTTTCGGCTCACAAGTTTCGGTGAGTCTCATGGAAAAGGAGTTGGAGGAGTGATTGACGGATTTCCGGCAGGAATTGTCATCGACGAAGAATTTGTACAACAAGAACTTAATCGCCGCCGTCCGGGACAATCCATTCTTACCACTGCACGTAAAGAAGCTGATAAAGTTGAGTTTCTTTCAGGCATTTTTGAAGGGAAATCCACCGGATGCCCTATTGGTTTTATCGTTTGGAATGAAAACCAACACTCCAATGACTACAACAATCTGAAAAATGTATATCGTCCTTCACACGCTGATTACACGTACACAGTGAAGTACGGAATCCGTGACCACCGTGGCGGCGGACGTTCTTCCGCACGCGAAACGATTTCGCGCGTGGTAGCCGGTGCATTGGCTAAGTTAGCGCTTCGTCAACTGGGCATCAGCATCACAGCTTACACTTCACAGGTAGGTCCTATCAAGCTGGAGGGTACTTACTCGGATTACGACCTCGATTTAATAGAAACAAACGATGTACGTTGTCCAGACCCGGAAAAAGCAAAAGAAATGGCAGACCTTATATATAAGGTGAAAGGAGAAGGTGACACCATCGGCGGCACACTGACCTGCGTCATCAAGGGATGCCCCATCGGACTTGGACAACCTGTTTTCGGCAAACTCCATGCTGCCTTGGGCAACGCCATGTTAAGCATCAATGCTGCCAAAGCATTCGAATACGGCGAAGGATTCAAAGGACTAAAAATGAAAGGTTCCGAACAGAACGATGTTTTCTATAATAACAACGGACGCATCGAGACACATACCAACCACTCCGGAGGTATCCAGGGAGGATTGAGTAATGGTCAGGATATTTATTTCCGTGTAGTATTCAAACCGATTGCAACGTTGCTGATGGAACAGGAAACCGTCAACATTGATGGTATCGACACCACCCTGAAAGCACGCGGACGCCATGACGCTTGTGTACTGCCCCGTGCCGTGCCTATCGTGGAAGCAATGGCCGCCATGACTATACTTGATTATTACTTACTGGATAAAACGACACAACTGTAATGAACGAAATTCAGAAATACATAATAGCGCACGAACCGGAAATGATGAATGACCTGTTCAGTCTCATCCGTATCCCCAGTATCAGTGCTCTGCCGGAGCATCACGATGATATGCTGGCTTGTGCAGAACGCTGGGCGCAGTTGTTACTTGAAGCTGGAGCAGACGAAGCATTGGTGATGCCCTCAAAGGGCAATCCGATTGTTTTCGCTCAAAAGATGGTCGACCCGGACGCAAAGACCGTATTGGTTTATGCTCATTACGATGTAATGCCGGCCGAACCGCTGGAACTTTGGAAGAGCCAACCATTTGAACCGGAAATACGGAACGGATATATCTGGGCGCGTGGAGCAGATGACGACAAAGGACAATCATTCATCCAGGTGAAAGCGTTCGAGTATCTCGTCAAAAACGGATTGCTGAAGAATAATGTAAAATTCATCTTCGAAGGTGAAGAAGAAATAGGCTCACCCAGCCTGGAAGCTTTCTGCGAAGAGCACAAAGAGTTGCTGAAGGCAGATGTCATCCTTGTCTCAGATACGAGTATGCTGGGAGCTGAACTTCCGTCTTTAACAACCGGTCTTCGCGGACTGGCTTATTGGGAAATAGAAGTGACTGGGCCGAACCGTGATTTACACTCCGGACATTTCGGCGGTGCGGTGGCTAATCCCATCAACACACTTTGCCAGATTATCAGCAAGGTGACGGATGCTGACGGACGGATTACCGTTCCCGGATTCTATGACGATGTGGAAGAAGTTCCGCAAGCCGAACGGGAAATGATTGCGCATATTCCTTTTGACGAAAAGAAATACAAAGAAGCAATCGGCGTAAAAGAGCTTTTCGGAGAAAAAGGATACAGCACATTAGAACGTAACAGCTGTCGTCCGTCTTTTGACGTATGTGGCATTTGGGGCGGATATACGGGAGAAGGTTCTAAAACCGTACTTCCTTCAAAGGCGTATGCCAAAGTTTCCTGCCGATTAGTTCCGCATCAGGATCATCATAAGATTTCGCAGATGTTTGCAGAGTATATTTCAAGCATTGCTCCGGAAACTGTTCAGGTGAAAGTGACTCCAATGCATGGAGGACAAGGATACGTATGCCCGATTTCGCTTTCTGCTTATCAGGCTGCCGAAAAAGGCTTTGAAATTGCTTTCGGAAAGAAACCGCTGGCAGTACGCCGTGGTGGTAGTATTCCTATCATTTCTACTTTTGAACAAGTCTTGGGAATCAAAACTGTATTGATGGGATTCGGTTTGGAATCAGACGCCATCCATTCACCAAACGAAAACTTTTCACTGGATATTTTCCGTAAAGGGATAGAGGCAGTCATTGAATTTCATCAGGAGTATGCCAGACGATAAAGCGGACAGACAAAAAGTCTAATTACAAACGGTATATAAAAAAGAGCGATGGACAAGTGTATGATTACAAACCCGTCCACCGCTCTTTTTATATATTTACAGATACCAACAAATTACATAACCGGAGTCTGGAAAAGGAAAGTAAACGATTGACTGTCTTTCAAATCCTTCACTGCATCACCTGCATAAATCTCTCCCTTTGCCAGAGACAATTTCTTAATCCCTGCTTTCGGACTAAAATCTATTTTCTTCAGGTCCAGCCAAAACATATTTGGTGTCAAAGTAGATTCGAAATAATACACTTTATTCTTCTGATCGGAAACGGAACGCCAACGGGTAGAAGAAATATAAGGCTTTTCCGGCGTATTAATACCAAATGGCACGGAAACATTACGCATCACACTCAATACACTGGGAACTGCAATTTTTGCATCAGCAGTTTGCGGAATGGCATGAATGTAGAAAGAAGCCCTGACAAAGCGGTCACTCGCACGATTTGTTCCCGGTAGCATCTGTAAGCCACCAATTTCTTTCCAATAATCATTAATAGCCAATTGATAGTCATATCGGGGAGAATTTGTCATCACCCGGTATTCTTTCCCTTCGTGAATACTTAATTTTCCATCCAAATATTCCAATACAGCCGTATTCCCAGTTTCATCGGTTATAGCCAGATGCAAGGTAGATTCCGGTCCCCCATTCGGCATACGGGGAGCATCAATCCGGAAAGTCTCTTTTTTCAGTTCATCCACGGCTTCGCGTACCGTAGCAAAGTTATCAAGCACATACTGTGTCCAAATGCTGATTCCCATTGCCGGACGGGTATCACCGGGAAGAGAGTAAATAGATTCCGGTAAGAAAAGCAGACTCGCCACCAATCCTTTCTCGTTCATTCCATCGCAAGTACCAATATCATATCCTGTGGCAATTACACTTCCGTATTTGGCAGTCCAGTTCACCGTTTTATCCTTGTTATGTCCCGCACGCTGAATACCACGTGGAAACACATAGATATTCGTCATGATATCTTCTTTCCAGTCCATGGTACGCCCCGTTATCACCATCTGATCAGGACCTATGTATACTGCACGCGTACATGCTTCCACAGGCTGTATACTCCCCAAAGAGACGGCAGCCAACACCAATGCAACTCCTACTAATCTTTTCTTCATATTCTTTCTATTTAAATAATTGATACTCTCATTTTATAAATAACAAATATGCCACGATTATTGCCTACAAGAAAGATGATTTTAATGAAAAAAAAGAATTTATTCAGTGAATGAGGAAGTTTTTGGTTTTCGACGCATGATAGTTATCATCGCAGAACTCATTTCTAGCGATAGATATTAAATAAATGAAAAGGATATGCATAAAGTATTACGCGGAGGCAGTTATTACACCTTCGAGAAATACTGTAAAGTCACCAGCCGTTATGGAGTGACCCCACAACGGTGGGATATTGATTACGGGTTGCGGTTAGTAGTGTCTCTCTAACTTATGTATAAATGTTAAGTCGGCTTATTAATCGGCCAATCTATAAAGCTCATATCCTCCCAATGCCAGTATGTAGGGCAGATTATAAATTACATCAGCATCCTTCTCTACCTCCTCGGGATACTTTTGTAGTAATTCGCTGAAAGGCATAATAAGAGGATGTTGCAAAAATACCTTATCCTTCACCTTAGCACGTCTCCAGCCGGCCACCGTACGCTCGGCATTCCATCGGTACTTCTCCATGCGTACTAACAGATACAAAACTTGAGCTGGCAGATCTTCATTGAACATAGATTCGGATATGTGTGCCGGTGAGTGGTCACTCCGTCTGATGCCGTAGCCCAGTGTGCGACAAAATACACTATAGGCATCCAGCTGATAGCGGTTAGCCCAACGCAACGGCTCGCTTAGTTTATTCCACAAATACTGCGCCTGGTGGTTCATCAAAATAAAGTCGGCAGAATGGTTACCATAGGATTCATACATCTTCTTCAATACCTCTTTTTGTTTGAGGCTTTCATCAGCATAACAACAATCGTATAAGTAGTTCACATACAAAGCCAGTTTATCTTGCAAGATGTTTTTCTTTATTCCCCTGTCTACCATACCAAACACCTTGACATAGCGATAGCGTCCCTTCTCGTCGTCCACCATCGACGACAAATCATTATTAAACTCCTGACGGATTAGCACACGACACTGATACTGATAAACTTCATGTGGTAAGTTGAGTCCTAATGAAAGACTCAAATCAGGATCATGCACACAAATGGCCACTGTAAGCATACAATGCTTATTTTGTGCCCACTGCTGCAGGCGGGTACGCATAGCAGTACTGCAAATATCATCATGGCAATATTCCACCTCAATATCATCTATTTGGCTCTCTATATAGGGGAATTGAGCTTTGAAGTAGTCTTTCTGTGCCTCCATCTCGCGATCCACTAAAGTGATACGGGTACGTATACGTTCATCTGCAGGCAGACGGTCATCATAATTGGCATAATGACAGATACGCAATGCTTCGAGTAGCAACGAACGTCCCACTCGGTTGAATCCCACGATAACCAGATGCACATAGTCTTGACTGGTAGCACTCCAACTTCCATCAGGTTGTTGTGTAATGCTTATGGGGCGATAATCCAGCGGATCATAACGCCTTTCACAATCAGCTCCATAAAGGCTCCATAGCTGCCGGGCCAAGTTTTCATGGAGATTAAAGGGCCGAAAGAAAATATTAGGCTTGCCTTCTATACAAAAGACTTCGGGCGGCAGATTCATTTTCTGTATGTTAGAATACGAAGGGATGCTATCAAACTGTACATACACAGGCATCATCTTACCATCATAACATTTACCACGCAGAGTACTTACCAAGTGCACAATAGCTATATTTTTAGCATCGCGCCCGTAACGTTCTTCATCACCCAGCACATATACTTCAATAGCACTCTCTATGTTCAACCGCTGAAGTTCTTCGATCGACTCAATGTTGCCAAAGTAAACAAGCACTTGTCGCTCAACTTCAACAGGCAGGGCCGACTGTATACGATGCCGCACCGTTGCCGACTCCATACCGCTCATCAGCAAAATACGTGCCGAAGGACATTCGTCATACAGTTCACGTATCATATTGATAGACAATTCGTTGAATCCGATCAGTACATAATGATTTTTTATATTACGGTAGGTCATTCGCCCCGCGTATACCACTCCCACACGCCGCTCTATAATATTAGAGATAGTAGAGATGAGCACACCGCCCAGTAAAACGGATCCCGAAATGCTGATAAGCCCCACTAATATCCTGTTAGGCCAGGCAGTCTCTTCTATTTGGTTACCGGGATCGACAAAGTTGTTGTACACTGCCCAGAGCCTTTCTCCCCATTCCTCGTGTCCATGCAATTGGATGGAAAAGAGCATCGCGATAATAAAAAAGATAGCCAGCGCCGTAGCAATGGTAACGAGTAGCAAGGTGAGCTGTGACTTGATACCGCCCGAAATGGTGCGATCTATATACTCTTGCGAGAATATCTTCTTGTAGTAGTTTGCAAAACGGTTCATAGTAGTCCATATAGATTTATGTACAAATATAGTGTATTTTTCTATAAATCAAGTAGTTTTCCACTAAACTATTTCAGCCATACACTTTACCTTGTTACTGTGCGGAAAATTAGAAATTCTTCCGGAAAGTACATCCATTTCTCCATTCCGAACACCCGTAAGCAGTCTTCCCTTTAATGATGGTTCCTTTACCACAAAGTGGACAGGGTTGACCTACAAACGCATCTACCTCACCTGCCGTAGAAGGAGTTGAAGCTGCCATGGCCACCGGAGCAGGAGAACCGGGCGAATCAGTCTTCACTTCATTCGTCGTTTTTTCCGCTTTTGGTTTCTTTTCTTTCGGTGTACTCGGTTTTCGTTCACGCTTTTTAGGTTCTTTCTTCTCTTTCTCTTCGGCTTTTGCAGCAACTGCGTCCTGAATAGTTATGCGTCGATTCGTATTATCAGAAAGTACACTCATTACGATCTCTGAAACCATCTGCTTTAGTTCTTCGAGGAACTGGCGGGCATCGTATGTTTTCTTTTCAATCTCACGCAACTTCTTTTCCCAAATACCTGTCAATTCTGCCGATTTCAATAATTCTTCGTGAATAAGCTGCACCAACTCCACTCCTGTCGGGGTGGCAATCAGGTTCTTTCTTTCCTTACGGATATAATTTCGCTTGAACAACGTCTCAATGATTGCAGCACGGGTAGACGGACGACCGATACCATTCTCTTTCAAAGCATCGCGAAGTTCATCATTGTCCACCAGTTTTCCGGCTGTTTCCATTGCACGAAGCAAGGTTGCTTCAGTATAAGGTCTGGGCGGCTGTGTCCATTTTTCATTCAGGTCCGGAATATGAGGACCACTTTCACCCTTCACAAAAGCAGGAAGTACATTTTCATCCTCTTCCTCTTTTTCTTCAGTAGGGTCTTTTACTTCCTTGGCAAACACGACACGCCATCCCGGTTCCAGAATTTGTTTTCCGGTTACCCGAAACTCTATCTTATCCACTTCTCCCATTACGGTGGTAGTAGAAATTTTACAGTCCGGATAGAACACGGCTATAAAACGACGGGCTATCAAGTCGTAGACACGACGTTCCATATCCGTCAAGTTTTGAGCATAGACTCCGGTTGGGATAATGGCATGGTGATCCGTCACTTTCGAGTTGTCAAATACCTTTTTTGATTTAAGAAGTGTAGTGCCAGCTAACGGAGCTGTCAAGACTTCGTAATCACGGAGTCCTTTCAGGATAGCAGGACATTTCGGATAAATATCATCGCTCAAGAAAGTGGTATCCACACGCGGATAGGTAGCCACTTTCTTCTCATAAAGAGACTGGATCAGTTTCAGTGTTTCATCGGCCGAATAAGCGAATTTCTTGTTACATTCTACCTGAAGGGAAGTCAAATCGAACAAACGTGGAGCGTATTCCTTCCCGTCTTTCTTGCCGACATTGGTGACTACAAAAGGTAGGTCTTTAATACGTTCTACCAATGCTTCGCCTTCTTCCCGGTTGGCAATAGGGTCGATGCCCGGGTTATCTATTTTCTTTTTTCCGCCGTTCTTTTCCTCTTCCGCGGCAATTTCTTCATCACTTTTGCGAATGAGTGCAGAGAAAGTGGTATTACGATAGTTTGTTTTCAGTTCCCAATATTGTTTGGGTTCAAAATTGGCTATCTCCAATTGACGGTTGACAATCAATGCCAGCGTCGGTGTCTGTACACGACCGATAGAGAGCACCTGTTTGTTTTGACCGTATTTAAGGGTATAAAGACGGGTAGCGTTCATTCCCAACAGCCAATCACCCATCGCACGGGAAAGACCGGCTTCGTAAAGTGATTGAAATTCAGCTTGGTCTTTCAGTTTCGAGAATCCTTCACGAATAGCTTCTTCCGTCAACGAAGAAATCCACAGGCGCTTCACCGGACAGCGTGCGCCAGCTTTTTGCATCACCCAGCGCTGAATCAATTCTCCCTCCTGCCCGGCATCACCGCAATTGATGATTTCATCCGCATTCTGCATCAGCCACTCTATCACATGAAACTGCTTCTCAATACCCGGATCATGCCCAATCAGCTTGATACCGAAACGTGGCGGAATCATCGGCAGACTGCTCAAGCTCCATGATTTCCAGTTAGGGGTGTATTCATGTGGCTCCTTCAGGGTACAAAGATGCCCGAATGTCCAGGTCACCTGGTATCCGTTTCCTTCTATATATCCTTCTTTTCTGGTATGAGCGCCGAGTACTTCGGCTATATCACGTGCTACAGACGGCTTTTCGGCTATGCAAACTATCATTTTTTCTCTTCTTGTTTTTAAACTATCAATTTGCAAAGTTACACGAATATTTGTCTAAAAGAACAATATCCCACAAAATATGTTACCTTTGCAAGAGTAGAATTCTTATAACAAAGAACAAGTATGATTGATTTAAACCGCAAATTGCCCATCGGAATACAAACTTTCGAGAAAATCCGCAAAGGAAATTATCTGTATGTAGATAAAACCGCCCTTGTCGGAAAAATGGTGTCCACAAGCATCCCCTATTTCCTTAGCCGTCCCCGACGTTTCGGAAAAAGCCTGCTGATTTCCACTTTCGAGGCTTACTTTTTGGGACGCAAGGACTTATTCGAAGGACTAGCCATCTCACAAATGGAAGTTGACTGGCAAGTCTATCCGGTTTTTCATATTGACTTGAATGCACGCAAGTATGATTCTCCGGCAGATCTGATAGCGATGCTCAACCAACATCTGGAAAAATGGGAAGCAATCTACGGAACCGAAAAGCAAGATCGACAACCGGAAGAACGATTCGCCTATATTATAGAACGCGCATGTGTGCAAACCGGAAAGCAAGTAGTCGTATTAGTAGACGAATATGACAAACCTCTTTTGCAAGCTCTGGATAATCTGCTCTTGTTTGAAGAATACCGCAAAATGCTAAAAGCATTCTATGGAGTATTGAAAAGTGCTGACCGCTATCTGCGTTTCGTATTTCTGACAGGTGTTACCAAATTCTCACAAGTCAGTGTATTCAGTGATTTGAATCAACTGAATGATATCAGCATGAAACCGCCTTATGCCACCATTTGCGGCATCACCAAGCAGGAACTGATAGATACATTCACTCCGGAATTGGATAAGCTGGCCTCATACAACCGGATGACACCAGAAGATACAATCCATAAGATGACCTCACTTTACGACGGGTATCATTTCTGTGAATATGCAGAAGGCATGTTCAATCCGTTCAGTGTATTAAATGTGTTCGATGGATATAAATTTGAGAATTACTGGTTTCAGACAGGCACTCCTACTTTCCTTGTCAAGATGCTGATGGATAGCAACTATGACCTGCGAACGCTCATTGACGGAGTGGAAGCAAACGCAGCGTCATTCAACGAGTACCGGGCAGAAAGCAGGAATCCTATTCCGCTGATTTATCAAAGCGGGTATCTGACGATTAAAGAATACGACCCTCGTTTCAAGACTTATCAACTTGCTTTTCCCAATGATGAAGTGAGATATGGCTTTATGAATTTCCTTCTGCCATTCTACTCTAATATTCCCGATAATGAGCAAGATTTCTATATTGGCAAATTTGTCCATGAGTTGGAAAGTGGCAATATCAATGCTTTTCTAACCCGCCTTCAAGCCTTCTTTGCCGATATACCTTACGAACTGAATGACCAGACAGAGCGGCATTACCAGACTGTTTTCTATCTGATATTCAAACTCATGGGACAGTTCACACAAGCAGAAGTACGCAGTGCAAAAGGACGGGCTGATGCAGTTGTCAAAACACCGAAGTATATTTATGTATTCGAATTCAAACTAAATGGCACAGCCGAGCAAGCATTACAGCAAATCGAAGATAAAGGATATCTTATCCCTTATCAGGCAGATGAACGGGAAGTCAAAAAGGTTGGAGTAGAATTCAGTACTGACACACGAAATGTCAGTCGATGGCTACCCGAGGAATAAGAGAGTATAATTACTTCTTCCTCATATTTATCTACAAATGATTCATATTAAACCTCCCAACACTTCCACCCTTTGTTGGCACAGATATACACAATGTACGAACGAACATGGTAATTGGGGAATTTTCTTTTTGTATCTGCGGCATAACCTTTCACTTGCTCTACGTGTTCTACCAGCGGTTCGGTGAGCGCAAGCATACGGTCGGCATCTTTGGAACGATAGTATTTAAATTCCACCACGCGATCGTCCGTGTAATAATCCGTGCCGGGGATGCCGATCATTTCAAAATCCGAACGACCGACGGAGTTATTTTGTTCGATGGCAAAAGTGTAACAATGGCTCAAATAGCGGGAGACAAGCTCGTAGAAAGAACAACGGATAAAGTTCTCGTTGATCTTATCGAAAACCTGTGCGGGGAATTGTCCCAGATATTGCTCGAAATAGTTCTGCACAAGGGGTTCAAAACTACGATTGGAATCATAAAGTTCATAAACCGGGACGTAACGACTGGCGTTACCTTCGATCTTGTTCAGTTGGTTGTAATAATCCATGTAGATGCTGCGCATGGTCATGTTGGGGAGCACCATGCGGTATGCACTCTTCAGGGTAGTCATACCTAAGTAGAACAGGCTGACGGGATAGAATTCTTTCTCAAAAAATTTCTTCTTGTTGAATTTGCCGGACAGATCTCTGACGTTGTATGACAATTCACCGCCTATCACCAGGGCATCGAGCATCTCTTTGGCGTTGTTCTGCGAAAGAGTCAGGCGGCGAATCCAGTTGATGTCCGTACGCAGGTTCTCATCGATCAGTTCGGAGGGAATACTTCCGGCATTAGCGGCAAATTTCTTAAAAAAATAAGTTAAGATAGTGGAGTTAAAAAGACGTTCACCGACAGGGCTAAAACGATAACCGTCGTAGTTGTTCACAATAAGCTGCCAGATTTCCTCGAAGCGTTCTTCGCTTGCACCGGGAGCATATTTATCAAGTACATAGCGCAAGTATGTTTTCGTTTCTTCATAGGTGAAGCCGAGCATATTCAAAAAAACGGGTTTGAATGTGAGGATTTCCGCAATGTTGTACCCGCTGGTCAGGTCGTCCATGATGACAGGCAATACGCCTGTGCAGAAACAAGTGCGAATCGTGCCTTCGCCGATACCCGCTTTGATAACTTTAAAAAAGGTGAGAAGAAAACTATCACTAGTGGTTACTTCCTCATAAAGTGAGTCATTATAGGAAGTAAGCAGTTGATTGGTGAAGTTATCGTATTCGTCAATCAATATATATGCTTTAGGCAATCCATGTGAGCTGATATAACCCAAAAGTTCCTCCAACATCTGCACAGCATTTCCTCGAGTTGTAAACTGAAAATCACCAAACAGGTCTCGGTTATGTTCTACCGTAACTTCCACGGGTCCACAATTCAGGTCATTGAAGTTCTGTACCACCCCTTCCATATCATCCGCCATCACCATAGCCGAGAAGTCATAACGAATCACCAAATATTGATTATGTTCTTCCGTAGGATGTTCGCCAATCCAGGTGCCGCCAAAAAGTTCTTCAAAACGATTCGCTTTCGTACGGTCGTAGTAGTGGGCCAACATGGAGATGAGCAGACTTTTCCCGAAACGACGGGGACGGAGAAAGATGGGAGCATTATAGTCTTCAAGCCCCGGAATGTAATTTGTCTTATCAACATAATAAAAGCCACGTTCACGCATTTCTGCGAAGTCGGCCACTGCGTATGGAATCGTTATTCTTGCCATAATCGTTGATCTTTTCTTTCGGTAAAGACAAAAGTACTAATAAATTAGTACCATAAAAAAGATAATGCGAAAAAGATAAATAAATACCAAGCTCAATTATGGCTATATACATAAGTCTTTGATGAAAAAGAGGGCAAAACAGAGAAAAAGATCAAAGTTATGCATTTATCATGTATAGCCCTATACACGAAGGCTGCACAACTCTATACATGATGCGTGTATAGAGCTATGCAGCCTCTCTGCATAAACCTGGCGGGACATTGCTCCGCCAGGCCAAGAGAACATTTATGCCGCAGGATCGGGCGCCTCTCCTCCGCCGCCTTCGCTACCACCGGAACCGGAGCCGCCTCCTGCATCGGGTTTCGTGCCGACGTAGAAAGTAGCGATAGCGGTTCGGGGTGTCTTCAGGAGCGTGCTTCCTGCATACTGTGTAGTGACGGTGAGGGTATATTCGCCATCGGCCAGACCGGCAGGAACAATGAATGTGAGTTGTGACGGGTTGTTGACGGCCAACATATTGAGGTCGACAGGTGTGGTTTGTTCTTTGCTGTCGGTGATAGTGATGCCGACGGAAGAATCCGTACCTGCAATTTTCAACATACGGCCATTGACCGTGAACGGACGGCCTGCAGTGGCGGTGGCAGGTGAGAATCCGGCAACGTACATCACGCTTTGGCGTTCGCCCAAAATACTGATAGAGGTTTGGGCGATAGTTTCACGCAGTTCTTTGTCTTGGGTGAAGGAGACGTAGACGGAATTCTTCTCGGGATTCCATTTTCCGCCATCGATAACACCGCGGAGTTGCGCTACGGCGTGGTAAAGACCGGTGTTGACACTATATCCGCTAAGGATGAGATCGCTCACAACACGGTTGTAGAGCTTCACGACGTGCTCGATGGTTTCGGGACGGAGCCCGGTGTCTTCCTTGTGCATCTCATCGAGTATATCCTGCAACGAAAGATTACCGGACGATTCGAGCTGACCGATCTTATCGTCTTTGTTGTCGACGGTTACAGTGTTGTCGACTAACCAGATTTTCAATACATTCTTCATAATTTTTCTTATTAATTAGTTATCATTCAAATAAATACAATTACTGCTATTAGCAGTCTTTACGATACTGATAATACCCACTCGCTTTGTGTGATATATGTAAATTAGTAAACCAACTATACGAACCATCTCCCACAATCTCGGGTTCTTACAAACAGCTATTACATCAATAGAGAGCACTTTTCAATTTACCAATCTTTTCGGAAAGCAAAATAATATGACGCTGCCAACGCCTCCGTTACCTCTACGTTATATCGAGGATATTCTCCATTGTTAGTATCATGAAAACAGCTTAAAAGCCCCATAATTCTCATAACATTTGCAACTTCCTGTATATAGTCTCTATAAGGAATATTCTCTGCAACAGCTACTTTTCCAAGTCCCTCATTCAGGGCGATTGCACGGGATTCATCCTGCAGATTCTCAAAGAATAAACCTTCTTCATTTGTCATTATCGGCTTTATATAAAAAGAAATGCCCCCATATCGTTCTTTCGTTATCCCCGCTATAGGTTTGCGTTCCGACCCGCTTGCCCAAGGGTTAACCGCAGTATCCCACACAACATTCCACGCCAAATCAATGTAATCGCCTACTACAATGCCACCCTGTTCTTTGTCCATCATTGCCGTAGTTCCTCCATCATCTGCAAGAGTCAACATGATGTCCGGCATCGCTTCACGCAGTGCCTTAACTAATTTTGGATAAGAAGTTTCATCTAACTCCGGTGCTCCAGTCTTGTCATATCCGGCACCTTCATCACGCAAATGGACGCCATCCAGTTGATACATTTTCACAGCCACTTGGACTTGTGCTACAAAATCAGCAATTTGCACATCTGTTAAATTGGCAAAACCTATGCCTGTTCCTCCACCTTCGATGGAAAGGCAGACTTTTATACCACTCCGCTTCAATGGTTGAATATATTGAGCATAGTTTTTCAACACATGTTCTATATCAGGTGTAAATTTCAAAATTGCTCTACGGGAAGACTCGTCGTATTTCAACAAAGCTTTTCGTAAATTCACTATATCAAATACCGGGACGTTTTCGTAAATAGTTTTTCTATCCCGACGGGATTTCATATACTGCAATTTAGAAGTATATTGGTCAGCAATCAAAGGATTCATCATTTCAGTATCAATATACGCCACCACTGTATACGGTTTATTCGACCTGTCCTGACGTTCCATTTCCACTTGGCAGATATAATAGAAAAGCTTGTACTGATTACCATCTTCATCCGTCGCCAACAATGGCAATAAATAATAAGAACCAATAAGCTCCATATTTGACACAGTAAAACTTATCCGTGTCGATTTTCGTTCACCTGCCGCTACCGTCACCTTTCCTCCATTAGTTATCGTAAATTTATTCTCCCAATCTTCCACAAAATTTGCACCCACTTTATAAAATTGCTCTGTAATCGATGGTATATCCTGGAGAACTAATGAAGTATTTATACCAATTGTGAATGTCATATCCCGCTCTGCCGGCTCCACCAATTCTACATATAGTTCATCACTTCCCTGTTCTACAAAATCAAGAAAAATAAATTTATTTCCCGATTCTGAAGCACTTTGCAGGAAAGCAGCTTCCCCAACTTCCTCCGGTGATACTGTAGACTTGTCATGTGCTACGTTCGGAGCCACCAACGCCGCATCTTCTTCGCAAGCTCCCATCACCAGTGCCAATAACACGCACAAAGAGATATTTCGTATTATTCGTTTCATAATCATATACATTTTAATAGTTATCTGTAATCTCCTATTCCTGATTTATTTTCGGCACCTCAATGCCACTTGGCCATAGTTCAGCATCCGTTTTACTATAAACTTCAACATGGTCGCTTGCTTTCCAATAAGGGACTACTTTCGCATTGTTCCCATGTCCAGTACGGTCTTTGACTTCCATCCCTGTTCCCTCATCAAACTTCCAATAGGCACACAAAGCTGGTTCTTCAGTAGGGTCGGGAATATCATACATATTCTCCCAAATCTGTTCTTGAGTACGAGCTACATTCCAAATGCGAGCTTCACATATTTCACCATCAAACTGGCGGCTTATATCGTGCGACTCTCCATAAGAACGCCCAAAATAGAAGTTAAAATCACCCCCATTCCCAAATTCATCATCAGGTAACTTATCTCCCAAACTGATGCTAGTCAAGTCACTTTTGCCATGACTGGTACTTATGCTTTGTAATTGTCCGTTTACATAGAAAGCAATAGTAGCAGTAGCTATGTCCCATGTCAATGCCACATGATACCACTCACCTGCCAATAGTAATTTCTGGTTACTGATTTCTGGAAATTTGCCGAATGTTGTTTGCGTCTGCAACTGTTGATTCGGAAAGTTTGCATCACCGATACGCATCAAGAAATATTGTTCTATGCCCATGATAGAGGATATTTCTTGCTGGAAATTGTTGACTCGTATAATAGCCTCCATTGTCACTGCCGTCAAATTATTCACCACATCCGCTGTCGGACTTCCTTTATCAAATCCCGGAACAGTGACATAGACATTTTTCAAATTCATAGCTGTTGTTATAGCACTGGAACGACGTACCAAATAATACATCGTGCGTGAACCATCCATAATACCTACTCCTTCAGCTCCTCCAATGGAAAGCGGGCAGAGGTAAGTAACGTCAATCTCCAACTCATCGAGTTTGGAGAATTTAATGCCTACTTCTTCAGAAGTGGTCTTTCCGGCAGGAATTACCACTTCTGTTTTCAATAGCTGATAATATGTTTCAGGCAGCACTTCATAATGCGTGTCGTTCTTTGCATTATATTCACTAGTCAACGAAGCGTCTACCTTCAAGCTGACCTTCACATCATCCCCCGAAGGATAAGACAACTTCACTGTAAAAAGTTTCGTCTGGCTTGTCACCTTCCGATTAAAAGTGAAAGTTTCTGTATTCTTACTAGCAGCTATATTCAGATACGCCGAATTGTCAAACGGTGACTTTTCGCTGTAATCCGTATTATCACAGGCAACCGGCAGAAATAACAAAACTGCGGCTGCAAAGCACTGATAAAGTTTATGTATTCTCATAGCTTACATCGTTTAGTGAGCCGAAGCAGGATTCAGGAATTGAATACCTCCACGGGTCTGTTTATAAATAATATCAGTATCGTAGTAATCGGCAGAGATATTGTAAATAGCAATACCTCCCAATGGTGTTTCCATATTGAGAGCACCGTAAGCAGCTCCGGCGATGGCATTGCGCGTCACTCCGTTATAGTCGGTCAATGTACCGTCAGGAGTGACAGCCAACAGCAGGCGATCCGGAGCGGCCTTGCCATATCCGGTGGCATAGAATACAGAGGTTTCTATATCATATTCATCGGATGCACCGGAAATATCGAGTACGAAATAGTTGAAAAGGCTGCGCTGCGCTTCCGGCAACAAGGAAGGAGTACCCTCAAAAACTAACAGACACGGGGTCTGTCCCAAAGCATCCAGCAGCGACTTTAACGCCGAGACGTCTACCGCAGAGCCTTCCGAACCGAGGGCAAGCCCGTCAAATGTCCCTGTACGCACTGCCTCAACAGCAGAAGTAATAGAGGTATTCAGTTTATCTTTAGCCGTGCAATCTATATAGTAAAGCACTTTCGTACCATAATCCTCACGTACCAACTTCATATCCTCCCGGTCATATTCGGACAGACGGTCGGCATTACGCATCGTCACTATATCGATACTGTCCGGCAACGCACGGAGAAAGTCCTTCTCACCGGTAGATACTTCCGGAGCATTATCCAACCGGGCATAAACAACAGCATGTTTCGTTGCTTTATATGCACGAAGATTCTGTGTGTACGCTGCATACTCCTGCGGATTCTGTTCCTTAAACCCATTCACCTGACTATCGTGTATTTCCATTTCCGTCCAGTCGTCGCAACTGATGGTGGTAACCGACAGGAAAGTAGTCAGTAGGCATAACTTAAAGATTGATTTATATTTCATAATCTCATTGATTTAAAGGTTCGTTCTAGTTTGAGGATTGACTATTCTCAATGGAATGGTCTTTCTTATCCCACCAAAGTTTAGTTCCTGCGGCATCGGGACCATTCAGCATTTCTACAGCTTGATCGATGTATTTCGGATTCCCTGTATATTCATCGGCCGGGAAAGGCAGACGACGGGGACCGATTGTTACATTCACACTATTATTGGGGTCTTTATTCTCCACGGCAGGCAACAACTTCGGGTAGCCCGTACGACGATGTTCCGCCCATGCTTCCAGCCCCAGCGGGAATATTGCAATCCATTTTTGAGTAATGATACGCTCCAGGTTCCGCTCGAAATACTCCGCTCCTGGTTCCCAGGCAATCGTAATGGTACTTACCGCCGGATGGCTATACTTAATATCAGCCCCGTCCATCGGGTTCACATAGTCTATAGGCTTTTTCTCCGCATCCTTCACATATTGGTCCGCTCCGGTGGCTCCGCCACGCTCTTCGAATGAAAGGGCAATAGCCTTTTCATACAATGCCTGCGCATCGCCTCCCATATTCCAACCACGCAACGCGCCCTCGGCACGAAGGAAAGTCACCTCCGCCGCATTCATCCAGAGATAAGGGTCGGTGCTGGAAATCACCTGCTTTGAGTAAAGATTAATCATGTCGTCTTTCTTCTGGGTAAATATGCCGATACGTACACCGTAATAATCGTATACATCGACTTTCTCGCCATCCTGATCGACTGTCTGCACACCTTTGACAAACATCTTATCCAAACGCGGATCTTCATAACCTTTCATAATAGAAACTAAATCGGCACTAATACGGTAGTCATTCCAGTTATTAAACAGTAACTCCGAACGGTTCTCCGCCACATGAAGCATGGCGTTGTCCTCATTCGATTCAATCACTCCCGCTTCCACAGCCTTCTGCGCAATACGTTGCGCCTCGGTAGGATTGACATAGCTCATACGCATGGCAATGCGAAGTTGCATGGAATGTACAAACTTACGCCATTTGGAAATATTTCCGTAATACAAGTCTTCCAGTTTGCGGAAAGCCTCGGACGACAGGTCTTTGTTTTCCTCCAACACTTTATCCGCTTCTTCCAGTTCTTTCAGCATCTGTGTATATACCTGCTCCTGCGAATCGTAAGCGACAGCCAGGTCTTCACCCGAATTATCATTATCCATCATCTTCGAATAAGGAATCGGACCATAAATGTCCGTCACACGATGCATGATACACACCCGGAGAATTTTACCAAAAGCTAAAGCCACAGGGTCATCCGTCTTGTTCATCATATCGCGGTACTGCGGGTACATATCTTTAATCGGATCGGCAAACGGGGATTTGAGCCATCCCTGTTCGGGATTGAAAGTAGAGAATTTCATCACCCAAGTGTCTACAATTCCTTCCAGATAACCACCGTATGCTCCTCCTGCCATGGCATCCATAAACTGGTAAAGGTGTTCACGTGTAGGAATCACCAATCCCTGCATTCCTTTGAGCGTAGCACCTACAATATGATTCTCACGCTGCATTTCATCTCCGTCCGCTTCGTACATACTCCGGTTGATGTCGCTGTCGAAACAACCGCCCAACGGAAGCAGAAATAATGAAAGGATCATTATCAGAAGAATGTTATATATTCGTTTCATGTCCATCATAGTATTTAGAAGTTAATCTTTATGTTAAATCCTATATTCCGGGTACTCGGCATCATGAAGTAGTCGATTCCCTGATAATAGTTGTTCGTAGTAGCTACTGCTTCAGGATCGAAAGGAGCTTTACAGTAGATCATCCAGAGATTTCTGCCCACAAGGGATACATTGATATCACAAACATTGCCCAGCCAGCGGCGCGGAACGGTGTAACCGATATGTGCCTCCTGCAGACGCAGGTTGGTAGCACTATAAGTATAGTAGGTAGGCAATCCGCTCTGCGATGCTACCACTTCATAGAAGCTTTGCGGATTCACGCGGCTACGGCCGTTTATCCATACTCCTCCGGCATCACGCGCGGCAGCAGATGTTTCAGATACTCCGTAGAGATCAAGATAAGCCTGTGTTGCCGAATAAACGATTCCGCCCAAACGGGCTGTCAACAAGAAACCGGCATTGATACCTTTATAAGAGAAGCTATTATTCCAGGCTAAATTTGCCTTAGGAAGTACGCTTCCCAACTTTATGTCACCGGCATTGTCGATGGCTGTCACATTGCCGCTATCGTCAATCAGGACATTACCGTTAATATCACGCTTTAAATCGGCATGGGTATAAAGATCGCCCAGCGTACCACCTTCCTTCAGGATAAATTTCGCCTTTCCGAATCCGCGACCTTCATCGGTTTTGAGTTCCAGTTTATCGACGTTGTAAGTTTTGCCCGTTTCCGGGTGAACATAATCCTTCACTAGTTCGACGATTTCATTCTTGTTGGCCGAGAAAGTAAAGCTGCTGTCCCAGCCGAAATCTCCCCAACGATGCCCATAAGACAACATAGCCTCGAAACCATAGTTGCGTACATATCCGGTCTGTACATACAATTTGTCATATCCTGACGAAACAGGAAGCCGAGGATCAAATGTCTGATTATAAGTATTGGCGTAATAGAAAGATCCGCTCAATTTGAAATCTTTAAACAGGGTTGCATCCAGACCTACTTCCCATGAGTCAGTACGCTCAGGGTATAGTTTACCAATGGGATAATTCGTCTGCGATTTCCAGTCCTGCTTATTGGCATCATACGAGTAAGTAGGATAGGTAAGAAAACGAGGATAAGGATTACCTACGGAACTGAACGATCCACGTACTTTAAGATAATCCACCCAATCAGGCAGTTTCAACATTTCAGTGATGACAGCCGAAAGCCCTACGGAAGGATAGAAGAATGAAGCCTGCGGAGAATGTGTCAGCTGCGAAGCCCAGTCGTTACGTCCTGTAACGGTGAGATAAAGCATACTTTTCCACCCTACTTCGGCACTGGCAAAAATAGATTCGGTCGCTTCGCGCCAACCCACCTGCGTAGCACGTTTTTTTGCGTTGTCAAGGTCGTAAACATTGAACAGATTAGGAATACCAGTTTCTCGTATAGGCCCCGCATAGCCCAATTCCTTACTAGTCACTCCACTATAACTGGCACCGATATTGGCTACAATCGTAAAATCCTGAATACGTTTATTAATATTCACCAACACATCGGCATAAGTCTGCGAATATTGTCCGTTATTTACTGTATAATGGCCTTGTGAACTACCGTCAGTCAGCGTGTTGCTACTGCTTGCATAAAGCTTGCCTTCATATTCGCTATGAGTATTGTCGATGCGAACACGCCCTGCCACATTCAGCCAGTCAAGAATCTGGTAACTCAAACCTGCTGAAGCCATATAGCGTTTCTTATTGTTGAGACGGAGATTACGGTAAGCAATCCAATAAGGATTCTGCATACGAAGGTCACCTTCGCCCTGCGGCCAAAACTGTACGCTAATTTTCCGGGCTTCATCCCAACGCTCGAAATTCTTCACTATAGAGAAATCATCCCCACGAGGGAAAAGATAAGCAGAAACCAACGGATTGGAGTACTGCCCCTGATTGGTCATATTACGGTCGTTCTGAAGAATATAGCTTGCACTTACATCCAGTTTCATCTTGTCATTCAAGAAACTGGTCGTATTGCGGAAAGTGAAATTATATCTGTTATACCTATTGTTGGGAACCATCCCTGCCGAATTGACGGCAGCCGCAGAAAAGAAAGTCTGATTTTTATCCGTTCCGGTAGACAACGTAACGGAATTTGTATATACCGCACCCGTATCAAAAAAATCATCCGGCTCATATCCTGTTTGAGCAGCCGAGTTTAACTTCGGTCCCCAGCTATAAATATTGGAATTTCCTGTTTTACCATTACTACCTGTACCATAACGGTCCTGGAACTCGGGCATCTTAAAAGCATTCAACCATTCGATGCCACTTGATACACCTACTTGCAGCTTACCTACCTGTCCTTTTTTTGTAGTAATCACAATCGCACCGTTTGCCGCATTACTACCATAAAGGGCGGCAGCTGCCGCTCCAGTCAGTACGGAAATGCTTTCTATATCTTCCGGATTAATATCAGCAATGGCCTCGGTAGCTCCCTTTGAACCAAATTCCGTATCTCCTCCGCCACCGAAATTATACATCGGAATACCGTCAATCACATACAAGGCGTTACTACTCTGTTCAATAGACTTTGTTCCACGCATCACCACTCTACTTGCCCCACCGACACCGGAAGAGCTCGTATTGATAGTAACACCCGCAACTTTACCATTCAGGCTGTTTACAAAATTAGCATCCTTAATCTGGGTCAGTTCGTCGGACTTTACTTGCTGTACGTTGTAGCTCAATGCTTTCTGCTCGCGTTTGATGCCAAGTGCTGTTACAACAACTTCACTCAACAGTTTTGTATCCGAAGCCAGTTGCACGCTATATGTATTCTGTCCGGTTACTTTTACCGTCTGTGGAGTGTAACCTACATAACTGATACTCAACACACTTCCAACAGGAGCTTCGAGTATAAAATTACCGTCAATATCCGTAATAGAACCGACACTCGTTCCCTCTACATGTACATTGACACCAATTAACGGCTCTCCGTTATCATCCAGCACACGGCCGGTGATACGTTTGACAGAAGCTGCTTCCGCTTCTTGTTTTTCCTGTGGAACGATGATTACATATTTTCCTTTTAACTGATAGGTATATCCCGTATTTCTAAGGATTTCTTTGAGAGAACTCTCCAGCGTGGCTTTTTCTAACGCCAAATTGATGGAGGGTTTGTTTTTCAACTGCGACTCGTTGTAACCAACGGACAGTTTCGTTTGTTTTTCCACCTCTTTCAATGCCTCGATGACCGATATGTTTTTCTTATGGATCGTAATCCGGACATTGCTACTTTGAGCAAAAGTAGGAGCAGAAAGGAGCAGACAGCACAAAAAAAGCATAAATACTCGACTGATTGCCTGCTTATTGGCTATAAATTCATAAATTTGCTGCATCTTCTTAGTATTAGTTTATACAGATAAAGTTAGATTCTCGAATTTAGTAGCGTCTGGTTAACGCTAATAGTAAGAATTTCGATTTCACATCCGGGGGAAGGTTGCAGCTTCTCCCGGATATTTTTTCCGCATAGGCTCAATGTATTTTAAGGTTAATATTCAGTGTTTACAAGTTCTATTTTGTTCCCCGGTGCCGGAGCCTATCTTCATCGGTGCCGGAGACGCCCTTCCCCGGTGCCTGAAATATAGCACTTGTCTCCCACTATTTTATAGTCCAGATTTCCCGTCACACGAGCGATAATATCCATCACTTCTTCCATAGAAGCATTTTGCCCGAAAGTAAGATTGAACCGGTCTTCTTTCAGACTACGGAAACTATAAACAAAGGTGTAAGGGTATTTGCGTTCGAGACGGGTGAAGATTTCTTCCAATGTCATACTGCGGAAAACGATTTCGCCACGTTGCCAAGCAGTGACATCCTGCATATCAGGATGAAGTACGTTTCCGGAGCGGGTACGTTTGTTATAAGCCAGTTGCTCGTTCGGCTTCAAGATCTCCTGCCCCTGCTGATTATTGTACTCTACCAACACTTTTCCGGAAATCAGGGTAGCTGTCACTTCCTCTTCGTCGGGGTAGGCTGTCACGTTGAATTCCGTTCCGAGTGCCGTCACCTGAAAGTCCGAGGACTTCACGATAAAAGGATGCTCTTCGTCACGTTTCACCTTGAAGCCGGCTTCTCCCACAAGATACACACAACGGGTATCACCCTTAAATTGCTGTGGATAAAGTAAAGTGCTTTGGGAATTAATCAATACCTGCGTACCATCCGGCAAAGTGATGTTCCGCATCTCGGCGGTAGGAATATATGCTTGCAACAAATCTGGTGCCTGCCGGTTCTGCAAAGCCAGATAGATAGAAACGGAAGAAAATGCAATCAACAAAGCTGCCGCTACGCGCCACACTACCAGATGAGTACGTAAAGAATGTATCCTGCGCCTCGTTCCGATGCCTGTCAGTTCACGCATCCGTTCCAAAGAATGACGGTAGCCGGAAGTCGTTGCCGATTCGGTAGCTTCCCAAAGTTGATTGAGTTCATGATCTTTTTCATCGGCACGTTCTTCGTCGGTCAGCCATGTACGGAAATCCTGATCGACTTCTTTCGGATAGTCGTGATTGATATAACGGTCGATTACATCGCGAATATAATTCTTCATAAGGTGATATTTATTGTTCTGTTTAGAAACGCTTACGTAAATATCACTACTCAGCAAGGACAACTACGGGAAAAGACGGAATAGAATAACAAACATTAACACTTTGCGGAGTTCCGTCAATGTTTTATAGATGTGATCTTCTACGGTACGCAAGGGGATTTGCAGTTTATCTGCTATTTCTTTATGAGAAAGTCCTTCAAAACGGCTCATCTCAAAAACCCGTCTACGGCGATCAGGCAACTGACTGAGTGTCATCCTAATAAGCATTAATACTTCTTTATAGTATAGATTTTCTAACAGGGAGGAATCTTCGTCACAAAGTTCACCCAACAACTGGGCTTTCAAAACTTTGTCTTCATATTCCTGCTCTACCTTCTGATGCTTGAACAGGTTGAATATTTCATTCCGAGTCACAGTATAGAGATAACCAGTCATGGTTTCCTGATCTTGCCAAAGTTCAGGACGTGTCCATAACTTAAGAAATATATTCTGGGCAATGTCTTCCGCATCCTCCTCCGACTTGGTCAACAACTTCGCAAAGTTCTTCACACGAGGGAAGTTAGCGGCATAAAACTGCTCAAAACGGATATCCAATTCTGCTATCGTTTCGTTCATCTGTCGAGTCTTTTACTATGAAACCCGGGGCAAATATAGGCAAAATTAATTTCAGGCAATGGATGCAAACAAAAAAAACATCCCACCTTTTAAACCAAAACAAGTCTAAAAGGTGGGAATATTATAAGATTCTAAAGAATCTCAGAAGTTATTCTTCATCCATCAGAATTTCCAAAATCTGACAAGCAGCCTTCGCCACCGGAGTACCCGGACCAAAGATAGCAGCTACACCTGCCTTATACAGGAAGTCATAATCCTGTGCAGGAATAACACCACCGGCAATCACCACAATGTCTTCACGTCCCAGTTTCTTCAGTTCTTCAATAATCTGCGGAACCAATGTCTTATGACCGGCAGCCAGTGAAGAAACACCTACTACATGAACATCGTTTTCTACCGCTTCACGAGCAGCTTCTGCCGGAGTCTGGAACAACGGTCCCATATCCACGTCGAAACCACAGTCCGCATAACCCGTTGCTACTACCTTGGCACCACGGTCATGACCGTCCTGTCCCATCTTTGCAACCATGATACGAGGTTGACGTCCCTCTTTTTTCGCAAACTTCTCTGCCAGTTCACAAGCACGCTTGAAGTCGCTATCGTTTTTACTTTCTGATGAATACACGCCTGATATAGTTCTAATTATTGCTTTATAACGTCCTACAACCTGTTCGCACGCATAAGAAATTTCGCCCAAAGTAGCACGAACACGAGCTGCTTCAACTGCCAGTTCAAGCAAGTTACCCTTGCCGGTCTTCACACATTCAGTGATAGCTGCTAATGCCTTGTCCACTTCAGCCTGATTACGTCCTTCTTTCAAACGTTTCAGGTTTTCAATCTGTTCAAGACGAACTGCCGTATTATCAATTTCAAGGATATCAATCGGAGCTTCTTTTTCCAAACGATACTTGTTCACACCCACAATGGTCTGCTGACCGCTGTCGATACGAGCCTGTGTACGTGCAGCCGCTTCTTCGATACGCATTTTAGGAATACCTGTTTCGATAGCTTTCGCCATACCACCCAGTTTTTCAATTTCCTGAATATGTTCCCAAGCCTTGTGTGCCAGTTCGTTCGTCAGAGATTCTACATAGTAAGAGCCGCCCCATGGGTCAACGTTCTTGCAGATGTAAGTTTCTTCCTGAATATAAATCTGTGTGTTACGTGCGATACGTGCAGAGAAATCTGTCGGAAGAGCAATAGCCTCATCCAATGCATTGGTATGCAAAGATTGGGTATGTCCCAAAGCTGCAGCCATAGCCTCAATACAGGTACGTCCTACATTGTTGAACGGATCTTGCTCCGTCAATGACCATCCGGAAGTCTGTGAGTGAGTACGCAAGGCCAGTGATTTCGGGTTCTTCGGATTAAACTGTTTCACAATCTTCGCCCACAGCATACGTGCGGCACGCATCTTGGCAATTTCCATGAAGTGATTGGTTCCGATTGCCCAGAAGAAAGAAAGACGCGGAGCAAATGCATCAATATCAATACCTGCTGCTGTTCCGGCACGGAGATATTCCAAACCGTCAGCCAATGTATAAGCCAACTCAATATCTGCGGTAGCACCTGCTTCCTGCATGTGATAACCGGAGATAGAAATAGAGTTGAACTTCGGCATCTTCTGTGAAGTGTATTCGAAGATATCAGAAATAATCTTCATAGAGAATGCAGGCGGATAAATATAGGTATTACGCACCATGAATTCTTTCAAAATATCGTTCTGGATAGTACCTGCCATTTCTTCGAGTTTAGCACCTTGTTCCAAACCGGCATTGATATAGAATGCCATAATCGGAAGTACAGCACCATTCATCGTCATGGATACAGACATCTTATTCAAAGGAATACCATCGAACAAAACCTTCATGTTTTCCAATGAACAGATAGATACACCTGCTTTACCTACGTCACCCACTACACGTTCGTGGTCGGGGTCATAACCGCGGTGAGTAGCCAAGTCAAATGCTACTGACAAACCTTTCTGACCGGAAGCCAGATTACGGCGATAGAAAGCATTGGATTCTTCGGCAGTAGAGAATCCGGCATACTGACGGATGGTCCAGGGACGAAGGGTGTACATTACTGAATACGGACCACGCAAATAAGGAGGAAGTCCGGCAGCATAGCCGAGATGTTCCATTCCTTCGAGGTCTTCTTTTGTATAAACAGGCTTCACTTCAATGTGTTCCGGTGTTTTCCAGTCAGCGGAGATACCGTTAGCCTTTTGCCATTCAGCACCATTAGCAGGCTGAAATGCGGCATATATATCGATGTTTTTAAAATCTTTTCTCATCTTACTTCAATAGTTTAGCGTTAAACTCTTTCAAGGTATCCAATACGTTGACACGAACATGGATGAAGTTTTCGATACCTGCGGCTTTCAAGTCATCCATACAAGCCGGAGCACCGGCAACGATAAACATAGCACGACCATTCAAGGCCTTGAAAGCAGGAACCGCATATTCAGCATATTCATCATCGCTGGAACAGATGACAACAATATCAGCTTTCGCAGCCATCGCTGCCTCTACTCCTGCCTCTACTGTTTCAAATCCTAGATTATCGACTACTTCATAACCGGCACAAGCCAGGAAGTTGCAAGAATATTGTGCACGTGCCTGACGCATCGCCAAATTACCGATTGTCAGCATAAACGCTTTTGGACGTTTGCCCGATGCTTCCGTTTCAAGACGTAACGCTTCAAACTCACTGGCTGCACGATCGAATACCAATGTATCCACATCTTTCTCACAAGTATGAGAGTCACCTCCACAGCAGCATTTTCCTTCCACAGGTTTCTTGTCACCGGCTTTTTCGTTAAAATTCGGGAATTGGTTAGTACCCAACAGAATTTCACGACGCTGTGCCACTGCTTTATGACGAGCTTTATTGCTTTCGTTTACTGCTGCCTGAACTGTACCAGCCTTTAATGCGGCATAGAAACCACCTGCTTCTTCGGTAGCAAGGAAAAGTTCCCACGCTTGTTTAGCAATAGATACAGTCAGGTTCTCAATATAATAAGAACCGGCAGCCGGATCAATTACTTTATCGAAATGAGATTCTTCTTTCAGCAATAGTTGTTGATTGCGAGCCAGACGTTCTGATAACTCATCCGGAGTCCCATAAGTCTTATCAAACGGAACGACTGTCATCGAATCGACCCCACCCAAAGCGGCACTCATTGCTTCAGTCTGTGTACGAAGCAAATTCACGTGTGCGTCAAACAAAGTTAGATTAAAAGTAGAAGTTTCAGCATGAACCGCCATTTTTGCTGCACAACGACATTCGCCGTTAGCTCCCTTATTATCACAATCACGCAGACATTCAGGTTTATAAGAAGCTACGATATTTGCCCACAACAGACGTGCGGCACGGAACTTCGCAATTTCAAGGAAGTAATTGGAACTGATACCGAAGTTGAATTTTATCTTTTTAGCTACTACGGCAGCAGGAATACCGGCATCAGTCAACTGATTCATGTATTCATTACCCCAAGCCAATGCATAACCCAACTCTTGAGAGATATAAGCTCCGGCATTGTTTAATGAGATTGCATTTACATTCAATACACGATAAAAAGGAAGCGGCTGGATAGCTTCGATCAACGCTTTCGCTGTCTGTACCATATCCCCTTTTTCCTTACCGCGAGTCAGCATCTTATTGAAGAAATCATAATTGATAGAGCCTTTCAGCTTCTTCACATCATAGTCTTTCTTCTGGAAATAAGCCACCAGCAAATTAGCCAACTCCACAACATGCCCCTGGCAAGTTGAGAAATTTAATTCAACGCACTCTGCCTGAATATCATTCAACAGCGTCTCGATATATTCCGCATTGAGTTCTTTTGCTTTTACATGGAAAGATAGTGAATCAACACCCTTATTTAAGATGTCCAGTGCTTTTGCATTGGCCTCTTTGGGGCATTCTACCCTGATTTCCTGGCGAACCAACCACTCATTGTTGTCTTTTTTAGTTCCTCTCAGATAAGGGAACTCTCCGGGAAGCGCATCAGTAGTTTTTAAACCCTCCAGATCTTCCATCCGGTAGAAAGGTTTCACTTTAAACCCTTCGTTTGTTTTCCAAACGAGCTTCTTCTCAAAATCAGCACCTTTCAAGTCGGCTGTAACCTTCTCCATCCATTGTTCGGTAGAGACAGGAGAAAAGTCTGAGAAGAGTTTTTCTTTTTTGTCTGCCATAGTTTATCTAAAATTAAAACAAGATTAATATTGTCTTTATTTTTATCTATCTCTTTCTAATTGTCTGTTGTTCGACATGCAAATATAACCAATAAGTTAAAACAAAACTTCTTTTTATAGAAAATTCGCACACCTCTCACTCTCGCATAGAATCTGCATAGAAATTCTTCATTCTTTATTTTTTTAGTTCTCCATTTATTTGATTTGCTCCAATGTTATGAGTAATTTTGCACCCGTTTTTAGAAAAACATTATAAAAACTGCTATATTATGGATTGGTTACAAAGTTTATTGTGGGCCCCCAGCTCCGTAGCTCACATCGTGCTTCTCTACGCATTTGTAGTGGCAGCCGGAGTGTATTTGGGCAAGATAAAGATATTCGGAGTATCTTTGGGCGTCACATTTGTTTTGTTTGCCGGCATCCTAATGGGACATTTCGGCTTCACAGCCGATACACACATCCTACATTTCATCCGTGAATTCGGATTGATCTTGTTCGTATTCTGTATCGGTCTTCAGGTGGGGCCATCTTTCTTCTCTTCTTTCAAAAAAGGAGGAATGACATTGAACCTGTTGGCTGTAGGCATCGTAGTGTTAAATATTGCCGTTGCACTGGGGCTTTACTACCTCTGGAACGGCCGAGTAGAACTGCCGATGATGGTAGGTATCCTCTATGGAGCTGTCACAAACACTCCGGGACTTGGTGCCGCCAATGAAGCATTGAACCAGCTTAATTACACTGGTCCACAAATCGCACTGGGATATGCGTGTGCTTATCCGCTAGGGGTAGTAGGTATTATCGGTTCAATCATTGCTATCCGCTACATCTTCCGTGTCAATATGGCTAAAGAGGAAGAAAGTCTGAAAATCCAAAGTGGAGATGCACATCACAAACCTCACATGATGAGTCTGGAAGTACGCAATGAATCAATCAGCGGAAAAACTTTGATTGAAATCAAAGAGTTTTTAGGCCGTCAGTTCGTTTGTTCCCGTATTCGTCATGAGGGTCATGTAAGTATCCCTAACCATGAAACCATATTCAATATGGGGGATCAATTATTCATTGTCTGTTCAGAAGAAGATGCTCCTGCAATTACCGTATTTATCGGTAAAGAAGTGGAACTCGACTGGGAGAAACAAGACCTTCCCATGGTTTCCCGCCGTATTCTGGTGACTAAACCGGAAATCAACGGAAAGACTTTAGGATCTATGCATTTTCGCAGTATGTACGGAGTGAACGTTACCCGCATCAACCGTTCCGGTATGGACTTGTTTGCCGATCCAAATCTGGTACTTCAGGTAGGTGACCGTGTAATGGTGGTAGGTCAGCAAGATGCAGTTGAACGTGTAGCAGGTGTTTTGGGTAATCAGTTAAAACGTCTGGACACACCGAACATTGTGACTATTTTCGTTGGTATCTTCTTAGGAATTCTTCTGGGTAGCCTTCCTATAGCATTCCCCGGTATGCCGACTCCTCTGAAATTAGGTTTGGCAGGCGGACCGCTGGTAGTAGCTATTCTTATCGGACGTTTCGGTCATAAGCTCCATTTAGTGACTTATACCACCATGAGTGCCAACCTGATGCTTCGCGAAATCGGTATCGTGCTCTTCCTTGCCAGTGTCGGTATAGATGCCGGAGCCAACTTTGTGCAAACGGTAGTCGAAGGTGACGGATTACTATACGTAGGTTGTGGTTTCCTTATCACCGTTATCCCGTTGCTTATAATCGGTGCTATCGCAAGATTATATTATAAGGTAAACTACTTCACCCTGATGGGATTGATAGCCGGTAGTAATACCGACCCGCCCGCATTGGCTTATGCCAATCAAACAACATCCGGAGATGCTCCGGCAGTAGGGTATTCTACAGTTTACCCATTATCCATGTTCCTCCGTATTCTGACGGGGCAGATGATATTATTAACGATGATGTAAATCATATTTAGCTTATAAATAATAAAGCCGGTCATATCCTTCAATGGAATATACCGGCTTTATTTCGTTTTCTTATAGACTTCTTCTACGCCTATTATATAAGCTGTAGTTTCTTCACTACAAATTCTTCTATAAACCGAACTGTCTCTTCAACTCCCAAAGAAGAAGAATCGACACATAAGTGATAAGTAGCAGCTGCTCCCCACGTTTTATAACTATAATAATTATAATACTCCGAACGTCTCTTATCCGCTTTTTCTATCATTTCTTCTGCAGCTTCCGCATCAATATGATGCATGGCGCATAATCGCGCAATACGATCTTCCTTAGAGGCCGAAATAAAAACATTCGCACAACGGGGATGTTCACGCAGAATATAGTCCGCACAGCGTCCGACAAAGACGCAAGATTTTTCTGCCGCCAGATGACGAATCACATCACTTTGCACTTTAAACAGGGCATCATTACTCAAACAGTTATTACATGGCATAGCTCCTTCACTGATAAAAGGAAAACGCATGCCGAACAATCCGCCAATAATACCTTGCGAAGCTTTCTCATCCGCTTTTTCAAAAAATTCTTTGCACAACCCGCTTTCTTCAGAAGCCAGATTAATCAATTCTTTATCGTAGAAGTCAATCCCCAAACGGGCTGCCAACTTCTCTCCTATTTCTTTTCCGCCGCTACCTAGTTGCCGACCGATGTTGATAACATAATTACCGCTCATAGTACATTTTGTTTTATGGTTCTGTAGCAAACATACGACTTTTTTCTAAAAATCACATCATCAAACGAAAGTTATATTTGAAAGTAACGATGAAATACCCTTTTATTTCCTGCGTACGATACTCATAAAAGCCGTCGGAAGTTGCCATACGGTTATAACTTTTCCTCTTTCCTAAAATGTCTACCCAATAAGCAGACAGTTCTGCTTCTTTCTTTTTCAAGAATCTCCAGGTAGCACTCGCATTCCATAACATCTCATCATCTTCTCCTTTACGGATATTCGTACCATTACGGAAAGTATAAGCCCCATCCGTCCGTAATTGTATGCCCAAAGGAAGATCAACATATCCTTCCAAACGGAAATTATAATAACGAGTATATGTATTGTTATCATTCACAGAGTTGAGCGAATACTGATAATTCCAGGAAGTAGAGAAGTCAATACCTCCCCAGGCAGGCTGATAAGAAACATTCGCTTCACAATTCAAGCCGGTGTCACGCGTTGTACTTTTCACCGGCTCAAGACTTCTATCTTCATTAATCATGCTGACACTATTACTATGATTACCGTTCATATCCAACCGTAAAGAGAAATGTCCTAAACGTTTCCACCAGTTAGCACTTCCATACACATTCCAGTTACCGTTTATATTGACAGGATATGTCTCACGTCCGCCAGTCTGTGCATCATATATCATTACCTGTGTAACGCTATTCTGTTCCAACTGTCCTCCAAGATTCGCAGATATGCCTTTTTTAGAATGTTGAAAGCTTATACGCATACTATGAGCAAACATTTGCTTCAAATCCGGATTCCCTCGAGTAATATATAATGGATTGCTATTATCTGTAAGTGGCATTAAGTCCGATAAAGAAGGTTGCCGGGTTCTACCGTCATAATTAAAAGTAATTCGTGCCTCTTTCTTTTTCCAGGCCAGCCATATCATAGGCTGAAAGTCGATAGTATGCACAGTGGTATCCGCATACAATTTCCCCATTTTCCGTTCAATGGTTCGCCTTTGCGGAGTAATCCCTAATGATGCATTCACCATCCATGTATCATCAGAGTAATTGAAGCCTACATTCAGATCATGTCCATTAGTACGACTATGACTTCGATTACTCAAACTATCTACATACCCCGTTTCATAGTCAGGAGGCAACTCACCAAAAACATCCGACTTCGCCAAAGAAGACAATTCATAAGTGTCGCGGTTATCGCGTTCATAATGAGTGTTCCAGTTATACGCTGCACGAATATGCATTTTCTTACCGATAGGTTGGGTGAAGTTAATCCCTACCCGCCACGAATTATTTTTCTGGGGTGACTTCAAATACTGGTTACGATAAAGCAATGAATCGTTGCCTTGCTTATCTTTGAGACGGAAATAAGTAGTTTTTGAAAGCGAAAAACTTTCATTATCCCCCCAAGAATCCGAACTTTGAATGTTCAATCCTAAAGTTGTACCTTTTTCATTCAGCCGCCTCATAATCCCCATCATCCAATTATAACGGTTCGATTGCCCTTCCGAACGCGACCGGTTTTCACTACGATTTACTTTGATATCTTGGGAAATCGATTCAAAATCATCGAACAAGCTTTCATGATTGACGTTAGGAGGAGCGTCAAAAGAAGCATTCTGGCTATTACTTTCATTCCGGTTAGGAGAAAAGCTGAAACCACCGTTAAAATGTATGCGTGTACGTTTATCCACTTCCCAACTACCCATGATATTAGAATTGAACGACCGACTTTTAGAGTTACCCTCATTAGTGGACGCAGAATATTGGTTACCAGCAGTTAAATATTGCTCCTGATACATGGAAGAAATATTTCCGTTCCGATTGAGATTATAGTTCATGCTTCCGGTCAAAGAAAACTTCTTTCCGAATTTATGAGTCATATTCATTCCCACCGAATTATTAATATTATCCTTGTAAGTGCTATTCTGATATCGGTTGGTGGAACGTCCTATGAAAGAAAGATTTTCCCCGTCTTTGCTAAAATAATTCACCTGCCCTTCTAAATCCTTCTTTTGATTGTTTCCATATCCCACAGTGGCATTCGTCAGCCAGGTTTTATTCAATTCATCCTTAGTCTGCAAGTCAAGTACATATTTCTTTTCTCCTGAACCAATTCCGGTAAATTCTTCTTCTTTTGATTTTTTATCGTACACTTTCAACTTACTAATCAAATCTGCCGGCAGATTTTCGAGTGCCGTCTTTTTATCTCCGGAGAAAAAGGATTCACCATTCACATTGATTTCACTGATAGGTTGTCCGTTATATGTCAGCGATTGATCTTTCTTATTATACACCAATCCAGGAACACGCTTCACCAAATCCTCCAAATAAGCTCCATCGGGAGTTTTATAAGCTGCAGCATTAATAACGGTAGTATCTCCTTCCATCACTACCTCTTGCAATTTCCCGGTCACTATCACTTCCCCAATCTGAATATCATCATCCTTCAATGTAAGTGTACCAACATTCACTAATGCCGAATCCCCCAATACATGATATACGGATTGCATTCCCATAAAAGAGACTTTCAACAGATACTGTTTTTTCTTCTGCGGCTGGTAACTAAGAGTAAAACGACCATTTTTATCGCTTGTTATTCCTTTTATGAAAGTAGAGTCATTCTTTTGCAAAACAACAACACTAGCCGAAGGTAAAGGTTGTCGTTTATTACTCCCAGGCTCCAACGTCTGCACTCTGCCTTTGACAGTTCTTGTTTGTTGAGCATATAATATAGTATGTATGCAAAGTAACAGCAAAAGTAGTCCACATAGTCTACAAGTTTTCATGTCAATAGCAGTATAAGTCTGTTTTTTAATTGAGTCAGAATTGTGGAGGTAAATTTAAGGAGTTTTCCTGAAAGTATATCACTTTATTCATTTTATTAAAACTTATTACATTCCAATCACACAAGGTCACAGTATAATCTAAAAAAAAAGACTTTCCCATCAATCAAAAAACATACTCTTTTTAAAAGGACATTTTTTGATTGAATGAGAAAGTCCTCATCAATAAAAATGATAGATTATAGAGTTAAATCTATCACTTAAAATTCTCCGTAAAGAAAACTCCTGCCGGAAAACTATTCTTATTTTTAATGTCAGCCTGTAAAGCTGGTGTTTTAGTAAAATCAAATATGGCAATATCATTTATTTTGTACTCTGAAAATCCCTTTAAAGTCGCAAAATAAACCTCTCCACTTACCGGATCAACACCTAAGCTATTGTAATATGTTCCGGCATCTTCTACATAATCTTTGATATTAGCAACTTTTTCCGTCTTATTTTGAGAGAAAATATGTCGATACAGATTAAAGCCTGCATTACTGAAATAAACAATATCATCTTTCGCAGAAAAAGCAGGAGCAACACCCCAACCGGCGCCAATACTAACATCTAAAGCATGAGACTCAACCGTATAATCAAGAGGATTAACTTTATTAATACTTGCCGGATTTGTACATGATACCCATAAGTTTTCATCATATGCCTTCGCGATACCAGACAAGGCACTTTCAAAAGGAATAGTATGTATAACTGTTCCATTCTGAATAACAAAAAGCTTCTTACTACCCATCACAAAAACTTTTTCTCCAACCACAGCCATACGATTTTTCAAGGCTCCGCCAGTACCCTCGACAAAAGTCAAAGCATCTGTAGAAGTATTTAGCATATAGACACCTTTATTATCACGAATATAAAGAGCCTCTTTTATTACCGCTAAATTAGTAGGCCAAGACAAAGTAGCATTATCATAAATTCTTTCTTTCTCTAAATTATCCGCATTAGCAATAGTCAGTAATCCCTCGCCACCATTCTTTGCTCCATTTTGAGAAAGTACATAAATTTTACTATCACTAATGAACAAATCCTGGCAGACATTACCGAGTAAAGTTTGATTTACCCGATAGTATGCACTATCCATCGCTGTTCCTTTTGAATCCACAAAGGTCAAAGTTCCGGTTTCATTACTCATATTTCCTTCATTCAAAATAAAAGTTCCTTTTCCAAACCGACCTTCTACCTTGGCAGTTATATTCGTTTGAAGAGTTTCTCCATTGCCATCCGACACAGTCAACCCTATAACATACTCTCCAGTCTTAGGTTGTGAAAACTTATATGTTGAAGCGGTTGAGACTTCTTTCCCATCTACTGTCCATAAATACTCCATCGTTCCGGACAGATTTTCAGCCCGGGCATCCAGATACAAGGTATCTAATTGCACTATCACATTACTTCCCGACTTATTTCCGATTAATACAGACGAATTCAAATTATCTTCATCATCACACGCTGTAAAAACAAATCCCAAGGCAACAGTTGCCAATACTAAAAACTTTCTCATTCTTACTTTTATTTTCAATTATTTCTTAGCTTATTTGCGAGCATCAATATCAACTCCTAAAACATGTAAATCCTCAACCCCTGATATTTCAGTAGAACATTCACCCAGCCAACCGTTTTCCTGATTGACACCAGTATATATCTTTATGAAATCGACTCCTGGCAGGTGTACTTTTTGACCTTTCGAATTTACTGCCCAATCTATATCAATAGCAGATTCATCCTTACTATTCAATTCATTATCAGCATAACCATATCGGAATTTATACAAAACAAAATAACTTCCTTGTCCACTCTCATCAACAGCATTTTGAGGCAAACAAGTTCCCTTAAATGTTACTTTATCTTCCTTTATCCATTCTGGGTAATAGCATTGATTATGAAATGTATTCTTCACTTTATATCCAGATTTTCCCTGGTTATCTTCCCAGCGAATATACATTTCTCTTTCTTCCGCAGTTGTCGGTTCTTTTTCCGGCCGATAGTAAGTAATTTCATAATTTCGATAAGTCTTCACATCATTCCCGGCAGCAACAGCCTTATCATACCATAATTCTAATGTAACATCTTCATGAGCACTACCAGCAATTTCATACCATTCATCATCATCCGGTCTCCCATTCTGATTTTTATCATAAGCCACCATGATAACTCCCGGTTCACAACTTCCTCCTTCTGGCGCGCCAGAGTCTGGATTAGCCGCAGAATAAAAAGCATTGCCAAGTACCCGAAAATCACGTTTCCCAGTAACATTGGTTATCGTATGGTCAAAACCGACTACAACATATCCTCCGAATCCCCCTAACGAAATCATCCCTTTTTTATTATTGCCAATGGCTGCCAATACTTTTTCATTCATAGCCTCCTGTGTATCACCTTCTTTATATACCGGCAATGTATTAGTAAATTGTCCGACAGCCGGAACAAAATCAAAAACTTTAGTAACATAAGCTGTCGCTCCTTCAGGAGCAGGTTCTATGTTTTCAAAAGTTACAGTAACCGTAAAGGGATAATCAAAACGACTCTCTCCCTGTGACACACGTAATGTCAATTCGTATTCTCCCACCTCTTCAAACATATACTCCAAGCTTTTCGTCTGAGCAATTTCAGTACCATCCAACAACCACACATAAGAGATTCCTTCGTCTGATTCACTTTCAACCTGCACTTTTAGTAGTTGATCTATCACAACCGCAAAACCACCCTCCGGTTGTGATACACGAATATCCTCCTTCTTTAGTTGATAAGCCACCGGAGTATCTTCTTCATCACTACACCCTGTAAATGCAGTTCCCCAAAATAAAGAAACTGCAATGACTAATGTTAGTCTTAAAATCTTTTTGTCCATTTTTATTAAATATCAGTTAGTTATTGAAATGTTTTTGTTGTAAAAGCAAAATGAGCCGGTATATCGCCTGCCCTGACTTTCCATCTTTTCTTTCCTTCAGGACTAAAACAATAGAGATAACCAGGCACAACATAACTTTTTGCATCTGTTACAAATATTTCTTTCGTCTCCGGGTTCACAGTCACCCCATACGGAATTGCTATTTCCGCCTCTGTTCCATCGGTTATAAAATTGCGAGAGACCATTTTATTTTGTTTCACGTCATAGAGAGCATAAGTAATTGTATTACTTTCTGTAACGTAACTCCATTCTACACTAGTCATGTAAATAGAGTCCCCACTTAAACACATTTCACTCGCGGCAATACCCAAGCTTCCTGTCACACAATCCGTTTGAGTATCTATAACAAAGACATTTGATCCGGTTCCATAATAATCCCCTCGCGAGCTAACATATATACGTCCATAACGATCCAACTTCATATGGTGAAGATTAATAGCTACATCAATTGTTTTAATAACCTGAAAAGTCTTCAAATCAATAACCGATACAGTCCGGTCATAATCAGGGAAACGATATCCGCCAGAATTGGCAACATAAAGTTTTCCATCCTTTATCACCATCTCTTCCGGTTGATAACCGACTACCACTTCACGGGTGATAGCTAAATTTGTCGTATCCACTTCAACCACTTTTCCCGGACGCGCATTGGGATCTATCCCAACAGGCCCCGCGTACGAACTGACATACGCCTTTCCATTACTAAAAGTGATATAACGGCAATTAACCACATCTATTTGCCCCAAATGTTGTGCAGTTTCCACATCCATCACCTCTATAAAATTGGAACAATTGATTACAGCATACAACTTGTCTCCATAAATCTGCAAATCATTTCCAACATCTCCCAGCTCCTTCACTACAGATGGATTCCGTTCAGCATAAATATTACGATGATACTTACCGGTAGTACTGTCATAAAAATCAAGTGTACACTTATTACTACCCATATTTCCTTCATTGAGAAGATACATTCCTTTAATATGAACACCCCCTAAAGGATCCTTACCGACTTCTATCTCATCAGACGGTAAAACCGGAAGCTCCCCCCGACAAGCCAGCAAACAGCAACTTGCTAATATTCCAAACAAGATGCGTGAAAAAATATTATTCACAATCATATAGTTAAGTTTAAAATGAATTTAAAGTTAGTTCCTGGCATCGGATAAGCCCTCACCACTTCATATTGTTGATTTAAAATATTATTGACTTCCAAAGCCAACTTGAAATCCTTCTTTTTCCAATTGAATTTCTTTGCCAGAGACACGTCACTTGTATACCAGGGAAGATAATAATTATGCGGAGTATTGGCCGAAATACCATAGCGCTCACCTATATATATAAAACTATAGTTTAGTTCCCATGATTTATATTCAGTATTTAGTATAGCCGAGCCACTATGCCAAGGTATATACGATATTTGTCCTCCATATGTATCCTCATCCAACTTATCAGTAAAATCCTGTGCTTTCTGATAAGTATATGATAAGCGGCTGTCAAAGGTCCAATTATCACCTAATTTCCAGCCTCCTTGTAAAACAACATCCACTCCTTTTATTTCAACAAACCCCAAATTAATCATTGTCCAACGAAAGAAATTATTGGTAGGAGTAGCTATTATTTTATTTTCCACTTCATTATAATATGCATCCAACTGAACATTCAAGGCTTGCAACCATGTTCCGGTAAATAACTTCTGATAAGTGAATCCAATATTATACTGATTTGTATATTCTGGTTTTAATTTGATATTTCCTATGAATGTATAATACAAATCATTTAAAGTCGGCATACGAAATATCCGCTTATAAAAGGCACGCAAATTAAAATCAATATTCTTGAAAGGTTTATAGGAAGCGATGGCAGTAGGAGTAAATTCCATTTTATTCCCAGCTGAAGTAGTATCCGAAGCAACGTTCTCATGCACGAAAGTTCCCAAGACACTAGCCTGAAACTTAAAACGATCAAAATGCAAAGAGGTAGCCGCTGCCACCAACGTCGTATTTCGCCGTGGATAAGGGAAATCAGTCAGATTGGCATTCAACTTATTCCACTGGTAGTCCACTGAAAGATTTATATCCCAAAAAGGAAGAACAGTGACTCTATTAGCCATTGACAAGTAAACCTCCTGTTGACGATATGTATTATTTACATACATAGTAGCCTCCTCTTTTCTGGGATCTGCCAAATAGTGTAAATAATCATATGCATATTTGGTATTCAACAACAGACTATATGCTTCACCAAAATCTTTCTTGAAAGAAGACTGAAGAAAGAAATTGGTATCCCATTGGCGATCTTCATGTGAAAAACGATTCCGCACAACAGCACCGGGATACCCACGTTCTGAATTATAAAAATAAGCTTTTGTGCGCCAGTAACCGCCTTTTATTTTACCATATAAACCACCTTCCGTGCGTAAAGCATTCACATCGCCATTACGGCGGACTGCCGTAGTATCGTATCCCCCAGCTACTGCATAAGTAAATTTATACTTTCCGGTGGTATACATATATTCAGTACTAAGTGACGCACTTACATTCTCACTTAGTTTCTGTTCCCAAAGTAGAGATGGATTGACAACGCCAAAGGAACCTGTTTTAAAAGCAGCTTTTACATGATAAGCCTTATTCGCCTGAAAAACAGGCGTTCTCGACTGAAGATAAATAGAACCGGCAGAACCGAAATCTTTCGCCGGCTGGAAAATAGCACTTTTCTGCCCATTATATAAAGTAACGGCCTCCATATTATCCAAAGAAAAGCGTCCCAAATCAATCACTCCATTCTGTGCATTCCCCAATTCAATGCCATCATAGAACACTCCGACATGATTCGTCCCCATACTTCGGATATTTACGGTCTTCAATCCTCCTATTCCACCGTAATCCTTTATTTGCACTCCCGAAAAATAGCGTATGGCATCTGCAACCGAATGTACGGCTAATTTTTCTAACTTATCACCAGATAAAGACTGTACCGGAATCACTTCCTTATTAATTTTAGCAGTAATTACTACTTCATGAAGATGGTGTAAGCTATCCAGTTTACTTTGTGCTGATAGTAATAAAAACATGCTCGAAAAGCATCCTATCCAAAATACTCTAAAATGAATCTGCCTGAACATAATCCTCCTGTTTATTAATTTAAATAATAAACTTTCATAAGGTTACAGCAAGGATGCAATTTTCTACATACTCAAACCAATATACGTACTTCTCCCCCGTATAATGGTACATTCAAAAAGGCATATTTCTCCTTTCTGAAACTTCACATCAGCAATTAAAGATGTATTTTGAATTAAAAACTGCACTCTTCAAACTCTAATCCCGGAAAGTTTCAAGAATTCAATTTTGGCAGGTCTTCTGACTTACTCCATTTTCCTAACGCCCTTCCCATCTCTCCAAAGCGAGACAGTGGATTTGAGTATTGTAGGAAAACTTCTGGCGGAGCTTACAGCAGCGGGTCTGTTCAGGATTTACACCTGATTCCCTTTTCACCATTCTTCCGTAGCATCGGACGAATGACACCAAAATTTCTGCGGCAAAGATACATCAAATAGAAACAAATCAGAAGAAAATTCTAATGAAAATAAAAACAAACTAATAATTAGTCCTATCTTTGCCACTCGAGAGCATCCACTAATCTTTTTTCTAATTAAAATCTGTATAAAAGTGAAATCTCCAATCTTAACCATCGCGCTACTATGCCTCTTCTTTTTGGCAAGCTGTATATCACGTAATAAAACATCTCTGGAGAGATTCAATCAGGATATATATACTCCCGAATACGCTTCCGGATTTAAAATCCTGGGGGCAGACAATGCGGCCAGTACCCTCATTCAAGTTTCCAATCCATGGCAAGGAGCACAGGACGTGAAAATGTCCTATTTCATTTCGCGCAACGGAGAGCAAGCTCCTGCAGGTTTTAATGGTCCTGTCATTCCTGCCGGAGCCAGAAATATCGTATGTATGTCTTCTTCCTACATCGCCATGCTCGATGCATTGGGAGAACTCAAACGTATTGTCGGAGTATCCGGCATCAATTACGTGTCTAATCCTTACATTCTCGCCCACAAAGATTCAATCAAAGATATGGGAGCGGAAATGAATTACGAGTTGTTGCTGGGATTAAAGCCGGACGTCGTACTATTATATGGTATTGGTGATGCTCAAACAGCTGTTACAGATAAATTGAAAGAATTAGCCATACCTTATATATATATGGGAGAATATCTGGAAGAATCTCCACTGGGAAAAGCCGAGTGGATGGTTGTTCTTTCCGAATTGATTGACAACCGGGAGAAAGGGATTGAAGTGTTCCGGGAAATCCCGAAACGCTACCATGCTTTAAAAGCTCTCACCGACTCCATCAGCCAACACCCTACCGTCATGTTCAACACTCCATGGAACGACAGTTGGGTAATGCCTTCCACCCAAAGTTACATGGCACAGTTAATCGCAGACGCGGGTGCAGACTACATTTACAAAGAGAACAATTCCAACAGTTCAACTCCTATCGGATTGGAAACAGCCTACGGACTGATACAGAAGGCAGATTATTGGATCAATGTAGGTTCAGTCACCACATTAGATGAATTAAAAGCGGTCAATCCTAAATTTGCAGATGCTAAAGCCGTCCGAGAAAAGACAGTCTACAACAATAACCTGCGACTGACATCGACAGGAGGCAATGATTATTGGGAATCGGCAGTTGTTCGTCCTGACGTGGTGTTGCGTGATCTGATTCATATTTTCCATCCGGAACTCGTTTCCGATTCACCTTATTATTACAGACACCTGGAATGAAACAATCCCGCAGACGTACCGCTCTATTATTCATCGCATTAGGAATAGTTGCCATTTTATTACTATTAATAGATATGGCAACGGGAGATACTTTCATCCCTATATCAAAGATATGGACAGTACTCACCGGGGGGGAATGTGACGAAACCACCCGCAATATAATTCTCTCCATCCGCTTTATCCGCGTCATAGTGGCTGCATTAATAGGTATAGCGCTTTCGGTTAGCGGTCTGCAAATGCAGACAATTTTCCAGAATCCGCTGGCAGATCCTTACCTGTTGGGAGTAAGCTCCGGGGCGGGTCTTGGAGTGGCATTGTTTATACTAGGCGCCCCGCTTCTCGGTTGGACAGATTTTCCCTTTCTGCAATCAGTCGGTATTGTAGGTTCGGGGTGGATAGGGACTTCCGCCATACTGCTAGGAGTAGCCATCATCAGTCGAAAAGTAAAGAATATATTAGGTGTACTGATTATGGGAGTCATGATAGGTTATGTGGCGGGAGCTATCATCCAGATATTACAATACCTAAGTTCTGCAGAACAACTGAAAATGTTCACACTCTGGTCTTTGGGCTCACTTAGCCACATCACGACAGGGCAATTAACGATTATGCTACCAGTAATATGCATAGGATTACTACTATCCATCGCCTGCATCAAATCACTGAATCTGTTGTTGCTTGGTGAAAATTACGCACGCACCATGGGAATGAATATCAAGCGCTCAAGAACGCTTATTTTTATATCTACAGCGTTACTGACAGGAACGGTCACAGCCTTTTGCGGTCCGGTAGGATTCATCGGGCTGGCTATCCCACATATCACACGGATTCTGTTTGACAACGCCAATCACCGGATATTGATGCCAGGTACAATGCTGACAGGGTTGATCGGGATGCTGATTTGTGACATCATAGCCAAGAAGTTTCTGTTGCCGGTGAATTGCATCACTGCGCTATTGGGTGTTCCGGTTATTTTATGGGTAATAGGTAAAAACTTGCGTATATTCAAATGATTCAACTAAAAGATCTGACATTAGGATACGAACAACGTATATTGCTGGAGAAAGTTTCCACCCATATCACGGGTGGGCAACTTGTCGCACTGCTCGGACGGAATGGTACAGGAAAAAGCACGCTTCTCCGTGCCATCATGGGGCTAGAAACACCTAAAAACGGAGAAATCATCCTGCATGGGAAAAACATTGCTTCACTGAAACCGGAGAAATTAGCCCGGAAGATTAGTTTTGTAACTACCGACAAAGTACGCATCGCCAACCTACGTTGTAAAGATGTAGTCGCATTGGGACGTGCTCCTTATACCAACTGGATCGGACAGTTACAGGCGGAAGATGAGAAAAGAGTGGTTACCGCCATGCACCTGGTAGGAATGTCCGATTATGCAGAAAAGACAATGGATAAGATGTCCGACGGAGAGTGCCAACGAATCATGATAGCACGCGCACTTGCACAAGACACACCTATCATTCTTCTTGATGAACCTACTGCTTTTCTGGATTTGCCTAATCGCTACGAACTCTGTCTGCTACTGAAAAAACTCGCACAAACGGAAGGAAAATGTATCCTGTTTTCCACACACGACCTGGACATTGCCCTGTCTCTCTGCGACACGATCATGCTGATTGACAACCCACAATTGTATAGTCTCCCCACAAATGAGATGATAACGAGCGGACATATAGAAAGACTATTCCGGAACGAGTCTGTGACATTTGATGCACAAGCTATGAAGATAATCATCAAATAAAAACAAAAGTTTACTTCAGACGGAGAAAGCAACTTCTCCGTCTAAGAACCTCCATGTCATTGAGCAGGATTCGGGCAAAGATAGCTTCCTCCTCTCAATAAAACTATGCTTTGGCTGTTTTCACTCCAAAAGCACAATAAGTCAAATAAAACACACAAGCTAAAGTGACAAAAACGCCTCCGATAACACCTACTGTTCCAATCGCAAACCCAATAACTGGAGTAACTACTCCGCCACCGGCAACAGCAGTAATCATCAACCCTGAAATTTGATTTGCTTTTTCCGGTCTTGCCTGCAAAGCCATCGAATAAATGATAGAAAATACGGATGACGCAAAGAAACCGACAGCACCGATACAAATCAGATTTACCATATCGTTTTTCACAAAAGCCAGAATAAGCAAAGAGAAAATACAGGCAACAATATTCACACGGAAATATTTTATTTCAGCGATACGGGCCAACAAGAAAGCACCCAATAAAGCACCTACCGTACGACTTAAAAAATAAACTTGTGGAGCAAACTTCACTTGTTCTGTCGTCCAGTCAAAACGTTCTGCCATCAGCTTAGAACTGATAAAGTTAGTGGCAACATCTACCCCCACAATAAAGAAGATACCCAAAAATAACAACAGAATCGTTTTATCCTTCAACAAAGAAAAAGTATCACTGATAGAAAGTTGTTGGGTTGCAGCACTGGAATCTTCTCGCTTAACAGGGGTAGCCATCAGCCAAACAGCGGATAATAATGTAATAAAACCTAATATCGGGAAGCAATAATACCATTTGTCGTCTCCAAAGTGAGCTACAGCCAACAATACAATCTCCGGCCCAACAAGAGAAGACACAGCTTTGATTACTTGCCCTGCCGTCAAACTGCTTGTCAACAAACGTTGACTGGTCACTACATTACTCAACAATGGATTCAGTGAAACTTGCAGAATAGCGTTACCAATTCCCAAGAGAGCATAAGCTATCATACAAGTCGCGCTATTATAAACGACCAATGGTAATAACATACCCACTACCGTTATTCCCATACTAAGCAGAACCGTATTTTTACGTCCCCATTTGTTCATCTGATTTCCAATAGGAATACCCAAAAACAGGAACCAGATAAATACTAATGAAGGAACAAATCCCGTCATCACAGGAGACCAGTTGAAAGTACGTTGAACATAATCGGACGAAATACCGACTATATCACAGAAGCCCATTACAAAGAACCCGAAGAGAACGGGAAGGGCGGCATAAATAGAGTTTTGTGTTTTCATGTTTAACTCACTATATTATAAAATGTAGAATCCCCGGTGCCATTGTCAAGCGACATCGGCACCGAGGTAAATAAGCTGTTTATTCAGAACAATGAGGCGGATTTTCCACTCCCCATTTTTCATTCGGTTGATTACCCATTGTGAGTTTCAATGTTCCACCTTTATAGAGTTCATCCCGGTACATCCAACATTGTTCCAGCGGTTTACCGTTCAACGTAGCAGACTGTACATAATAGGCATCCGGTGTATTACCAGTCGTTTCAATCACAAACGTTTTTCCCGTCGCATTCATCGGGCTAAGTTTGATTTCAATCTTATCAAACAACGGACTGCCAATCTGGAAAGTCGGCCGTTCACAAGAACCGCCCTGTACATCGAACAATCCCATTGCCGCCATCACATACCAAGCTCCCAACTGTCCCTGATCTTCATCCTGACCGTAGCCATAACCATGCTCTCCGTTTGTTCCGTAAAACTCATCACAAATCAAACGCGTCCATTTCTGTGTCAAGTAAGGTTTACCGGAAAAATTGAATAACCAGGAAATATGAAGACTAGGCTGATTTCCATGATTATAAGGGCTCTGTAAACCCGAGAAGGCATTTACAACCTTTCCACCGCCAAAGATCGACTTACGAGCTTCCGTAAAGATAGAATCCAACCGGTTGTTAAATTCATCCTTTCCAACCTTTTCAATCAAACGAGCCGGATTTTGTGGAACAAAGAAAGTATATTGCATCGCGTTTCCTTCCTGAAATCCTCTCCATGATTCCAATGGATTAAAGTTATCAATGAACTCACCACTAGGCACTCTCGGACGAATCATCTTCAACGAATCATCGAATAACTTCTCCCAACCGGCAGAAAGTTCCATCAAACGTTTATAATCCTCCGTACGTCCCAAGGCTTTTGCCCATTGAGCCACCGCATAAGCACTAAAACTATATTCCAATGTATGAGATACGGAGAAACTGGAACCTTCCGGATGGGTGCCGAAATGAACACTATTCTCATAAGGCACATAACCTTTTTCAACAAACTGTTTTACGTCCATTTTGCCCGCACCTTCAATACGTCCTTCCCAGCCCAGTTCATTCTTCAATGCTGCCTGATAAGCTGTTTCCACATCAAAATTGCGAATTCCACTGTTATAAGCACCTGCCAGAGTGATACTCACCATGTTGGTTCCTACCCCGGAAACATACTTACTGGTTGCAATACCATCACCCAGCCAACCAGCATCTTTATACACCAGCAACTGACTGTTTACAAAGTCATTATAATATTCCGGATATGCCAATGCCCAAAGAGAAGTAAGATTCCAGTAAGCTCCCCAAACCGCATCCGTATTATAATGATTATGTTCCGGTTTGCCATCTTTATTTAAAGGTATCTGACCGATAGTACCGTCATTTTTAGGATAAGCCCCGTTCACATCACTCGCGAGTCCTCTACCTAATAATGCATGATACAACCCAGTGTAAAATTTGATTTTGCTATCTTCCGTACCACCGGAAACCAATATGCGGCTCAAAGACTCATTCCATTTATCTGTGGTCGCTTTCATAGCCTCATCAAAAGTAAGGTCTTTCGCTTCTGATTCCAAATTCACTTTGGCATTTTCGATGGAAGTATACGACAGACCTATTTTTACATTGACTACCTCATCTTTCTTTGTTTTATAATTCAGACACATGATAGCCCCGGGCCCTTTTATTTCGTTACGAGCCGTTAAAGTACTATCCTGATAGAATACCTCGACAGATTCCGGCGCACGATCCAATTTAGCATAAAAATACATGGCAACGGAAGCGCCTGCCTGATATTTCTTCACGTATTCTGGCTCCGTAATCACGTAACCTTCAATTGTATTTCCATCTATCTGTTTGATATACGCATCACGCACTGCTCCACTTTCTCCCTGACGATTACCTATATTAAACAAAATATGAGCATTCTCCGACTCGAGAAATGTATACCGCTGAAATCCGACACGAGCCGTAGCGGTAAGTTCTGCCTTTACCTGATAATCCTTTAATAATACAGAGTAATATCCCGGACGCGCCATTTCATCTTTCTTATCAAAACGGGAACGGAAACCTTTATCAGGGTCTTCCAGTTTTCCGGGATTTGTTTTTACTTCTCCCGTTACAGGCATTAATGCAATGCCACCTATCTGAAACTCATGCAGACAAGGAAAGCCATCAATAGAAGTATGACCGTCTTCATAACCTACAGCCTCCCAACCTTGATTGTTTCCATACGTACCATTTGTAGATGCACCTAACTTAGCCAAGCCGAAAGGCTCCGCAGCCGGAGTATAGAAAAACCAACGACTATGTACAGTTCCAATATTAGGATTCACATACTCTACCAGATTGGGACGATCAGGTGTTTTGCACCCTACAACACCTGCCAGAATCAACAGGCTACCTATCCATTTTAATTTCATCATTTATTTATTTTTCTGTTTGTAACTTCTCCTTTAATCATCGCCACACGTGCATAATACTCCGGCACACACGAAGCATCCAATAACCATTTCGGCTTACGTTTTTCATCAGTCCGCCCTGTCCAGTCATGATACATCAGTCCCGCCTGGTCACGTGCATGTTCCCAAGCATAATCCAGTCCTTTTATCATCGTATCCACATACTTTGAATCCCCCGTAACATTGTACAGATCGTGATAACCTCTAAACAAAACCAAATTAAACCAAGGCAAATCTGCAATATAAGGAATACCGTCTTCCGTATACTTAAAAAACACTTTGTAGCTTCCTTCTGCCAGAAATTTAGCATTATCCAGATACGCCTGCTCACCCGTATAATTATATAAAGCTACAGCTGCTTGTAATAAAGTACCTGTATTGTAAGTATACAAATCCGGGCATACTGCCGAAGTCGTTGTTAACCATGAATTCCAAACGACTCCTCTTTCCGGATCTTTCAGATATTTATCAATCCAATGATAGAACTTCTTTCCCACCTCCAGATAATACTCATCTTTAGTTGCTTCATAAAGTTTTAAAGCCAACACCATCGCTTTTCCGTTAGAACAGGCAGGTTTCTGATCTTTCACTCCTTCCAACCAAGAAACAGCTCCTTCAAAGTTCTCATCCCAGCCACTTAAAATAAAGGTTAATACCTGTTTCGCTTTCTCCAGATAATGAGGATTTTTAGTTACCAAGTAAGAATCAATATAATCAATACCCACTAAACCATTGTCATCATAATAGCGGTCTACCTTTCCAAACTGAACAGGATAAGCCTGATAACCAAAAGGAACACGCGTTGTATCATAGTAACGTTCCATCGCCATCACCATCGAATCGACATAAACCGTATATTTCTCCGGTTCGATGGCAGCCATCACCACTGCCGAAGAAAAGACACCACTCATAGGCCACAGATAAGAAACTTCCTGCGCTTGCCGGGTGGAATCATTAAAATAAGTCAGATCAGGACGATGACTGCTTGGGTAATATTCAGAGAAGAGACCGTGTTTGGGAACCCGGTAGAGTTCCCAAACACGCTGAAACATTTCTTCTGCCTTATCTTTATTCGGAGTCGTTTTTGATTCTCCGGCACAAGAAAGAAGCACGAATACCGTCGATACAAATAAAACTATATTTCTAATTTTACTATTCATATCCTATTCCTCTGTCACTGTTTCTCCTTTGTACAAAGCAATCATTCCCAAAGATTCGAGCGCAGCATCCTGCATCAACAACTGTTCAGCACGTTTTGGAGTTGCTCCTGTCCAGTCTTCATAGAACAGTCCGTTTGATAAACGGGCATTTTCGTATGCATAATCCAGGAAGTTGATGAATGTTTTGATATAATTGCCTGCATTTTTATAATAAGGCTCAATATCAATAAATGCACGGATCAGTTTTGTTGTGAACCAAGGATCATGATCGGGATAAGCCAACGCCAACCCATTAAGCGGACGTACAAAATAATTATACGCACCTTCGGAAGAAGCAATGGCACTGTCCAGATAAGTCTGCTCACCCGTTATTTTGTATAAACGGACTCCGTTAGAAATCATCACACCTGTATTGTAAGTCCATTTTGTTTTATTAATGGATCCGTCTGCTTGTTTATCATTCCAGTAACAGCCATCTTCCGGATCACGCAAGTTAGTCAACGTCCAAGCATATAAACGTTTTGCCAGAGCCAACACATCCGCTTTTTCCTCTTGAGGACATACAGAATAATATTCAAGCAAGAATAGCGTTGCATATCCATTAGCGCATGTCGGTTTATTCGAATCACCAACTCCCTGCTGCCCTTTCTGGTCTTCATTCCACCAAAGACCTCCTCCAAACGTATCATCTTCACCAGCTTGCAGGAACTCAACGATTCTTTTAGCTTTCGTCACATAATCTTGATTATTTAGCAAATTAAAAGCCTCTACCAATTCAATCCCCACAATAGAATTATCATCATAAAAACGTGTTCCACTACCGGTAGTACCATTGGTTTGAGAACCATAACCACCCACAGTTCCACTAGGAGTACGATAATAAACTTCAAACCGGTCTACCATATCTGCATAATTCACATCATAACCTAAGGCATGCAAAGCTGCTGCTCCGGAAACCAGTCCGTCATACGGCCACAAGAAAGAAGCGGAATTATCCCCGTCTTTCTTAGGATAATTTTCATTATACAGTCCTTCTGTTGCCCCACTATTGTTCCGGTAGCACTGATTAATCAAGTCAAACTGCTCTTTGGCACGTTTATGATAAACGACCTCCTCTCCGGGTTCTGACGGAGCAATCGGTGTAGGCGGGATATATTTCTCTACGTCATCTCCGGCACAGGAGAATAATAGTGCCGGAAGAATAGCTAAAATAGTCTTTATCTTTTTCATAACTTAGTTTTATTAATTAATCGGAGTCACATTAGTAAATGTATGTATCATCAATCCATCCGAATTCGTATCGATAGTGATAGTCGCATGCGTATAATCCAGACTACCTTTCATTTTCCAAAGATGATCCCACTGACTCCATTGGAATTCATACAAAGCATAGAAAGAAGCAGGTTCTCCACCTACCGGACGTTCGGCACTCACGTCATCACCTCTACCCCAACACATATCACCACCATTTACTTTTGCTAAAAAGTAGTAACGTTCTTCTATCCAACTTAACCAATCAGGAGCACCGGTTTCCGGTTTGGACGGATCAAGGAATCGGATATCGCCCTCTCCCACAAATTTACCATCACCCGCATACTCTAATACAGCTATATCTCCAAATGTTGCTCCCCAAATACAACGAACAGAAGAACCGATTTTTTCCGTGGTCATTGCCATTGTATTAAAGTTCACTGTCAGACGGGTTACTTCTTCGGAAGCAGCGACTGCCGTTTCGCCCTCCCCTTCTCTTAACTTCGAGCTATCATCAATATAATAGCTGAATGTTTCACCTGTAGTAGCAGACTTAAATGATATATTTCCTGCAGATAACTTCGTATAAATCTGGAAAATTCCCTCTTCTACACAACGGAACGGAATTCCACCCTGTCCACTGTTCTCCGTAGCCGAACCATATAAATACAATTCCGCCGGAATATTATCAATTCCCTCTCCACGAGTTACTGTGATAGTAGCCACCTTGTCGGTTCTCTTCACCACTCCACCTTTCGAAGCATTTACCGTCCATTTTATATCTCCGGTTTCCAAAGGATAAATGCCTGCATTTCTAGCAATCGTATTAATAGCTGCATGAGTGATTGACAAACTGGTCGCAGCTCCCAAATCACTTTTCACCGTAGCCAGCGGCTTTGAAAAATCACCGTCTGCCTTATCAAACAGCACCTCGTACAATACAATTCCGCCATCTGCCGCACCACCTCCTGACCACGACAACACAACAAGCGTTGGAGATGACACATTCAACTGGATAGAAGCAGGGGAACTTAATTCTGTAGGGACTGCAAAATCCGTGTTCAATTCATAATCTTCCTGACATGAAACCATTGCCAGAAGTACTGAACATATCCATAATATCTTTTTCATAATCATTCCTTTTTGAGTCGTTTTAACCAATTACCAATTCGGATTCTGCTCCAAATTACCATTCAAGTCACGTTCAGCCTGTGGTATAGGCCACAAATAATGTTTATTTGCATTAAAGGTTCTGTTTTCAACCCGAACGTATCCATCATCCGTACCTACCACATCATTTGTCTTTAGTCCGTGACACCATCCATTCAATACATTGTCCGCAATTCTCCAACGGATAATATCTTTATGGCGATGTCCTTCCAATGCCAATTCCGAACGACGTTCGTTTCGTACAATCTCAATCAGTTTATCTTTAGAAGCTCCTTCCGGGAATTCCAGTGCTGAAGCAAGTGTAAATCCGGCCCTATCACGAATTGGTTTAATAGTTGCATCCCAAGCCGTCTTATCCAGTTCTCCTAATTCTGCCAATGCTTCCGCATTCATCAATAAAATATCAGCATAACGAATCAGAATCGGATTCAAACCAGAATAAAGAGTAGCACGATAAGTGTTATCCCAATATTTCTTAATATAGTAACCGGTAGCCGAACAGTCTGAACCTACCCCATAACCATCTTTGCCTTCACCTTTCTCACAGTTGATAACAACTTCTGTTCCGTCGGCCAACGTATATGAGTTTCCAGTGTACATCACCGTTGCCTTCAAACGTGGGTCACGATTAGCATACGGATGACTTTCATCAAACGATGTTCCTGTTTCCTTAATTGTTTTTCCATCCAGCATAATATAACTGTCTACCAACTCCTGCAAAGGAGAAAGCTGGGAATATCCACCCAAAGTGGGCGGCAGGAAAACATACATCATCTGATGTTCACGACTGGTCGGACGATACTGTGCATCCAAAATTACTTCAGAGTTGTATTCATTAGCGATCTCAAACAATCCTGCATAACTTCCAAAGAGTTTAAAGCCTCCCTCTGTCATAATGGTAGAAGTGATATTTTTCACTTGCGTCCAATTACCTTCAAACAAATAGATTTTAGCTTTAATCGCCATTGCCGCCCAACGGGTAATCCGACCTTTATTATCCGCATCATAAGAAGTCGGCAAATAGTTACCATTAATCACTTCATCCAGATCGGCCAAAACATTTGCTATTACAGTGGCTTTGGCCGTACGTGCAATAGACATACTTTCTTTAATAGAAAGCACTTTGGTAGTATAAGGAACATCTCCGAATTTCGTATACAACTCATAATAATTATAAGCACGAAGCACTTTTGCCTCGCCAATATAACGTTTCTTCAATTCAGGATCCAAATCCGGTACGCGATCAATATTCTCCAATAGTTCATTACACATACGAATCCCCGTATAACGTCCGTCCCAAACCTTTTTCACGTAAGGGTCTGCTGTAGAATATGAGCCATTACCGATATTCTGTGTAGCATCGTTCGGTTGCTTGGTATAAGCATTGTCCGTCATTGCTTCACAATAAAGCTGTTCGTCCATATTTCCCAAATAAGTATAGCAAGTATTCAACGCCTTGACAGCTGCTTCAGGGTCCTCTTCCCAATAAGTCAAGTCCGTTTCTCTGTCATACGGTGCCGTATCCAAGTCAACACAAGAGGCACCGCCCACTACCAAGACAGCAGATAAAATCAAATTCTTTATAGTTGTTTTCATCACGGTACAGTTTAAAATTTAACATTAAGTCCAAATGAATATACTCTTGCCACAGGATAAGAACGACCACTGCCGTCTCCGGTATATTCCGGGTCCCATCCGCCTTTCATCTTTGTGAAAGTCAACGGATTCTGCACACTGGCAAAGATTCTTAAATTCTTGACATAGAGTTTTTTCATCCATTGTTGCGGGAAAGTATATCCGATCTGCGCATTTTTCAAACGCAAGTATTTAGCATCCTGGATCCAGAAATCTGATTTCGCTGCATTATTAGCAGATTCCGCACCCATTGTCAGACGAGGATAAGTAGCATCCGGATTATTCGGAGTCCAGCGGTCTTGATGGAAATCCATTACAGGACCTTCATTGTTATTATGGAAAGCCTCTACAGATTCACCACGCATCCACTTGTTACGTTTTCCTACTCCTTGCCACATCATCGAGAAATCAAAACCTTTATATTCCAAACCATAGGTGAAGCCGAAAGTATATCTTGGGAAGTCATTACCAACAATAAAACGGTCATCGTCCGGTTTAATCACACCATCGCCATTTTTATCCAGATAACGGATATCTCCCGGTTTCGGTGTAATACCTTCCAAGTGCGGTCCTTTCTGACATTCTTCCTCATTCTGGAAAAATCCATCCGAACGATATGCATAGTAAGAGTACAACGGATAACCTTCCTTGATAATTGTCTGTACATCCGAGCCACCGATAATTTCCGTACCGCGTGTATCTATTACTTCATTAAAGCTATCCGAAATATTTCCGGCGAAGTTATGCACTACCGGACCGGTCTTCAAACGATAACTTACTGATAATTCCCATCCTCTCGTCTCTACCTTACCAGCGTTCTGAATCGGGGCACCATTACCAAACAATCCGGGAACCGGTAAATTTACCAAAATATCTTTTGTACGATTATTGAAGCAATCAAAAGTAATATTCAAATCATTATTCAACAATCCCAATTCGAAGCCGATATTAGCCATACGGGTAGTTTCCCATTTGAGATCAGGGTTTGTAGAAGCGAATTCAGCCGTCTGCGCCAGCTTGTCGCCGAAACTGATACCGTTCTTTACAGACACGGTCTGCATGTATTGATAAGCACCAATGCGGTTATTACCAACCAATCCCCAGGAACCTCTGATTTTTAGAGAAGGAACATACGGTTTCAGTACAGACCAGAATTTTTCTTCCGAGATACGCCATCCTGCCGAGAAAGACGGAAAGACTCCCGAACGGTTTCCTTTCGCAAAATAAGAAGAATAGTCATTACGGATATTAAATTCCAGCAGATATTTTTCATCATAGTTGTAAGTGGCTCTAGCAAAACCAGAATAGATAGCCCAGTCACTTGCCGAACCACCATTGCTAACTTTATCCCCACTCAAATCACCTACAAAAATATCATATTTAGAATCCTCCGTCAAACGACTGGTAGAGAACTGCTTTTCAGAGAAACCCTCATAAGCATATCCTAATAATCCACCGATAGAGTGTTTCCCTATTTTCGTATTATAAGTCACCATAAGATTGGTAGTGATATTCTTAGAACGATAGAATTGCTCGGTCAACTTATTTTCACTATCTCCCGTACCTTCGAAGGCCTTCCGGTTCTCATGCAAATTATTATTCCAAACACGTCCACCGGCACTTCCGATCAGTTTCAGTCCTTTATATACTTCCCATTCGGCTTGTATGGTTCCCAATAATTCATCATTCACATTCTGGCGATAACCGCCTTCTTCCAAACGCTGCAAACCGTTTGAGTTACTTCCGGCAGGATAATTATAACTGCCATCCTCATTCTTGATCGGGTAAATCGGCGGCATACGGTTTGCCTGCTCGATAATCCATTCCGTCCAGTAAGCATGTTCTTTAATATCATTACGGGCAAATTGAGAAGTCAAATTCAATGTAAAGTTATTCGTCACCTTATGGCTTACATTCAGACGTGCATTGTAGCGTTTATAACCATAATCAGGTCCCTTGAACATACTGTTCTGATCCATATAACCCAAAGAAGCCATGTAAGACAACTGGTCGTTACCTCCTGTCATCGAAACATTGTGTGAACTTTGAGGAGAATTACGGTGATACAGTTCTTTCACCCAATTTACATTCGGACCGCCATTTCTAAATTGCGCAATCTGCTCGGGAGTGAATTTTGCAGCTCTTCCCGAATTAACAGCCGCTTCATTATACAGTTCAGCATATACCCACGAGTCTGCTATCTTAGGCAATGAAGTAGGCTGCTGAACACCATACATAAAATCATAAGAGATTTCCACCTTACCGGCTTTTCCTTTCTTGGTAGTAACAAGTACCACACCATTGGAAGCACGTGAACCATAAATAGCAGTAGAAGAAGCATCTTTCAAAATAGAAATCTGCTCAATATCAGCCGGATTCAAATTGCCCAGCGATCCTTCAATTCCGTCAATAATCACCAACGGATCATTGTTGTTCATCGTATTCAATCCACGGATATTAATAGAAGGTACACTACCCGGAGTAGAACTTCCCTGCTGAATAACCAAACCGGGAGTCGTTCCCTGCATCGCTTCCAATACATTGGAAATCGGCTTTCCTTCCAATTCATCCGTAGAAACAGAAGACACAGCTCCTGTCAGGTTGACTTTCTTCTGCACGCCGTAGCCTACCACTACCACATCTTTCAAAGTAACCACATCCGACTTCAACACCACATTGATAAACTGGCGGCCGTTCACCGGAACTTCCTGTGTTTCATATCCAATTGAGGAAACTACCAATACCGCTTTTGAAGCAACATTCAGTGAAAAATTTCCATCCATATCCGTAGCCGTACCCGTAGATACACCTTTCACCAGCACGGTAGCCCCAATCACGGGTTCCCCGTCTGCCATTACTTTACCTTTCACTGCGATTGTATTAGATTGCGCATACAGTTTGGAACCAACAGCCACATTCATACAAACAATCAACATAACAGCCAATAATTGCCAACTCGAAAATGCCGTTCTGAAAAGCCGGCGGGCAAATTGCGCGTTCAATAGATTAGATTGTTTCATAACATTTTATATTTGAATTAATAGAAGAGTTATCATATATTATAAGATATTAAGTTGGGACAAAGCAAAGGAATAAGCCCCTAAAGCAACGGCTCTGCTTGCTCCTAATGTAGAAACAGCAATGCCTATTTTCTTGTGACAGGCATAATGCACCTCTCTCTCCGAAAATGGTATTTTCACCATCTTGTCTTTTTCCTCCAGAAATTTATCAAATGCCTCTTTTTCGGACAGATTGAACACCTCCATCTGCAAACAAGGGAAAGAAGCTCCTGCAAATGTGCCGATCTGCCGATTCATCTCATTCATAATTCCCGGAAGTATGTATTTAGCCGCTCCGGCCACTCCTCCGCCAATCACTACCAAGCCATCAACAATATTCAATGCACGGATGATAGCATCACCGGCCATCTCTCCCAGTTCGTAAAAACTCCGGACAGCAGCCTGCTGATCTCCCTCTGCGGTCCCTTCGGCAATATCATATATATCTTTAGGAGTCAAAGAAGAAGCATCCTTTCCGGTCAATTCCTGATATACTCGCCTGACAGCCCTGATGCTGACACTTTCTTCCGCGATCATTTCGGGATATTTCTTATTCCGCATAATCCAGACGTCGCCACCGCAACCATTGTCTCCGGTCAGTAACCGGCTGTCAATCACCACTCCGGCACCAAATCCCGTACCCAGCGTAATTCCGAGCAGGTTCTTATATACCTTACTGCTGCCTGCTTCTTTCAGGCGTTTATTCACTTCGGGCAAAGTGCCTGCCAAGGCTTCGCCATAAGCAAACAAATTACCGTCATTATTAATAAAAACCGGAATACCAAACTGTTCCCTCAAATAAGGTCCAAGTGCCACTCCTCCCCTGAAGGCCGGGAAGTTAGGCAAGTCACCAATAATTCCATGCTCATAGTCAGCAGGCCCGGGGAAAGCAAAACTGATAGCTACCGGAAGTTTCGGCAATCGCTTTTCAACTTCCAGGAAGCCTTCTACAAGAACAGACAAGCAACGTTCCAAGTCGTCGGACGCTGCCGGAAGGCAAATAGGTTCCACTATTTCGCGACAGCCTTGTATGGCTGAAAACACGAAATTAGTGCCTCCCGCATCGAGCGTCATTACGATTCGTTCATCATGTTCATACATAGTTTTCAAGATATTAGATGAATTATTTCATTATTAAAAGCGTACGTAAGCTTTAATCGTTACACATTCTTTTCCTGCAGATTTACCATACGGGGCAATGGTATATTCTTTCACCCCGGCAGGAATGATAAATGTTTCAGCATAATGCACCACGAAAGGTTCAAAAGCATGAGTAGGACTCTCAACTACGGCCTCTTCTCCCTCCAACAGATTCAGTACATTTACACTATCGTTTGTGTGATGCAACACCGGTGATGAGAAACGGTGGCGACGAGTTTCGATAAATTCGTTCGGATGCAGTCCGGTACGTTCTTCCACCCAACCTTCTCCGGAAGCAACTTCCTTAAACTGATTGCGAAGGTGTTCATTCACATATTCCGTATCGCGATTCCAGTTGATAACGCATTTACCACGTTCCACATTGATTGGACGCGGTTTTCCATCCAGTCCCAAGCGTTGCCAATCCCATAGTTTGAAAGTAAAGAGGTTCGGAGTCGAACTGATTTCAAGCACCATACTGTTGGCACCGGAACAATGAACGGTTCCTCCCGGGATCAGAAAGTGGTCGTGTTTCTTCGTCGGAATCTTATTTACGTATTTTTCTGCGTCAAACACCAGTTCACCTTTTTGTGCTTTACGCAAATCGCCGATCATCGCTTCTTTGTCCACTCCTGTCTTCACTCCCAGATAAACGACGGCATCTTCTTCCGCGTCTACCATGTAGTAACTTTCATCCTGCGTGTAGTACATACCGAAACTGTCACGGATAAATTGAGTAGTAGGATGCACCTGCAAACTCAAATTACCTCCGCCCATCGTATCCAAAAAGTCGAAACGAATAGGGAAGTCTTTTCCAAAGCGTGCCTCCACCGGTTCACCAAGCAACTCTTTACTTTTCAGCAAAACCAAATCAACCGAAGGCAGTTCAAAGCGCACTCCGTTCACTTCAAAATAAAGGCTGTTCTCTTCAGGTACACAGTCAAAGCACCAGCCGAAATTTTCGCGTTCACGATCCAGATCGCAAACCTCTTTCATCCATTGACCACCCCAGGGAGCCGGATCGAAGAAAGGAACTACCCGGAACGGTGTGTTCACCGTTGCCTCTACCCCTTTAAAGAAAGTATCCTTATCAATCATCTTCGGTGTCCCGGCCACATGGGTGTCAATCCAGAATTCTACCCTGTCAAACAATCTTTCCTTATACCTATCACATACTCTCCAATCGTTGAAATACCCTCTCTTGTATTGCAAAGAAACGGCATCGTTCCGATTGTCTATACCTAAAGCTTTTACCTCATGCCGGCGGAAACGTTGTTGGATTTCCCAACGTGCCATATCCGCATAAACCACCATTGCGTCCTGTGGAGCAACAACAGCAGCACCCGTACCTATGATTACAATGGTTTCTTTTGCTTCACTGATTTGCTTCCGTGCAGCAGCCACCTTATCCGCATCCAAATAATCTTCCAGCTTCAAATTGGTGACATAGCCGAATAATACATCTTCAGTCATGAAGCGTTCTGTCAACGCTTGAATTTCTTTTTCCGGTTTCATCAAATCACGTACATTCATCACTCTTCCGGAGAATTCTTTTGAAAAAGCATCCAGCACTTCTTCTTCATATACTCCTGTATATAAATCCACAGCCAGCACTTTTCTTGCATCCATTTTCTCTTTTAACATAGAAATGATAGAATCCCACCCCTGAACAAGCATCCCTGTCAGCTTCGTAGAAGGAAATTTATCATAATTAGCTTTTCTCATGTTTATAGCGTTTTTAAATTTTATATGTTCATACATACTTTCAATTGTGCAAATATATAGATTTTATTTTTATTCCAAACAAAACTTGGATTATTTTTTGATAAATCTTATATTTGCTGAAAATAAACCAATCAGGATAGATATGAAATTAGATCATAATAGTGATAAACCGCTTCATATTCAGGCAGAAGAGATACTAAGAAGACTCATAGAATCTGAAGAGTACAAAAACGGGAAGCTATTTCCCAATGAGGTCGAATTGTCTGAACAATTACATATTTCAAGGAACACATTGAGACAAGCTATCAACAAACTCGTGTTTGAGGGGCTTTTGGTGCGCAAGAAAGGCTACGGCACGAAGGTAGTAAAGAAAGGTATCGTAGGCGGAGTAAAGAACTGGCTTAGTTTCTCACAGGAAATGAAGATGTTAGGTATAGAGATTCGCAATTTCGAGCTACATATCAGTTTAAAGCGTGCAACCGAAGAAATCGGTACGTTCTTTGATTTAGGTTCCAGTCCCGACACTCGCTGTGTAGTGATGGAGCGCGTCAGAGGAAAAAAAGAATATCCGTTTGTTTACTTCATCTCTTATTTCAACCCCAATATTCCACTGACCGGAGAAGAAGATTATACACGCCCATTATACGAAATGCTGGAAACCCAATATAATATAGTGGTAAAAACCAGCAAGGAGGAGATTTCAGCCAGACTTGCAGGAGAATTTATTGCAGAGAAACTGGAGATAAAATCCAATGACCCTATATTAATAAGGAAAAGATTTGTTTATGATGTGAACGGAGTACCTATTGAATACAACGTCGGATATTACCGGGCAGACAGCTTTACTTATACAATAGAGGCAGAGAGATAAAGTATATGTTCATACATACACTCAACAACCAAAAGAACTATATGTATCGAAGCGTTGGGAAAATAAATCAATCTCACGCTTCGATATATTAAGCCTGATAGCAATTCGCCTCCAATCTTTCATTGCATCAACTACTTCCGAAATGATTTTTTCAGCTGTATCCCTGCTTAGCATGTAATTTTCACAAGCATCTATCAGAATCATCAAATCCGATTCACAAGAGGATTCAGAAATCAACAGACTTTGTTGATTATTTAAAGTAGGATTCATGTCATACGCAGGAGACAACGTCCATCCCTTGGGAGTTAACAAGAAACCATGATTGCGGAAATGATCATCCGTATTGCCCACACAGATATTAAATGCTACTCTACGATAAAGTTCCTGAAGATTGGCTTCTACATTCGTGCAACCTTGTATTATAAAATCGACAATATCCAAATAACCATTACCAGTGGCAGCATTGGCTCCATCGGTCAACCCCGTCAAAGTCATAGCAGAAGCAAAATGAATACGTTTACCGTCATTTCTCCGATCAAAACGTTCTGACAGTAGAGTATGATACTTATTTTCAGTAACAAGCACACGGGTCGAAGCAACTCTAATCCCTGCTTTTGCTGCGAGCAGATGACAAAAGTGTTCCCACAAGCCCACATCATAATCATCTTTACGGGACGGAAACTTGGCTATATACAATATTCCCCGCTCATCAGTAACACTGGCTTTCGGGCGTGCGCCTCCAAGAGAAGTCCCCGGCTGAATCAACTGAATCAACCATTTTTTATCAGGTAAAAGATTCGATTCTTCACTTTTCTCTATCTCCTGACTGGCATACATAAGATCCCGGATAGCCGTTAGTGGAGGAATCCGTAACTTATTACTGGTATTAATGAATTCCCCCTCCGGATTCTCTTTAAACCGAAAACCACCCATTCGGGAGAAATCATCAATGCCCACCAAATAGTCAAATGAATTCAGCCTATTTACAGGACGCTTTTCTTCAGCAGCCATCAACTGCTCACGCCTATTAAGCAAAACACGCCCCCATCGATCAGGTAAAGCATCGGAAAAACAACCGAAAATATCTCTACCCTGCCGGGTATATTGTGATCCCGGATAATTGTTTAAATCTTCACTTAAAAACAATTCTCCATATTTTTTCAGCCAATCATTACTAAACTGAAATCCGTACGTTTCTGAACCACGAAGCAGTTCACAACTCAATTCGCCAATCAGTTCAATATCTTTCAGCCAATCAAAATCTGCATATACCCATACCTTTTTCATAAACTATCTCTTTTTTTAGAAGCTCTTTCCCGTTGTTTCAAGTTTAAATCCTGCAATGCCTTACCCAAACTATCCTCTTTTGCCAACAAAAGAATATCATCATCTAACTGTAAAGCATAAAGCACTCTCAAATAAATACCAATAGAAACAGTAGGTAACCCCTTTTCTACCCGTGAAACTGTAAGTTCTGAACAAGTTGCACGTTCTGCTACCTGCGCAATACTCAAATTTCGCCTCAAACGAGCTAATTTTATTTGTTCGCCTACAATCTGCATTTTTTGAACCAACTTGCGGGGAAGTTTAGTTCCCATCGTACTCTTTGTCATACCTATAACCTATCATATAATATACAAAGATAGCATTTATTATTTATTATATGATTGGTTGACAAGAAAAAGATTAGATTATCCGATACGATCCAATAGTATCAGATTCTTTCTATCATTTCATCTATCATTTCTTACCTTAATTTATAAGCGGAATGGCCGGAGAGAATCCGTTCCAAACTTTCATCCACCACACCTATCATCTGAAGTTTGGATAATAAATGATAGTAGGAAGTTTTTCCTACTCCTTCTATTCTCAACAGACTTTTCCAACCTCTTCCCGATAAAGAAAAGATTCATTCAAAATAAAATCGTTCAGATCGGTATCTCCACAATCGAACGATTTTATTTTTTCTGAGATATTTAATTTACGCATCTCATACGTTTCCTCTATCAACTGACGATTCATATTTTATTTCTTAAAGATTTTCATTGCCAGTTCATAGTCTTTCAACCTTTTTTCCCGCTGCTCCGGCGTTTCACTACGCTTCTCTTTCATCCGTTCTTCAAATCGCCGAGCATCTTCTCCGAAAAGTACCGGAGTTTCCTTAATTGGTCTTGCCATACTTATACAACTCCTTTCTTTGGGTTTATACGTTACAAAACGTAATTGAATAAATCAGGAAGTGCAAGTTATTACGAAGTTATCTTATTCAAATAAGAAACCACTCTACAATTAAAGCACCTCTCTCTTACATAAACTACCTACTTTTGTAGCAAATAACAATTCGTTCCACCTAGGTAGAACTAAACAAATACCATGGTCGAACCAAACGATAACCAAGGTAGAACTAAAGAATAACCTTGGTAGAACGAATTAATAGTAGTAATTAATCCATTAATAATAGAATATGAGTGCTTTATATGACTTATTTGAAAATCCACCGTCACCTGACGGAGAGAAACAACCGCTACATGCCCGTATTGTCTCCAAAGGAACCGTAGATAAAGAAGAGTTTCTGGATCGTGTCCACAAATTTACCGGTATCAGCAGAAGTTTATTGGCAGGAGCCATGGAAGCCTTTGCCAATGAAGCACGGGATTTACTAGCCGACGGTTGGAATGTAGAAATGGGAAACTTCGGATTCTTCTCTACATCGTTGCAATGTCCGCCGGTTAAAGATAAAAAAGAAATTCGGGCAGCGTCTGTCCAAATGAAAAATATTAATTTCCGCGCAAGTCGTCCATTCAAGAAAGAAGTAGGCGACAAAATGAGGCTGCAACGAGGAGAATCTATTACACGCCCTAAGAAAAATAGTATCTCCCGTGAGACGTGTCGCGACCGCCTCAACACATACTTGGAAAATCATCTATTCATCAGCCGGACAGATTATAGCCATCTGACAGGACGAAATAAAAAAGTAGCTATTGAAGAATTAAATTCCTTTATCACTGACGGAATAATAGGGAAAGAAGGGGTTGGAAAGTTGACTGTATATATAAAGGTATAAACTTTTGGAACAAGTAGAATTAAGAGTTACAACAGGATTATTGCTGTTGTAACTCAAGTATGATTTCATCAGTGATGTAGGCATCACTCAATGTTATAAGCGGGTATTGTTTATTAAGAAGCAATGCGTATACCTTACTATTATAGAACAAGTGCAATGCTTTTTCGGGAGAAATATTCAAACGCTCCGCTAATTGCATCACCACACGAGTGTATTTATTCCATACTAATACATCTATCATAAACGTAGTTTATTTTATTGTTACATATTCTTTGAAAGAGAGACACTCGTCAATGAGACGTTGATTGAGAATGCATAACTGATTGTTGGGCTGCTCAAAACGCAAACGTCCTAAAGCTACTTCTTTAGTAATCTGGTTTTCCATGAAATTTTCTATTGTGTCGAAAACCCGATCATTAGCAATACCGCCTTCCACAATGTCGTACTCCAACCATGGCTGTTTTCCTAAACGGCTACTGACAATAAATTCCAACCAATCATTGTTATACCCGTCAAAGTGAAGCCATTTGTATCCGGATGAATTTATCTTTTCAACATCAAGCTCGTATATGTTTACTACAGATGTGCTACCAGGATGGCGTAATGCCATGACAGCTCCCCAACGTTCAGCCTGGGCATAGATATCTGTTACATAGAATCCTTTACCAAAGTCGAGGTTTTCGCGTCCGACACCGACCAAAGGATATTCTACGGCCTGCGTACTACCATGATAGACTTTCATACAAATTCTCCTTTTTCTTTATAGTAGGCTTCCCAGTTTTCAAGAGCTTCTACCAACGTATCGGCTATGTACTCACGACTCTGGGTGTGAAGCATGTCATATCCACTTATCAGGTATTGACGGATAAGATTCAGTTTTTCCAAACGGTTATAGAGAGTAGGAGCCGGAATACCCAACTTCTGGGCGGCACTCTCAATGGCAAAAATCACAAACTCCATGACTTTGCCATCAACAACGGGGGCTGATTGGCTTGAATGTAGCATAGCTATACCTCTATTATCTTAGTGTAATATGTACAAATATAGTGTTTATTCTTGCAACGTTCATCGTTTTTCGGCATATTTTATGATTATCAAGAACATTTGAGTATCGTGAAACTGATTGAAATACTCCCTATTTGGAAATGGCTATTAAAGTAGAAGACATAAGAATCTATAAATCAGAGGCATACAAACAAAATAAATAAAAGTGAATCAAAGTACGTACATCTAGGACCGTTAAAGCACCTCCCCGGAAAGTGCCCATAGTATCTTTGCATCGTGATCACAAAGAGAATTGATAAATAAAGTAACTAATTTAAAAAACAAAAAACTATGGCACTTAGATACGTCATTAAAAAAAGAACATTCGGCTTTGATAAAACTAAAGCTGAAAAGTATGTAGCACAAAATGTAATCACCAATACGGTAGATTTCAGAGATTTGTGCGAGGAAATCACCAAAGTCGGAATGGTCCCCAGTGGAGCGGTAAAATTTGTACTCGATGCTTTGATCGATACATTAAATCTCAACCTTAGAAAAGGCATCTCTGTTCAATTAGGAGATTTCGGATGCTTCCGTCCTGGTATGAATTGCGAAAGTCAGGATACTGAAAAAGAGGTAGATAGCGATACGATACGCAGAGTGAAAATCATTTTCACTCCGGGCTACAAATTCAAAGAGATGCTAAGTAAAGTCAGTGTTCAAAAAGCGGTAGCTTCCGATGATGGTTCCATCAGCCCAGAACAACCGGACCCCAACCCGAATCCAAACCCGGATGACGGCAAAGGAGAAGCACCGGACCCGGCAGCATAAGATTAATCATCAGCCTTTAAAAGCAGGGAAACAGTACCCGCCCACGGGCGGATACTGTTTCCCAAAGTATTCCTGCAAAAGACTTGACAACGCCTTTTTTATTTTGTATCTTTACCACATCTTAAAACATTAAAATATCAACATGAAAGAATTGCCATCAGAAGAGGAAGAAATTCCGTTTCGCATTAAAACTTATAAGAAAAAGGAATTGGCTTGTATGTACAATCCGAACATTACACCCCGTTGCGCCATACGCATATTCACCAAATGGATTAAAATAAATAAAGAACTGCTTCAGTTATTGACTGCCACAGGTTATCATCCGCGTACACGAACGTTTACTCCCCGGCAGGTACAAATCATCACCAGTATTCTGGACATTCCATAAGGATGTCCAGAATACTGGTTTTATCATTACAGCTGTCCTGCCGCTTTTAAATAAGCCACATAATCAATAGAAAAGGATTATTCACCGATTGCGTACAATATTGATATATAATCGTCCTATTCTTATATTAAAAACGACTACCCAACACTACCTTTGTTACCAACCGATTATTTCAGGAAGATTGCATTAGTTAAACAAGCTGTTTTACTTGGTATACTCCGAAAATAATTCATAAGTTTGTTTTGTATTAAAGGAGTCCATTGTATGTATAAGAAGTATATTCCATTTCTTTTATTATTAATTTCTACTCTTTCGTTTGGACAAAATATACACTTCCAAGCGATCGGAGTAGAAAATGGCATTTCACAACCCACAGTCACGTCTATTTATCAAGATGAATTCGGTATTATCTGGATAGGAACCAAAGATGGTCTGAATCGATACAACGGTACTGATTTCCATATATTCCGCCCGATTGAGAATGATAAAAACAGCTTGTACAATAATAACATAGGCACTATCTGTGGCGATAAAAACGGTCATATTTATATCCGTTGCAAGTATGCTGTAGTAGAATACGATATCAGGAAAAACATTTTCCATACTATCCGTAACAACAATATCCAGGCCATTGACTACGGCAACTCCCGGTTATGGGTTTGTACGAGAGATTCATTGTTTACATACAACCGAAAAGAAGATAAACTAGAGTATTATTACCACCTGGACAGTGTACGCATATCATGCATCACTGAAGATCATGAAGGCAACCTGTATGTAGGAACGATGAATAAAGGCTTGTACATAATAGATAGTAATAAGAAATGGCTTAATTATCTTCCCGAGAAAGATATAACCTGTATTTATGAAGATTCCAAAAAGAATATTTGGGTAGGAACTAAGGATGACGGACTTTTCCGCCTGGACAGAAATGGCGTACAAATCAACTATAAGGACGGACCTTATAAAAACAGACTTTCCAGCAATTATATCCGTTGTATTGTTGAAGACAACCAGGGCAATTATTGGATAGGCACTTTTAAAGGTTTGGACAAACTGGATACCACCAACAATATTACTCATTACAGTGAAGACAACAAGCCTTATAGCCTAAGCAATTCTTCCATCATTTGTATGATGAAAGATCAGCAGGGCACTTTCTGGATAGGTACCTACTACGGTGGAATCAATCTATTCAATCCCGATTATGAAATCTACACCTACTATTATCCCGATGAATCACAAAAAGGTAAATTGACATCCCCTTTTGCCGGAAGAATGAAAGAGGACTCCAAAGGTGGTATTTGGATTGCAACAGAAGGCGGAGGAGTGAATTATCTCGATAGAAAGACCAAGAGCTTTATCGAATATAAACACAGTAATCAAAGTAATTCACTTGCATCCAATACAATTCAAGCTTTATATCTGGATGAAAAGAATCAGATACTATGGATAGGAACGTTAAAAGGAGGATTGGATAAGTTAAACTTGAAAACACAGAAGTTTACCAACTACAGACATGTTCCCAGCATAAAGAACACATTGATTAATGATATAATCCGAAAAATTATTCCATATAAAGGGAACTTGCTGCTGGCTACCCACAACGGCATCGGTTTATTTAATCCGGAAACCGGAGAATGTACCAAACTATTAACGGATAGCAAACTCAACAACAGGCAAATCATTGATATGCATCTCGACAAGCATAACAATTTATGGTTTTCCTATTATTTGGGACTGGTAAAATATAATATAGCAACTCATAAACGGGATGAATATTTTGTTCCCAACACTTCCGAAAAAGTTATAGGAAGTAACCTTATAAACGTGCTTTTCGAGGATAAAAAAGGGAATATATGGGCTGGTTCTTCCGGAGACGGGATATTTCTATACCAACCTGAAACGAATACATTCAAATCGTTCAACTCACAAAACTCAGATTTGATTAACGATTATATTCTGGATATAAACGAATCTCTTTCAGGTTATCTTTTGATAGCAAGCAATCAGGGCTTTTCACGGTTTGACATGGAAAACGAACGGTTTTATAACTATAACAAACAAAATGGTTTTCCGATGACAGCATTGAATCCTTACGGATTGTTTGTCGCCCATGATAATGAAATATTCCTATCCGGACCTAAGATGATGATCTCTTTCTTCGAAAAAGAACTGAATTCTTATGTTAAACCTTATCAGCTGAACTTTACTTCATTGGAAGTTAACAATAAACTCATACTACCCAATGACGGCTCCGGCATCCTTTCCGAGTCAATCTTATATCAACCGCAAATCACCCTGAACCATAATCACTCCATCATCACAGTTAATTTTTCGTTATCAAACTATGTATCAGTATTAAGAAATCGGATTTACTATAAACTGGAAGGGTTTGATAAAGAATGGATGAGTGCCGGTTATCGCAAAGGAATCACTTACACAAACCTGAATCCGGGTAAATACAAGCTAATAATAAAAAGCTCTGAAGAATACTCCGGAAGGGAAAGTATTTGTAAGGAGATAGATATTGTGATAAAACCACCTTTCTATAAATCGACATGGGCGTACTGCCTTTATGGCATTATAATAATTATTTCTATATACATAATAGTAAGTTTCTATTCTTCCAAACTAAAATTGAGGGCCTCGCTCGAATATGAGAAGAAAGAAAAAAAGCAGATAGAAGAACTGAACCAGTCAAAGCTCCGCTTTTTTACCAATATATCACATGAATTCCGTACTCCGCTTACTCTGATTGTAAGTCAGTTGGAAATGCTAATGGAACGGAATGATATTCAACCGTTAGTATACGGCAAATTAGTAGGCATACATAGAAATACACTACGTATGAAACGTTTAATTACCGAACTTCTTGATTTTAGAAAACAAGAACAGGGATTCGAGAAGTTTAAATACAGCAAGCAGGATATTTATTCGTTTCTGGATGAAATCTATTTGTCCTTCAAAGAATACGCCAGAGGCAAACAGATTATTTTCGAATACTTTAATAAAGATCGTTCGCTGGATGTATGGTTTGATGTAGTGCAACTGGAAAAGGTTATTTATAACTTGTTGTCGAACGCTTTTAAATATACACCTTTGGGAGGTACGGTTTCATTATCGGTACAAGAGTATGAAAACAGCGTTATGATACTTATTTCAGATACGGGAATAGGCATTGCCGAAGAAAATCTGAATAAGATATTCGACCGTTTCTATCAAGTAGACAGTTTGGACAACCAGAAAGGCACAGGCATTGGCCTAGCGCTTGCAAAAAGTATTATCGAAGCGCATAAAGGAAAAATCGGTGCCCGAAGCCGGGAAGGGAAAGGGACAACATTTGTCGTTGAGCTACCTTTGGGAGACAGCCATATTTCGGTTTCACAAAAAGTGGAGACTCCTGATATTGATTCATACTGCATTTCATTACTGAAGATGGATGATGAAAAAATAACGGAAGAGATACCGGAGGATGAAAATTCTGACAGGACAGAAGAACCTTCGAGTAAAATACTGATTGTCGAAGATAACGAAGAATTACGAGAGCTGTTAGTACGTTTATTCTCCAAAGTATACTCGGTTTATGAAGCCCAAGACGGTGAAGAAGGTTTTGAAAAAACCAAAGAAGTGCAACCTGATATTGTGCTTAGTGACATCATGATGCCCAAGATGTCCGGAATAGAAATGTGCCGGATGATAAAAAGTAATTTTGAAACTTCACACATACCTGTCATACTGCTCACAGCACAGACTGCGGAAGAATTTACTATACAAGGGTTAAAAATGGGTGCGGATGACTATATCACTAAACCTTTTAATGTGAAACATTTGTTTATGCGTTGTAATAACCTGGTGAACGGCAGAAAGCTGTTACAGAAAAAATATGCTAAACAAATGGATAACAATGTAGATATTTTGGCAACCAATGGTGCAGACCAGCAATTTATGGAACAATGTGTGATCTGTATTGAACAGAACATCGATAATCCTAACTTTGATGTGAACATGTTCGCGCAGGCTTTAAACATCGGACGTACCAAGTTATTCCTGAAACTAAAAGGAATAACAGGACAGACGCCGAATGATTTTATTTTAAACGTCAGGTTGAAAAAAGCACAAATGCTGCTGATTCAGTCAGATACTAAGACGATTTCGGAAATAGCTTATGAAGTAGGTTTCAACTCTCCAAGTTATTTCATTAAACGATTCAGAGAACTGTTCGGGATAACACCAGCACAGTTCCAAAAGGGAATCACGGAATAAATTTATAATCTATTTTAATACAATAAGAATACTATGAGAACAAAACTATTAGGTGCTTTTTGTCTGTTATTCCCATTATTATCGGTTGCTGCCGATATTCAAAGAATAACTCCTATTACTTCTGACAATAGTGTCAAAATAGAAGTTACTTTATCGGCAGAAGCGGGTGAACATTTATTGCTTGATGCCACCATTGTCGGCTCACAGAATAAAGAGAAACTATGCAACTTTTCAAAAGAATATCTCTTTAATCATAAAACCGATACGACAGTTATACTGGCTACAGATCAATTAACTCCGAAATTATGGAGTCCGGTTTCGCCTGTACTTTATGACCTTACACTAAAAGCAGGAAAGCAGACTTTTCAGAAGAGAATAGGATTCAGAAAATTTGAGATGCATAACGGTGTATTCTATTTAAACGACAAACCAATCTACCTGCGAGGCAATGCCATAAACCCACCGGAACGTGGCATACCGGAACAACTGGAGCAAAGTAAAGACTTTGCCCGTGACTATGTTCGATATATGAAAAGCCTTCATATCAATATCATTCGTATCCCCGACAACCAAAACTGGATGGATGTATGCGACGAAGAAGGAATGATGATATTCGCCGGTCGGTACGGACGTCCTAAACACGCAACAAAAACAGCTCCTCCAACAGATTTTGAATTATCACTTAAAACCTATAAGGAAATAGATTTAGGTCCGTTTACCTCCCATCCTTCTGTCGTAATTTATATTTTATCCAATGAAATGCCCTACGAAGGAAAGGTAGGTGACTTATACAGGGATTTTCTTACTCGAATGTATCAAGAACTTAAAAAATGGGATAGTACCCGTTTGTATATTTGTAATGCCGGCTATGGTCTAGGGAAATCAGCAGATATCTATGACGTACACAGGTATTGGGGATGGTACTATAACTCTTTCCTCACCTACCTGAATATGCGCGACAAGGCTATGTGGCAAAATCCGGGAAAAGTACAGCCCATTACCTTCACAGAATGTGTGGGTAACTATACTGGTATAGACGGACGCTTTAACCTTTGTTCGAGAACCAAGCAACCCGGTTCTCAAAAGTGCTGGACAGGACATTTGCCTGATGCGAAACAAGCAGAAGCCGCCATGGCCTATCAGGCATTTGTTCTGAAAAATGCGACAGAGCTATTCCGCCGCTTAAGAAGCCAGAATGATTGTCTGGCTGGCACCATGCCTTTCACCATTGTATTTCACCATTGGGACGGAGTAAGTTCTTTTGCCGAAATGAAGCCCAAACCGGTCGCCAGGCAGTATCAGCTTAGCTATCAGCCTATATTATTGAGTTGGGAAAACTGGCAATCACAAGTATATGCAGGAAAGAAGCTATCGGTAGTGGCACACGTAGTGAATGACGATGATTACGGTAATGGATTGAGCAATGCCCGCCTGCATTGGTGGATTGAGCATGAAGGCAAGAAAGTAATATCGGGAGAAAATGAATTCCCGTTTGTCCCTTATTATGGAACCGACAAATTACCTCTCACTATCAATATCCCACAGAATCTACCCACGGGAGATTATCTATTAAAAGGAGAGATTTATTCCAAAGACAAAAAGGTGTCATATAACGAAAGCGAATTATTTATTGCCGGAAAGGATTGGAACAACCCGGCTGATACAGAAACAACAGTTTTTGTATATGACACTACCCCGGAACAACAAACATTAAACTGTTTACAAAGAAAGGGATATTCCGTGAAAACAGCATCCTCATTGACAAAACTCCCTATGCACTCCACATTTGTCATCGGTAAAGATTCGTGGGATGATAACCTTGACAGACAAACCGAAGAATTGAAAGCGTATGTCAATAAAGGCGGCCGCATTATTTGCCTTGAACAGAATCAAACCACTTTCAACTCATCCTGGTTGCCCGTAAAAGTAAAATTTCTGGAACATAGTAATAACGATCCGGTTTATCTGTCACCGTCTCTGGCATACAAAGATGGCATGAATATCAATTTGGAACGTCCTTATCATCCGATTTTCAGTGGATTGAATCCACGTATGTTCAGGCTATGGGCTGACTATACTTCTTATGATGAGTCGAAGAATGGCTTCCCGGCCATCTATCCTGTAAATACGGGTTATGAGCTGCAATCGTCCTCAATAGAGGATGTGGCAACTCTCGCCAACTATAGCCGTGCCCTGGCTGGTACAGCTTTATCCGAATTGTTTATGGGGAAAGGTTCCATCCTTTTATCCGGATTTGACTTGATAGACCATTGCGAAGTAGATCCTGTAGCCGACAAACTTCTTTCCAACATGATTCTGTATATGGCTGTCAATAAGAAGCATGAACAGTATGTAGCCATAAACGATTCCATTATTTGGGGAGACTATGCCTCTGAACGAGGGATAGTTAATGCTCCATGTAACGGTTTGATGGTGAATACGATTCCTATCATTCCAAAAGGACAGGAAGAACTGCCGAAGTATAAAGTGCAGATTGATGAATATGGATATCAATATGCAGGCTCCTACGGAGGCTGGAATTCGAAACCGGGAGTGCAATATGTCACATACGGCAGACGTCCGATGGCTCCATTTACTTTCTCACGTGGAGGTAGCCCCATTGTCGATACATCTTCAACCGTTGGCGAAGGTTACTTTTATCTGGCACTTCCCCGAAAGGCAAAGACGATGGTTACTGTATTGGAGAATCCGGTAGACGAGCCTCTTAACATCAGTCTTTCGGTCACGGATGGAACATGGGAAAAGTATATCATCCACCCCAAACAACAGTTGATTATCAGAACGAATATCTCTCATCTGAAAAACAAGATGAAAGTGACGCTGAAAGGAGACAGACGTACCATATTATTAAAGACTATAATAAAGAAAAAACAAAAGTAACTTCCGTACAATGTTGCTTCTTAAAAGAACGATTTTTATATCTTATCATATACAAAAGCAGGATATTTGCCAATGAATTTATAATCAGGCAAACTATGAAACGCATATTATTTTCTTCCTTTTTATCACTGATAACAATACTATCCTTTGCAACTGACAAATTTACGGTAGCAGATGTCTTTACGGACCACATGGTATTGCAGCGAAATGCCATAATAAAGATATGGGGAGAAGCCCAAAACGGTTCACTGGTTGAGGTCCGGTTTGCAGGGCAGCTTCGGAAAGTAAAAGCCATTCAGGGAAAATGGCAAGTGACATTGAAGACCGGAGAAGCCGGAGGGCCCTATAAATTAGATATTATAAACGGTAATAATAAGGTTAGTTTTCAGGATGTTTTAATAGGTGATGTATGGTTGGCGGGTGGTCAGTCGAACATGGAATTCGCTTTGCGCAGAGTAAAAGATGCTCAAAAGGAGATTAGTTCGGCCGACTATCCACAAATACGTTATTATAAAGTGCCGAGGAAATTCTACCCGGAACATGAAGTGTCCAAAGCATCATGGAGGGTATGTTCGCCGCAGACAGCACCGGAGTTTTCTGCAATCGCTTATTATTTTTCCAGAAACATACATAAAGAGTTGAATATTCCTATCGGTATCATCCAAACTCCGGTAGGAGGAACCACGGTGGAGGCCTAGACAAGCAGGACACTGCTGATGTCGGACAAAGACTTCCGGCCGATAGTACAGCATTATGACAGTATAGTGAATTCTTACGGATCGGACGGGTACGAAAAACTATACAACCGTTATGTTTCAAGTCTGGCAGAATATAACCAGTTGAACGCGGAACAAAAGAAGTATATAGACAAACCGGTGGAACCTATGGGAAGAAAGAATTTCCATAGACCGATAGGATTGTCCGAGACAATGCTAAACACTGTTATTCCTTACACATTGAAAGGTTTCCTCTTTTATCAGGGAGAATCGAACACAGCCCGCGGAGCGCAATACCGCAAATTGTTTCCCGCCATGATAAATGAATGGAGAACTGCTTGGGGACAGGGAGATATTCCTTTTCTCTTTATTCAGTTACCCAGATTCGAAACGAAAACACGTTATTGGTATGAGCTACGTGAAGCGCAATACCTCACCTCGCACCATGTAAAAAATACAGCAATGGTTGTCGCTTTCGATCAGGGTAATCCGAAAGACATTCATCCCATAGTGAAAGACACAGTAGGCTGGCGATTGTCTCAATTAGCACTAGGAAAAGTTTATGGTAAAAAAGTTGTTTGCCAGGGGCCGGAATTCAAGAAAATGACGAAAACTGCCGATGGATCTTTGTTACTTGATTTTACCAATGCCGGTACAGGGCTCGTTAGCAAAGACAATGCAGCAACACTTTCAGGTTTCGCTGTTGCGGGTAAAGATGGTAAATTCTATCCCGCTGAAGCAATCATCGTAGGCAAAAATCAAGTAAAGGTGAAAAATAATCTGGTGACAAATCCCGTAGATGTCCGTTACCTCTGGGTGAATAGTGGCGATATGAACTTATTTAATAAAGAAGGCTTTCCGGCATTTCCCTTCCGTACAGACAAGTATCGGTTAGCAACAGAAAGCGTATATGTTAATCCGGAACCGAAAATATGCAGAAGCAGCTTATAAGGCTTGTTACTCTGAAGAATAAATACATACCATAAAATACAAAAGATTTATGTACCTAAGAAAATGTTTGGTTTTAGTTTACGGAGCCATGGTTATACCTTTCGTGGGTATATCTGCTGATAATGTGAATGTGGCATTGCACAAACCAGTAATAGCTTCTTCACAACAAAAAGAATTTCCAGCATCCAATGTAACTGACGGAGTTATTTCGCGTACTTCTTCCTGGACAAGTGCCAAAGGTGCTCGTACCCCGCATATTCTGGATCTTAAATTGCAAAAATATTATGATATCGACAGGATAGTTATCTACACGGGAATTCCTGAACCGGAAAAGACGGAACAAGAGAAAGGACAAGCTCCCGGCTTCTGGGCGATGAAGAACTTCAAAATTCAGTATTGGGACGATGCCAACTGGACAGACTTGCCTAATACGGAATGTACGGAGAACCGATTAGATAAAATCGAATTTACATTTACCCCACAGCTTACTACTTTCCAGCTTCGACTAATCTCTACTGATGGGGAACCTGTTACCATCAATGAGTTTGAAGTATATGGCAAAGAAAAGAAAAATATGATTGTTCCTGTTATACAGAATGAATTGCCAGATAGAGTTCATAAAGAATTTCCTAAAGACATGCTTGTAACGGTCAATAAAGATGTGATAGGCAATACCATGAAATACGTAGCTTACAATCAAGGATATTATATGCCCGGCAGCAACATCTCAGGCTGGCTTGAATATTCTAATGTAAACAGTTTACGCGTATGGACATCCATGAATGATTACGTACCCGAAGAGGCAGTAAATTATCAGAAGAACTTGAATACACTAGAAGAGTTTGAAGCGTACAAACATGAATTACGAAGTAGTCCGGAAAAAAATAACTTCATCAAATGGAAACTGATTTTAGAAAGATGCCGTAAGCAACAATTCTCCACCAATTCAATGGTATTTGAATATGCTTTACTTGAATTGAAACGCTTGAACATAGATGTAGTCCTACAGATGAATTCAACAGATTTTGACCATACATGGAGCAATAAATGGAAACAATGGCAACGCTTTTATGCCCTGGCATTTTATGCAGCCAAAACGGGTGACGTGACAATGTTCGCCATGCAAAACGAACCTAATCACCGACATTCCGGTCCGATGAAAATCACGCAATATGTAGATGCCATGAAAATTGTGTCAGATGCTATATATTGTGCAATACAGGATGTAAACAAACTCTATGGAAAGCATCTGAAATCACGTTTTGTAAGTCCTGTCACGGCAGGCTCCAACGCTAACTGGTGGGCGGAAGTTGTGAAAAGCCTGCGTATTGATTATCGGGGATTCCCTTCTGACAGAGACTTGCTGGACATATTCTCAACACACTCTTATAATCTTCCGGCAGCAGGATATGTATCCAAGGTTTCAGACATACGGAAGATCATAGTAGATAATCATCCTTTAAAACGCTCTCTTCCGATAGTGTATACTGAAACCGGGCGTTGGATGAATGCCTATCTCATTGACAAATACGAGACGATGGACTCCCCTTCCCTATTTACCGAATGGGCAGGTGAATACACCAACAATACTCTTAACCAGGGGCATGGTATGTGGGCCTTCAAATTTGCTAACACAACCAGCAACACCTATCCGCGTGGCATTAAATCGGGACATCATTTTATCTGGCAAGGCAAGAGAATCGTAGAAGATGCTTACAACAACGTAGCATTGGGGAAGAAAGTCATTGATTTGACTTCTTCACATCCTGCACAAGTGAAAGTGATCACCGACGGCAACAAGACTGATGCCTCCATGTGGACATCTGTGAATACAGACGAAAAGAAATGCCTCGAAATAGATTTGGGAAAGAGTTATTCTTTGGGTGCGGCCGTGGTTTATACCGGCTCGGAATACGGAGTCTACACAGGTCCGGACCGCGTGAAGAATTTCCGGTTGCAATATTGGGAGGGCACCGGTTGGAAAGATATTGAAGAAACTATTGAAAACAATGCTCGCTATACGCAATCTTTCTTTCTATTTAAGACTCCTGTGACAAGTTCGAGAATTCGTTTTATTGCTACCGATAAGGGCAGTATCAAGGTGAGGGAGATAAAATTGTTTGATGAAGAATCAGTAAAAAACATCCCGGAATCTTATGATATAAGTGGTATTCAGCGGACGGGCCAGGTAGTCCGGCTTTTTGCAAAAGGTTTTAAGGACGAACGACCGCTATTGGAAACAGTGAAATCAGTCCCCGATAATGAGGTAGATGCATTAACCTCTTACAACCCGGAAGAAATGCGATATTATATATGGCTTGTACAACGTAAACTCTCGCCAAACACACTGACTTTGAATTTAAAATCATTAAACCTCCCCACCGGTACAAAGGTATTTGCCGAAGAAGTAAGTGCGGATGCCTATGGCGAAGTGGTGTGGTCAAAAGAAATTTCCGAAAACGGACAACTATCGTTCGAACTACCGGCTCAAAGTGTGATGCTTCTTACTATCCCCGCTTGCCAAAGTACACCCTACACTTTGACTGCTACAGCAGATGCTACTATAAAAAGTGGCAGTAATAGCGAAAAGAACTTTGGCAAAATAAAAAAGATGAGTGTAGAAATGAACGCTTCACAGATTAATCACAATCAGGTCAGCTACATCAAATTCGACTTGTCCAAAGTAGATAATATAAATGCGGCGCTACTGCAAATTTATGGTAATTCGTCGGACAAGTATTCATATCGTTTCCATGTCTATGCCTTAGACAACTGCGATTGGAATGAAATGTCTTTAAATTGGAATAACGCTCCTAATCTGGATAGGAAACAGATGCGTATAACCCAAGTAGGGAACACCGCACATGTAGCAGGAGAAATCATAGTCGATAAAAATGCTTCATATCATCAGCTCGATGTTACTAAACTGATACGTAAGTGTAAGCAGAAAGAGATCACTTTCGTACTGATAAGAGAGCTCCGGCAATTGGGCGATGATTCGGACAATGGTAAAAGTTGCTATTTGGATACGAAAGAGTCTAACCATAAGCCGATATTATCGATTTGGTAACATAAACCAGGTAACCGTATGATTTTACTCTCTTTTCGTACAATCCTCTTATATTATATTTCTTTTTTTGAAGACTTTTGTTCAGCTTATTCAATAATTAAATCTTATGTATAAATGAAAAACAATCAATTAAAACTAATCTTGCCGGCTATTTTCCTAATGATTATGGTAGGCATACATGCGCAAAATGTACGAGTGACAGGTGTTGTGTCTGACGCACAAAGCCCATTGATTGGAGTGAATGTCCATGTGAAAGGAGGTACCACCGGTGTGATTACCGATATGAATGGAAAATATTCTATTGAGGTACCTTCTAATGCCACACTTGTATTCTCCTATATAGGTTATGCAGATCAAGAGCATAAAGTAGGCAATCGGAAAATTATCGATGTAACCATGTCCGAAGACTCTAAATTACTGGAAGAAATCGTGGTAGTGGGTTACGGTTATCAAAAGAAAAGCGATATCGCTACTTCCGTTGCTTCCGTTAAAACTGATGAGATGAAAAGTTTCCCAGCAGGGAATGTGGGAGATATGCTCCGTGGACGTGTGGCGGGAGTTAATGTAACAAGTTCATCAGGCAGACCCGGATCTGCTCCTACCATCACCATCCGTGGAAACCGTTCTATCAGTGCACAAAACACACCATTGTATGTTATTGACGGTTCAGTATCAAGTAGTGAAGAATTCAGTACTTTAAGTGCGGAAAGCATTGAGTCTATCGAAATTCTGAAAGATGCAGCTTCTCAAGCCATTTATGGTGCACGGGCCAGCGACGGTGTAATTCTTGTAACAACCAAACGTGGTATGCAAGGTAAAATGGAAGTGAATTATAACGGTTATGTAGGTATTCAGTCTTTATGGCGGAACTTCGATTTTTATTCTCCACAAGAATATATGATGCTTCGAAGAGAAGCAATGGCAAACGATAAAGGCATTATTGACGCCCGCGAAATCTCTGTTGCAGAGGCTTTGAGCGACGAAATAATGAGTGAAGTCTGGGCGAACGGAGAGTTTGTCAACTGGGAAGATCTGATGTTGAAGAATGCTCTTTACCAGAACCATGATTTAACCGTACGTGGCGGAACTGACAAACTCCGTGTTTCAGCCGGCCTCAATTACTTTGATCAAGACGGTATGGTAACGACCGGCTCGGGATATAAAAAAGCTGCTTTCCGCCTAAATGTAGACTATAAAGTGAACAAATGGGCTAGTTTCGGAGTGAATACTTCCTACGCATTATCCAAAAGTGAACGTGAAGATGGAAATTTTACGGAGTTCATTACCCGTACTCCGCTGGCTAAAGTATATAATGCAGATGGTAGTTATACTAAATATATCGACACTGCCAACGATGTTAACCCACTTTACAGAGCACAGAATTATGCACGCGAAATAACGAATAACAGCTACCGTGTCAATATCTTCCTGGAATTGAAACCTTTCAAAGGATTTAATTATCGTTTAAATACTTCTTTCTATAACAGACAGCAGGAAGATGGAGAAGTGAAAGGTGTCAATTATCCCGGTGGAGGAGCAACTGCCAAACTAACCAATAACGAACAGAGAAATTATCTGATAGAAAACATCTTCACTTATGAGGTTCCGATAAAAAAACAACAGCATAAACTGACGCTTACTGCCGTACAGTCAGTAGACCATTCTCAAACGAAAGGACTGGGATATGCCACCAGTGACTTACCTGTAGACATGGATTGGGATTTTATATCCAACGGCCAATTTTCCGGCACACCTACGAGAACATTCTCTGAAAATAACTTGGTATCTTTCATGGGACGTGCTTCTTACATCTTTATGGATAGATACATTATGAATGTAGCTATCAGACGAGATGGATCAAGCCGCTTCGGCAAGAACAACAAATGGGGTACATTCCCTTCTGTCGCCCTGGCATGGCGTGCAAACGAAGAAAGTTTCCTGCGTAATGTGTCATGGATCGATAATTTAAAACTTCGTTTGAGTTATGGTATTGTAGGTAACCAAAATGGAATTGGCAACTATACAACACTTGGATTAACTGATCAAGAACGCTATGAATTCGGTGACAACTCATACATGGGTTATCTTCCCGGAAAAGAGCTTTCAAACCCTAATTTAAAGTGGGAACAATCACGCACAGCCAATATAGGTCTTGATTTTGGCTTCTTCAACAATCGTTTGTCAGGTACAATTGAATACTATAATACCCGAACGACAGACTTGATCGTTAAGCGTGAAATAAACTCCGTCTTAGGATATGAACAGATGCTTGATAATTTGGGAGAAACCAAATCACATGGTATTGATATCAGTATCAACGGCGACGTCTTCCGTACAAAGAATTTCACATGGAGTTTAGGAGCTAATTTCAGTCAGTATGCTAATGAAATAGTAAAGATTGACAATCAGGTCGATGAAAACGGTAAACCGTTGAGCCAACCGGGTAATAGTTGGTTTGTAGGTAAACCTATACATGTTTATTATGACTATTTACCGGACGGTATCTATCAGTATGAAGATTTCGATATCAAACGAAATGCTTATGGCAAATTGGAATATACATTGAAACCGACAATTGATACCGATGGCGATGGTATAGCTGATAAAGCCTTGACACGCGAAGATAATGTCGCTCCGGGATCTGTAAAGATAAAAGATGTAAATGGCGATGGAAAAATAAATGCAGATGACCGTACACCTATCTCCAGAGATCCGGACTTCACACTCTCCCTAAATACAACTCTCAAATGGAAAGGTTTTGATTTCTATATGGATTGGTATGGTGTGTCCGGTCGTAAAATCAGAAATGGCTATCTCTCCGAATCCAATAGCGGTGGTTCTTTACAGGGAAAACTAAACGGCGTGAAGGTAAATTACTGGACTCCATTCAACCCTTCAAACGAATTTCCGCGACCTAGTCATAACACAAATGTCACTTATCATGGTTCCCTGGCAATTCAGGATGCTTCTTATATCCGCTTACGCACCTTGCAGCTGGGATATACTTTCCCGACAACTTGGATAAAGAAACTCCAGCTACAGAAATTAAGAGTATATGCTACAGCAACCAATCTTCTGACATTTACAGACTTTTTGTCTTATAGTCCGGAGTTGACACCGGGTGCATATCCTGAATCAAAACAGTATGTATTTGGAATTAATGTTTCATTCTAATAAAATCCCGCAGAATATGAAAAATAAATTATATATAGCAGCTTTGGCAGTATATTCCATTACGCTATTGTCTTCTTGTGAAGATTTCCTGAACCTCAAATCAAAAACAGATATTACTACTGATTATCTGACCACCTCCCCTGACGGATTGTATCGCGCAGCGATAGGTTTGTATAGCTTGGACAGAGAATTAGCCAAAGGAGACGGAAGCGGTGGTAGCAACCTCTATATAGTAACGATGTGTGATTACAGCACTGATATTATGGCTTTTCGCGCAGGAACAAGTACCGCAATCGCAAAACTGCAGAATTTCATGCCCAATAACAGTGATGTAGAATCATTCTGGCAACACTATTATTTCATCATTGGCAAAGCCAATGAGATTATCACCGGAGCCGAACAACTAGGATTTGACGATCCTGTGACTACCCGAGCATGGGGTGAAGCTAAATTCTTCCGTGGACGTGCATATTTTGAACTATGGAAACGTTTTGAACGTCTCTATTTGAATACAATTCCTACTACAGTAGATAATTTGGAACGTGATTTTCATCCGGTTTCCACAGAACAGATATTTACTCAGATCAAGACAGATTTGGATGATGCTGTCAATGCACTCGAATGGGGAATACCTAATAATGACTATGGTCGTGTTACCAAAGCTACAGCCAAACACGTGAGAGCACAGGTGGCCATGTGGGAAAAAGACTATGACAAGGCAATTGAAGAGTGCGAGGATATATTCAGAGATGGAACAATGTACTCTATGATGTCCAAAACAGGGGATGTATTCAACAGTGCGGACATGCGTTCCGCCGAAGTTTTATGGTCTTATCAGTTCTCTGAAAATATGGGTGGAGGCGGAACCGGTACCCCATTGATGGGACACCGTGCCGCAATTATTACCACTACCCGTTCCCAGGCTAATCCGGATTGTACATTTGAAGCTGCCCAAGGAGGATATGGATGGGGACGTGTTTATCCAAACACCTATTTGTTCAGTCTGTATGATAAAGAAAAAGACAATCGTTATAAAGATCTTTTCATCCATACTTTTTACTATAATGACCAAAGTAAACCTAATTATGGACAGGAAATCCCTAAAGATTTATATGGTAAGGCGGCAGGTTATATGGAAAGACTGCACCCGATGTCAAAGAAACACTTTGACCAATGGACCAATGCAACACAACCAGACCGAACAACCAGTTTCAAGGACCTGATTGTTTATCGCTTAGCCGAAACTTATTTAATGTGTAGTGAAGCCTATTTCCACCGTGATGGTGGCGACAGTCCCAAAGCTATAGAATACTACAACAAAACTTGGGAAAGAGCAGGTAATACTCATGAAAACGGTCCATTAACCCTCAATATGCTCCTGGATGAATATGCCCGCGAACTACACTTCGAAGGAGTACGCTGGTCATTGTTAAAACGTCTTGGTATTTTGGGAGAACGTGTTCGTCAACATGGAGGTGACCTTATGCTGGAAGACCCGTATCTGGATAAAGACTATGCCGAATGTCGTCAGAACTTTGTATTAGGCAAGCATGAAACATGGCCTATTCCACAAACGCAGATTGACTTGATGGGAACTAATGTCTTTCCGCAAAGTGATCCTTGGAAATAAAAAGAAACTGATTTTAATTTATAAATCTGTAAAAGAATCGTAGTATGAAAAGACTAACATTGATTTCATTGATTCTGAGTATGATATTAACCTCTTGTAAAGAGTATGGTGAAGTAAGAATCATGCCTGAATTTAATAATAGCGGAACAGAGGTTGAACTCTACAAAAATGAAGGTTCCTCAAAAACAGTGGTAATATCCACTACAGCAAATGAAGTGACAGCTGACTACAATGCCAGCTGGCTCTCGGTAGATGCCAATAAACAACGTATCATCTATACAGCCCTTACGACTAACGAAACCGGTGAAGTGCGTTCTACCACCGTCAAGTTAAATGCCGGAGAATTCTCTATGGAGGTGACGGTAAACCAGTTAGCGAAAGACGAGTCGGAAGTGAAGACATTAAAAGTCGGACAATTAACGGAAGATGGCCTTGGAATGATATTCTGGGTTGATCCGGATAATCAAGAAGCAGGGAAGGCCATTTCACTAGAACGTTGGGGCGGTAATCCGTTTGAAGCATCCATTAAATTGCACAATGCTTTCTCCACGATAAATGGTATCGAAAATACAGCTCTGTATACTGATGCCGGCAACAATGACGCAGCTGCTCTATGCACAAATCTGGGAGAGGGATGGTATCTGCCTGCATCTGAAGAATTAGGACATTTGTTTGATATCTATAACGGAATAGCACGCGACAATGGATTTACAAATGCTACCCCAAATCAAATCAGTGATGCAGAAAAGGCTTCCCGTGCTACATTCGATAAAAATTTAACCGACCTTGGAGGAGCAGTAATAAACGCAGCCGCAGAAAACGGTAACGGAGAAAGTTACTGGTCGAGTACGGAAAACGAAGACGGACAGAAAGCACGCTATGTACGTTTTGGAAAATATGGAATGGATTATGGTGCCAAGACAGGTACAAGCCGTTTTGTACGTGCCATGAAAATAATCGGTGACTATAAATTCCCCGAAGAACCAGCGACCTTATCTGTTTCACCAATGCAGATAGAACTGACAAGTGAAAAAGGGGCTACAGCAGATGTCACAGTTAGTACAAACAAACCGTCGTTTGCATACGTCATTGAAGGTAACGGCAATACATGGCTTTCTGCAGAACAAAATGGAGATAAAATTAAATTTACAGCTTTGTCTAAGAACAACAGTGACGAGACTCGTACAGCCATCGTAACAATAACAGCCGGCAATGGTGATGCTCAAGCTACAGCGACAGTAACCATAAGACAACAAAAAGAACAGACGGAAGTTGCTGCTTTTCAAATAGGAGATTTTGTAAAAATGGATGGTGGTACAGAACTGGCTGAAGGCGGTATCGTATTTTGGGTAGAGGGTAACAATGCTAAAATTCTGTCTTTAAAGCGTAGCGCCACTGCCATAAATTGGGCTAACGAAGGATTTACAGACGCATTAGGTTTAACAGATCAGGAAGATGGTGAAGCTAATACTCAAAAGATGAGAGAGAGTGGCATAGCTGCTAATATTCCGATTCTGGAATATTGTAAAGACGGTTGGTATCTACCTGCAAGAAATGAAATGGAAGCGGTATTTAATGCATATAACGGCAGGCCTTCACAAAGTATCGGGCTGAAGCCTGATGCTATCAAACAGGAAGAAAAAGATGCTCGGGCAGCCTGGGATAAAATCCTCACTGATAATGGAGGTGATGTTATGAATGTAAAGGCTGACAATACCGCTGGTGACAGCTATTTCACCAGTACGGAAGCGGATGATGCTTCAAAAGTATTCTATGTACGTTTCGGACAGTGGAATCCCGGTTTGACTGGTGCCAAATATGCCAAATCTCCTGCACGATATGTACGTTGTATTCGAAAAATTTCCAAGTAAAATCCCTTAAAGAAGACAATTATGAAAGTTTATTCATTCTATATCAAAGCATTGTTAGTTTGCCATGCCATACTCGCTTCATGTACGGATTATGTAGTGAAAGATCCTAATTTTATGCCGCCGGATGTTGTTATTAATGACGACACAGGTAACAATGACATCATTGAAGGATTACCGACTCCCGGAGAAATGCAGCCTTACAGTCCTTCACTCTTAGGCAAACCTTATCGTCCGATAAAAGTTAAGTATTCCAATGAATTTCCACCAGTGACTAAATGGACGGAGAGTAATACCCGTATTGTCGCATACATGGGAGAATACAAACCTACCATTAAATCTGAAAGTGACTACAAAGCCATTACAAATAAGTATGGCAGTTTCATTTCAGGAACCAAACAACAGGCCACAGGGCGTTTTTATGTAAAAAAGGTGAACGGTCGTTGGTGGATTATCGACCCTGAAGGTTATCCACATTATGAGAGAAGTGTCACTTCCATGCGTTACGGTTCTTCGGCACGCAATAAGGAAGCATGGAACAAACGTTTTGGCACTGACGCCAAATGGATAGCAACATCACAAGCCGAATTGGCTAGTATCGGTTTTCACGGTACAGGAGCCTTTTGCACGAATACATATGGAAAGATCCAAACTCATAATTCTTCCATTCCTAATTCTCCGTTAACGTTGACTCCTTCATTCGGATTTTTAGGACAATTCAGGTCGCAAAATGGTCATACTTATCCAGGCAACACTTCGGATAATGAATTGGGACTGGTGCTTTATGATGACTGGGCAGATTTTTGTAAGAAATATGTAAATACGTCTTTAGCTCCTTACTTGCATGATGCCAACGTATTAGGTTTCTTCTCAGACAATGAAATCAACTTCTCATCACAGAATTCCAGAATTTTAGACCGTTTTCTGGCACTTACAGATAAAACTGACGTAGCCTATCTAGCAGCAAAGAAATTTATGGATGAGAAAGGGGCAACGGGGGTGACTGATAACCTGAACAGTGAATTTGCAGGTCGGTTAGCCGAAATTTACTATAAAGGAGTAAAGGATGCCATTAAGGAAGCTGACCCGGACATGATGTATCTAGGCACACGCCTGCACGGTACTCCCAAATATATGAAAGATGTAGTGGCCGCCGCAGGTAAATACTGTGACATCATATCCATCAATTACTACAGTCGTTGGAGCCCGGAACTGGACTCATATGTTAAAAATTGGGGAGAATGGACAGATGCCCCATTCCTAGTTACCGAATTTTATACAAAAGGACAAGATTCCGATTTGAATAATCTATCAGGAGCCGGATTCACGGTTCCGACTCAGAACGATCGCGCATATGCTTATCAACATTTTACGCTGGGATTGCTTGAAGCAAAAAATTGCGTGGGATGGCATTGGTTCAAGTATCAGGATGACGACGGTACAGATAACAGCGGAAAACCGGCTAATAAAGGAGTGTATGACAATCATTATGAGATGTATCCTTACTTGGGCAAGTTTATGCAGGAAGTGAATTACAATGTCTATAATCTAATTGAGTATTTCGACAAATAGAATAAGTTTATAATAAAAGGAACAAGTATAAATCCTTTAAAGTGATGGTAATGAAAAATAGAAAGAAAATATTAATTATAAGTCTGACTCTGCTAGCCAGTTTTACTTGTGCGGCAGAGACAGTGACAAAGGGCATGAAGAAAGTCATTGATGACGCTCTTGATTTTTCTGTCAAACAATCAATGTCCATGTTCTATGAGATGAAAGATCAAAAAGGCATACTTCCGAGAACAGCGGAAAATGGCAAGATGATTACATGCGAATCTGCCTGGTGGACAAGTGGCTTTTATCCGGGTACCCTTTGGTATTGTTACGAATATAGTAATGACCCGCAGATAAGGGCTGCCGCAGAAGAGATGACTTCACGTGTAGAAAAACAGAAATATACAACCAGTAACCATGATGTTGGTTTTATCATCAATTGCAGCTTTGGAAATGGATATCGTCTCACGCACAATGAAACATATAGGAAAGTAATAGAGACTGCTGCAAAATCATTGTCGACCCGTTTTCATCCGGTAACAGGATGCACCCGTTCCTGGAATAGTAAAAAATGGCAATTCTCTGTTATCATTGATAATATGATGAATTTGGAACTACTCAACGTAGCCTCTTCCCTAACCGGAGACAACACCTATTATAATATGGCCAAATCGCATGCAGACCGGACAATGATTAATCATTTCCGCCCTGATGGAAGTTCATACCACGTGGTAAGCTATGACACGATTACGGGAAAAGTTCTGAATCAGGTGACACACCAAGGAGTAAACAATCAATCTTCTTGGTCACGTGGACAAGCATGGGGATTATATGGCTTTACAATGATGTATCGGCAGACTGGTAAAAAGGAGTATTTGGACCACGCTATTAAGATTGGTAAGTTCATTATGAATCATCCGCGTCTGCCTAAGGATAAGATTCCTTATTGGGATTTCGATGCTCCCAATATTCCCAAAGAAGACCGTGATGCCTCTGCTGGTGCCATCATGGCATCAGCCTATGTAGAATTGAGCACTTATGTAGAAGGGGAACTAAGCAAACAGTTCCTCACAATAGCCGAACAACAGATAAAATCGTTAGCTTCCCCTGCTTATCGCGCAAAAAAAGTAGGTGATAATAACCATTATATTATCAAACATTGTACGGGCTTCATGGCTAAACAATATGAAATTGATGCCCCTCTGACTTATGCAGACTATTATTTTATAGAGGCATTAATCAGATATAAAAAACTACTGGAAAATCGTCCGGTAGTTGAAACAATAACAGCTTTTTCGGAGAATTCGGACCGTTCTCTCTGGTTAAGTTCACTCCATCGCATTTCTTACCCGCTGTTAACGAATATGGCAAAAGGGGAACTTCGGAAGAATATGCCGGTTGAATCTATCGCTGCTGATATGCAAAAAAGAAAAGAAGTTACGCATTTGGAGGCTTTAGGAAGATTAATTACCGGGATCTCAACATGGCTGGAATTAGGACCAGACAATACAATAGAAGGCAAACTACGTGCTGAATATATTGATTTAGCTTTGAAATCCATTTCTAATGGAGTAAATCCACAATCTCCTGATTATCTGAACTTCAATAACGGACGCCAACCATTAGTCGATGCTGCATTTCTTGCTCACGGCTTGCTAAGAGCACGCACGCAATTATGGGACAAACTTGATAAAACGACTCAAGAACGAGTCATTAAGGAACTTAAATCATCGAGAGTGATAAAGCCTTCTGAAACCAATTGGTTATTTTTCTCAGCAATGGTGGAGGCTGCCTTGAAAGAATTTACCGGTGAATGGGAATATGAGCGTGTAAAATACGCTTGCGATCGTTTTGCACAATGGTATAAAGGGGACGGTTGGTATGGTGATGGCGCTGATTTTCACCTGGATTATTACAATAGCTTCGTCATACATCCCATGATGGTCGAAGTTTTGGAAATAATGAAAAAAAACGGTATAGAAAGCTCTATACCTTATGACCTTGAACTCGAACGTTATGCACGCTATGCCGAACAACAAGAAAGACTGATATCACCCGAAGGTACATTTCCAATAGTAGGTCGTTCATTGGCTTATCGATTCGGTGCTTTTCATGCATTGTCTGATGTTGCCTACAGAAAACTGCTTCCTGAAAGGGTAAAGCCGGCTCAAGTAAGATCCGCTTTATCCGCTATCATCAATCGTCAGGTTAATGCACCCGGAACATTTAATCCTGAAGGCTGGCTACGAGTAGGTTTTGCCGGATATCAACCCCATATCGGTGAGACATACATATCGACAGGCAGTCTGTATCTATGTACAGCCGTATTTATCGCTCTTGGTTTACCGGAGTCTGACGAGTTTTGGTCTTCTCCTTCTGCAGATTGGACCTGTAAAAAAGGCTGGGCCGGTGTTGATTTAAATGTAGACAAAGCCTTAAAAAAATAGGATAAAAAGAAGGAAATTCATGAAAAATATATTATCTATTTTATTTGTTGCAGTAGTTTTGTTTTCCTGCTCAGAAAATAAATCAGTAAAAAAACAAACTACCTTCTGTAATCCGATGAATCTGGATTATGGTTGGGGAAACTTTCAGACAAAAGAAAAGAAAGCCCGTTCCGCAGCCGATCCTGTTATCGTATTGTTTAAAAACAAATACTACTTGTTTACCACGATGGACATTGGTGGCTATCGCGTATCTGACGATTTAATCACATGGAAGAATATATACTTTAATCCGGAGGTAAAGACGTCCGCTCTTGATGTCGATCATTATGTAGCACCAGCCGTGGCAGCCGACGAAAACTATGTATACTTCGTTAATTTCACCAGAGACCGTACCAAGAAAACGGTAGATGTCATTCGCTCATCCGATCCGGAAAATGGGAAATGGGAAAAATGTGGTGAAGTAAGACGGATGGCCGATCCTTGTTTATTTATTGACAATGGACGCTTCTTTTTCTATTATGGTTTAGGTGGAACTCAATCTACTACTTTCTTCGAAGTAGATCCTGCCACATTCAAAGAGATAGAAGGCTCCAAAAAGGTCTTGAGAGAATATGTAACAGATATCAATCAGTGCAAATCGGGCTATCATTTTGGACGTAGAGAGTTGTATGATGAAATTGACGCCTCTGCCTGGCTGGGAAAATTTTCCAAAGTACCATGTCCTGAAGGTGCATGGATTGTGAAGAACCAAAATAAATACTACCTGCAATATGCCACTCCAGGTACTATCTGCAATTGGTATTGTGATGTGGTTCTGGAAAGTGATAGTGTAAATGGTGGTTTTGTAGAACAACCTTATAATCCTGTATCTCTAAAAGTCGGTGGTTTTATCGGAGGAGCCGGACATAGTTGTGTATTTAAAGACAAATACGAAAATTGGTGGCAAGTTACCTCCATGTGGGTAGGTAATCATGACGAATTTGAAAGAAGAATAGGTTTATTCCCTGTTTCTTTTGATGATAAAGGAAGAATGAGAACCCATACTGTTTTAGGGGATTATCCCATGTCACTACCTCAAAAGAAATTCAATCCTCAAGATATTTCCGCTTTTGACTGGATGCTCCAATCCTATCATAAAAAGAGTACGGCGTCTTCTTCATTACCGGGTTTCGAACCGGAAAAGGCAGTGGATGAAAATGTTCGTACCTGGTGGTCGGCTACAAGTGGCAAAGCAGGTGAATATTTCATAATGGACTTAGGCAAGAAGATTCGTATGAATTCCGTTCAGATAAACTTTGCTGAACAAGACATAAACCCTGATGCTCCCAAAGAAACAGATTATCACGCTTATAAGCTGTACGTATCCGACAATGGAAGAGATTGGAAACTAATAGTGGATAAATCAAAGAACATGGTTGCCATACCACATGAATATGTTGAATTCCCTAAGCCGATAGAAACTTCCTTTGTTAAAATAGAGAATGTCCATACTCCCAAAGAAGGCAAGTTTGCTTTATTGGATTTGCGTGTGTTCGGTTTCGGCTATTCGGACAAACCGGAAATAGTTAAAGAACTTTCAGTAAAAAGAAACAAAGACGACGAAAGATATGCTTCGCTTAGCTGGAATAAAGTATCCGATGCTGATGGTTATCTTGTTCGCTTTGGTTATCAGCCCGATTTTCTTAATCAATGTATCCAGGTCAAAGATAAAGAAACGACCGATTTACAGCTCCACATTCTTACCAAAGGCGTACAGTATCATTACCGAGTTGACAGCTATAATGACAGTGGAATTACAGAAGGCATCGTTATCTCTGAATAAAAAGATATGGACAAAAAACTGCTTATTTATCCCCTACTCTTTTCTGCCGGGCTATTGCAAGCCCGGCAGAAACCTAATGTTGTGATTATCTTCACAGACGATCAGGGTTACCAGGATCTTGGTTGTTATGGTTCGCCATTGATACAGACACCCTTTATTGACCGCATGGCAAAGGAAGGCATAAAGTTGACAGACTTTTACGTATCATCTTCCGTATCAAGCGCTTCACGTGCAGGACTTCTGACCGGCAGATTAAACACACGGAATGGAGTAAAGGGGGTATTTTTTCCCGAATCTGAAGGCATGCCTTCGGAAGAAATCACTTTAGCCGAAGCATTGAAAGAGCAAGGTTACACAACCGGTTGCTTTGGCAAATGGCATTTAGGTGATTTAAAGGGACATTTACCCACAGATCAAGGATTTGACTACTACTATGGGATACCATACAGTAATGATATGTATATCGGCCCTTCCCAGCAATTTGCTTCCAATGTAACCTTCAGAGAAGGATATAATTTGTCAAAAGCGAAAGAAGACCAAGAATTTGTGAGAACTTCCAGTAGAGCAGATATAAAAAAAAGGTTGAACAACGCTTCTCCACTATTTGAAGGAGATAAAATTATTGAGTATCCCTGCGACCAGTCTACTACCACCCGACGTTATTTTGATCATGCCATAGATTTTATAGAAAATAATCCGGAGCAACCTTTCTTCGTCTATATCACCCCATCAATGCCTCATGTACCGTTATTTGCCTCCGAGCAATTTAAAGGTAAAAGCAAACGAGGACTCTACGGTGATGTTGTAGAAGAAATTGATTGGAATGTAGGCCGTTTAATCGATTACCTTGACAAAAAGAAATTAGCAGAAAACACTTTAGTTATTTTCGCATCGGATAACGGACCGTGGTTGTCTTTCAAAGAAGACGGAGGTTCCGCTGAGCCATTACGAGGCGGTAAGTTCTCTTATTATGAAGGAGGCGTCAGAGTTCCTTGTATCATCCGTTGGAAAGGGAGTATACCTGCTGGTGTAACTAGTGACGCAATAGTTGCCAGCATCGACCTTTTCCCTACAATCATGCACTATGCAGGTTGCCAATCTTTCAAACAAAAGATTGACGGTATAAATATTTCATCCTTTCTCAAAAATCCTTCTCTACGGTTACGTGACGAATATGTTTATGTAAAAGGTGGTGAAGTTCATGGTATACGCAAAGGTGATTGGGTCTATTTGCCTAAAACAGGTAATAGTAAGTTCAAAAAAGGAGATGTCCCCGAATTGTTTAATCTAAAACAAGATATCGGAGAATCGAATAACCTTCATCTACAATATCCGAACAAAGTAAAAGAGCTGCAGGAAGTGATGAAGAAGTATCAATCAACTTCTACTATGCCATATTCACAAATACGTGATACTCTTAATAATGACAGACAATATTGGATTCAGACACTCGTAAAAATAGCTGATCCGGTGATAAGCAATCTTAGCAAAGACCAACTGAAAAAAAATATTCCTGTCGGGCGTTCGTCATCAGCTTTAGCCAGCAGTCGGGAGTTTATCACTCACATGGAGGCTGTAGGCAGAACCATCGCAGGAATAGCACCGTGGTTGGAACTCGGACCGGACAATACTCCGGAAGGCAAGCTACGTGAAAAATATATTAAAATGACGTGCAAGGCGCTGGCAAACTCTGTAAACCCGGAATCTAATGATTATTTCAACAGCACAGCTACCCGTCAGATATTAGTAAACAGTGCATTCTTAATACAAGGGTTATTGCAAGCACCTACACAGTTATGGGGAAATCTGGATGACACCACCCGCAAAAGACTCATTGAACAGTGGAAATCGACCCGTACGATGAAACCGGGAAATAACAATTGGTTGTTATTTTCTGCCATGGTGGAGTGCGGATTAAAAGAATTTTCCGGAGAATGGAATTTTCCGACAATAGAAAAAGCCTTGACTTCTCATAGAGAATGGTATAAAGGAGATGGCGTTTATGGAGATGGGCCAGATTTTCATTTAGATTATTATAATAGCTATGTTATCCATCCTATGTTACTGCAAATCCTGAAAGTGACAGTAAAACAGAGGCCGTCCTTCCAGTCATTTCTGAATGAAGAATGGATACGATTTATTCGTTATGCCGAAATTCAAGAGCGCATGATAGCTCCCGATGGCAGCTATCCGGTACTAGGCCGTTCTGTCAGTTACCGTTCAGCAGCATTCCAAGTTTTGGGAGCATGCGCCTTATTCGGAAAACTTCCGGAATCATTGAAGCCCGGACAAGTACGTGGAGCCATGACAGCCATGCTTAAGCGTCTTTTTGAACAGCCGGGGACTTTCGATAAAGAAGGTTGGCTGACGATCGGAGTTTGTGGTGAACAACCGGAACTAGGAGATATTTATCTGTCTACTCCTTGCGTTTATCTGTGCTCATTAGGCTTCCTGCCCTTAGGACTCCCTGCCAATGACCCTTTTTGGTGTAATCCAGTTGAACCATGGACAAGTATAAAAGCATTTGGCGGTATAGATTTCCCAATAGACAAGTTTATTAAACCATAAAATAAAATCATGAGATATAGTATTTTAATTGTTGCCTTTCTGATGTTTAATCTCACAGGTTATTCACAAACAACTTCAGGGCAGGAAGACAGGATATATTGGGTCAACATATTATCTCAAATTGCCGACCCATTATTGAATAGCATGAGTAAGGGAGAACTAAAGAAGAACATGCCTGTAGAAACGATCTCCGGTGTGCCTAATCCATCCAATGCACGTACCACTCATCTGGAAGCTTTAGGACGCTTGTTTGTAGGAATAGCTCCTTGGCTGGAACTCGGCCCGGACAATACACAAGAAGGACAAATACGTGAGAAATACATCCGCCTGATGATTGAGTCCATCAATCACGGATTCAATCCCCAATCTCCGGATTATCTGAATTTTACAGTCACCCGGCAACCTCTGGTAGATACTGCGTTCTTTTGCCAAGGACTGCTGCGTTCCCCGAAACAAATATGGAGTAAACTATCAGCTGAAACCCAAAAGAATATCCTGAACGCTTTACAACAAGTAAGTAAGATTAAGCCGGTAGAAAGTAACTGGTTACTCTTTTCTGCTATGGTTGAAGCTACCCTGCTGGAATTGACTGGTAAATGTAATATGCATCCCATAGAGTATGCCATTATGCGGTTCAAAGAGTGGTATAAAGGCGATAGTTGGTATGGTGACGGAATAAACTTACATATGGATTATTATAACAGTTTTGTCATTCATCCAATGCTCCTGGATATTCTGGAAATCATGCAGAAACATAACAAAGGCGAAACCGACTTTTATAAAAAAGAACAGCTACGTTTCTCCAGATATGCCGAACAACAAGAAAGAATGATTTCTCCGGATGGAGCATACCCTGTAATCGGCCGTTCTATAGCATACCGTTTTGGAACGTTCCATGTACTTTCAACAGCAGCTCTAAAAGATTTGCTACCAACTACCATTACCAAGTCACAAGTCCGATGCGGCCTAACTGCTGTTATAAAAAGGCACATGGCTATAAAAGGGAATTTCGACGAACATGGATGGCTGACTTTAGGGTTTGCAGGACATCAACCACAAATAGCTGAAAGATACATTTCTACCGGCAGCCTGTATTTATGCTCTACTGTATTCACAGCATTAGGGCTTCCGGTCACCGATGAATTCTGGAGTGCCCCTTATGAAGAATGGACAGAAAAAAAAATATGGTCAGGTAATCCCAATGTAAAACTGGACAAGGCTATAAAACTATAAAACCCTCTAAAACAGATTATATATGAAAAAGATTCTCTCCTTATTTTTAGTATCAATAAGTTGTAGCCTGAATGCTCAACAACTTTTTTCATCAAAGATGGAGAAAGAAGATATTACCAAAGTTTGTAATGCCGTATCCGAGTGGCAAATTACCCATCACAACGAAGTAAAACATAATCCACTGGACTGGACAAACGGCGCTCTGTATCGTGGAATGACAGAATGGGGAAAAGTCTCGGGAAATCAATCTTGCTATGACTTTGTCCGTACTATCGGCGAAAAGCATAAGTGGAATATGTGGGACCGTGTATATCATGCCGATGATATTTGTGTGGGGCAAGCATTCATCGAGATGTACCGCAGATTTGATGACAAACGTATGCTACAACCTGTAATGGAACGGGCTTATTACGTAGCTTCGCATCCTTCAAAAGCTACATTACAAAAAACGGATGCTGTAGGAACAACGGAACGCTGGTCATGGTCGGATGCCTTGTTTATGGCACCTCCGGTTTATGCGGCTCTATATACAATAACCGGAGATAAAATCTATCTAAATTATATGGACAGTGAATATAAAGAATGTGTAGATTCACTATACGACAAAGAAGATCATCTCTTTTATAGAGACAATAAACGAATTCCTCTCCGTGAAAAAAATGGTAGTAAACAATTCTGGGGAAGAGGCAATGGTTGGGTATTTGCCGGCCTTCCTCTCATTATCGATAATCTACCTCTCAACTGCCCTTCACGTAACTACTATATCCGGTTATTTACAGAAATGGCAGAAGCAGTTCGCAAGACTCAATGCAAAGACGGGGATTGGCGTACCAGCTTACTAGATCCTGATTCATACAAAATGCCAGAGAATAGTTGTTCCGCCTTTATGTGTTTTGGTATTGCCTGGGGAATTCGCAATGGTTACCTGCCTCAACGAACTTACAAGCCGGTTATTGAAAAAGGTTGGCAATCGTTGGTAAAAGCTGTTCATTCTGATGGAAAGTTGGGATATATACAACCTGTTGGTGCTGCACCCAAAGCTGCCGGATTCGATGCAACAGATGTATATGGCGTAGGTGCTTTCTTATTGGCAGGAAGCGAATTATATAAATTGTCATGTACTTACCATTGATGTGATATCATCTCCCTTTATCATTATGTCCTACCGTCATTTATTATCAAACTGACCAACAGAATGTCTGGCAAGAATCCTGTCCAGACTTTCATCCACAACACCTATCATCTGAAGTTTGGATAATAAATGATAGTAGGAAGTTTTTCCTACTCCTTCTATTCTCAACAGACTTTTCCAACCTCTTCCCGATACGATTTCCAATAAGTCCTTTACCGTTCGAACATCTTGATTATACAAGACATTAGCCAGCCGAGTATCAGCTACTTTACAAACAGGCAATTGAAGTATCCACTCTTCCTGCCCAACATTTATATTCTTATTATTGTCTGCCAAGGATAAAAAACGAGCATCGATAGCACGCTTTCGATAAGTAGCCAATATATCTTTCTTCAATTTCAGCCCTTTAAGTATAGAATTATACATTTGTAATGTCTTCCCGGCACGTATAAAAAAATCGCTACATTTTTCTGTTAGCCGAGGAAACGCACAATCGCACACCACAAAGGCGTGCTACGTTCCAATGACATAAGGTACAAATACTTTTCGGAAAATAACAAGAGAGAGTCATAAATGTTTAGGAAAAATCAAGGACACAGGATTCTTTATCGCTTGTCACTATTTTCTAACATACTACAAATCAGGTCAAGTTATAGTCTCTAACTTTTCTTTATATCAAAATTATTGCTACCTTTGTTCCTATAAACAGAATATAAATAGAAAATGAAAACAACTGCTGAGATACTTGATATATTACGCGATTTCAAAGCACACTATGCTGAGAAATACGGAATAATCACTTTAGGGTTGTTTGGCTCTGCCGCCAGAGGAGAGCATGATGAAACAAGTGATATTGATATTTGTATAAAATTACAAGAGCCTAACTATTTTACGATACAGGACATAAAGGAAGATTTAGAAAAAATATTCCGTACAAAAGTGGACATCATCTCACTAGGGGCTATCATGCGCAATTTTTTCAAGAAAAGTTTAGAAGAAGATGCGATCTATATCTAAAGAAAAAATAGTAGGCATGCTGCATTTCGTTGAAGAACAAAGCTCTTTTATAGAAAGAACAACGAAACATCTAAATTCATACCATGACTTTTTAATCTCTGACTCTGCCATGGTCCTATTTAATTCTACTTGCATGTGCCTTCAAACAATAGGAGAAACAGTGAGGCAAATAGACAATCTTACAGAAGAAGCATTGCTAGTCGAAAATTATAAAGAAATTCCTTGGAAACGAATTATAGGCTTACGCAATATATTATCCCATGAATATGCTGCTATCGACCCCGAAGCAATATTCAATACCATAAAAATAGGAATTCCACCTCTATTAGCCACTATAAATAGCATTATTGCAGACATAGAAAACGGCAAGCATAACTCTTTATTTTAAAACAGTAATTTATCTAGCAACTCTGTTCTGTTTGTCTACGTCTCTTAGTATTCATTAATAGCTTGGTGCAGCATACCATTTCTTCCATTTTCATTCGTCTATTCCGGAGATTTTTCGTAAGTTTGCCACCAGTAAACAGAATATGAAAACAACAACAAACTATAAAAGCATTGAGAATCATGAACCAAAAAATTGACTTTAATGACATTCCTAAGAATTATCTATACTGCACCCACAACAAATGTCCGCGCCGCAATGAATGCCTACGCCATCAAGCGACACTCTATATACCGCAAAATGTTCCTGATTTCCGAACAGTCAATCCCAACCACATAATAGGAAACGAGAATAACTGCAGATTTTTCAATCCATACTGCACTTCACGCTTTGCATGCGGAATTGACCATATATTGGACAACATACCATATTCTACGGCTATCACCATCCGCAAAGAATTATATTCTTTGATGGGGCGCAGTATGTTTTACCGCATCCGCAACAAAGAACGGATGCTACATCCTGACGAACAAAAGCAGATTACCGCCGTCTTTCTAAAACATGGTATCGAAAACAAACCTGAATTCGACAAATATATCGATTTATTCGATTGGTAAAACCTTTATCAGGCTATAAAATTGCCGTTTCCAGACATTCTGACAAGGGGTAATACTCACGCCTATGAGAAAAATACTCATACCAATGGGAATATATTCTCATAGGTATGAGTATTTTTTCTCATAGGCGTGAGTGTAGTTGAGAATTTGTACTTCCCTGATAATGGTTGACTAGTTTAACCAGCCTTCTCTATAAGTTCCATTATCATTCGTGCAAACTCTTCAACAATCTTATGATTCTCTGATTGACTCACAACGTCCTCCTCATGAGTATCCAGTGCAAGATCCTCTTGCAATCGAAACATTTCCTCTTTTCCACACGTTATCAGTTGATCCTTTTTACACATATTCCAGGGAACGAAAGTCTTGCAGATAAAAAGTTCCATGCCGGACACCATCGTAGCCGACCCGAGCGAAATACCATCCGGACTAGTGTACCACACAGGATTCAGCAAATCTTTCATTTCTTCTTCACTCAAGAATAAATGATCGGCATTATAGTGCATAGCAGTGTTCGTTTTAAAATATCTTTTTATCAGATCCTCTCCGGTGAGTTCCAATCCCATCCGTAGAGCATATCTGCTAAAAAAATGAGGTGGATAAAAAGTCACACCGGGGAGAGAACCTTCTTTAGCCGGTAAATCGTATCGATAAACATACTTACCATGATCTGTTTCTCTAACACAAACAAGAAAACTATCAACATACTGTTTCAAACGTCGCTTACTCTTGGCGAAGAATATCAAAATCCATTTGTTCTTCCTGGGTGAAGTGACTGTAGAGAAAAGAAACATCGGAAATTTGCTTTGCCTGCGGAAATATTTTAGAGCATCCGGCATTTTTTTCTGCATGATTATGCTCACGTCCATATAGTCCTTTGCTACTTCATTCGCCAATTCCTCGTAGGACATTTGTGAAGTTATCATATTTTCTTTTTTAATGTTTTAAATTACTCGATAATGAGAACTGGCGAAACTGATACCAAAGCATCGTTCCGGCAATCATACTTGCTATCAGGTCGGAAATCGGCATACTGATCCAAACTCCTAGTTGTCCGTAGAAGTGTGGAAGGATCAGCAGACAAGGTATCAGAATTAGAACCTGACGGGAGACAGACAAAAATATAGCCTTGCTTGCCATACCTATACTCTGAAAAAAGTTGGAAGTCACCATCTGAAAACCGACAATGGGAAAGAACATGACCACAATACGCAGTCCTTTAGCAGAAATACGAACCAGTTCTTCATCCGTGGTGAAAATAGAAACTGCCAAATCAGGTATCAGCATCCCCATCAAGAAACCGACAGTAGTGATAAGGGTGGCTACATAAATCGTAATTTTCAAGACTTTCGTCACACGGGGATATTGCTTGGCACCATAATTATACCCGGCAATGGGCTGCATCCCCTGATTCAATCCCATCACAATCATGACAAAAAGGAATACCAGGCGGTTGACAATTCCAAAAGCTCCAATAGCCAAATCACCTCCATACTGTTTCAATCCTTTATTAATCAAAATCACGATAAAACAAGCTGCCAGATTCATCAGAAAAGGGGCCATACCAATTGCTAAAGAATCAAACACAATCTTCTTTTTTAACCGGAAAATACCTTTATGAAAATGTAACAGTTCCTCTCTATTAGAAAATAGTTTGAACTGCCATGCCAATGCGATAACCTGTGCAGTAATGGTAGCGATTGCCGCTCCTTGTATTCCCCAACCAAAGCCATAAATAAAAACAGGGTCGAGTATTGTGTTAATCACTACCGTAGCAATCGTGGCATACATCGCCTTCTGCGGATGTCCCGCCGAACGCAGTACAGCATTCAGACCTAAATAAAGGTGGGTGACGACATTACCCAACAAGATAACAACCATATAATCGCGGGCATAACCTACCGTAGCATCACTACCACCGAAGAAATAAAGAATAGGGTCGAGAAACAACAATGTGACGACTGTAAAAGCAAGCCCGATGATAATATTCAATACCAGTACATTGCCAAGTACCCGCTGTGCGGTATCGTAATCTTTCTGTCCCAATTTCACCGAAACCAATGTAGCCGCACCTACCCCCACCAAAGAGCCGAAAGCCGCGGCAAGATTCATTAGCGGAAAGGTTAATGCCAACCCGGAGATAGCCATCGCCCCTACTCCATGACCAATGAAAATACTATCTACCATATTATAAAGAGAAGACGCCGTCATGGCGATAATTGCCGGAATGGCATACTGCATTAAAAGCTTTCCAATCTTTTCCGTACCCAACGCAGTGGGTGTCTTTTGTCCTGTCATACCTATTAGTTTGAGGGTGCAAAGATACAAAAAAGAGACGGATTACAGGATATATGAGAAAAGTTTCGTATTTTTGCCCACAAAATTGAGTTAATACGTAACGAAATGAATATATTAGAACTAAGTGAACAGGAAATTATTCGACGTAACAGTCTGAATGAGCTTCGTGCAATGGGTATTGATCCATACCCTGCAGCAGAGTATGTAACCAATGCTTTCTCTACAGATATTAAAGCTGAATTTAAAGACGACGAAGAGCCACGGCAGGTTTCCGTAGCCGGCCGTATCATGAGCCGCCGCGTGATGGGTAAAGCATCTTTCATCGAATTGCAGGACTCTAAAGGTCGCATCCAGGTGTACATCACCCGCGATGATATCTGTCCGGGAGAAGACAAGGAACTGTACAACGCTGTATTCAAACGCCTGCTCGACTTAGGTGACTTTATCGGTATCGAAGGTTTCGTGTTCCGCACACAAATGGGTGAAATCAGTATCCATGCAAAGAAACTGACTGTACTGGCAAAGTCTATTAAACCGTTGCCAATCGTTAAATACAAAGACGGAGTAGCTTACGACTCTTTTGAAGACCCCGAACTCCGTTATCGCCAACGCTATGTGGACCTGGTAGTAAATGACGGCATCAAAGAAACATTCCTGAAACGCGCCACTGTAGTGAAAACATTGCGCAACGTTTTGGATGAGGCTGGTTACACGGAAGTGGAAACTCCTATCCTGCAATCTATTGCCGGTGGAGCCAGTGCACGCCCGTTCATCACTCACCATAACTCACTGGATATAGACCTTTACCTACGTATCGCAACAGAGCTTTATCTGAAGCGACTGATCGTAGGTGGTTTTGAAGGTGTATACGAAATAGGTAAGAACTTCCGTAACGAGGGTATGGATAAAACTCACAATCCGGAATTTACCTGTATGGAACTTTATGTTCAGTATAAGGATTACAACTGGATGATGAATTTCACCGAAAAACTGCTGGAACGTATCTGTATCGCTGTAAACGGCTGTACGGAAAGCGTTGTCGACGGAAAAACGATCAGTTTCAAAGCTCCTTACCGCCGCCTGCCTATCCTGGACGCTATCAAAGAAAAGACAGGATACGACCTGAACGGCAAGAGCGAAGAAGAAATCCGCCAAGTTTGCAAGGAACTGAAAATGGAGGAAATCGACGAGACAATGGGTAAAGGCAAGCTGATTGATGAAATCTTCGGAGAATTCTGCGAAGGTACGTATATCCAGCCGACTTTCATCACCGATTATCCGGTTGAAATGTCTCCGCTGACCAAGATGCATCGTTCTAAACCGGGACTAACCGAACGTTTCGAGTTAATGGTGAACGGTAAAGAGCTGGCTAATGCTTACTCGGAATTGAATGACCCGCTGGATCAGGAAGAACGTTTCAAAGAGCAGATGCGTTTGGCCGACAAGGGAGACGATGAAGCGATGATTATCGATCAGGACTTCTTGCGCGCTTTACAATATGGTATGCCTCCTACATCGGGTATCGGTATCGGTATCGACCGCCTGGTAATGTTAATGACCGGACAGACCACTATTCAGGAAGTATTATTCTTCCCGCAAATGCGTCCGGAAAAAGTAGTGAAAAAAGACGCTGCCGCTAAATATATGGAATTGGGAATCGCAGAAGACTGGGTTCCGGTGATCCAAAAAGCCGGTTACAACACTGTAGCTGACATGAAAGATGTCAATCCGCAGAAGTTGCACCAGGACATCTGTGGCATTAACAAGAAATATAAATTAGAACTGACCAATCCGTCGGTAAACGACGTAACTGAGTGGATACAGAAAATTTAATAAGTTCTTCATCCAAATCCATACAAATGAAATTACCCGGCAAGATAGCGATAATGGGCGGAGGAAGTTGGGCTACAGCCATCGCAAAGATGTGTCTGGCCCAGGAAGACTCTATCAATTGGTATATGCGGCGAGACGACCGCATTGCCGATTTTAAACGATTAGGGCACAATCCGGCTTATCTGACAGGAGTGAAATTCGATACAAGACGCATCACGTTCAGTTCCAACATCAACGATGTGGTGAAAGAATCGGATACACTGATTTTCGTCACTCCCTCTCCTTATCTGAAGGCGCATCTGAAAAAACTGAAAACCAAGATAAAAGATAAGTTTATCATCACCGCTATCAAAGGAATCGTACCCGATGACAACGTTATTGTATCGGAATACTTCACAAAAGAATATGGTGTACCACCAGAAAACATAGCAGTCCTTGCAGGCCCCTGCCACGCAGAAGAAGTAGCCTTGGAACGCCTCTCCTACCTGACTATCGCCTGCCCTGACAAAGACAAAGCACGTATCTTCGCACGTCGTCTGGGAAGCAGCTTCATCAAAACATCTGTCAGTGATGACGTAGCGGGTATCGAATACAGTTCGGTACTCAAAAACGTATATGCCATCGCTGCCGGTATCTGTAGCGGTCTGAAATATGGCGACAACTTCCAGGCTGTTTTGATCTCCAACGCCATTCAGGAGATGAACCGTTTCTTGAATACGGTGCATCCGTTGAACAGAAACGTGGATGAATCTGTTTATCTGGGGGATTTATTGGTGACCGGTTACTCCAACTTCAGCCGCAACCGAACTTTCGGAACGATGATAGGTAAAGGGTATTCCGTTAAGAGTGCGCAAATTGAAATGGAAATGATTGCGGAAGGTTACTATGGTACGAAATGTATCAAAGAAATCAATAAGCATCATCATGTCAATATGCCGATACTGGACGCAGTATACAACATTCTGTACGAACGTATCTCACCAATGATCGAGATTAAACTGTTGACTGACTCTTTTAGATAAAAAAATATTAAGTATTAAGTATTAGGCATTTAAGTATTACCCGCAGGTACTCATACTTGACAATCCATACTTGATGACTAATACTTAATACTTAAAACTTAATACTTAAAAAATATGATTAGTTTAAACATTGAAAAAACATTTGGATTCATCTCCAAAGAAAAGGTTTTTGCTTACGAAGCTGAAGTAAAAGCCGCACAGGAAATGCTTGAAAAAGGTACAGGCAAAGGTAACGACTTTTTAGGATGGTTGCATTTGCCTTCTTCTATCACTAAAGAACACCTGGCCGACCTGAACGCTACTGCAAAAGTATTAAGAGACAATTGTGAAGTAGTAATCGTAGCCGGTATCGGTGGTAGCTATCTGGGTGCCCGTGCCGTCATCGAAGCCTTGTCTAACAGCTTCACTTGGTTGCAGGAAAAGAAAACAGCTCCTGTCATGATCTATGCAGGACACAATATCAGCGAAGATTATCTGTATGAACTGACTGAATATCTGAAAGACAAGAAATTCGGTGTCATCAATATCTCCAAATCAGGAACTACTACTGAAACAGCGCTTGCTTTCCGTTTGCTGAAAAAGCAATGTGAAGATCAGCGCGGCAAAGAAACTGCAAAGAAAGTAATCGTTGCCGTGACGGATGCCAAGAAAGGTGCTGCCCGTGTAACAGCCGACAAAGAAGGATACAAAACATTCATCATCCCCGATAACGTAGGCGGACGTTTCTCTGTCCTGACTCCGGTTGGTTTGCTGCCTATTGCAGTGGCCGGGTTCGATATCGACAAACTGGTTGCCGGTGCTGCCGACATGGAAAAAGTATGTGGTTCGGACGTTGCATTTGCTGAAAACCCTGCTGCTATCTACGCTGCTACCCGCAATGAGTTGTACAGAAACGGTAAGAAGATCGAAATCCTCGTTAACTTCTGCCCGAAACTGCACTATGTAAGTGAATGGTGGAAACAGCTTTACGGAGAATCTGAAGGAAAAGACAATAAAGGTATCTTCCCTGCATCGGTAGATTTCTCAACAGACCTCCACTCTATGGGTCAATGGATTCAGGAAGGCGAACGTTCTATCTTCGAAACGGTGATTTCAGTAGAAAAGGTTAACCACAAACTGGAAGTTCCTTCTGATGAAGCAAATCTGGACGGTTTGAACTTCTTAGCCGGCAAACGTGTGGACGAAGTGAACAAGATGGCCGAATTGGGAACACAGTTGGCTCACGTAGACGGTGGTGTACCTAATATGCGTATCGTACTTCCGGAATTGAGCGAATACAACATCGGTGGTCTGCTCTATTTCTTCGAAAAGGCTTGCGGTATCAGCGGTTACTTGCTAGGCGTGAATCCATTCAACCAACCGGGTGTGGAAGCATACAAAAAGAATATGTTTGCGTTGCTTGACAAACCGGGGTATGAAGAAGAATCTAAAGCAATCCGTGCAAAACTGTAATCAAGAACGTTTTTATAAACGGTAAACTATAAACAATGAACGGTGAACAGCTATGCTATATGCATAGATTTGTTCACCGTTCATTATTCATTGAAATCCAAAATGGAGACATTCCTAAATGTCCCTATTTAGTTACAATTTACCGACTTACTTTGCTAGTTGCTACCACTCGTCAATTTTCACTTATCATCCTCCGCTTTCGTCTTCAAACCGATTTCTTCCTGTGCTCCTTCACATTCGGCTTTGGAAGAAAGATAGAACTCTAATTTTACATCGCCGTTCTTATCTACTTGTTTGATGGTTGCAATCACCATAATTTTAGCTTTTGACACACCATCCTTAAAACGAAGCTGTCCCTTTTCCACATCTGTCAGATTTCCCTCTGTAGATACTTCTGTTTTCTCAAAGATGAGTTTAGTATCCACTTCATCATCATTCTGAAGTCTAAAGGTTTTCAGTTCAGCTCCATTTCCATCCAAAAGCAGAAGAGCTTTCACTTCGTCCCCCACCTTCAAGGCCGGCAATTCGTCCCTCTGATTCGCATAGTCTTTTTCACCGGAACCGGAACTTTCATCCTCCGATTCAACCTTTGCATAAAGCTTTTCTATCTTGATAACAGGACTTTCCCCGCTATCAGAGCAGGCGCCTAAAAACAATGGTAGCAACAATAATACTCTCTTTTTCATGCTATCGTCGAGTTTATAACGTTACAAAAATACACATATTCTTCTAAACAACAAATAATTATACAAGTAATACGCCGCAATTCAGTAGTGCCGAACAGTCTATGCGACAAGAGTTGGCAGTACATACCACATGGCAAGTAATCACTAAACTATCTTCCCGTTCTAACTTATCTCTCGTTTTTTATCGTTATCTTTGCCTCGTATACAACTGTAGATTAAGCGAATCAAACTAAAAAGAACAAATAAAATGACAGGAAATTTATTAAAGAAATCCAGTGGATTCATATTATTATGTAGCATATCATTGCTAATGCTCGTAATGACCGGTTGCCAGGAAGCCAAACTCAAGACAGTGATCGGAGTAGCCAACAAACAGTGTCCGATAGACATGGGAGCAGTCGGTACGATCACCAGCATCATCTACGACGGGAATAACGTAGTGTACACGCTGAACATGAACGAAGAGATTACCAATATAAAGATATTGAAAGACAATCCGGAAAGCATGAAATCATCTATCACAATGATGTTTCAAAATCCGGCAGCAGATGTAAAAGAGATGCTCAAGTTGATGGCAAAATGCAATTCCGGATTACACATGATATTTGTAGGGAATAAGTCGGGCGAACAAGCGGTTTGCGAACTTACCGCCGAAGAACTGAAAGAAGTGATTAATACAAATGCCGACCCGGCACAAAGCGGACAAACAAAGCTTGAAGCACAACTGAAAATGGCGAACCTGCAATTCCCGATGCAAGCCAGCGAAGAAGTCATTGTCGAAAAAATCGAGGTCATAGGCGAATCGGTTGTTTATATATGCAGTGTGGACGAAGAATTGTGTCCCATCAGCCAGATTGAAGAAAACGCAGCAGAAGTGAAAGAGGGTATTGTATCAACACTGGCAAGTCAGACCGATCCCGCCACCCAGATATTCATCAAAACCTGTGTAGATAACAATAAAAGCATAGCTTACAGATATATCGGCAAGGAATCCGGTCAGCAATACGATGTGATTATTCCTCTGTCTGATCTGAAGAAAATGCTTATAGAAAAATAAAATATCATCTTAAAAAGATTCTGCAACGTACCAAAGTATGAAAAAGAAACTGAAAGCCGTCCTGTTTGACATGGACGGCGTACTTTTTGACTCTATGCCCTATCATTCGGAAGCCTGGCATACAGTAATGAAATCTCATGGACTCACTCTTAGCCGCGAAGAAGCATATATGCACGAAGGACGGACAGGAGCCTCCACTATCAATATTGTTTTCCAACGTGAACTGGGCAGAGAAGCTACCCAGGAAGAAATAGAAAGTATCTATCAGGAGAAAAGTGTTTTGTTCAATTCGTATCCCGAAGCAAAACGTATGCCCGGTGCATGGGAGTTGCTACAAAAAGTAAAAAAGGACGGACTGATTCCGATGGTGGTCACTGGTTCCGGCCAACTATCCCTGCTCGAACGGTTAGAGCACAACTATCCGGGAATGTTTCGTAAAGAATTGATGGTTACAGCGTTCGATGTAAAATATGGTAAGCCCAATCCCGAACCGTATCTGATGGCATTGAAAAAAGGCGGACTTAAAGCTGATGAAGCCATCGTAATAGAAAATGCCCCGTTAGGAGTGGAAGCCGGATACAATGCGGGTATCTTTACAATAGCCGTAAATACAGGTCCTTTGGACGGACAAGTATTGCTGGATGCCGGAGCCGATCTGCTACTGCCATCCATGCAAGCACTAAGCGACCATTGGGATACGCTGTTTGAAAAGAACACCTAAAAGCTGAAAAGATAATTTATTCTTCAAAACAGGAGAAAAACATTGAAAAGAAGGAATATAAATCGTATTTTTACAGGAGTTTAATTCACTTAGATTCCATCTAAGCCAACGCAGATTCTACTATGCAAAAGTTATTATCCTTACCACCCAATTTGATCCATTGCTTCCACGAACTGGAAGAAGTCAACCATACCGATTGGTTTTGTACATCAGACCCCATTGGGAGCAAACTAGGCTCCGGCGGCGGAACGACATGGTTATTGCAGGCCTGCCATCAGGCATTCGCGCCACAAAAATCTTTCGGCAACTGGATAGGAGATGAAAAAAGAATATTGCTACATGCAGGCGGACAAAGCCGTCGCCTGCCCAGCTACGGACCTTCCGGCAAAATATTGACTCCGATCCCGATCTTCAGTTGGGAAAGAGGACAAAAACTCGGACAGAATCTATTATCATTGCAGCTCCCGCTCTATGAAAGGATTATGAATCAGGCTCCGGCCGGTCTGAATACGCTGATCGCAAGCGGAGATGTATATATCCGTTCGGAAAAGCCACTTCAGGATATTCCGAATGCAGACGTAGTATGCTACGGCTTATGGGTAAATCCTTCCTTGGCAACCCATCATGGTGTATTTGTTTCCGACCGGAAAAAGCCGGAGGTTCTCGACTTCATGTTACAGAAACCTTCTCTTGAAGAATTAGAAGGATTATCGAAAACTCATCTTTTCCTGATGGACATCGGTATCTGGATTTTGAGTGACCGCGCCATCGAAGTATTGATGAAACGGTCATTAAAAGAAGGAACCAATGATATTAATTATTATGACTTATACTCGGACTACGGCTTGGCTTTGGGAGAGCATCCCAAAACGGAAGATGAAGAAATCAATCAGTTATCCGTAGCCATATTGCCTTTGCCCGGTGGAGAATTCTATCATTATGGCACAAGCCATGAACTGATTTCTTCTACTTTAGCCATACAAGACAAGGTACGCGATCAAAGAAGGATCATGCACCGGAAAGTAAAACCGAATCCGGCCATCTTTATCCAGAACTCTATCACACAAGTTTCCCTTTCTGCAGACAATGCCAACTTATGGATTGAGAATAGTCATGTGGGAAAAGGCTGGAAACTGGGTTCCCGCCAAATAATAACAGGAGTTCCCGAAAACCAATGGAACATCAACCTGCCGGATGGAGTCTGCATCGACATTATCCCTATCGGCGACAATGACTTTGTTGCACGTCCGTATGGCTTGGATGATGTGTTCAAAGGAGCGTTGGACAAATCAACGACTACCTATCTTAATATCCCTTTCACCCGCTGGATGGAAGAAAGAGGAATTACCTGGGAGGATATAAAAGGACGCACCGATGATTTACAATCAGCATCTATCTTCCCCAAAGTAACTTCTGTTGAAGATTTAGGCATATTAGTGCGCTGGATGACATCGGAACCCCAACTGGAAGAAGGGAAAAAACGTTGGCTGAAAGCAGAGAAAGTTTCTGCCGACGAAATCTCGGCAGGCGCCAACCTCAAGCGTCTTTATGAACAGCGCAACGCTTTCCGTAAAGAGAACTGGAAAGGACTGGCGGCTAATTATGAAAAAAGCGTATTCTATCAACTTAACTTACTGGATGCCGCAAACGAATTTGTACGTTTCAACCTGGATACTCCCGATGTCCTGCAAGAAGATGCCGCACCCATGCTACGGATACACAACCGAATGCTTCGTGCACGCATCATGAAACTACGTGAAGACAAAGATTGCGCAAAAGAAGAACAGGTAGCCTTTCAACTGCTTCGTGACGGTTTATTGGGAGTGATGAACGAACGTAAAAGTCATCCCACACTCAACGTTTATTCCGATCAGATTGTATGGAGCCGCAGCCCTGTACGCATTGATGTGGCAGGAGGATGGACGGACACTCCTCCCTACTCTCTTTATTCAGGAGGAAGCGTTGTCAATCTTGCCATCGAACTGAACGGCCAACCGCCGCTGCAAGTATACGTTAAACCTTGCAAAGAATATCATATTACCCTTCGCTCCATTGATATGGGCGCAATGGAAGTGATACGAAATTACGAGGAACTGCAAGATTACAAAAAAGTGGGTTCTCCATTTTCCATCCCCAAAGCCGCCCTTACGTTGGCAGGTTTCGCGCCGGCATTCTCAACAGAATCCTACCCTTCTTTAGCCAAACAGCTGGAAGCTTTCGGCTCGGGAATTGAAATTACCCTGTTGGCTGCTATTCCTGCTGGCTCGGGTTTGGGCACCAGTTCTATCCTGGCATCCACCGTGCTCGGAGCAATCAATGATTTCTGCGGACTGGCTTGGGACAAGAATGATATATGTAGTTACACATTAGTATTGGAACAACTACTGACCACAGGAGGAGGTTGGCAGGATCAATATGGCGGTGTTTTTTCCGGCATTAAACTACTGCAATCCGAAGCAGGTTTCGAACAGCATCCATTAGTGCGCTGGTTGCCCGACCAACTCTTTATTCATCCCGACTACCGCGACTGTCATCTGTTATATTATACAGGAATAACCCGCACTGCCAAAAGTATTCTGGCGGAAATTGTCAGTTCCATGTTCCTCAATTCCGGTCCACATCTAAGTATGCTAGCCGAGATGAAAGCCCATGCAATGGATATGAGTGAAGCTATCCTGCGCAGCAACTTCGATAGTTTCGGTCGATTGGTCAGCAAAACCTGGATACAAAACCAGGCATTAGATTGCGGAACCAATCCGCCGGCAGTAGCAGCCATTATCGAGAAAATCAAAGATTACACCCTGGGATACAAACTCCCCGGAGCAGGTGGTGGCGGTTATTTATATATGGTAGCCAAAGACCCTCAAGCAGCCGGACAGATCCGACGGATATTGACAGAACAAGCTCCCAACCCACGCGCTCGTTTTGTAGAAATGACGCTTTCTGACAAGGGACTTCAGGTTTCAAGAAGCTAAAGAAGAGGCATTGCCAGATTACCGGTCAATCTCATTCAGAACCACAAAAAACAAGCTTGGACAGATTCAAACGAAATGTCCAAGCTTCAATTTTTCAATGCCATAATGATCTGTTTTACATGTTGAGACTTGAAATAACTGTAAAGTAAATCATAATAATGATAAAACCAATAGCTCCGATAATCAGCGCTACACTAGCCCATTTCTTTTTTCTAGCTTCTTCCATTCTAATTTATATTTATGGGATTAATATAATTTATCGTCAGATATCTACTTCCGGAAAGCTATAAATACACTATATCAACATCATTTTTTTACTTCTTCATCGTTACAAAGTTAGCATTTTCTATGAGATTTCAATCATCTAAAACAACTTTTCATTCTCTTTAGACTAAATTATGCAACTACGGATAATAATATGGAACACAAGATTTTATCTATTACTGTTTTTTTATCATGTGAAAGTTGTATATTTGCATAATCGACAATTCTGGTTGAACAAGGAAAAGAATCAAAACACAAAAGGTCATGACTAAAAAGGACGCTATAAAAATATTCGAAGATAAAAAGCTCTGCGCTGTAACATCATATACCATACATGGGCTGAAAATACAATAATAAAAAGCCGTACTCTCTGCAAGTACAGCTTTAAAGTACACCCGAAGGGAATCGAACCCTTATCTGAGGTACCGGAAACCTCCATTCTATCCATTGAACTACAGGTGCTTATACAAATTTATCAGGTTAGAAAAAACGCTTCATCCGCTTAAATAAAGAAGCCATTCTTTCTAAATGCGAGGACAAAAGTATAAAAAATCTTCTCATCTTCCTAATGATTCTTCTTTTTTTATAGTTCTTAAGGTACTTCCCCATGTTAAGACACTGTTATTTTGAAATGCTTTAGAGCATTTACTTTATCAAATTGACAATCTTTTAGAGAATATCCATTACATATATCAATTTTATTCCTATCTTTGCCGACAATTAACATTTAACAAACCTATGAGTTACTTGATAAAACCTAAGAACTATAATCCGCTACTCGACCTCAAACAGACCGAGCTGGGAATCAAGCAAATAAAAGAGTTCTTCCAATTAAACTTGTCATCCGAGCTACGCCTTAGACGTGTGACTGCCCCCCTTTTCGTATTGAAAGGAATGGGTATCAATGACGATTTGAACGGAATAGAACGACCCGTTTCTTTCCCTATTAAAGATCTGGGCGATGCACAAGCCGAAGTGGTTCATTCATTGGCTAAATGGAAAAGGTTGACCTTAGCTGACTATCATATCGAACCCGGATATGGTATTTATACGGATATGAACGCAATCCGTTCAGACGAAGAACTGGGCAACCTGCATTCTCTCTACGTAGACCAGTGGGACTGGGAACGTGTCATCACCAATGAAGACCGGAACGTAAACTTCCTGAAAGAGATCGTCAACCGTATTTATGCGGCTATGATCCGTACAGAATATATGGTATACGAAATGTATCCGCAAATCAAGCCGTGCCTGCCACAAAAGCTACATTTCATCCATTCAGAAGAATTGCGCCAACTTTATCCGGATCTGGAACCCAAATGTCGCGAACATGCCATCTGTCAGAAATACGGAGCTGTGTTTATCATAGGCATAGGCTGCAAACTTAGCGACGGCAAGAAACACGACGGACGCGCACCGGACTATGACGACTACACAACCAAAGGATTGAACGACTTGCCCGGACTAAACGGCGACCTCCTTCTGTGGGACAATGTACTGCAACGCTCCATCGAATTGTCATCTATGGGAATCCGTGTTGACAAAGAAGCCTTGCAACGTCAATTGAAAGAAGAAAAAGAAGAAAAAAGACTGGAACTTTATTTCCACAAGCGATTGATGAATGATACCCTTCCACTATCCATCGGAGGAGGTATCGGACAATCCCGCTTGTGTATGTTCTACCTTCGCAAAGCTCACATCGGAGAGATACAAGCCAGCATCTGGCCCGAAGATATGCGCAAAGAATGTGAAGAACTTGATATACACCTTATATAACAAACTATGAACGTACAAATTGAAGAAAGCTGGAAAGCACATTTAAAACCCGAATTCGACAAAGACTACTTTCGCACACTGACCGATTTCGTCAAAAGCGAATATAGCCAGTATCAGATCTTCCCTCCGGGAAAACTGATCTTCAATGCTTTCAACCTTTGTCCTTTCGACAAAGTGAAAGTTGTAATTATAGGACAAGATCCTTACCATGGACCGGGACAAGCACATGGTCTCTGTTTCTCTGTAAACGATGGAGTGCCTTTTCCCCCTTCATTAGTGAACATATTCAAAGAAATCAAAGCCGACATCAGTTCAGACGCCCCAACCACGGGAAACCTGACTCGCTGGGCAGAACAAGGAGTTTTATTACTCAACGCAACCCTGACGGTACGTGCCCACCAAGCAGGTTCACATCAGAATCGTGGCTGGGAAACATTTACCGATGCTGCAATCCGTGCCCTGGCAGAAGAAAAAGAAAACCTGGTATTTATCTTATGGGGATCATACGCTCAAAAGAAAGGAGCGTTTATCGACCGCAACAAGCATCTGGTGCTCACCTCTGCCCACCCCTCTCCTCTTTCAGCTTACAACGGCTTCTTCGGAAACAAACATTTCAGCCGTACAAACGATTACCTGAAAACCCATGGAAAAACAGAAATCGCATGGTAGTTGGAGAAGTTGAGAGTGGAGAGTTGAGAGTTAAGAATAAAGAGTAAAGAGTAAAAAAATGGCTGCACTATTCGTCGAATGATAGCGCAGCCATTTTTCTTTTTCTAGGGATATTCAGTAAATGTTCCTCTTTCTAAAAAATCAAGAGAAAAGCTTTGCTTTACGTGAGCTTTTCTCTTGATTTTTTCGTTCAACTCTCCCAGTCTTCTATCTTTTTTGTAGAATATTGTTTACATATTCTTATTTTTTCCTTCCCACCCATGCATTATGTACATGTCTTTTTTAGGGGAAGTTAAAACCTCTCCTGTTTTTCCTGTTATTTTAGTTAGATTATGCTG
>NZ_JH114330.1:140727-275182 GCF_000157095.2 Bacteroides sp. D1
TTCAAATGCATTTGTCGGGCCAGTTCCGAGAAAGGGAACAGAGAATGGAGGCGACCTAATTCACTCGTTGCAAAACTTTGACGATATTTTTTAAGCATATCGAACTCGGTAAAACCTAAACAAGGTTCGATTTCTGAGATTTTTTGTATCTTTACCATGTGTTTTTATTTTTAATTACCCCCGTTTTGGCCGTCAAACCGTTTTTTGGGGGGAATGCTTAAAGATACAAAAAAGGCAACTAACTCGCAATGAATTAGTTGCCTTAAATTTTATTATTTTAGGAATATCCCTTTCTATATTGTAACAAAACAATTACACGTCCGAATTTCCACTCTCAACTCTCAACTCTCAACTCTCCACTCTCAACTTATCCTAGTACCACTGAATGTTACTTTGCGTTTGGCTTCTCTGCTCATACTTCAAGTCTTGCAAGATGCTTGCATTCGCACGGATGGTAACATTGTAATATTTCCAGCGTCCGAAAGGAGAAAGACTGGCGGACAGGTTGAAACAGTGCAAGTCACGGGAGATTGTACAAGAAGTTTGCGTAATCTCTTTTGCCTGAAAATCATAGCCCGAGTTGAACGAGAGCGACCAGTTATTAGAAATCTTTATATTTCCGTTTGCATTGATGTTATGCGTATACGTATAAGGATATCGCATGGAATAACGGTTAATAGGCTTAGACCTATCTTCACGGATATTAAACGAATAGCTAAGGCTCAACGACCAAGGCATCTTAAACACCTGATAACCATCCGGGTCTGCCTGTGCTTTCTCTACTTTCTTAGGTGTAGTACCATCTCCTTCCGTTCCGTCAGATTCTTCATCATCACTATCCTCCGACTTCTTATCTTTTCCTTTTTCATCCTCCTCTTTCGGACCGAACCATTTCTTCCATGTGTCATTATTAAAGGTATAGTTGAAAGAAGAACCATATCCTTGGAAACGCCCGAAACGACCATACGACCATTCTGTACGGTTACTGGTCACTACATTACCGCTCTTATCGAATGTATAAGCATACGTAGCAAACGATGCATTCATATTGAAAGTATAATTCTTCGTCAGTTTCAAACGGAGGTTCATGCTTAAATCACTCCACGGTCTCTCTTTGGCAGCCATATTATAGGACATGCTCGCTCCCAATTCATCAATCAGACTGACTTTTTTAAGCGTATCTTTTTTGGCGTCGTAATACTTCATCTCCAGGTTATTTGAAATAGAGAAGCTGACTGTTCCCGACCCTTCGCGCGAAGGTACTCCATAAGGTTGCCCCGTGAAAGGAGAATAATATTGCGTATTGCCATTATAATCTGTATATTCTTCCCAGTACTTGCTGAATCCCGGAGCACCGCTAAGACTTACCTGCGGCGTGAATACATGACGAATCTGTATCTCTTTCTTCTTAGCAAAAAGAGGTTTGTACATACCATACAGTTTCGTACTCAAACTCAAACTTGCCGAATAATTGGAAACCCGGTAGAAACCATTCAATGTATCACCCGGCAATGCTTCCAATTTATGGTCTACCTCATTATATTGTTGATTAATCTTACGAGTATACCAACGCTCTGTATAATTGACCGAAGGAGAAACCTGCAAATATTTGAACAGTGTAAAAGTAGCACTGATAGGAATATTGTGATTCATTGCATTCTCCCATTCACTTAGTCCGGCTTTAAACAGACGGTCGTCTTTGGTACGAATACTGTTTGTCAAACGTCCCGTATAGCTAATGGAAATCTTTTCGTACCAGCGTTCAGCTCCCGCTGCCTTCTTGCGTTTGAAGGGAAACAGACGGCTCAACGTAATATTCAAGTCAGGCAAAGTGACCGCAATAGAAGAGTCACGCATTGTCTGTGCGATATTGGTAGTTCCGGATAAGGTCAGACCGATATCAGGAAAACTACGAGAATAACTAATACTTGATGTTTTGGTATTTTGAGTCAACAACTGCGAATTATAAAGGTTGTTTATATTGGAACGTTCGTAACTACTGGTTGAGAAGTTCACACTGGCGGAGAATGTGCTATTCGGACTAGCCTTAGCATCCTGACGATGGTTCCATACTACCTTAAAATCCTTAGCAACTGCATAGTCCGGCATCCCTTTATCTCCTGTCTTGGTGACCTGATAGTCCGCTTGCAGCGTACCGGAATATTTATATCGTTTATTATAGTTTGTCAATCCGGACAATCTCCATGAACCTTTCGTGAAGATATCTCCCGTTATTTTCAAGTCCATGATATCACTCATGGCAAAGTAATATCCTCCTTCTGCCAAACCGAAACCACGGCTGGAGTCATCCATATAAGTCGGCATAATGAAACCGGAAGAGTAACTGCTGGAGAATGGGAAGAAGAAGAACGGCACAGCCAACGGCAGAGGCACATCTTCCACAACCAGATAGGCAGGTCCTGTCACTACATTCTTTTTAGGGCGCACCTTAGCTCTCGTCAGCTGCATATAGAAGTGGGGATGATCGTGATGATCGCAGGTTGTATAACGCCCATGCTCCATGAAAATTTCATCATTGGCCCCTTTCTTCGCCTTGCTTCCGGTCACATATCCTTCTCCCTGCTGGGTGACGATATCAGTAATTCCCGCTTTCTTGGTTTTGAAGTTATATCGGATTGTTTCCGTATCATACGAGGTATCACCTTCTTTAAATACCGGTTTACCTTTTTCCACTCCGGTAGTATCCTTGATACCATAAGCATGCACAGTACTACTATCCAGATTCATCGAAATAACTTCCGCAGCCAGTTCGATGTTCTGATAATTCACTTTTCCGCTACCATAAAGTGTAGCGGCTCCTCCCAAAGTAAAGACAGTGGAGTCGTTAGATTCATAAACAACCGGTGCATCGAGTGGTTGTTTCTTCTTTACCGGTGCGATAGAATCAATGCGTACCGTTACCGTATCTGCTTTCAACGAATCATTTCCCTGAAGGGAATCCGTTTTCGCGGTATTGGAGGCAATCATTCCTCTTCTTCGACGTTGAGACGTAGCCTCATCGGGAAGCATCAGTAAGACAATCAGCAGTATGAATGATATAAGTATTTTTGCTTTCAATGGCGCCATTAACTAATAGTTTACGCTTGAAGTGGCAAAAGTACACAATCTTCACCAAATATGAGTTAGAATCTTCGTTATTTAATTATTTTTTAGTGCTATAAAAAGAGAGAACACCATCTATCAAAGCGGCTTAGACCTTCTTCACCATATTTTGCAATACTTTGCCGTGCTTTCTCCACTGTTTTCTCTTCATCCAGATGGGTTTTAGAAAAGAATTTATCCGCAAAGCAAATCAATTGTTCTTCCAGGGTGATGGGCAGCATCTCGCGATGAGGAACAGGAAGTTGCTGGGCAATGATATCTTCCAACGAAAGTCCGGCTCCCGTATGGCGTTCGCACACCAATGCGTGTTGGGGAAAACCTTCCGCCCGCAAGATTTCGGCTCCCAAATATCCGTGAGCGATATAAGGATGAGTGCCAAAGCACTGAATAGTTGGAGCGTCGGTCTGAAAAATACCAATATCATGCAACAGAGCGGCTTCTTTTACAAAACTCCGGTTTAAACGCAATTCGGGATGAGCATCCAGCATTTTCATTGCTTTTCCGGACACGGCCAAACTATGTATTACTAATATTTGTCTCTGCTGGGTATTCTCCGGATAATACTTATCAATGATTTCGTATGGATTCATGTGCTTTATTTTTTGCTCTCTTGATGAGAAATTAATATTTTTGTGCAATATTACAAAAAAATTACCGATATGCAAACTAGAGTTTCCTTCATTCTTATATTTTTGTTCATTATGTTGTTGCCAATGCGTGTAAACAGTCAAATTGTCACGGGAGCAGAACAGATGGATCAATATCTGCCGTTGCTGAAAGGAAAACGCATCGGAATGGTGGTCAATCACACTTCTGTTGTAGGAAGAAAGCAGGTTCATCTTCTCGATACCTTATTAAAGAGAGACGTCCGGGTGGTCAAGGTATTTGCTCCCGAACATGGTTTCCGTGGTAACGCAGATGCGGGTGAAACGGTGAAAGACGGAAAAGATTCCCGCACCGGCATTCCTATCGTATCGCTTTATGGTGACAACAAAAAGCCGTCTGCTGCCCAACTAAAAGATGTCGATGTGATTGTATTCGACATTCAGGATGTAGGGGCACGCTTTTATACCTATATAAGCACGATGTATTATGTGATGGAAGCTTGCGCAGAGAACAAGAAAGAAATGGTTGTACTGGATCGCCCCAATCCGTGCGATTATGTGGATGGTCCGATACTCAAACCTGCCTACCGGAGTTTTGTCGGCATGTTACCTCTTCCGGTACTCCACGGATGTACCATCGGCGAACTGGCACAGATGATAAACGGGGAAGGATGGATTGCCAACAAGAAAAATCCTTGTTCATTAAAGGTAATTCCAATGACCGGATGGAAACATGGATCACCTTATTCACTTCCCATCAAGCCGTCGCCCAACCTCCCGAACGATCAGTCTATCCGATTGTACGCCTCGCTCTGTCCTTTTGAAGCCACCCGCGTCAGCGTGGGACGGGGGACAACTTTTCCTTTCCAAGTATTGGGCGCACCTAATAAGAAATACGGAAGTTTCACTTTTACTCCCCGCTCCTTACCCGGTTTTGACAAAAATCCGATGCACAAAGGTATCACCTGTTATGGGGAAGATCTCCGGAATGTAACCGATGTGAACGGATTTACACTCCGCTACTTCTTGGACTTTTATCGCTTATCCGGCGAAAACGCAGCTTTCTTCTCCCGTGCCCGATGGTTTGATTTGCTGATGGGAACTAACAGCGTACGCAAAGCTATCCTCAAAGGAGAATCGGAAGAGGCTATCCGGAATAGTTGGCAAAAGGAATTACAGGATTACAAGGAGATCAGAAAAAAATATCTTCTCTATGAGTAAAAAACTAGTATCATGCTCTCATTCATTTTCATAAACCACTTATAATTAAAAGAATAAGTATGATAGATAACTATTATTTCCGGCATCTATCATACTTAGACCATCAAAAACGAGGTATCTATCATACTTGATTAATCCACGCTCTCTCCTGAAGTTTCATTTTTTTCCCGTTCATCACCAACTTGCAATGCACTTTTTGCATTAAGTGGAGATATAACAGGGCGTTTTAGCTGACTTTCCAATTGCTTGCGAGCAACTCTTGCCACATTTCCTCCATCTTTTGCCACTTCGGCATTTTCAGCAAAACCGGATGGGTTTCTCTCTTTGGACAAATCCGTAGTAGCCGTTTCAGCAAGCATATTAAGGATCAGTTCAGTGTTCGTCATATTGTCACGGAGATTTTCTTTCTTCAATCCTTTAAACTGCTTATATTCTTTTGCCGACTTTTCAGCCCATGTCTGATAAATTATATCCGTTAATGCAGCAAACTGAACGCCCTCTTGCATCCCATTTCTTTTCCATTCATCAGTAAGTTCCTTCCGTACTTCAATTGATTTCAATCGTTGATTAATCCAATTGTCCGAGTAACCTAAAGATTTATATTCCATCATCGCCCGATTTATAGTCAGTTCGGGGTCCTGCATTTCATCCAAACGCTCTTTGGCGACTTGAGCCATCCACATTTTAAAGGGTTCCGCTTTGGGCGAGGGAATAGATTGAATTAGACGGAAAAGCTGTTGGGTTGTAGCTACATCTGTCTTATACAGTTTGCCGTCAGAAGAGGGTAATTTCAGTTGGTGACAATTTGTCACCAACTCACTGCCTTCTGCTTTGAGACGCTGTTTCAACTTATTCCAATACTTGCGCCCATCAACACTTTCTGTTAGCACACTTACCACATCCACAATGGAAAAATACCATTCCTCCTTTTGGTCATCCCAAACAGCACGGATCTTCTTATTTTCAAATACTTTTATAGCATCTTTCTTAGTCATAGCATTATATATATATATGATGTAAACAATTAATAAATAGCAAATTCTATTCTACCTCCAAAGGTACAACATGATAATACGTACCATACGTTTTCCGTTTAGATTTCACTCCGAGCCGCTGCAAGATACGCCCGAAATAAGACGCCTGCCTGGCGGAAAACGTCATTTTACTTGCTTTCTGAATCCGGCGCAAAATATCAATAGCCAGTAGCCATTCCCCTTCTTCCTCTTCTTCCGCCCTACGATAATAAACCATAAATAACTGTTCGATGGCAGGAGATTGTTCAAACTCACGGTTGTTTTCCGTCATGATAGCCTCTTCTTCGGAGTCAAACCAATAACGTTCATTGTGATAAAGCAACTCCAACGCCTGTGCATAAAGCTGTTCATAATCAATAGGACGCGACACATCTATAGCTCCTGTCATGTAAATACCGATGAAACGACGGCTACCGGAAGTATCCGTCAACAAATCCCGATGATTGCTCGTGGCAATGAACGATGCATACCGGCGAAGCTCTTCCACTGCCGAAGCATTCGGACGACGTGTGTTCACCACCGGCTTTTGCAGAATATGTTTCAGAAAAGCCTGTTGGGTAGGGCTAATCTGGTCGAATTCATCCATATTGATAAGCAGAAAGCGATTCAGATACAACTCCGCGTCCCGTTTCCGACTGAAATCAATGCTATCCGTATAGTACGCCTGTAAAGCAGGAGGAAGAAGCATTCTGCAAAAAGTCGATTTCCGATATGCCTGCGGGCCAATCAACAAAGGTGACGTACTGTTGGCGTGTTTCTTATCCATTCCCCTCCAATGGGCAACCATATTCAAAAACCACCGACGGAACAACGGCGCCCAATGTGGATTATCACAGGGAACACGGTTGGCCAGTTCCAAAATCCGGTCTTTACCATCCCAGTGAGGCAGATGATACAAAAAATCCTCCACAGGCTGATAAACAGGCACATGATCAGAATCCAAATAGCGGATTACGTCCCTATCCCACATTTTCACCCCTTCATACATCGCATTCATCGTGATACTCGCCAGCACCCGCTTGTCCACCGGACGAAAATAGAAATTAAAACTATTCCGTTCGCGATATTCCACTTCCGTGGTCAGCGTATTGTATCGAAATTCATAACGGCGCTTCATAAATTCGTCCATCTGCATGGCGAAAAGCTGTTCGGCCGTCAGACTACTCTTCTTGCCGAATCCCTTGGCGGAACGGTACACACTTTTCACAGTTTCACGAATCAGCAACTCGTCCGAAGGGAGCCGGTAGTGCGCCTTTGTCCACCGCACAGTATCTTCTTCGGGGATACCTGCCCGAAAACAATGCTCCGCCAAACACACTAGTAGCGGTTGCAGATCGTCTCCCTCCCGATATCCGTCCAGTTCTTCGAGCGCCCTGTTGAATGCAGCGGAGAAAAGCACCGACAATGCTTCATAATTTTCATATCCGGGCGCCATTCGCTGCAAAGGAGAATCGGTTTCCCGCGTTCGTTTGATAAAAGTCGTTTCGGACGGAAGACTGACGGGCTGCTTCATATAAATGGGCATTGCTTTCGGATTGAAATAAAGTTCAGGATCATACGTCAGCCGGCAATATTGTTCGAGCGACGGTTCTTTCAGTTCGATATCAAAAGGCAGTTGTGGCTGATAATATTTCACAGCCGTCTGATAAGCATGCGCGTGAAAAAGTTCCGCTTGCTCGCGTAAAGTCGGCAAGCGGTCGTCCGGATAGGTGAACCGCACCCATATCTTTACTGATTTGCCGGAAGATCCGGTAAAAGCAAGGTATGTTTGCGGAAGCTCTTTGACCAGTTCCTTTATCTCATCGGCTTCCGCTCTTCCTGAAAGATTGTTGACTTCCATCATCACTATGCCGTTATATTCATTCAAGGTCATTACCCCTTCTTTACGGACAAAAGCTGCGGCAGGCATCACTTTGGGAACTTTACGCACCTCTTCAATCGAATTTCCCGGAAGAGTATACCGCAAGACTTCCCTCATCTTTGAGACGGGCTGCGCCTTGACTTCCGTTTTCATCTGCTCCAAAAGGAGCTCCATTTTCAACGTCCGTAAGGTTTTTACCTTGCCATCGTCTCTGACTAATGTTATTCTCATCTTTTTTTATTATTATTTCCAGTAAAAGGAAAGCTGCACTACAGCCATACAAAGATACAACATGCTCTTCGCCCAAACAAATTTCACTGCTTTTATTTGCTACGCCACACGACTTTATTTTATAGAAATAATGCTTACTAAATTTGCGAATAAAGACAGGATAATGTATCTTTGCAGGCAGTAAGACTTCAGCCCGCATAAGTGTGCCGTACAGCCCACCTATGCGGGCTGTATAGTTTACATTTGTGGGCTCTACAGCCCACGAATGTGTGCCCAAGAAAAGCCACTGATTCCAGTTGATTATCCAGGTTGCAATTGTAGGTTATCTTGCTGCAAAACAATCATTAAAATGCCTTTTAAAAGGCGTTTTAGCCACATTAACCCATAATAGAAAAGACATGTACGCAAAGTATGATTTTCGCAAAAAGCCGTCTTCGAAAGAAGACGAAGACGAACAGCCGTTGTATCCCCGCATCGTATCGAACGGAACCATCGACTTTCAACAAATTGTAAAAGAGATCGCTCAAGCTTCCAGCTTTACGCCGGCAGATATTGAAGGAGTTCAGCTGGCTATTGAAAATAAAATATCCGAATATTTAGTCAGCGGACATCACGTTCAGTTGGGGAACCTTGGATATTTTTCAGCCAAGCTGAAAGCACGTCCGGTGATGGATGCCAAAGAGATACATGCACAGTCCATTTATTTCGATAATGTAAATTTTCGTCCATCATCTTCTTTCCGAAAGAAGGTTCGCGGATTTGTGGAAAAAGCGAAGTCAGGATTTGCACATTCCGCCGAAGTTCCGGTGGAAGAACGTCGCCGCAGGTTGGAGAAGTTTCTGGATGAACGACCGATGATACGACGCAAAGAGTATACGCAACTGACGGGACTACTAAAGAACAAAGCGCTGAATGAATTGAACGGATGGGTAAAGGAAGGAGTACTTGACACCATTGGAAGCGGCAGTCATAAAATTTATGTGCGAGTTAATACCATGAAAGATTAAACAGTAAAAACAGTGGAATAAGAATGATAGATACCCATATTTCATGAAGAAAGTATGATAGATACAAAATTTCAGAGACATCTATCATTCTTATTCATCAGATTATAACTATATTAGCAAAAAGAATGAGAGTTATGATAGTTATTTTCTACTCTAAGAACAATCAGTTAATAACAAAACAATGAAAGATAAAACACAAAAAAGCTTCAGGGGAATAGCCCGGACATTACTTCTTGTTTTCTGTTATGCCTTTGGTAGTCATACTTTTGCATTGGCTTTAGAGCACGAACAAACAGTAGAAACTTATAAAGTAACAGATGTCCCCAATCCGCGTAATGAAAGCTCTTCCAATTGGGTTAGCAATCCGAATCAGATATTGGATGAAAGTTATGTGTGGGAGATAAATAATATGTTGTCACAGTTAGAAGATTCATTGAGTATTGAAGTGGCGATTGTTGCGCTCTCTTCTATCGGAGAAGATATTCCGGCAGAGTTTGCCCACAAGCTTTTTGAGCACTGGGGCATCGGAAAGAAAGCGGACGACAACGGATTACTGATTCTTTTAGTACTCGATCAACGTAAAGTCACTTTCGCAACCGGATACGGTTTAGAAGGAGTACTTCCCGACGCTTTATGCTTTCGCATTCAACAGAATGAAATGGTTCCGTGGTTTAGAAAAAACGACTTTGACAGAGGAATGACAGAGGGAGTCCGGGCTGTAACATTGGTGCTTTATGGAAGCGACTATGAACCAGTTTCTCAAAGCACTTCTGATAATTACTGGAAAAGTGCCAGCAATACGTTGTGGAATTTTCTGGCAAATCAGTCGCCTATGCTTTGGATATTCTTGATACTGGTAAATGTTCTCACTTATCGCATGAAGGTAAATAAAGCTCGCCCCAAAGACGGTTCAGCATTAGCAGCAATCAAAGTCCTGACACTTTACAGCCCACTTGGATGTCTTGTGTTGTTTTTTCCGGTCTGGCCTGCACTTATTGCGGCATCCTTATGGTATAAGTTCTACCAAAAACAACGTGTTATTTTGCAGAGTAAGACCTGCGACTCTTGCAAAGCTGTGGCTTTACAACTTTTATCCAATGAGCTTGCAACCCCTTTATTATCTGCTTCCGAACAAATGGAACACAAACTAGGTTCTGCCATCCACCGTATTTATCAATGTACTTCCTGCGGCTGGATATTGCGGTATAAATCTGTCGTCGGAAGCGAATATAAGATGTGTAATCAATGCCATACCATTGCTTCCAAGCGTATCAGTCCGTGGAAAACAGTTAAAGAAGCCACATATTCCGATGCCGGATTGGAGGTTGCCGACTATCTTTGCCTAATGTGCGGAGATAAAAAGCAGGCAACACAGAAGATTCCCCGCAAGACACCCCCAAATAGTGACAGTCCTAGTAATAGTCACAGTAGCAGTAGCAGCAGTAGTAGTAGCGGCAGCAGTAGCAGTAGCGGCAGTTTTGGTGGTGGACGTAGCGGTGGCGGTGGAGCGTCAAGTAGTTTTTAAGATCGGCTATTCATTTGAAGAAGTCGACTAACCAAACAAAGACGTGGAAACACATCTCACCTGAATATTTTCATAGAAAAATGGTTATCCACTCCTTTATTCTAACTATTTTTGCATAGATAACCGAACATAAAAAAGTGAAATGAATATTGAAGAATTTAGAGAATACTGCCTGTCTTTTAAGGGAGTCCATGAGAAGATGCCGTTTCCCAATGTGCCCGACAAATATAGCCGTGACGTTCTATGCTTTTATGTAGCGGACAAATGATTCTGTTTCGTTAACATTGAGATTTTCGATTTTTGTTGTATCAAATGCAACCCTGACGAATCCGGAGAACTGCAAACTGAATATACCGGCATAAGACCAGGATGGCACATGAACAAGAAATATTGGATCAGTGTCTATTTCAACCAAGATGTACCTGATGAGAAAATCAAAGAGCTTGTAAGCAACTCCTACGATATTGTAGTTAAAAGTTTGACAAAGAAAGAACGGGAAATGCTATAAATAAAGGGAGGATTCAAAAACCTCCCAAATGTAAATCTTGTATTTTGTTTTCTTTCCAAAAAACAGTGAAATTATAATTTACACCACTATTCCTGTAAAACACAATCTCCCAACTATCACTATATAGTACAGCCGGCACGATCGTATAGGGATAAAATTCATCCTGCCAGGATCCGTATATTTTTTCTTTATGTTTCTGCTGGCTTTTGCTGGACAGCATGCTATCTAGTTGTTCGGCCATAGGTACCCAATTCTGCAATAGCACCTGTAATTCCAATAATTGCCTGGAGAACGGAGCAGAAGCGTCCCCTTCTATCAAAACAAGAGTTTCTACCGAGTAAAAAGGCAATTGCACTGCACCACTCCAAAGGTAACATTTATCTCGCCACCAATCACAAACCTTACAGGTAAAGATGCCCAAACCTTCCACTTTATACTCTCTCTTAGTTCCAAACAACTCGTTTATCAGTGTCTTGAATACTTTCATTACTTTTCCCATCGTTTTCTTTTTTTTAGTATGCACTAACAATGTTACTATGATTTCTGGAATCTTACCGCTTGCTATGTGGGTGTGTTTGTGTGCATATTGTTCAATTTTAAGTTTTTATTCTTCGTAATAAGTAAAGATACGCTCGACATAAGGTTTTAATATACGACCGAGCCCCGTGCCAAAATCAACATAATCTTTGAAATTCTTTGTTTCAATCCAGTTACCATTCGCATCACAGCCGTAGTCTTGGAAGTCTTTGTAGAGTATTTCAAATCCTGGCCGCTCGTCAATCGGCCGTCCTTGTTCATCGTATTTCTCTTGCACGATACTATTACGAACAACGGTTTTCAGTTTACCGTTCGGATAATATTCACGTTTACACCAGGACTCTAACTCTTTATTACCTTCATCGTCAATCCTATATTTTTTCACAACGCGATTACTATCACTGTATTCATAGATGAAATGCGTTTCCGGCCTATCACGACTCAGCAAATCATACACTTGGGTCTGCGCCAACAAGCCATTTGTATCATACTCATAGACTGTTTTTCCCGATAATTCCCCTATATTATAATATTCCCTCTTCTCTACCAACAAATCATGTTCGTTATAATCATATTCGGTCATAGCCGGTTTGTCAATCGTGCCGTCAATCTGTTTGGTTCGGATAAGATTTCCCCTGTCGTCATAAGTATTTATCTCCCCATGGGAATCACTATACACAATTTCCAGTAGTTTCCCGTCAGTATTATACTTACTGACAATCGTACTGTTAGTTTTCGGAAAGCTAAGTGTAGATGTATGTCCCCAAGTCTCATAGGTATAATCGGTCTTTCGGATAATATTTTCTTGTTTATCGTACTCGTTGCATTGAGCAAGATTGCCGTCGATATTGAAATGAAAATGGTAGTGATGTATTCCGTCCTCTTCCCATTTCTTGCCTTTTTTGAATTTCGTCGAAAAGAAAGACGATATATTTTCCGGACGATAATAATAGATATCCAACGTTTTGACTTTTCCGTTCAACCCCATCCTGCTTTTGTCGTTATTGACAGAATCTATTGTCGGGGGAATGTATTTCAAAGGAGATTGTTGGCAATCTGCAAATATCGATATAATCAAACTTCCTAAAATAACAACGACTACAACGGCTTTATTTTTCATGTTTTCTTTGTGTGTTACAATGTTTCGACGCAAAGATAACAAAACAAAACCAGTTCTAAAATATAACTGACGTAAAAGATTACTTTCGTGTTATTATAATATCATCAAAGCAGAGTTCCAATGACTGATTATCGGGTTTATACTCTGTCCAATCTTTCGGATCGCCACTTTCGTTGTCTATCATTAAATGATAATAAGAGAAGCCAGAGCGTGGATCAGGCAATCTATGAATCTTATAGCTCCCTACAGTTGCCAACTCATTATCTTCAACGACTTTCAGCCAGCCTAAAGCCTTGTCTAACTGTTGAAGATGAGATAACTTATCCTGCTCGCCTTGTTTTAAAGCGTCAACTGTTTTTGTTCTTTCGTTTTGTAATAACTCTATTATATCTTTCATGCTTTCCACTCGGTTAGTATTGAATTAAAATCTTCAAGCATCAAGTCGAAGTCATAATCCAGCTTCTTCTTTTTTAGCTTGTCAGTTACGTGGTTTAAAGCAAACAGAATATATTCACTTAGCTTTAACCTCTGTTCGGAATGACTTAATTCACTGAATTCTTTTTCAAGGTTTAGTCCGATTCTAATTTTCCCGGTATCTGCCCTGAATGGTCCAAATTCAAAACGATTGCGAAGGAAATATCCATTCTTCTCTATTTCTTGCCTGGTAAACATAGTGAGCAGTGTCCGATAGAAATCTTTTTGTTTCAATTTCAACTTTTCATCGGCTATGATATAGTTTGTTTTACAATGGTCGTGGTCATAATAACTATACGAACAATTAATTATAATTCGATTAATAGCACGTCCGTATATTTCGGGGCGCATCCTTCTATCCAACTCCGGTTTCAGTTCTTTGTCAACGCTCTCGATTACTACCTTGGAGTTTTCATAGCAGTTACCAATTGTCCGCTTTATCCAAACCGGATTTTTAGGAATCCAGTTTCTCTGGCTTTCAAGCCTTATATCCTGTATATCTTCCTTTATCTCATATTCCCAAAATACGGATTGCTTTTGATTCGGGTCGTCAGGACTGAAACAATAACTTGTCCTTCCCTGCTCCATAGTAAAACCGTTGACTCTTTTCGACCAAATGGCATCGACAAAACGAGTTTCTCCAAATTTATTTTGAAAACAAGTCGCGGGATTTCCATTAAAGAATTGTCCTCTCAATGCTTCGACGGGTTCGTGATTTCCCCAGCCGATAATAGCCAGACTCTCGCAAAGGCGAACGGCTTTATTCCATTCTCCGGCATTTTTATAATCCGCATATTTCAGAAACTCGGCAAACAAGCGTTCGCGCAACTGTTCTATTTCTGATTGAGACTGCAAAAATTCTTCCAGTTCTTTTAAGTCTTCTATTTCAAATATCTTTTGCTCCACCACATTTGCCCTTAATTTCAATCTCAGTTTTTTAGTATTATGCAGAAATCTCAGCCTCTTTCTTTCTCTTTTTCCACAACTGCCACGAATTAATAATATTCTGCCATATATTATACATACAGCATAATATAGCTCTGATTATCAAAGTAAAAGCCCACCTATTACTAATAGTGGGTAACAAAATAGTAACAAAAAAAAACGAAGAAATCGCTTTGCGGTGGGCTTCATGTGCAAAGGTAACAAAAGCTCTCTAACCATAAAAGCAAAACTGGCGAAAAGAAGAATACTGTTTTTCTTTTCGCCAGCATATATAATTTGCTGTCAATAGAAATTAGTTTAGTCCGTTTTGGATATATAGACAAAAACACAAACTAAACTTGTGTTTATAATAACTTTTTCAACTTATCTATGACATATCTTCCAATGCAGAGAACTTTGAATGATTTAGGCAACAGATATTTGGATGTTTTAATTAGAATGTCCCTTTTTTACACCTAATATCTATCTAAGAAATCTTACTTTTGTTTGATAATTAAAACAGAATGGAGAAAATTCAAGTAATACAACCTACCAAATTGCTCGCTCCTTATATAAAGCAATATTGGCTTTTAAGGATAGATGATGTAAAGCAAGGCTTTCAACGTTCTATCCCGGCAGGTTGTGTAGCACTTGTTTTTCATAAAGGGAACAAAATTATTTCTTCTTTTCATAAGGAAACGCAGCCACATTACAAATAGGGTAAATTTCAATAATGGATTGTTTTGATGAAAAAAACTCTTCAATATTTAGACTTACTGACATAGAGCTGTCATAGAAGACGCTATCTTTGTATCAAAAAGTATTCAACTTAATATTATAGAATATGAAAAGATTATTTTTATGCTCATCATTTGCTGATGTTGCTAATCTATTTGTCGATTGTGCCAAAGAAGATTTGCAAGGGAAAATTATAGCTTTTATACCAACTGCAAGCCTTACAGAACCAATACGATTCTATGTAAAAAAGGGGAAAAAGGCTTTAGAAGAAGCAGGAATGATTGTTGAAGAAGTCGAGATTACCCAACTGCCCAAAGAGGAAATATCTTCTATATTACATAAATGCGATTATATCTACATAACAGGTGGAAATACATTTTTCCTTTTGCAAGAGTTAAAAAGAAAAGGTGTTGATAAAATTATATCTAAACAAGTGAAATTGGGTAAACTGTATATTGGGGAATCTGCCGGAGCAATAATAGCCTCTCCCGATGCAGAATATATGAGAAGTGTGAATTTTGATCCAATAGAAAAGGCTCCTGAATTGAAAGACTGTACTTCTTTAGATTTGGTCGATTTTTATACGATTCCCCATTATGGAAATTTTCCATTCAAGAAAAAAGGTGAAAAGATAGTTCAACTATATAATGAGAAGTTGCAGCTTATTCCTATAAGTAATAAACAAGCTGTTATTATTGAAGATTCAAATATTCAAATTAAAGATGCAAAATGAATAGAATAGACCGTATTTCTGCTATATTGATTCAGTTACAATCGCACTCGTTAGTGAAAGCACAGCAAATTTCAGAACGTTTTAATATAAGCATTCGCACTGTATATCGAGATATAAGAACATTGGAAGAGGCAGGCATTCCTATCATAGGAAATCCCGGTATTGGTTATTCACTTGCAGAAGGATTCAAATTATCTCCTCTAATGTTTACTCAAAAAGAGGCTTTGTCCTTTTTGATTGCAGAGAAATTAGTACATGAACTAACTGATTCAAATAGCAACGAACATTATAAGTCTGGAATAGAAAAGATTAGGTCTGTCATGCGTTTTGCAGACAAAAATATGTTAGAAACAATGGAAAAGTGCATGTCTGTATTGGATACTTATAAATCATCGACCTATAAACCTGATATTCTTTTACTTATTTTACAAAGTATATACCAAAAAAGAATTATTGAAATATCTTATTTGGGAAGTAATGCGTTAAGTGTTTCAGAACGAAAGATTGAAGCTGTTGGAATTTTCTTTTCGAGAACTAACTGGTATCTAATAGGCTTTTATCTTCCCAAAGAAATCTATCTTACATTTCGGATAGATAGAATTCAAAAAATGCACATTCTTAATGAATTACAATCACGGGAGCATCCTCCTTTGGAAAAATTCATACGCGAGTTTTACGATAAAGAAAAATTACATGAAATCGTTATAAGAATAGAAAAGAATAAAACCTCCATAATGAATGATGATAAATATTATTACGGATTAACATCTGAGAAAGAGATAGGGGATATGTTTGAACTTCATTTTCTAACATTTTCAATCAGTAAGTTTGCACATTGGTATCTGTCTTTTGCAGATAGTGCAACTATAATAAGACCAGATTCTTTAAAATATGAAGTTAAAAATATTATCAATAACATTTCTATTTGATTGCTGTCAAATAGTATTTTTAATCGACTCAATGAAAAAAATATTCGACCAAAGATTTTTCCGCTTATTGTCGGAATGCTCACAACGTAAAGTGTCTGCATCTGAATTTGCAGAAGCTATCGAAGAATTGGCGACCCATGTAGCCAATTTTAGTATCAATGAGCAGGATTACAACGTTTTACTACGTTATTTTTCCTTTGGTTTGCACCGTCTTAAATCGTATCGTGTACGGTTTGAGCAAGAAAAAAATGCCCCATCTGCATCTAATTGATGAAGCGATAGGACTTTTGAACACTGAAATACGCCTTATCGAGTGGCGCATCAAATACCCGGAACAGCTACAGCAACGTATCAACAAACAGCCCCTTTCCCCTCTCTATCTCGCAGACAAGACAACCCTTATCAACATCATGGAAATGGTAAGCGGTCTGTTCCTCTCCAAAAACATCGTGTATCAGAACGGCAAGCCCGCCTACTTGGTGGACTTGGCGAAAGCCTTTGAATGGCTGTTCAACATCAAGATAGGCGACTGTTACCAAAAACATGAGGACGTGATAAAACGAAAGCCGGGCAAACTGACCGGGTTTCTTAATGGATTGGTAGAACTTATCAAAAAGGAACATGACAAGAAAGGATATAGATAATCAGTGACTTATGATTTATTTATAGGGGATTCCATTAGTTCCCCCGTAATTTCTTTGCGCCTATTTTCTGAACTTTGCTTCATCAATTGATTGACAGACAAGAATGTATAATCAGAAAAATGAAGCAATCATGTATATAGACAATGACGATTTCAGCGTATGGATGCAGAAGCTGTACGCCAAGCTGGAAGAACTCTGCAAGGATGTACGGGTACTACGCAATGCGGACAAGGTACTACCCGAAGATGACAACCTATTGGATAATCAAGACTTGTGTTTATTATTCAAAGTAAGTATCAAAACTCTGCAACGCTACCGGGCTATCGGTGCGCTGCCTTACTTCACTATCAGCGGAAAAGTGTATTACAAGGCTTCCGATGTCCGGGAGTTTATTAAAGAACGGTTCAGCGTCACCACGCTACGCCAGTTCGAGAAAGAACACTGTACGAAGAAAAAGAAGTGAATCTGAAAAGCCGGAACGGTGAATGTACTTCATCTGTTCCGACTTTCCCTGCTTATGGCTTACCCAACTTATCGGCTTCTTTCTTTAGCTGTTCGGCTTGCTCATTCAACAGCCTTGCACGTTCCAGTGCTTCTGCCTGCTTTTGGATGCGATATTCAAAATCCATCACTGAATCGGTCAAACTTCGGATAAAACCGTTATCCCGTTGCCACTTGAACTTGTTTTCCAGCATATCAAAAGTTTCCCCGTCTGCCTGTCCTTGCATCAGCAAATAGCGGTATTTCATATCGTTGTCCTGCAACTGCTGCATACGTTCAGCCAAACGGACATTCAAGAATATGGAAACGGAACAGACGACCAGCACTGCCGAAAAAACAAACAATCCCGGACGAATCCAAGAAGCGACCTTGTTGTAAATCCGTTGATAGAACGGTAAGGGCGTAGCTTCCTCTTTATCCGTCTTGCAAGAGCCCAAAGTATCAATCATTACCTTGAAACAACGGTAGGTTTCCAATGTTATTTTCTTGGTGTCCTCTATGTTCTTCTGCTGACCTTGCATCCTGCTCCTTATGTCGTCAAGTTGGCTTTGAATAACCCGCAACTTTTCTTCGGGAACAGCCGAATTACTGTGCAGTTCCGACAACGCTTGTTCGATTGCTCCCAGCCGTTCGAGAGTTTCCTCCCGACTGGCTGGCGTTGCCTGTGCTTCCTGCTTCTCTTTCAGTTCCGTAACCATAGAGAGAAGCCCCTCTAAAATCAAATTATCTTCCATGTCTTTACAGTTTAAGTTGTTTTTTCTTTTTCTTCTTCTTTCTCAAATTAAAATTAGGTTCTTCATCCACTGGGGGAGAAGAAGCGGAAAACAGACCGAGCGAACCAGTTATCAACGGACTGTCAGCCTTGCCCGGTGCAAGTGCTTGCTCCCGAACGGGCGCGAAAGTTGTTTGCCGTTGGCTTCCGGCAACATTCATTCCTGCATACCCGAAACATTTGTCCAGTTTGGAAAAACTGAAACTCCGGTCTATCTCCGAACCCTTGAACGTGTATTCACCTTTGGAAAAGGATATGCCCTGTATCTCGTCGGTCTGTCCCTTTCGTTTGAACCGGACGGTAATACCCTTTTCTGCTAACCGCTCCTGTAACTGCTGCCAGTTACGGGATTTGCCGATTTCGTTCTTCACAGCCGTGTAAATCTCGTATTTCGACTTGTCCGGCTCTTTCAGTCGGTGCTGCTTTACCTGTTCTTTTCCACCAGCGAAATAAAGCCCGTGTTTGGCTTTCAGCTTCTTGCATACCTGTTCGTTACGGTACATATCGTTCCTGTCCGAAATGGTCTTGCCGTTATTGTCTATGCGGTTGAACACGATATGCACGTGCGGATGTTCCCGGTCTTGATGACGCACGATGATATACTGCGTATCGGTGATTTTCATTTCACGCATATACTCCTGCGCAAGTTGTACCATCTTCCCGTCTGTCAATTTGGGCGCATCCACTGTCGAATAACTTAACGCAATATGTCCGACAGGCTTCTTCAAATCGGGATTCATCCCGGTCTGCATACAGAAGCTGCGGATTATATCACCCCGGCTTTCAGTCAGAACCCCGTCCGCATGAAGCAAAACCGCCTGCTCCTTGCCAAGCACATAGTTCACACAGCCCTTAAAACCGCTTCCCTTTTTTATTTTTCCAATCATCCGACAAATGGTTTATGATTCCAATAATCCTGTTTTTGAGCTTCACCAGTTCCACCGCTACCAGTGCGAAACCTCCGGCATTCGCCCGGTGCGCCAACTGGTTGATGTTGTTGGCTTCCCCTGCCAGTTTGCGGATGGTGTCCGCATCCTGCCTGTTCAGCCGGGGTATGACCTCTGCCGAAACAACCGCCTGCCTTACATACTCACTGACACGCAACCCGGCTTCCCCGGCTCGCTTCCTGATGGCGTAATACTGCAACTCGGTCAGTTTCGTACTGACAACCCGTTGCTGCTTCTCTATCCGTTTCTTTGCCGGACGTCCCCCCGGCTTGTCCTTTATACTCGTCATGGTTTTTTACGTTTGAATGGTGTCTTAAAAATTGCGACCAACGGGAGAAATTTTCTTTGCGGTGAGCAAAGCAAGGTAGTTTCGGTTTACCGAAACATAACCTTGCTCTCCAAATAAACCGCCAGCCGTTGATAGTCCTGCCGGATTAAATGCCCCTGCCTCTCTTTTGTCTTGAGGCGGCACGTTGTCCGGTTTCCTGCTTCGTTTCCTGCACTTGGCTGGCTTCGTTTTTCTGTTCCTGCTTCCTGCCGCACAGATAATCGTTCAAGTCCGAATATCCCCTATAATTGTGCGAGAAGTCACGCACACGGTAGGAGTATTCCAATTCGATAGCCCGTGTCGCTTCATATCCAGCCTTGTCATTGTCAAGCATACAGTGGATGCGTTCATACGGGTACAGCACGTCAATGGCTTTCGGCACGTTGACAGTCGAATTAAGAATGACATAGTCCTGTCTGTCAAGGTCGGGCATGGTCGGGCAGTTCTTCATCCGGAGCGTGAGGAAAGAAAGATAGTCCATAAACCCCTCGAATACCAAACACTTCTCTCTCGGCTCTCCCTGCTGCCGTATATGGGTGATGTCTTTCGGGGCAATGCAGCCTTTGAAAAAGGAATTGCGAACCTCGTAACCTCCTGCCATGTTCGGGAAACCGATAGCAAAGAACGGTCTGCCGTTATTGGTAAAATGGAGTTCCTTACATTCTCTTTTTGCCAGTTCGACATTGATACCCCGTCCCTGCAAATAACGGAGCAATGCCGGATGGATAAGGTCACGGACTTCCAAATGCTGGAAGCTCGGTTCTGTCCTACGCTGGGGAAAAGAAAAACTGACCGGACGGACGTGCGGTGTCTGTTCCGCTATCCGGTTTAAAAGGTATGGCAAGCTGTCTGAACAATAGAGTTCCTTTGCCAGTGCGATGATGTTGCCGCCCTTGCCTGCGCCAAAGTCATACCAAAGGTTGCGGTCAGTGTTCACCTTGAAAGACGGTTCGTGTTCCTCCCTTAACGGTGATTTGTACCATAAACCGTTACCCTGCTGCTTGACAGGAGAGTAACCTAAACTGTGCAGATAGTCTGCGATGGGTATTTGTTTCACATCTTCGATGTTCATAACATTTTCTTTTTGGGGATTAAAAAATAGTTGAAAAGTGCACCAGTCCTGTTTAGTCCGTTATATATACACCCGTACCATACTAAACCTGCCTGTTCCGATACTGGGAAATAGTAAGTCCGTTCCTCTTGTATATACACCCGGACTAAACCAAACTGACTTTTAATAATGGAAATCGGGATTATAGCGGTAGCCCTTGCCCTCTTTCACAATCATGCGCTTGTTCACAAGAAACTTGTTAAGCGACACAAGAACATTGCGTCCACGCTCGTAACCGATACTCGCATAACCCTGTTTCAATGCCGCTATGACATTGGAATAGCCTTGTACCACCTGCTTGCCGAAACCGTTCTCCAACGCTTCCCGGTGTTGCTGTTCAGTCAGTTCCGTAAGCGAAAAGTTCCTGTCCTGCTTAGGTTGTTGGAATACATAATCATCCACGATTTCGGGTAAAGCGTTGTCATTGATACGGAATGCGAACGGGTCAAATTCCCGGTCACGTATGTGCATCGCCTTTACCTCGCTTATGTTGCCGTCCTGCTGGCTTTTCGTGATTTGCAGGACGGTTTCAGCCTTGTTGTTCAGTTCCGTACCGATATGCCCCCTTGTGTTGTCATCCCCCTTATTCAAATGCAGAACAGTGTGGATATGCAGGTTATATCCGCTTGACCAGCGCATCAAGAGGTTGATTAGGTCGGTTGATTCGCTGGGGCTGTTGATGTCATACATCAAGTCACGGATTCCGTCAATGATGAGCAACCCCACATCGGGCATATTTTCAAGCATATAGCCGATAATCTGTTTCCGCTTGTCGGGGGTCTGCTCCCTTAGCACGATGAAAACAAAATCGTCCCTGTCCTTGTCGGTAGGCAGTCCGGCAAGTCGCAAAATACGCTCCATGACCTTATGGCAATGGTATTTGCTCTGCTCGGTATCTACATAGAGGATTTTCCGCTTGTTCGGTGGCAGATATGCCGAATACTTCAGTACCTCGTCATTCTTCAACGCCGCCGCAACGATGGCGGAAATGTTGAATGTCTTTTTGCTCTTGGCTTTTCCTGTGGATGCGCTGAAATTACCCAGCGTGCCAATGGTAGAGCCGTTCACCCAGAGTATTTCGGGCGGCACTTCGTAAGTGTCCGTCACCTTTAGATGGATGGTTTTCCAAAGGGCTGCAAAATCCTCTTTCTGCATGGTGACATCCTGCCCGGCTTCTGTCGCTTTTCTATTTTCCATAGCCGCTATATCTTTAAGGGACGGTTAAGGATATATTTCTGCGCTTCCTGCTCTATCTGCGCCTGCGTCTTCACCGGGTTCTGACGCAACCACGCTTCTAATTCCGCTTTCTCAAAATAAAGCATTTTGCCCTGCGGCTTGTAATGGGGTATCAAGTTACCCGAAGTCAGCTTGTACAGGTAACTTTTTGAAAGGTTCAAGAACTTGCTCGCTTCATCAAAACTAAGCACATTCTTTGAAAGGAACACTAAATTTTCGAGTTCTGCAACTCGCTTCTCAATACTTGTTTCCATATAACAAAAGTATTTGCGTTAGACAATATGGAGTGCATGCCCTCCAGTTTCTTGTAATCGATTACGGGGGCAAAAGTATTGAGGAATAGCTTGATAGTGAATTAAGCTATGTTTGAGGTATTAACCTATTCTTAAAGTTTTTTCAGTTGTTTGATATAATTGCTGATGGTTACATAATCTTTTTCATGTTCCACCCCTTTTACATAATTGGCGGCTGTGGCTAAATCACCTTGATTCAGATATTTATCTTTCTTTATATTCTTCGTAACAAACAACTTATTCTTTGCTATAACAGATTGCCAGTTAGGTGTTATCAAACCACGATTGCTTAATTCCGAAAAAAGAAAAGCTACCTGCCTGTTGTTATTAGACCTAAATATAACTTTTGGCTTACAGGAAAGTATTGCTTTCAAATCTTCAAAAGTCATAGGAGCATTGAAAATTTCCACTTCATTGATACAATCCACCAACAATGCTATTTGTCTGTCGTTTAAAATAGACTTAAACGGATTTTCTGTTTCAGCAATATGGGAGATAATTTTAGGCTCTTGGCATTTATCTTGAATTGGTTGCGGCTCTTTCTGTTGTGGCTGCATTTCCGCTTGCACCTTACTTTCTTTCTTTTTTCGCAAGTACGCAGAATATTTTTCCAATACAACAGTTTTAACTATTACGGAAAAATAAGGCAGTTCTTCATCATAAACCGTATTATCTTGCTCATACCGGGAATAATCAAATGAAAGAGGATTAAACGACATGTATTTTCTTTTCTCATCGGATTTCAAGGATTCATAAAAACCGCTTTCCCAAAAGAAATCAGATACAGAATAAAAATATTGAATATCATTCAACACAGAATAACGAATATATAACTGCACCAACTCATCAGCGGTACGAACATATTCTTGCTGTTCCAGTTTATCTGCCTGTTCTTCGTCGAAATATAAGGACTTAGAGGCAATATTATCTATCATAACTTGGCTGGCATGATTGATACAGCGATTGAATATACCTTGTATATGGTCGAATTTTATTTTCAGTTCTTCTTCTGTCATAATAATCTATGTTTCAGTTAGTAGAAACAAAGATATATTTTTCCGGCTAAACAAAGACAAAAAAAGAAAGAAAGTACGGTAACTGTGATATAACCATACTTTCTTTTTAAATCAGTCCGTCAAATTCGGTATCAAACTTATAGCTTCTTCTTTTTTCTTATCGACAATCTTCGCATAAATTTGAGTTGTGGCAATATTTTTATGTCCTAACAATTTGCTAACTGTGTACAAGTCAGCCCCCAATGTAAGCATCATGGTAGCATGGGTATGCCGGGCAACATGAAACGAGATATGCTTAATAATCCCTGCGTCTTTCGCCCATTTTTGAAGTATTTTATTTATAGTTCCCTCATGCGTCAAAGGAAAAATCAAATCATCGCCTTTTGCTTCATTTTGTTGCGGCAACCACTTTAACGCTTCATCGGATATAGGCAGATAAAGCGGTTCTTTTGTTTTCTGCATCTTTATTTCAATTCTTATTCTTTCACCGCTTTTCTGCAAATCGTTCCACTTCAATTTTCTTATATCGCTTACACGCAGCCCACACAAACAACTGAAAAGAAAGGCTTGTTTCATTATCTCATACTTGCACTCTGTCCCGATAAGCCGCTTCAATTCCTCTATTGTCAAATACTCCCTGCGGCTGACTTCCGCTTTTACCTTACTGGCAAAATCAAACTCTTTCGTTGGATTGACCGTAATAATCCCCTCTTTATAGGCTCTATTTATAGCGGTACGCAGCACCCCATAGTAAGCAATAACGGAATTATTACTTAATACACCCCCAGCCTTTAACAAACCAAACTTGCTTGCTTTCTTCGCTTGTTTCAAGAAATCCACAAAGCTATTCAAGAAGTCCTTATCTATATCACGAAAAGCGATATAATCCCCTCTGAACAATTTTAGTTCACGAATGGTATTACCAACGGTCTTTTCATAGTTCAAGCTGCCACGTTCTTTAGATTGGCTTCTCATGTTCATTAAATAATCAATCACATTCGCTTTTGACTTGTTGGTGTTCTGAAAGCCGTGTGCATCATTTTGCAACTCTACTATCCGCTTGCTTTGAATAGCTTTTGCAAGAGCCAACGTAGCTTCGTTCTTTGCCTTATCCTCTCTTGTCTTTTCGGGTATAAGGTATAATTTCAAAAATTCATATTGCCGTTTACCGCCAACATAATTTTCTTTTCTAATAACATCACCTGTATAGTAGTCCAAATAAATAGACTGGTTGCCATTGGCAAGCTGCTTGAATCTAATCCTTACAGGTTCTTTCAATTTAACTTCTTGTTTTTTCTTCGCCATAATTATGTTCTTATTTTGTTACCGATACAAATATAGCGATTTGTTTTGTTACTTCAATGAATACAGGTAACAAAATAGTAACAAAATAAAGGTATTTATTAGACTAAACAAGAAAATAAGGAAAATAAAGGAAATTACATTCAACAAATATAAAACACTAAATATCAATATCTTATGTTCAATATTTTATCTCATTTTTTCTCTTTTTCCACAACTGACAGCTGTTGATGATGTTCTGCCACAACACATACGAACCGGGAGCCACAGAAGACAATGGATTCAAATAAGTATGTGCCATCCAAATAGCCAGAATCGTATTCTTTTGTCCCAACGCCTGCCCGCCACTGATACGGTCATTATAAATTGAGCCGATTGTCTTCCCCAAAAAGAACTGCAAACAGCAGGCAACCAGTGCTCCGACAGCAATCATGATTTCCGTAAAACCATCCGCTGGGTCATTGAGCAAGGAATACAATGTCTGCGCTGTTACGATAGCCAAAGACACAGCCCACAAATAAAAAGCAAGTTCATGATAGCCCAATAACTTCTGATGTACTTTTGGCAAACACTTACTCAACAACCAGGCAGCCAAAAAAGGACAAATCAACAACGGAAATACCTTACCTAAAATAACAAGAAACGCCTCCCAAAAAGTGACATCAGGATGCACCTCCACCAAAGGAAAAAGAATAGGCACAGCAATAGCCGCACCGATATTTGCTATCAATGTATAAGTGGTCAGACTAGCTGCACTCCCACCCAACTTGGAAGTAATCACCGCAGCAGCCGTAGCCGTAGGACAAATAATACAAACCATCACTCCCTCTGCTACTATTTTATCAAAGCGATAAAGCAACAAATAAGCAGCCAACGCTCCGCCAATCTGAATCAATAACAACCACATATGGAGAGGTTTAGGCTTCAAATCACAAGGAGATACCTTACAGAAGGTCAATAGCAACATCGTAAAAATAAGATAGGGAGTCAGAAAAGAAAGGCTGATAAACAGCGGATAACCTATAGCACCTACCAGCATAGCAATAGGTAACGTCCAATTCTTCAAAAACTTAAGCATCGTCGTACATTTTAACTTCGAAGCACAAAGTAACGGAGATTTCAGGAAAAAAGCTACCATTAAACCGAAAAAAACACAAAACTTAATGGCAAATAATGAGTTTTCTACAAATTTCTACTACATTTGCACCGTATTATAGATATGAAACTGAATAGACCGTACATATTATACATATTCATTTGCCTCTGGCTACTTTTTCTACCCTCATGTACTAACCACTTATGGGGGAAGGATTTTGTAGTAGTTATCGACGCAGGACATGGCGGACATGATCCGGGCGCCATCGGCAAAATCTCGAAAGAGAAAAATATCAATCTGAACGTTGCCCTGAAAGTGGGAAATCTGATTAAAAGGAATTGCGACGACGTCAAAGTGATTTACACTCGTAGCAAAGATGTATTCATCCCTTTAAACCGACGCGCAGAAATTGCGAACAACGCGAAGGCTGATCTCTTCATTTCCATTCACACCAACGCACTGGCTAACAACCGTACCGCAAAAGGTGCTTCAACCTGGACACTGGGTTTGGCCAAATCAGACGCTAATCTGGAAGTTGCCAAGCGAGAGAACTCCGTAATCCTCTACGAAAGTGACTACAAAACAAGATATGCCGGTTTCAACCCGAACTCTGCCGAGTCATATATTATATTTGAATTCATGCAAGATAAATACATGGAGCAGAGTGTACACCTGGCTTCGCTGATGCAAAAACAATTTCGCCAAACTTGTAGAAGGGCAGACCGTGGAGTGCATCAAGCCGGATTCCTTGTCTTAAAAGCGAGTGCCATGCCGAGCATTCTGATAGAACTAGGATTTATCTCTACGCCCGAAGAGGAGCGTTATCTGAATTCTGAAGAAGGGACCGGCACCATGGCAAAAGGCATCTACCGTGCTTTCTTAAATTATAAGAGAGAACATGAACTGCGCCTAACAGGAGTCAGCAAAACGATCGTCCCAACCGAACAGGAAGAAGACAATGCCCCGGCAATTGCCCAAAAGGATACCGAAAGCGTGAACACAGCTCCCCAACAGGAAAAGCTATTGGCCGAAGCAAAAACAAAACCTGCCGCGACAGCAAAAACAGCACCGAAACGCCCAATTGTAGTAGAGAGTGCAACCAATGACAGTGAAATTACGTTTAAGATACAGATACTTACTTCTTCCAAGCCTCTCGCCAAAAACGACAAACGGCTGAAAGGACTGAAAGAGGTAGATTATTATAAGGAAGGGGGAATATACAAATATACGTATGGAGCCTCCTCCGATTATAACAAGGTGTTGCGTACGAAGCGCACCATTACGGCACAATTCAAAGACGCCTTTATCATCGCTTTCCGGAACGGCGAGAAAATGAACGTCAATGAAGCGATTGCCGAATTCAAAAAAAGAAGAAATAAATAAAAAGATAAAATGAAGTACATTACAAAAGAAGTCAGAATAGGTATTGCAGGTATCGTTGCACTATGTGTGCTTATATACGGAATTAACTGGCTGAAAGGTATACACATGTTTCAACCTTCCAGCTATTTCTATGCCAAATTTGAAAACGTAAACGGACTCACCAAATCAAGCCCGGTATTTGCCGATGGTGTTCGTGTAGGTATCGTGCGTGACATCTATTATGATTATGCCAAACCCGGAAATGTAATTGTCGAAGTGGAACTGGACACAGAACTGCGGATTCCCAAAGGAAGTAGTGCCGAGCTTGTATCCGAACTTATGGGAGGCGTACGCATGAATATTCTTCTGGCAAACAACCCGCGCGAAAAATATGCCGTAGGAGATACGATCCCCGGCACACTAAACAACGGAATGATGGAAAGTGCGGCGAAACTGATCCCAAAGGTAGAAGAAATGCTTCCGAAACTGGATTCTATCCTCATCTCTCTGAACAATATATTAGGAGACAAGAGCATCCCTGCCACCCTGCACTCGATAGAGAAGACAACCGCCAACCTGGCAGTAGTCAGTTCGCAGGTAAAAGGGCTGATGAGTAATGACATACCTCAACTCACCAGTAAACTGAACACCATCGGAGACAACTTCGTTGTTATCAGCGGAAATTTGAAAGAAGTAGACTATGCAGCCACTTTCAAAAAAATAGACGAAACGCTGGCTAACGTAAAAATACTTACAGAAAAATTAAACAGCAAAGATAACACAATCGGACTACTCTTCAACGACCCGACTTTATACAATAATCTGAATGCAACAACTGAAAATGCAGCCAGCTTATTAGAAGACCTGAAAGAGCATCCGAAACGGTACGTTCACTTCTCATTATTCGGCAAGAAAGACAAGTAGCAAATTATCGTTATATAGATTTTATCTAAATAACGAAGGGCTTTCAAAAGAAAGTAGATTGCTCTTCAAATGTCTATCTACAAACCGAAATAATATTCCCGTACAAACGTACAAAAGTGAGAAAAAAGGCTAAAATTATATATATAAGGCATTAACATACAGATACTTATAAAACTGCAAGAGAGGGTAAACAGAGTGTGTCCGACAACAAACGCATAAGTCATTGAAAGTAAACACATTATTGTTAGCATGAAAAAAACAAGAAAAAATAGATTTGTTTTTTCCGAATAAGATTCCCAATTTTGCAAACGTAGAAGTTTTGCTTAATTAATAAATGTATTAAAAGTTACTATGATTGAATCAAATCATGTCGTACTTTGGAACCGCTGTCTCGACGTTATTAAAGACAATGTTCCCGAGACGACATATAATACTTGGTTTGCCCCTATTGTTCCGTTGAAATATGAGGACAAAACGTTGATCTTACAGATCCCGAGCCAGTTTTTCTATGAAATACTGGAAGAGAGATTCGTAGATCTTATACGTAAGACATTATATAAGGTCATTGGCGAAGGAACCAAGTTGATGTACAATGTCATGGTGGACAAGACTTCGATTCCGAATCAAACCGTGAATCTCGAAGCAAGCAATCGTTCTACGGCTGTTACTCCCAAAAGCATAATCGGAGGAAACAAAGCTCCCAGCTTCCTACAGGCTCCTGCCGTTCAGGATTTGGACCCGCATTTGAATCCCAATTATAATTTTGAGAACTTCATTGAAGGATACAGCAATAAACTTTCAAGAAGTGTGGCGGAAGCCGTAGCGCAAAAACCGGGAGGGACTGCTTTCAACCCGTTATTCCTTTATGGAGCATCCGGAGTAGGAAAGACGCACCTGGCAAACGCAATAGGCACGAAAATCAAAGAAATTTATCCAGAGAAAAGAGTATTGTACGTTTCGGCACATTTGTTCCAGGTACAATATACGGATTCTGTACGCAATAACACGACCAACGACTTTATTAATTTTTATCAGACGATTGATGTATTAATCATTGATGATATTCAGGAGTTTGCCGGTGTCACCAAGACTCAAAACAACTTCTTCCATATCTTCAATCATTTACACCAGAACGGCAAACAGCTTATATTAACTTCAGACCGTGCTCCTGTATTGTTGCAAGGTATTGAAGAACGCCTCCTGACCCGTTTCAAATGGGGTATGGTAGCCGAGCTTGAAAAACCGACGGTAGAACTTCGCAAAAATATTCTACGCAACAAGATACACCGCGACGGGTTACAATTCCCGCCGGAAGTGATCGATTATATTGCCGAAAATGTGAATGAAAGTGTGCGCGATCTGGAAGGTATCGTCATTGCTATCATGGCTCGTTCCACTATTTTCAACAAAGAAATAGATTTGGATTTGGCACAACACATTGTACATGGCGTGGTTCATAACGAAACAAAAGCGGTTACCATCGATGATATCCTCAAAGTGGTATGCAAGCATTTTGATCTGGAACCGTCTGCCATACATACAAAATCCAGAAAAAGGGAAGTCGTTCAAGCACGACAGATCGCCATGTATCTAGCTAAAAACCACACAGACTTTTCAACTTCTAAGATAGGTAAGTTTATCGGTAACAAAGACCATGCAACGGTACTTCACGCCTGCAAAACCGTAAAAGGACAATTGGAGGTGGACAAAAGCTTTAGTGCAGAAGTACAGGAAATAGAATCGTTACTGAAAAAGAGAAACTGAAATTAAGTATTAAGTATTACCGTTGCTATACAATATCGCATGATAAAGTCCATCCGCATGGATAATACTTAATACTTGATACTTAATACTTATTTCAAGAATCCTTGCTGGCGAAGTACTTTCAATAGATTTTCGGACATAAATTCGTTATCTTTCTTTGTGTAACGCACATCCGTAAAGACTTGAGCCAATGTTTCTTTTTTATTTTCTTCGATAAACTGCTTGTTTTCCGGCAATGATTCTTTGTAGGCATAGAGTTTATCTATTTCTTCCGGTGTATAGTCGTGATATTTTTCATCGTGCACGGCAGCTTCCAAAGGCAAACGATCTACTTGTGCGGGAATACCATCCGGATAGCCTACCGTTATTGTGGTGAGAGGGAATACCAGTTCGGGGAGTTGGAGGGTATCAATAATCATTTGAGGATTATAAGTGGTAGTTCCCAAATAACAAATGCCGAGTCCTGCTTCTTCCGCCAGTGTACAAAAAGTCTGCGCAACAAGCAAAGTATCCATAGACGCATTCATAAAAGACATTAAATTATCGTAGCCCGGCACTGCTTTCCGCTGTTCACACCATTTGCTGAAACGACGGAAATCAGCACAAAAAGTCAGTACGACCGGAGCATTTTTTACCATCGGCTGATTGAAATGAGCAGGCGAAAGTTTCTCCTTCATTTTCGCATCGCGAGTCACAATCACACTATAAAGTTGCATCCCACCCATCGTAGAAGCACGGAAAGAGGTTTCAAGCAAATCATTTAACAAACTCGGATTTATATCTTTAGGCAGATATTTCCGGATAGTTCTTCTGTTTTTTACGGTTTCAAACATATCTTTTTTTTGCAAAGATATAAAAAGAAAAAAATATTCCACCACACTAGCGAAATAGAATAGTTTTCTTTTTGGAGAACTTTAACCTTTGAACAAAATTCAATTTCATCTGTTTATCAAAGACTTAGCATAAACAAATGGAAAACTTGCAACCTGTTAATAAATTAATTCATTTTTATTTTGATAGATGAAAAAACATTCTTAGCTTTGCGCCTACATTTGTTAACGATAAGTAAACTTCTACATATTACTTATTAAAAACGAGATTTAACACAAATTGAATCGTGGAAAAACAGATTTATTCTTACGACGAAGCCTATGAAGAATCTTTACGATATTTTCAAGGCGACGAGCTTGCTGCAAGGGTTTGGGTAAACAAATACGCAGTAAAGGATTCTTTCGGTAATATCTATGAAAAATCCCCGGAAGACATGCATTGGAGAATTGCAAATGAAGTGGCACGCGTAGAATCGAAGTATCCGAATGCGTTGACAGCAAAAGAACTGTATGATTTACTGGATCACTTCAAGTACATCGTCCCCCAAGGTAGCCCGATGACAGGAATCGGTAACGACTACCAGGTTGCTTCACTATCCAACTGCTTCGTTATCGGAGTGGACGGTGCAGCCGACTCTTATGGCGCTATCATCAAAATCGACGAAGAACAGGTACAACTAATGAAAAGACGCGGTGGTGTAGGTCATGACTTATCACACATCCGTCCGAAAGGTTCTCCCGTTAAAAACTCGGCGTTGACTTCTACCGGTCTTGTTCCGTTCATGGAACGATATTCGAATTCCACTCGTGAAGTAGCTCAAGACGGACGTCGCGGTGCATTGATGTTGAGCGTGTCTATCAAGCATCCGGATTCGGAAGCATTCATTGATGCCAAGATGACCGAAGGCAAAGTGACCGGAGCAAACGTTTCTGTCAAGTTGGACGACGCTTTCATGCAGGCTGCCGTAGACGAAAAGCCGTATGTACAGCAATATCCTATCGACTCTGCCCAACCTACATTCACCAAGGAAATCGACGCTTCTACCTTGTGGAAGAAAATCGTTCACAATGCATGGAAATCGGCAGAACCGGGCGTTTTGTTCTGGGATACGATTATCCGTGAATCTGTGCCTGATTGCTATGCAGACCTAGGTTACAGAACAGTATCTACCAACCCATGCGGAGAAATTCCTCTATGTCCTTACGATTCTTGCCGCTTATTGGCTATCAATCTATATTCTTATGTGGTAAATCCGTTCAAACCGGATGCTTATTTTGATTTCGACCTGTTCCAAAAACACGTGGCTCTCGCTCAACGGATCATGGACGATATTATCGACCTCGAACTAGAGAAGATCGAACGTATCATGACCAAGATTGACGAAGATCCGGAAAACGAAGAAGTGAAACATGCGGAACGTGCACTTTGGGAGAAAATCTACAAGAAGAGCGGACAAGGTCGTCGTACCGGCGTAGGTATCACTGCAGAAGGTGATATGCTTGCTGCTTTAGGATTGCGCTACGGAACGGAAGAAGCAACGGAATTCTCTGAAAAAGTACACAAGACAGTAGCTCTCGGTGCCTATCGTTCTTCAGTGGAAATGGCCAAAGAACGCGGTGCCTTCGAAATATACAATAGCGAACGTGAACAGAACAATCCGTTCATCCAACGCTTGGCAGCCGCCGACCCGAAACTGTATGAGGACATGAAGAAATATGGTCGCCGCAACATTGCCTGCCTGACGATTGCTCCAACCGGAACGACCAGTTTGATGACGCAGACCACTTCGGGTATCGAGCCTGTATTCCTGCCTGTTTACAAACGTAGAAGAAAGGTAAACCCGAACGATACGAATGTGCATGTAGACTTTGTAGACGAAACAGGGGACGCATTCGAAGAATACATCGTATTCCATCATAAATTTGTTACTTGGATGGAAGCTAACGGATACGATCCGGCCAGACGTTACACCCAGGAAGAGATTGACGAACTGGTTGCCAAATCTCCTTATTACAAAGCGACTTCTAACGATGTCGACTGGTTGATGAAGGTGAAGATGCAGGGAAGAATCCAGAAATGGGTAGACCACTCTATCAGCGTAACCATCAATCTGCCGAACGATGTGGACGAGGATTTAGTAAACCGCCTGTATGTAGAAGCATGGAAATCCGGCTGTAAAGGTTGTACCGTATATCGTGACGGTTCACGCTCCGGAGTGCTGATCTCTACGAAATCGGATAAAGACAAGAAAGAAGGACTTCCTCCTTGCAAACCGCCTACGGTTGTAGAGGTACGTCCGAGAATATTGGAAGCAGACGTTGTCCGTTTCCAGAACAACAAGGAAAAATGGGTAGCTTTTGTCGGATTATTGGACGGACACCCTTATGAAATATTCACTGGTTTGCAAGATGACGACGAAGGTATCTTGCTGCCTAAGAGCGTGACTTGCGGACGTATCATCAAAAATGTGGATGAAGACGGTACCAAACGTTACGACTTCCAATTCGAGAACAAACGCGGATATAAGACGACCATTGAAGGATTGTCAGAGAAGTTCAACAAGGAATACTGGAACTATGCAAAATTGATTTCCGGCGTGCTTCGCTACCGGATGCCGATTGAACAGGTTATCAAACTGGTTGGCTCTCTGCAATTGAACAGTGAAAGTATCAACACTTGGAAAAACGGTGTAGAACGTGCATTGAAGAAGTATATTCAGGATGGAACGGAAGCCAAAGGTAAGAAGTGCCCGAACTGTGGCAACGAGACATTGGTTTATCAGGAAGGCTGTCTGATTTGTACTACTTGCGGCGCTTCCAGATGTGGATAATAGTCCTACGTATGTTAATTAATATATAAACAAAAGATTAAAAGGAGTCCGGTGCGGCTCCTTTTATTTTTTATTCAAAAAAATGTCTTATACTTGCAGTGTCTTACATATACAATCAAAATCTAATATATATGATTCTATCATTTAATATTGAATACCGCACCAATTGGGGAGAAGAAGTAAGGATTTCTGGCTTATTTCCGGAATCAATTCCTTTACACACCACCGATGGTATCTATTGGACGGCAGAACTTGAGCTTGAAGTCCCTCAAGAAGGGATGACTATCAATTATAGCTATCAGATAGAGCAAAACGGAATAGTTATCCGCAAGGAATGGGACAGTTTTTCGAGATCTATTTTCTTATCAGGTAGTTCCAGGAAGATATACAGAATCAATGATTGCTGGAAAAATATTCCGGAACAACTGTATCTTTATAGTTCTGCTTTTACAGAAGCCTTACTGGCACATCCTGAAAAAGAGAATATCCCGCAAAGATATAAGAAGGGACTGGTTATCAAGGCCTACGCCCCACGTATCAACAAAGATTATTGCCTGGCAATTTGTGGCAACCAGAAATCATTAGGTCACTGGGACCCGGAGAAAGCGGTATTGATGAGTGACACCAATTTCCCGGAATGGCAGATAGAACTGGACGCCAGCAAACTAAAATATCCGCTGGAATATAAATTCATCCTCTACAACAAACAGGAAAAGAAAGCAGACTGCTGGGAGAAAAACCCTAACCGCTATCTGGCAGACCCGGAACTGAAGACCAACGAAACGCTCGTGATTGCCGACCGATATGTTTATTTCGACATTCCCGCATGGAAAGGGGCAGGAATCGCTATACCCGTATTTTCTTTAAAATCAGAGAAAAGTTTCGGAGTAGGTGATTTCGGCGACTTGAAACGTATGGTCGACTGGGCAGTAAATACTCGCCAGAAAGTTATTCAGATTTTACCGGTCAACGACACTACCATGACTCATGCATGGACGGACTCTTATCCTTATAACAGCATTTCTATTTATGCTTTCCATCCGATGTATGCGGATATCAGGCAAATGGGAACTCTGAAAGATAAAGAAGCGGTATCGAAATTCAGCAAGAAGCAAAAGGAACTGAACAGCCTCCCTGCTATTGACTACGAAGCGGTCAACCAAACTAAATGGGAGTTTTTTAACTTACTGTTCCGACAGGAAGGAGAAAAGGTATTGGCTTCCAAAGGTTTCAAAGATTTCTTTGAAACGAACAAGGAATGGCTGCAACCTTATGCAGTCTTTAGTTATCTGCGCGACGCCTACAAAACGCCCAATTTCCGCCAATGGCCGCGACACTCTGTTTACCAAGCGGAAGATATAGAAAAAATGTGCCAACCGGGAACAGCAGATTATCCTCACATCTCGTTGTATTATTATATCCAGTATCATTTGCATCTGCAATTGTTGTCTGCAACCGAATATGCCCGCCAACACGGTGTTGTATTAAAGGGGGATATTCCGATTGGTATCAGCCGCAACAGCGTGGAAGCCTGGACAGAACCTCATTACTTCAATCTCAACGGACAAGCGGGTGCTCCGCCCGATGATTTCTCGATCAACGGGCAAAACTGGGGATTCCCCACATACAACTGGGATGTCATGGAAAAAGACGGATACCGCTGGTGGATGAAGCGTTTTCAGAAAATGGCAGAATACTTCGATGCTTACCGGATCGATCATATCCTCGGTTTCTTCCGTATTTGGGAAATACCAATGCACGCTGTACACGGATTGTTAGGCCAGTTTGATCCTTCTTTGCCGATGAGCCGGGAAGAAATCGAAAGTTATGGTCTAACGTTCCGCGATGAATATCTGCTACCATTCATCCATGAATCTTTCCTCGGACAGTTGTTCGGACCGCATACCCATTTAGTCAAACAGGATTTCCTTGAATCGGTTGATGACTCCGGACTTTATCGGATGAAACCGGGATTCGAAACACAACGGGAGGTAGAACAATTCTTTATCGGTAGAAATGATGAAGATAGTGTCTGGATTCGGGAAGGGCTTTATTCATTAATCAGCAACGTCTTATTTGTTGCGGATAAGAAAGAGGAAGGTAAATACCACCCGCGCATCGGTGTGCAACGGGATTTCGTATTCCGGTCGCTGAACGAAGAAGAGAAAAATGCGTTTAACAGACTATACGACCAGTATTATTATCACCGGCACAACGAGTTCTGGTATCAACAGGCTATGAAGAAGTTACCTCAACTGACACAATCAACCCGCATGTTGGTTTGTGGAGAAGATTTGGGGATGATTCCTGCTTGTGTGTCGTCGGTGATGAATGATCTCCGGATTCTTAGTCTGGAAATTCAGCGGATGCCTAAGAATCCGATGTATGAATTCGGGCATTTAAATGAATATCCGTACCGGTCTGTCTGCACAATCTCCACTCACGATATGTCTACGTTGCGTGGCTGGTGGGAAGAAGATTATCAACAAACCCAACGTTACTATAATGCAACGTTAGGACATTACGGAGTTGCACCGACAACTGCCACCCCGGAGTTATGCGAGGAAATCGTACGCAACCATCTCAACAGTAATTCCATTCTCTGTATCTTGTCTTTCCAGGATTGGTTATCGATAGACGGGAAATGGAGAAATCCGAATGTGGCGGAAGAGCGAATTAATGTTCCATCCAATCCACGCAATTACTGGAGATACCGAATGCATCTCACTCTGGAACAGTTGATGAAAGCAAAAACACTTAATGATAAGATTGGTGAACTGATTAAATACACAGGAAGAGATCCGAATAAATAGAATAAAAGATACAAGTAACTTTCAAAAAGGATATTTTCCGGACACTACCGACGCGGATAACACTAGATTAAGAACACTAAAATCTATGTGATCCGCGTCATTCGTTTTTCAAGGATATATTGATAACAGAGGTAAAATAAGGAGTTTCAAAACATAGTCAACCGTTTTTTTCGCAATAATATCATTACTATATATCATACTTTTTCGCTTTTCGCATCATTCGTTTATTTTTTCAATGTTCCTCTTTTTATTCCGATTTATAAAGTATCTTTGCGCCGAAAAAGAGAAATTAAAAGAGATAATGGAAGGCAACCAGAGCAGACGTATTGATTTTGTGGACTTAACCAAAGGAGTCTGCATTATCCTTGTGGTAATGGCACACGTTGGAGGGGCCTTCGAACAACTGGATACGAATTCGATGTTATCCTGTTTCCGCATGCCGCTTTACTTCTTTATCTCGGGAGTGTTTTTCAAATCATACGAAGGCCTGTTCGGATTCATCCTACGAAAAATAAACAAACTGATTATTCCTTTTCTTTTCTTCTATATAAGTGCATTTCTAATGAAATACATTGTTTGGAAGATTGCTCCAGGAGTGTTTCAACTGCCTGTGTCGTGGAATGAACTCTTGGTTGTATTTCATGGACACGACCTTATCAAGTTCAATCCACCGATCTGGTTTCTACTCGCATTATTCAATTGCAACATCCTATTTTATCTAATTCACTTTCTGCGCGAAAAGCATCTGCCTGTCATGTTCGCTGTGACAATCCTGATTGGTTGCGCAGGATTTTATCTCGGAAAATTACAGATAGAGTTACCCCTGTATATAGATGTTTCCATGACTGCCCTCCCCTTCTATGTGGCCGGTTTCTGGATCCGACGGTATAATTTCTTTCTATATCCCAGCCATCGTTTCGACAAACTGATACCGGTTTTTATTGTATTGGCACTGGTGGTAATGTACTTTACCGCTACCACATTGGGGATGCGTACCAACAATTATACGGGAAATATTTTTCAAGTATATATCGCTGCGTTTGCAGGAATATTTATGATTATGTTACTTTGCAAAAAAGTGAAAAAGATAAAGGTTGTTTCTTACTTGGGACGATATTCAATCATCACCTTGAGTATTCATGGACCGATACTTCATTTTTTAGGTCCATTAGTCAGCCGTTATATTCACAATAGTTGGGCACAGGCAAGCGCACTTCTGCTTATAACATTAAGCATCTGCCTTCTGCTCACACCCGTCTTTCTTAAAGTGATTCCACAAATGGTTGCACAGAAAGACCTGTTAAAAGTCAAACAAGATCACACTAAAAAGACAGTATATGAAGATAAACAGTAGCTATATTCTTTTGAAAGAAATTCGTTGTTACGCCTATCATGGAGTCGCACCGCAAGAAAATCTGATTGGAAATGAATATATCATTGACCTGAAACTGAAAGTAGATATCAGCAAAGCTGCCCGGACAGATGAAGTTACCGACACCGTCAACTATGCCGAAGTACATCAAGTGATAAAAAACGAAATGGCTGTTCCCTCGAAATTGCTGGAACACGTTAGCGGACGGATTATACAAAAACTCTTTGACCAATTCCCCTGTATTGAAGAAATCGAACTCCGGCTTTCCAAACGAAACCCACCGATGGGAGCAGATATAGAGTCCGCAGGAATTGAGCTACACTGCAGCAAGAAATAAGATAATCACAGCTAGAAATGAAACATAAATGACGAAATGCAGATAATACGATATTAATAAAGTAATCCGTATCATCTGCATTCCTTTTTTAAGCAAGATCTGCTTCTATTTTCACAGCCGTAAACTACCGGCTTATTTTCTCTTCTTTTTTCTTCTATTTACCGATTCGACAGCTTCTGTCACCACAGGTTTATCCTGAAAACGTTTTGTATAGCTGGAATAGTCCGGATGAATGCGTTCGTAATCAGGATCCATAAATAACGGACTGGAAATAATATGATCCGCCGTAGAACGGTTACAACAGAAAACAATATTTTCTACACCGGCCAAACGGGTTAATGCTTTTACATCCGTATCATGCGGTTGCAATGTCATGGGGTCCGTGAAGAAAAAGAGATAATCAATCTGCCCATCCACAATACGTGATCCCATCTGTTGATCACCACCTAACGGACCTGATTTTAAAATCGTAAAATCCCACTCTTCATCAGGATGTTTCTCCTTCAATGCTTCCAATATCAAAGTACCCGTAGTACCTGTACAGTAGAATTTATTACCCATCAACAGTTCCGAGTTCCACAGTACCCATTCGATGAGGTCTTTTTTCATTGCATCATGCGCTACCAGCCCGATGCCTCTTCTAACCTTTGATTCCATTTGCTATCCTTTTAAATCCGACAATTGAGAGAATCGTTTGCATCCCCTCGCATAAAACTGCCACAATATACTACTTTTTGTCCGTTCAGGTATCGGATTCAAAGTTTTTTTTCTCATATTTTCTTCACGGGACAAAGAAAATGACGGACATAATCGTTTATACTCTTTCCGCGCACGCATCACAGCACTAGCATTATCCCAGTGCCCTTGCAACAAGAAATTGAACGCCGCCAGATAATCGAGACAGGTCCGGATACGCATCACTTTATTTAACTCCTCCTGTGAAAGATTCTTATAGAGCATGACAAGATTATTACGGAAATTAAGAAAAGTCTTATGAGGATTCTCTTTTTTAAGAGTAGCCCCCCCCACATGATAGACAATGCTTTGAGGTACACAGACAATCTCACGATTCCGTGAACGGAGTCGCCAGCACAAATCTATTTCTTCCATGTGAGCAAAGAAACGTCCATCCAATCCTCCGACATTCACATAATCAGCGCGCCGGATAAACAACGCTGCCCCCGTGGCCCAGAAAACAGGAATTACCGTATCATACTGGCCTTCGTCTTTCTCCACAACTCCCATAATACGCCCCCTACAAAAAGGATAACCGTATTTATCAATAAAGCCACCGGCTGCCCCGGCATATTCGAAATATTCTTTTTGCCGCTGGCTTCGTATCTTCGGCTGACAAGCAGCTACCTCCGGATGCTTATCAAGATAAGCAATCATTGGTTCCAACCAATGTTCCGTCACCTCGACATCCGAATTCAAAAGAACTACATATTCTGCGTCGACCTGCTGTAATGCTAAATTATATCCATCCGCAAAGCCATAATTCTGATCGAGAACAATCGTTCTGACAGAAGGAAATTCCTGTTGAAGCAAAGTAACGGAAGCGTCCGTAGAACCATTGTCAGCCACGCAGACCTCAATCCCCTCCCCTTCCGAATACCGGACGACGGACGGAAGAAAAGTACGGAGCATATCACATCCGTTCCAATTTAAAATTACAACTGAAACTTTCATTGTTATTCCTTCTTCTTGTTCAATTCTTTCTCTTCTAATCGGTCAGCTTCTTCACGAGTCATTTTCCAACGTTTATGAGACCACAACCAATATGCCGGTTCTTTACGAATCGTCTGTTCTAATCTATGAGCAAACATTTCCGTGATTTCTCCTTCTCTTGTTTCTTTCGGTGTTTCCGTCATCAACTTGAACTCCGCTTCACAGTATCCTCTGCGCTTCTTACTAAGTTCACAATAGAAAACAGGGAAATTCATCATTTTGGCAATTCGCTCCGCACCATTCAGAAAAGCAGTTTCCTGTCCTAAAAAGGTAGTCCAATATTTATCATATCCACTGGGCCATTGATCAGTAATCAAACCGACTACCATCTTTTTTCCATCATGTTTGAGCTTAATAATTTCACGGGCTGTAGAATGTTTCGGAATATTATACCCCCCGAAACGAGAACGAATACGTTTAAACAACTCATCCAAATATTTATCCCTCAACGGTTTATAAACCTGTACGGGAACATCCCCTGGTTTCATGATTGCTCCCATGCCTATCAACCACTCATAATTGGCATAATGAGGAATCATTACTATAATACCTCCATACTTTTCTGTCAGTTCAAGATATTGTTCCGTATTCTTATAAGTCATTCTCTCACAAAGTTCTTCAGCAGACATATGCAACAATTTCAAATCTTCAAGCATATAATCCGACAAATAGCGATAAAACTTGCGTTCTATCTGTAATCTCTCCGCATCAGTTTTTTCCGGAAATGATCTCAATAGATTTCCCCGAACTACTTTCCGACGATATTTTCCAACACGATACATCAGCAGATAATTTAAATCCGAAAGCATATATAAAACCCGGAACGGAAGAGCTGAAAACAGCCACATTCCACTGTATACCAACCAATAGATAAGTTTTGATCTCATAACTTATATCAAAATTGTACCTTTAAGTGCTGTCATCTCCTCATTAAACTCTCCCAGACGTACATTAATTACCTGATTATCCAGCGAGTCATCACTTTCCACCTCTACACGAATATAATTCTCCGTAAATCCATGCATCGGAGCACCAGCTTTCGATTTTTCCATCAATACCGGCATTGTCTGCCCGATATGACGTGCATAAAAAGCCTGTGTCTTTTGATCCGATAGTGCCAACAGACGCTGACTACGCTGATGCTTCTCTTCCGGAGAAACCACATATTCTATTTTTAAGGCTTGCGTTCCGGGACGTTCGGAATAGCTAAACACATGCAACTGCGTCACATCCAGACCATCAATAAACTGATAAGCCTGTTCAAAGTATTCGGGTGTTTCTCCACGGGTTCCCACAATCACGTCCACTCCGATAAAAGCATCCGGCATCACCTCTTTTATCTTCTTCACTTTCGAAGCAAAAAGAGCAGTGTCGTAACGACGGCGCATTAACTGCAAAACTTCATCGCAACCGGATTGCAAAGGGATATGAAAATGAGGCATAAAACTACGGGAATGAGACACAAACTCGATAATCTCATCAGTCAACAGATTGGGTTCTATGGAAGAAATACGATAACGTTCGATTCCCTCTACCTGATCCAATGCTTTTACCAGATCAAAGAAACTCTCCCCTGTTGTTTTACCAAAATCTCCGATATTCACTCCGGTCAGAACGATTTCTTTTCCACCTTCAGCAGCTGCCTGCCGAGCCTGCTCAACCATGGAAGCAATAGTCCCGTTACGACTTCGCCCGCGGGCGAAAGGAATCGTGCAATATGAACAGAAGTAATCGCATCCATCCTGCACCTTCAAGAAGAAACGGGTACGGTCTCCCCGTGAACACGAGGGAGAAAACGAACGGATATCTTTGGTTGTAGTGGTGATAGCCTCTCCTTTTTCATGCTTTTGGAGGTCGCCCAGATATTGAAGTAACTCACCCTTCTGTTCCGCTCCCAGCACTACATCTACTCCATCTATCTTTGCCACGTCGCCGGGCTTCAATTGCGCATAACATCCGGTCACTACCACAAAAGCATCGGGATGCTGCTTTACCAAGCGGTGGATGGCTTGCCGACATTTCTTATCCGCCATCTCTGTCACCGAACAGGTATTTACCACACAGATATCTGCTTTCTCTCCTTTGCGCGCAGTCCGGACTCCTGCCTCACGCAGGATTTTACCGATAGTTGAAGTCTCTGAAAAATTTAATTTGCAGCCTAAAGTATAATAAACGGCTGTCTTATTTTGAAATACAGTGGTATCTATCATAAGCTGTTATAAACACATTAACTTTGCAAAGTTACACATTATTATCAGTAAAACACTTTAGGATACGAAAGTTTATTCCTATTTTTGCACAATTCACTAAAAAACGTGCAATGATTAAAGAGAATTTCATTAAACTATACGAAAATAGTTTTCGTGAGAATTGGGATCTGCCTTGTTATACTGATTATGGAGAAGATACCCAATATACATACGGTGAGGTAGCTGAAAAAATCGCCCGTTTACATCTGTTATTCAAACATTGTAGCCTTCGCAGAGGAGATAAGATTTCAGTTATCGGCAAAAATAACGCTCATTGGTGCATCGCCTATATGGCAACGATCACATACGGAGCGATCATTGTCCCTATCCTTCAAGATTTTACGCCTAATGACGTTCATCATATCGTTAATCATTCCGAATCTGTATTCCTGTTCACCAGTGACAGCATTTGGGAGAATCTGGAAGAGGAAAAATTAACGGGACTACGGGGAGTATTCTCATTGACTGATTTCCGGTGTCTTTATCAACGTGACGGGGAAACCATACAGAAGTTTCTGAAAAATACCGATAAAGAGATGCATGCTTTGTATCCGAAAGGATTTACCCGTGAAGATGTTCAGTACACCACTTTATCCAATGACAAGGTGATGCTGTTAAATTACACTTCCGGAACCACCGGTTTCAGTAAGGGTGTGATGCTGACAGGAAACAATCTTGCCGGCAATGTCACTTTCGGTATTCGTACCGAACTCCTTAAAAAAGGGGATAAAGTGCTTTCTTTCCTTCCCCTCGCCCACGCATACGGTTGCGCATTTGACTTTCTGACAGCAACGGCTGTCGGCACCCATGTCACTTTGCTTGGAAAAACGCCTTCTCCTAAAATTATAATGAAGGCTTTTGAGGAAGTGAAACCCAACCTTATTATTACTGTCCCGCTAGTGATTGAAAAGATATATAAGAATATTATCCAGCCACTCATTAATAAAAAAGGTATGAAGTGGGCACTCAATATCCCTCTGCTCGACACCCAAATCTACAACCAGATACGTAAAAGACTGATTGATGCACTGGGAGGACGGTTTAAAGAGATCATTATCGGTGGCGCCGCTATGGATAAGGAAGTAGAAGAATTCTTCTACAAAATCAAATTCCCTTTTACTATCGGTTATGGAATGACAGAATGCGGTCCGCTTATCAGCTACGCCCCCTGGGATGAATTTGTACTAGGTTCTTCCGGAAAGATTCTAGATATAATGGAAGCACGTATCTATAAGGAAACCCCGGAAGCAGAAACCGGAGAAATCCAGGTTCGGGGAGAAAATGTGATGGTGGGCTACTACAAGAACCAGGAAGCAACACAGGAAGTATTCACGCAGGACGGCTGGCTACGTACCGGTGACCTCGGTTCCATGGACAGCAACGGAAATATTTTCATCCGGGGACGACTCAAAACTATGATCTTAAGTTCTAGCGGACAGAATATCTTCCCCGAAGAGTTGGAAACCAAACTGAATAACCTGCCTTTCATTCTCGAAAGTCTTGTTATCGAACGCAATAAAAAATTAGTGGCACTTGTTTATGCCGATTACGAAGCGTTGGATTCTCTCGGATTAAATAATCCGGATAACCTGAAAACAATCATGGATGAAAATCTTAAGAACCTGAACAGCAACGTAGCCGCTTATGAGAAAATCAGCAAGATCCAACTCTACCCTACTGAATTTGAAAAAACGCCCAAAAGAAGCATAAAAAGATACTTATATAACAGTATTGCTGTCGATTAGCATGTTCTAAAACATATAAAAAGGGGAGAAAAGTGGCCAGTTACAAAAAAAAATATAAAAAAAGTTGGCGTTTCGAGAACAACATATTGAAAAAGTACATACCTTTGCATCGTTTTAATAAAGCAATTGATTGTATTACGTTTTTAAAAAGCAAAGAAAATGAAAAAATTAGTTTTGATGGCCGTAGCTATCGTAGCAGTATCATTCGCATCATGTGGTAACAAAGCAGCTGACGCAGCAAAAGCAACTGCAGATTCTATCCGTATCGCTGACTCAATCGCAGCAGTAGAAGCAGCAGCTCTTGAAGCTGAACAAGCAGCAGCCGCAGCAGCAGATTCTTTGAATGCTGATAGCACTGCAACTGAAACTGTAGCTGAATAATTCAGAAACAGCTAGAGAGAATTGAAAGTCTGCCATGCGAAAGCATGCACAGACTTTTTTTTATGCCTTTATTTTAGCAAGCCACACGTTATTTAGCGTATGAGCTTTTCACAAAAGGAGCGTTCAACAAATAATCCAGACTTACTTCTACACTTTCCTCTACCGGAACACTATACTTTTCGATTTCAGCAACGAGATAATTAACGCCTGCAGTTTTTGCATTCTTAAAGATAGCATCAAAACCTACCATTCCACTTTGTCCAATCTCTCTGTGATCTTTCACATGGAATATCTGGAAGCGACCGGGATATTTATTAAAATAATCAACAGGACTGTTTTGTCCGCGAACTACCCAATAAAGGTCCATCTGGAAGAAAACATATTCAGGATTCGTATGTTCCAACATATAATCATACATCACTTTATCTTCTACCTTCTGAAATTCATGAGCGTGATTGTGATACCCGAACGACAAACCTTGTTGTTTGCAACGCTTGCCTATCTCATTATAATATGCACAATATGTTTCTAAATCCTTGAGCGTCTTAGGTACATCCATCCACGGAGCTACAATATATTTCATACCGGCAGCTTTGTGATCGGCAATACATTGATCCCACCATTCAAGTGACTTTGAATAGTCGCCGGAAGCCAATTCTTCTTTAGACAATTGTCTTGTACAATGTGAAGACAAGACTTTTAATCCTGCCGATTCGACATCTTTCTTAAATTGTTGGGGAGTACGGTCATAAAATTTACCGTTGTTATAATTGGCTGCTTCAACACCGGTATATCCCATGTTTGCCAATTTCTTCAGAAGAGCAGTATAAGTGGGGTCACACTTACCATTTTTGTTGTCTACCTTGTTTAATATATCTCTGACAGAATAGAGCTGAATTGCTACTTCTTTTTTAGCTTTTTTCTTGGTTTGTGCCGTTACTGCCAGTGGAATCATGAAAAGAGCAGCCAATGCACAGATATAAATTCTAGTTTTCATATAATAGATATTAGTGGGTTACAATTATTCAGGTTTACATAGAAAAAACAGGCACGGATTACACAGACTTCACGGTTACTCCATGGCAATCGCCATTCAAAAAAAACGTGAAATACACGTAACCCGTGCCTTTCTTTATTACTATTCGATTAGTCCAAAACTTTCACGCGGATGTTGCGGAACCAAACATCATCACCGTGATCTTGCAAACCAATGAAACCTTCGTGATTTTCGCCACCGCAATTATTCAGCAATTCAAATGCCAAAGGCCATTTTTCTTCACTGAACTTACTTGCTTGCAACATATCAGTCCATTGTTTTGTCCACAAATGATATTCAAGTACGTTTTCATCATTTTGTCCGTGAACAACTGTACCTTTATAAACCATAATCTTAGCCTTGTTCCATTCGCCAAACGGCTTAGAGTTTTGAGGAACTGCCGGAATCATGTCATACAAAGAAGCTGACTGACGATTGTTGTCCTTACCCAATTTTGCATCCGGATGATTGGCATTGTCCAACACCTGATATTCGGGCGCGGAAATATAAATAGGCTCAAGCACATCATTACCGTCTTTATCTTTCGATGTAACTTCCTGAGCTAAATAGAAAATACCGGAGTTACCACCTTTAGAAACCTTCCACTCCATCTCCAGTTCGAAGTTTTTAAACTTGTGAGCAAAGATCAGGTCACCACCATCACCGTCTTGAGCTTCACCGCCACCAGAACCGTTGAATTTGATACAACCGTCTTCAATTGTCCATTTAGAAGGAACACGGTCTTTTCCATAACCACGCCATCCGTTAAATGTTTCGCCATCAAAGATTGTGATATAACCATTTTCATCAACAGGCAAATTCAAGCTATCTGTTTCTGCCGCTTTCAATGATTTAGAGTAAGTCAACGCAACTTTTTGCTCTTCCGGAGCATTTGCTTTCTTCTGACCACCACAAGAAGCAAAAACACCTGCAGCAAGACAACAACAAGCTAATGGATAAAATACTTTTTTCATGATATCAACTATTTAATTTTTAATCTTTAATTCTTAATCTACTTTTATCTTGGCATATCAGGCAGTCTCCAGCCTTCACGATAATTATGTTTCACTAATTCAGCCGCAAACTGTTTTGCATTGATCGGATCAGTCCATGTCTTATCAAATGTAGGATGACCGTCATGAATCTTGAATCCGTCTTTGATAACGGTACGAATGGTTTCGTTGTCACCGATATTTGTAAAGCACATGTTAGCTCCATCCCATTCAAGAGTTTTGTTCAGCGCTTGCAGACGAATAGCCAATACGCCCATTGCCACCATTTCATTCATTGGTCCGGCTTCTGAGAAGTCAGATTTAGTCATGATACGATTAGATTTATCTTCTTTACATGCACGTACCCAATCCATTTCGTGACCACCATTCATTGCTTTAGGAACACGACGGCAAACCTTCGGTGCATTTGGTTTACGACCTGAAAGCAACCAAGGATTCTGTCCATAACATCCGCAAATCAATGTATCTTTCGTTCCGTGGAAAATAGTCAAACCACCACCGCTCTGCATCAGTTGTTTTCCTTCTGGGAATCCTTTCGGACGTTCTGGCATCATACCGCCATCATACCAATGTATTTCCACTTCAGGCATAGCTACTTTCGGCATATTTTCACGAGCAGGGAAAATCATTTTCACGTGTTGTGCCTGTGGAGCACAAGCATTCAACAATAATGTCGATGAACCTTCCACTTTGGTAGGATACTGCAATTTCAATGCTTTAAACGGCTGATGCAAAATATGACAAGCCATATCACCCAATGCACCTGTTCCGTAATCCCACCATCCACGCCAGTTCCAAGGATGATAAATAGCATTGTAAGGATTCATTTTAGCAGGACCTGTAAACAAATCCCAATTCAATGTGCTAGGAATTTTATCAACCTTTTCAGGAACATTCAATCCTTGAGGCCAAATAGGACGGTCTGTTGCACATTCTACTTTCGTTACGTCACCGATTTCACCATTCCAAATCCATTCACATACTAAATCCGTACCTTCATCCGATGCCCCTTGATTACCCATTTGGGTGACCACGCCCGTTGATGCAGCCAGTTTTGTCAACAAACGAGATTCATAAACAGAGTGGGTCAATGGTTTCTGACAATATACATGTTTTCCCATTGTCATTGCGTCAGCAGTGATAATAGCATGAGTATGGTCGGCAGTTGCGATAATCACACCGTCGATAGATTTACCCATTTCATCATACATCTTACGATAGTCCCAGTATTTTTTAGCCTTGGGGAATTCGTCGAACACGCCTTTTGCGTACTTCCAATCCACATCACAAAGAGCCACAATATTTTCAGTGCCCTTTACGTGATTAATGTTGGCATGTCCCATGCCACCAATACCCACAGCTGCAAGATTTAATTTGTCAGTAGGCGACACATGCCCGTGACTCATACCTAAAATTGTACTGGGAGCAATGGTTATACCTGCTAAAGCAGCGGCTCCCGTTTTGAGAAATTTTCTCCTCGAAATGTTTGACATGATTTTATTTGTTTAAGGGTTAATAATCTTTGGAAGGTTGCCGTGCAACAATCCATATCCATTTTTCATGTTTTTTCTTCGTTCGCGTATTTGCTCCAAAGTGCGCAAATTACCAATAGCGGGCAAATCGTGTTTGCGGGTATCTTTCAAGAATGTCCATGCATATTCGGATGCAATAGCCGAATCGCGCATTAGCGGTAATCGTGAACTGCGTTTTCCGGTTTCTACCGAATCAGCAAACAGGTCACACAACACGTCTATATTCTTGCCGCCAAAAGGTTTCTCTACACGGATGGTCTGATTGACACCGTGCAGGTCGACAACAGCAGTATTGAAGTCATGCGTCATACGCACAACCCCTTTTGTACCTATAATATCTACATACGAATTATGTGTCTGGTCTTTAGATAATTGCCCATAAACAAATCCTTGGGTAATATCAAAAACGACCCCATTTTGAAAAGTTCCGTGACATTGCACCCACCAAGGATCTTTATAGTTCCACATATTCACTCCCTGGGCATTCCATGTTCTATAATCACATCCTGCATACCAACGGGTAATATCTACATAGTGCATTCCACAATCATGGAAAGCAGGTCCCTCATACTCATGACCTTCACCTGGTGCCAAGCCGGGAGTCATGTGACAAATACGAATAATAGCCAGCTCTCCGATTTCCCCTTGCTGGATATATTCCTTCATTAAATTATGATACCAGGAATTTCGCAGATACAAGTTTACCGTAGAAATGAGATTTGTGTTTTCTGTCATTTCTACAACTTTCCACTCATTTTCCATTGTATCTGCAACTGGTTTTTCTGAAATAATGTGTTTGCCGTAACGAATAGCTTTTTCTATTTGTTCCATCCGCGAGTCAGCCAAAGTGAAAAGCCCGACTACCTGCACACTTTCATCCTCAAAAATCTTTTGATTATCTTCTAATATAATAGAGTTAGGAGAAAGCTTCTTGGCTAACTGACGTGATGCCGGATTAGTATCACAAATATAAGCAATATTCCACCGATCACTTTTAGTCATCGCTTCCCAGTAGAATCTTCCCATCCTACCAAAACCGATAATTCCAACTTTAATTCTCGTGTCTACTGAAGATTGCGTGTTCATAATTAAACATAGTGAATTTAAGTACAAATAATAGATAAAACATCAACTCCTAACTATCAAACTGATGAGCTAAAAACTGATATTGCAAATCTAGCCAAATAAATAACGGCTTATTTGACTTACACTACTTTATGTAGATATAAAATTAGCTCTTTTTACTATTAATCAATGACTTAGCTAACTTAACACATCAAAAAAATGTAGATGATTTGGAAAGTATTATAATGTTAAAATGATAATTATGTCTCTTGTGTTGAACTAATTTTCATAATTTCATTCTCAAATTCATCCCTGTCGACGGCTGCCTTATTTCTCATTTTCGTACGATAATTATAAACCGTACTTGTAGAGCAACGGAGAAAGTTCGCTATCTTTCCACTATCCGTAATACCCAAGCGTAATAAAGCATAAATACGAAGTTCCCTATTCAATAAAGCATCCGGTTTTAAAATAATTTTCTCTTCATCTTTCAACAGAGCGTTAAAATCAGAAACAAAAGTAGGATACAAACCCAAGAAGACCTTATCAAAACGAGTGTATAAAGCGCTAAGTTCATCGTCGATAAGCGCAGATGATTTTAGCTTCTTAATCAGTTCATCATAGTATTTATTAATAGCTATTTTATACAGCATATTCTGATATTTCTCCATTTTATGGATATAGCTAAAGCATACATCAAAGAATTCGGCTATATAATATTCCTTTATACTATTAATTTCGCACAACTGATTATTTGTATCATTCAGTTGGCTGTTCATGCTATTCAGTTTGTTGTTCAATCGCAAAAGTTCCTCATTACTCTGTGCCAATGCCTGTTTTATTTTCAACGTCTTTTTCATCTGAATATAGATGAAAAGCACCAACAGGACTAAAAGAAAAAGGATAATACTTGTAGAAATAAGAAAAGTAGTCAGATGCGACCGTGATCTGGCCTGCTCCGCCTGATAAGCTGTATTAATAATAGAATTAAATTTATAAATTTCGATGGCACGGAAATGAATACCGGAAGATATAACGTCATCGATAGCAGACTGTGTAAATTTAAAGGCATCAGCTAAATTCTGTTCATCATAGGCTATCAATGCAAGAGATTGCAGGGATGCATTTTCCCGCGTAGCATTCCGGGTATCGGCTATTGCCGACAACATCAGGTATTTTTTTTCCTCATCATACTTTTTCTGATGGTGACATAACCTAGAATACGAATGAGTTATCATGGCATAATTAGGCGTCCCCACTTCTTCAATCTCCAACAGTTCCTTAAAAATCTCTTTCGATTTCAGTGTATCACGCCAAATATAATAAGAAGCCTGGGACATTCGATAATCCCAAGAAGTGTGGTCAATGAGGGCAAACAACGAATCCTGGTAAGCAGCCTGCTGCTTGCCATACAGATTGTTGGCGACAGAAATCGAATAGTGTCCCCAAAAGCTGGAATAAGTTTGATAATAGTTTATTAATAAATCTCTGGGAAGTTCTGAAGTCTTTATACTTTTCAAAATAATCTCCGCTTCGCGAAACCTGCCACACATCGAATATAAAAGACCAAGATTTAAAAACGACTGATTGGTGAAATAGGGTTTATTCAGCCGACGGGAAATCTCAATATTACGATCAACATAATGGATGGCTGAATCAATATGAAACTTTTTATATTCGTTATATAACCGTAGATTGATTCTATATTCTCCTTCAAGAGTCAAACCGGGACTTTTCAACATACATTTTATCCGGTTTATCCGATCCTCTTTCTCTTTAACAAAGACGTGTTTTTCATCTATCACTCTACGCAAAGAATCAGTCAATAGTTTCAACTCATTATTTGCATAAAGAACACTGCCAATTCCCAAAGCAATCAGCAGAAGCAAAAACCTCTTCTTTAGAAAACAACAGTTGAATTTCATAATAGTAATAGCAAAGATAACAAAAAAAGCGATTTATTCATTCAGAACAAATCGCTTTTCATATATGAAGTAAATTTGCTCTTATTCAGCAACTACCTCGAAAGGAATTTCTACCGAAACTTCCTTGTGAAGCTTAACGATAGCCTTGTAGCTACCAACTTCTTTCACAGCGTCTTTTACAACGATGATCTTTCTGTCAACTTCATGACCCAGTTTAGACAATGCTTCAGCAATCTGGATGTTACCAACAGAACCGAAGATAGTACCGGTTGAGCTAACTTTAGTTGCAATAGTCAAAGAAACGCCTTCCAACTTAGCAGCCATAGCTTCAGCATCTTTCTTGATTTTCTCAAGTTTGTGAGCGCGCTGTTTCAGTTCTTCAGCCAACATTTTCTTTGCAGAAGGAGAAGCGATGATAGCTTTTCCAGTCGGGATCAGATAATTACGACCGTATCCGGATTTCACGTTTACGATATCGTTCTTATAACCCAAGTTTACTACGTCTTCTTTCAATATAATTTCCATACTTTTCCTCCTTCTTATTTCATCATGTCAGTTACATAAGGCAGCAATGCCAAGTGACGAGCTCTCTTCACAGCCTGCGCGATACGACGTTGGAACTTCAAAGAAGTACCTGTAATACGGCGCGGAAGGATTTTTCCTTGTTCATTCAAGAATTTCTTCAAGAATTCAGGATCTTTGTAGTCGATATATCTAATACCACTCTTTTTGAAACGGCAGTATTTTTTCTTCTTAACATCTACTGACGGCGGAGTTAAATATCTGATTTCTGATTGAACTTGTTGTGCCATGATTAATCCTCCTTTTTGTTTGATTTAACACTTCTTCTTTTTGCAGCGTATTCAGCAGCATACTTATCCATCTTGAAAGTCAAGAAACGGATTACGCGTTCATCACGACGGAAATTAATTTCCAGCTTGTCAATTACAGTAGGATCTGCATTGAACTCAATCAGTTGATAAAAACCTGTAGACTTTTTCTGAATTGGGTAAGCCAATTTCTTCAGTCCCCAGTTTTCTTCATTAATAATCTCAGCACCTTCAGCTTGAAGAACGCCTTTGAATTTTTCTACCGCTTCCTTCATCTGAACATCAGATAAAACGGGAGTTAAAATGAAAACGGTTTCGTATTGATTCATACTTCGTTTAATTAAATAAATAAATTATTTGATTTTAAATGCGGGTGCAAAGTTAGACATTTTATTTTGAACTACAAATATTTAATCTTTTTTTGTATCCGAAGATAGGATTTATCCGGGAAGAGACTTACCTTTGCAAAGTTGTTTAAACAATAATTTCATGATAGAGCAATTTAATTTCGACATTCGACTTATATTTGCCATATTAAATGGCAAAGTTTCTGCGGCAATCAACCGGAAACTGTACCGTAACTTCCGTCAGAACGGATTGGAAATCAGTCCCGAACAATGGACGGTACTCATTTTCCTGTGGGAAAAAGACGGCGTGACGCAACAAGAGTTGTGTAATGCAACTTTTAAAGACAAGCCCAGCATGACCCGTTTGATAGATAATATGGAACGGCAACATCTTGTTGTGCGCATTTCCGATAAAAAAGACCGCCGCACCAACCTGATCCATCTGACCAAAGACGGAAAAGAACTGGAGGAAAAAGCGCGTGTCATTGCCGGACAGACTCTGAAAGAGGCTCTTCACGGTATCACTCTCGACGAATTGAGCATTGGACAGGAGGTACTGAAAAAGGTGTTCTACAATACAAAAGATTAGATAGAAGAACTTCTCTCCAAATCATAAAATCCACTAAATCGTGCATTTATAATGGAATTTTTATCCAAATAATTTCGCCCGTTAAAGAATTATGCTTTAATTTGTGACTGGAATATTATAATCTATTAAAATACACACACATGAAAGGTTTATTAAAGAACTTAGGATTGATATTAATCTTGGTCGGAGTAGTCATCCTGCTGGCTTGTTCCTTTACAGGAAATGTAAACAACAACGCCATCCTGGGTACTTCAGTAGTACTTGTAGTACTGGGACTCATTTCTTATATTGTTATTAATAAGAAGATCGCTGATTAATTTCGCAAAATCAATAAAAAATCCCGGAAACGAATGTTCCCGGGATTTTTTATTTAGAGTTATCTCAAACGCAATCATTAAGATTCAACTTCCGGAGTAATCAGCTTATAGCCTTTTCCGTGAATATTGATAATTTCGATTGAATCGTCTTCTTTCAGATGCTTACGCAATTTCGTGATATACACGTCCATACTACGGGCATTGAAATAGTTATCGTCAATCCAGATTGTTTTCAGAGCGAAGTCACGTTGCAAAATCTCATTGGCATGTGCACAAAGCAATCCGAGCAGTTCAGACTCTTTGGTAGTCAGCTTAGTTTGTTTGCCTTCTGACGACAGAATTTGTTTCTGTGTGTCGAAAGTAAACTTACCAATCTTATAGATATTGCTTTCTTTGTTCTTCTTTCCACGAACACGTCTCAAGATTGCTTCAATTCTGAATGTCAATTCTTCCATACTAAACGGTTTGGTGATATAATCATCCGCACCGATTTTAAAGCCTTCCAGAATATCTTCTTTCAGCGTTTTGGCCGTCAGGAAGATAATAGGAATTTCAGCATTTGCTGCACGGACATCCTGTGCCAGTGTGAAGCCGTCTTTTTTAGGCATCATCACGTCAAACACGCACAAGTCATATTTATTCTTCAAGAAAGCCTTATAACCGGCTTCTCCATCAGGATATAACTCAGCAGAATAACCTTTTGCCTGTAAATATTCTCTTAAAAGCATGCCAAGATTTTCGTCATCCTCGCACAATAAAATACGCAGTTTCTCGTCCATATCAATTATTTTTTAATAAAGGTAATGCAATAATAAATTTAGTTCCCACGTTCAGGTCGCTTTCCGCCCGGATGGTTCCCTTATGATCCAATATAATTTTTCTCACATAAGCCAATCCCAGTCCAAAGCCCTTCACATCGTGCAGATTACCCGTATGTACACGATAGAACTTTTCAAATATCTTTTTCAGGTTCTCTTTTTTGATACCGATACCATTATCCTGTATCGAAATCATCAGTTTACCCGACTCATTCCACGTTCTCACTTTCAGTTCCAGATCCTCTTCCGGTTTCTTATATTTCACCGCGTTATCCATCAGATTAAAGATTACATTCGTGATATGCATCTCGTCTGCAAATATAACAGGATCGGTGGCCTCAAGGTTCGATGTTATCTTACCATTATATCGTTCCACTTTCAGCGCAAAGGTATTGATTACTCCTGATATTAATTCATTCGCATCAATCTCCTTCATCTTCAAAGTGGCCTTCTGACGTTCGAACATCGACATCTGGAGCACCTTTTCCACCTGGAAGCGCAAGCGCTTGGTTTCATCATTAATCACTCCCGATATATGCTGGAACATCTGCGGAGATTTTCCTACCGCCGGATCTTTCAACATCTGGGCTGCTAATGAAATGGTAGATATCGGTGTTTTAAATTCGTGCGTCATATTATTGATAAAGTCATTCTTCATTTCCGTCAGTTTCTTTTGCCGGAATACGATATAAATCGTAAAGATGAATGTCACTAACAATACCAGTGTAAATATCAGCGACGGAATCATGAAACTGATGGAGTCAAAGATATAATCTTTCTTCCCCGGAAAGTGTACTTTCAAGATACTCATTTTTGCAGGCGGGTCATTCTTGAACAATGCCTGCTGATAAGCGTCTTCACTTCCCTTTGCCTCATAATCCGCACAACGGTAGACTTCCCTTCCGTCTTTGTCGATCACCGTAAAGTGATAAGGCAAATCTATACTATTATTATATAAGCTCGATTTCAGATAGTCATCCAGTTCTTTAAACCGTACTCTGTCTCCAATCGACTTGTCACTTCCCCGGTAAATCATCTGCCAGGCCACTTCATCGAGTAATGCCCGTTGATACATATACCGATTCTTGATGGCTTCCACTAATGAACGCGAAGTTTCCGGAATGGTCTTTGTCCCCCTGTAAGGAGAAATCATAGCCTTCGGAAGCTCGGAGGGCTTAGTGGTCATCACTTTCAGCTCAAAATCCGAATATACTTTTCCATCCTTAGACTTCACTGTAAACCGCTGCGTTTGCTGAATCAAGTTGTCTTGTTGTATGGAAGCATTATTCGCAATCAGCGCCTTTCTTTCTGCTTCTGAAATATCTTCGATCAACCAACGTCTGGTCTCTGCATATTCCACATCCTTGGAAACCTGATCCAGGCTATTGCGTACAGCCGAATCAAACTGTTCCTTACGGGTTTTCATCATTTCCTCTATATAACTTACCTGCAAATACAGCAAGCTAAGGAAGGAAAGCCCCATTACAATACCTAATATCCAAATTGTTGACTTCTTCATAGCAACAAAATTAACACTCCCTAATTAACACTCCTAATGCATTAACTTGATTTAACCGGAACTTCCCGGAAATTAACCGTAAGGAGCTATTTAGGTTGTATTCTGATTACTACAACAATAAAACCCCTCCTTTGGTTTGCAAATTTAATAAAAAATTAAATCTTCTCCTTGTGTTTTTCCATCTTTATTAATCATAGTTAAACAAAAACCGCCCCCTTTTACTTAAAAAAGGCGGCGGTTTTAACGTTTTAGTTGATTCTTTATGCCTAACAGATGATAAATACCGAATATTATAGTGAATATTCAATCAATTATCACCTATCATTTATACTTATTCTTCAGTTTGTTTAGCTTCAAAGTCCTTCATTAACTTATCTTGAACATCCGTCGGCACAAGCTCATAACTAGAGAATTTCATAATGAACGAAGCACGTCCACCCGTGAGAGAGCTAAGCGCCGTAGAATAAGATGACATTTCTTTCAAAGGTACTTTCGCAACCAGTTTCTCAAAACCTTTTTCACTACTCATACCCATAATCATGGCACGACGTCCCTGCAGATCTCCCATCACATCTCCCATCCTATCAGACGGAACGAACACTTCTACATCATAAATCGGTTCCAGAATTTTCGGACCGGCATTCTTGAAGGCTTCACTAAAGGCATTACGTCCGGCAAGCATAAAGGAGATTTCATTCGAATCTACCGGGTGCATCTTACCATCGTAAACAATAACGCGCACGTCACGAGCATACGAACCCGTCAACGGTCCTTGCTCCATACGAGACATAATACCTTTCATAATAGCAGGCAAGAAGCGGGCATCGATAGAACCACCGACGATACTGTTAACAAACACCAGTTTACCACCCCATTCCAATGGTATCTCTTCCGTACCTCTCACGGTAATCTTAAATTCCTGTCCATTGAACTTATACGTTTCAGGCACAGGCATACCTTCTTTATAAGGTTCTACGATCAGGTGAACTTCACCAAATTGACCGGCACCACCGGACTGTTTCTTATGACGATAGTCGGCACGGGCAGCCTTTGTAATCGTTTCACGATATGGAATCTTCGGTTCTTCATATTTTACCTGAAGTTTTTCGTTGTTTTCCAAACGCCATTTCAAGGTACGAAGATGGAATTCTCCCTGACCGTGTACCAAAGTCTGTTTCAGTTCTTTTGATTGCTCAATCACCCAGGTAGGATCTTCTTCGCGCATACGGTTCAGGATACTCATCATCTTTTCCACATCCGCTTCATTCACCGGCTTAATGGCACGGGTATATTTAGAGTTCGGATATTTGATAAAATTGAATTTGTAGTCACAATCCTTACCGTTCAGCGTATTACCGGTTTTCACGTCTTTCAGTTTCACGGCAGCACCGATATCACCGGCCTGCAATTCTTCCACCTTGACACGGTTACCACCGGCTACCACATAGATTTGCGCGATACGTTCCTTCGAACCACGGTCGGCATTCAGCAAATCGTCTCCCTCATGAACTTTACCGCTCATTACTTTAAAATAGGAAACTTCACCGATATGCGGTTCCACACTTGTCTTGAAGAAATAAAGAGATTCCGGTCCATTGGAGTCCGGAGCCACTTCTTTACCTTCCGTATTCTGTACCTTCGGCATTTCAGATACAAAAGGAACAACGTTACCCAAGAATTCCATCAAGCGACGAACGCCCATATCTTTACCTCCACAGACGCAAAATACAGGGAACATACCTCTGGCGATCAATCCCTTACGGATGCCTTCACGCATTTCGTCTTCTGACAGGGAATCTTGCTCGAAGAATTTCTCCATCAGATTTTCATCATTCTCGGCAGCAGCTTCGACCAATGCTTTGTGCATTTCCATAGCCTTATCCATTTCTTCTGCCGGAATATCTTCGATTGTCGGAGCCCCTCCTTCGGGTTTCCATGAGTATTTCTTCATCAACAATACGTCGATCAGCGCATTAAAGCCCGGACCGGTAGCTATCGGATATTGGATAGGAACAACCTTAGAGCCGTATGCCTCTTTCAGCTGTTCGAGGATATTATCATAATCGCATTTTTCATTATCAAGCTGGTTGACTAGAAAAATAACAGGTTTATTCAGCTTTTCTGTATAACGGAAATGATTTTGTGTACCGACTTCGACGCCGTATTGGCCATTGAGAAGGATAATTGCTGTGTCGGTCACATTTAGTGCAGTCACTGTGCTGCCTACGAAGTCGTCCGATCCCGGACAGTCAATAATATTAAGTTTTTTGTTATTCCATTCTACATGGAGAACGGTGGAGAAAACGGAGTAACCATACTCTTGTTCAACAGGAAAATAATCGCTAACTGTGTTTTTTGCGGCAACAGATCCGCGACGTTTTATAACACCACTCTCGAAAAGCATCGCTTCCACGAGAGTGGTTTTCCCAGAGCCAGAACTTCCCAACAAGGCAATGTTCTTGATTTCATTAGTCTGATATACTTTCATAATATATAAGATTTTAGTAATTACTCAGTATGTTTCTCACATACCATTAATTTTGTGATGCGCAAATTAGGGATTAATTGGGGGAAAAGCAACACTTATGGCAGTGTTACTAAACAATGTTATGTAACACATCTTTAACACGAACATTTTCGAATCGGGTTAAAAATTATTTTCGCATGGCTATAAACTAATTTCATAGTTGCAACGAGTAATCCGGCACGATGTTATTTTTAGTTGTTTTCCTTTCATACAATAGTTTCCCCGTTGCCTAATCAGTTTTCGTTTGACTTAAGTCAAGCGATAGTTTAACTTAAGTCATTCTATCGTTTGACTTAAGTCAAACGAAAACCCGGCTACAAGTTCGAATCTTATTTATAAAAGAAAAGATCTTAAATTCAGCATTGCAGGAAATTATCTTCTACTAATCGATGGGGAATTATCTATTTAGCGTATTCCTACCCCCACTATAAATAATTTCCGTCAACTGCTTTTTTGATATATCTAATAATAGTCTTACTTTTACACCCACAAACCCAAACAGCATAGCTATGGCAGGTATCTATCTTCATATTCCTTTTTGCAAAACTCGCTGCATCTACTGCGACTTCTACTCAACCACTCGCAGCGAACTCAAAACCCGTTATGTACAGACTCTCTGCCGGGAGTTGGCGATGCGTAAAGAATACCTGAAAGGAGAAGATATAGAAACTATTTATTTCGGTGGCGGAACCCCGTCTCAACTGGAAAAAGAGGATTTTGAACAAATATTTGATACCATCCGCAAGCACTACGGATTGAATCATTGTCAGGAAATCACTCTGGAAGCTAATCCGGATGATTTATCGCAGGAATATCTGGGAATGCTTTCCTCACTTCCTTTCAACCGCCTCAGCATGGGAATACAGACTTTTGATGATGCTACGCTCAAACTATTGAGACGCCGCCACAATGCCCGTACAGCCATCGAAGCAATTGACAGATGCCGGAAAGCCGGTTTCCAGAACATCAGTATCGACCTAATTTACGGATTGCCCGGAGAAACAAAAGAACGATGGGAAAACGATCTCCGTCAAGCTATCAGTCTGAATGTAGAACATATCTCCGCCTATCACTTGATTTATGAGGAAGATACACCTATATATAATATGTTAAAACAGCACCAGATATCCGAGGTAGACGAAGACTCCAGTTTAGAATTTTTCACATTACTGATAGAGCATTTGCAGAAAGCAGGATTTGAACACTATGAGATTTCCAATTTCTGCCGCCCCGGAAAATATTCCCGCCACAACACTTCCTATTGGAAAGGAATAGCTTATCTGGGATGCGGACCATCGGCACATTCTTTTGACGGAATGACACGGGAATGGAATGTGTCTTCAATCGACACCTATATAAAAGGTATAGAAGAAGACTGCCGTGCTTTCGAGACAGAGTATCTGGACCCAACCACCCGCTACAACGAATTTATTATCACTACCATACGTACCGTATGGGGAACACCTATAGAGAAACTGAAACAGATGTTCGGCAATGAAATGTGGGAGTATTGTCAAAAAATGGCTGCACCTTATCTGAAAAATGGTAAACTGGAGGAATACAACGGAGCTTTGCGCCTGACGCGTGAAGGGATTTTTATTTCCGACAGTATAATGAGTGATTTACTTTGGGTAGACTAACCAAACAAACAAAAAGCCGATGACCGAATCAGAAGTAAGAAAGTTATTGCGGCAAATGAAAGAACTGGATTCGCAAACTGCTTTCCGGGACTTTTACAACATGACTTACGACCGTTTCTTTCGTATTGCCTATTATTATGTGAAACAGGAAGAATGGTCGCAGGAAATCGTTCTCGATGTATTCCTGAAACTATGGAAGCAACGCAGCAATTTGCTTGATGTGAGAAACATTGAAGATTATTGTTTCATTCTCGTCAAAAATGCTTCGCTCAATTATCTGGAAAAAGAATCAAGACATACGCTTATTCATCCCGATTCTCTGCCGGAGCCTCAAGAACAAAGCTATTCACCGGAAGAATCGCTCATCAGTGAAGAACTGTTCGCTCTTTACGTAAAAGCACTCGACCGGCTTCCGGATCGTTGCAGGGAAGTGTTCATCCGCATCCGTGAAGAAAAACAGAGTTACGCACAAGTAGCAGAAGAATTAGGCATCAGCATGAATACAGTGGACGCACAACTTCAGAAAGCAATCACACGTTTAAAAGAGATGATTAGCCGGGCCGAAATAGATTAACATTCTTTTAGACAAAGAGCGTAGGGAGTTTCTGTCCCCCTCCGGTCTTTATCAACAAATAAGTCAATCAATCACTAAAAAAGACAGAAAATGAAAAAGCTAAATGACGCAAACATGGGAATCTTTGTCCTTCTTTCAGTTTGTCTGTGCCTGTTTTCATGCAACAATGACAACGACAACCTACCAAAGGACTATGCAGGATTTGAACATTCGAAGGAAACAGTAGAATGTGAAAGCGACAAACCCGAATGTGAGTTGAAAATTAAAATTGTTGCAACAGAAAAAACAAAAGAAGACCGGACGGTAGTACTTGCCACACCCCCTCCGGTAGTAGGACAAGCAGCAGTGGTACAGCTAACAGAAAAAAAAGTAATCATCAAAGCGGGTAAGAAGTCAGCAACAACTGTCATAAAAATCTATCCTAAACAGATGATATTGAAGAAGCAGAATGTCACTTTATCCTGCACTCCCCAGTGGAAAGAAGGAGGAATCAGCAAACTGACCATTCTGTTGAAACGAAAATAATAGATCAAGAGCAATACAGAAAAAAGATGAAATACACCGATACGGAATTAGAAGAAATACTGAACAAGCTCGTCGCTTCCACACGTTCACCGCGAGGACGGTTTTCAGCAACAACCAGTTACCCGGAACTAGAGAAAAGACTGAAGTCACATACCCGGCGTCTGACACTGATACGTACTTTCTCGGCAGCGGCGGCAGTAACTCTACTTTGCCTATCGGTATGGACAGCCTATTTATATATGCAACCGGTCACGATACAAACGGTTTCCACCTTGGCAGAGACACGCACGGTCTGTCTTCCTGATGGCAGCACCGTCACACTCAACCATTATTCTTCACTTTCTTATCCTGAAAAGTTCAAATCGGACAAGCGGGAAGTGAAACTAAATGGGGAGGCTTATTTTGAAGTAAACAAGAACAAAAAACATCCGTTTATCGTGCAGACTGAAACGATTGACGTTCAGGTGTTGGGAACTCACTTCAACGTAGATGCCTATCAGAACAATCCGGCTGTAAAGACAACGTTATTGACAGGTTCGGTAGCAGTCAGCAATAAAAGCAAGTCAGTTCGTGTGATTTTGAAACCGAATGAGATTGCTATATATAATAAGGTGGAAGAAAAGCTCACCCGCAAGGTTTTAGAAAACGTAGAAGATGAAATTTCCTGGCGGCAGGGAGAGTTTATATTCGACGACCTACCTTTGCAGGAGATTGCCCGCGAACTATCCAATTCATTCGAAGCAACGATTCACATAGCCGACACGGCTTTGCAAAATTACCGGATCACAGCACGCTTCCGCAATGGAGAAGACCTGGCAACTATTTTATCTGTATTACATAATGCCGGTTATTTCGACTACTCACAAAACAAGAAACAGATTATTATCACTGCTAAACCAGACTAAGATGAATATTATATTCCAAGATCGCTTCCCTGTCAGAACCATTGTTCTGATAGGGGTAGCACTCCTTATCACCACACAAATATACGCGCAAAATGCGGACGCCCGACTTTCGCTGACACTACGAAACGCCACATTGAAAGAATTCGTCAAACGGATTGAGAATTCAACCGGATATTCTTTTATCTACAGTGAGGAAATTACCATAAAACATAAAATCAATTTGCAGGTAAAGGATAAGCCTTTGCGTGAGATACTTGACCTTGCGTTCAAAAATGAGCAGATCAGTTATCAGTTCACTGGCCGGCATATCCTTCTGCAAAAGAAAAAAGAATCAAAAACTGTAAGCCGCAAGTTCACTATCAGCGGATATGTCACTGATGGGACGTCTTCCGAGACGTTGATTGGAACCAACATCATTGAGAGTCATCAAAATCAAGGAACAACCACCAATCCTTACGGTTTTTACAGCATCACCCTGCCCGAAGGAGAAACCGAACTGCGTTTCTCCTATCTGGGCTATGCCACAGAAGCGCATCATTTTACGCTCTCACAAGACACATTACTAAATATCCGCATGCAGGGTAACACGCAATTGCAGGAAGTAGTCATCGTTTCCGACAAAACCGAGACAGGAACTATAGCCACCCAGATGGGATCTATCGAGATTCCAATGACGCAAATAAAAAATACTCCGAGCATACTGGGAGAGGCAGATGTAATGAAAGCCATCCAACTGATGCCCGGCGTACAGGCTGGAGTAGATGGATCTGCCGGACTGTATATACGTGGTGGAAGCCCGGATCAAAATCTAATCTTACTTGACGGGATTCCTGTATATAACGTAGACCATATGTTCGGATTCTTTTCGGTTTTTACTCCGGAAGCCGTCAAAAAAGTAACACTATTCAAAGGTTCTTTTCCGGCACGTTTCGGCGGACGGCTTTCTTCTGTCATCGACGTCCGTACCAATGACGGAGATATGCAGAAATACCACGGCACACTTAGTATCGGACTACTAACTAGCAAAATCAACCTGGAGGGTCCGATTGTGAAAGGGAAAACGTCTTTCAATATTTCCGCCAGACGTTCGTATGTCGACCTCATCGCTAAACCATTCATGCCGGATGACGAGGAATACAGTTATTATTTTTATGACATCAATGCCAAAATCAATCATAAGTTCTCCGACCGGAGCCGCGTCTATCTATCTGCCTACAATGGAAAGGATCATTTTGCTGCCAATTATGATGGAAATACAGATTTCAAAGACGGAAGCAAAATGAATTGGGGAAACACGATTCTTTCTGCCAGATGGAACTATGTATTCAACAACCGTTTATTCTGCAATACGACAGTCTCCTACAGCAACTATTTATTCGACATCAACTCATATACCAACAATCAATATTTCGGCAGTAGCGGTACATCATTTACCAACCGGTATTCAGCCGATTACCGTTCGGGAATCAATGATTGGAATTACCAGATCGACTTCGATTATAATCCATCTCCCAAACACCACCTCAAATTTGGAACAGGATATATCTATCATCGTTTCCGCCCGGAAGTTATGACCTCTAAAATCTCCAATAAGACAGGAGATAAAATAGACCTGGACACAACCTACCACAGCATAGCCAACAACCGGATTTACGGACATGAGTTATCCGCTTACCTGGAAGACAACATCAAGATGAATGATCGTCTGCGCCTGAATCTCGGACTGCATTTCTCATTGTTTCATGTGCAAAAACAAAGTTACTTTTCCTTGCAACCACGTGTTTCCGCACGCTATCAATTGGGAAAAGATGTAACCCTGAAAGCATCTTATACCCAAATGAGCCAATATGTACATTTACTATCGTCAATGCCCATTGCCATGCCTACGGATTTATGGGTTCCGGTCACTAAAAAGATCAAGCCAATGCGCTCCCACCAATATTCATTGGGCGGATACTATACGGGAATCAAAGGATGGGAATTCTCGGTAGAAGGGTATTATAAGGATATGTATAATGTGCTGGAATATAAGGAAGGCGTCAGTTTCTTCGGTTCTTCCTCCGGTTGGGAAAACAAAGTGGAAATGGGCAAAGGACGTTCGGCCGGCATTGAGTTTATGGCACAGAAAACCCTTGGAAGAACAACGGGATGGTTGTCCTACACTTTATCCAAAAGTGATCGTCAGTTTGCCAAAGGCGGTATCAACAATGGTGAACGGTTCCCATATAAATATGACCGAAGACACAATATCAACCTGACAATCAACCATAAGTTCAGCGACCGTATCGACATCGGTGCTTCCTGGGTGTTCTATACAGGTGGAACAAGTACAATCCCTGAAGAGAAAACCGCTGTCATCCGTCCTAGTGACGGCACAAACAACGGATTTGGAGGAGGATATGGATATGGAGGTTATTTTGATTCAAACATAACTTCACCCACCATCGGAGAAGCTTCATATGTGGAGCATCGTAATAATTACCGGTTACCAGCCAGTCACCGGTTGAATGTGGGAGTCAATTTCAACAAAAAGACCAAACATGGTATGCGTACTTGGAATATCAGTCTGTATAATGCATATAATGCGATGAATCCTACCTTTGTATATCGCAGCACCAGCAAAAACGATCCCAACAAACCGATTATCAAGAAGTATACTATACTTCCATTAATTCCATCATTCACTTACACTTATAAATTCTAAACCCATTATGAGAACTCGTATATGTTATCCATTTATCCTGTTAATAGCATTGCTGACAACAGTTTCTTGCGAAAACGAACTCCCTTTTAGTGTAAAGGATAATCCCCCCAAACTAGTGATGAACGCACTAATCAACGCAGACAGTCTGACCAACGTTCTCTATCTCAATTTCACGGGAAGAGGATACGCCACTCATGTAGAAAATGCCACGGTGGAAGTACGCGTTAACGGACAGTTATCAGAAAGTTTACGTCCGCTCCCACCCCAAACGGAAGGAGATATGCAATGCCGTTTCCATATTTCCAACAAATTTACTCCCGGAGATGTAGTTCGTATCGACGCCCTCACAGACGACGGACAATATCACGCATGGGCTGAAGTGACCGTACCACAGCGTCCACATGAAATAGCTGATATCGATACGGTCACCATTCCAATGACAAAGTATTATTATACGCAGAATTTTCTCCGATACAAAATCAATATCAAAGATCGATCCAACGAAGATAATTACTACCGGCTTATCATGGATAAGCAAATGACAGTGAAAGACTATAATGAAGAAACAGGAGAATTTGTCAGCCGGACAATACATCGCTATCATTTTATATCCCGCGAGGATATTGTGCTGACAGACGGACAGCCCACCAACAGCGATGACGAAGACAACGGCATGTTCGACACCGTAAAGAATATATATGGTGTATTCGACGACTCACGATTCAAAAATACATCTTACACAATGACGGTTTACAACCAGACAGATATTGACGGATTTCCTGAATACGGCACCAATGTAAAGATGGATATTATTGTACGTCTTTTAAGCATCACGGAAACAGAATACTACTATCTGAAAGCACTTAACCTGGTAGATTCCGACGCTTACGATGAAACAATAAATGAACCAATCAAGTACCCCAGCAATGTACATGGAGGAATTGGGATGATTGGAATCAGTACGGAGACAAGTAAGATCATTCATATAGAAAAACCACAACGATGAAAACAAATCATAAATTATGGATAGCAGACTGCGATAAACCGTAGTTTTGAAGATTCACCGTCTGTCAATGCCGCTTGCGTGGATGATATAGTCGAATGTCTGTCAATAGCCATGAAAGAAATCGTGGAAGAGATTAGCCAAGATTTACATTTAATACTATCTTTGCAGCCAAAAAGCAGGCACTAACTATGTTTATCATTATTGGAATTATGCTGACAGGCATGCTTCTTGGCTACTTGTTACGCAGTAAAAGACTATCATGGATACACAAGATAATCACTCTCCTTATATGGATTCTTCTCTTTCTTCTCGGAATAGATGTAGGGGGTAATGAATCTATCATCAAAGGATTATACACTCTTGGGCTGGAAGCTGTTGTCATCACGGTAGCTGCGGTCATAGGAAGTACTCTATGCGCATGGGGATTGTGGTACCTATTATATAGTAAAGGAAAGGAGACAAAAGCATGAAAGGTAGTTTGATTATTGTCTCTTTTTTCATTATCGGCACTCTTTGTGGAGTTTACCATCTTATCCCATACGACTTCACCGACAGTAAACTTAGTTACTATGCCCTCTGCGGACTCATGTTCTGCGTAGGTATCAGCATCGGTAACGATCCGAACACCCTGAAGAGTTTTCGGTCCCTGAATCCCCGGCTTGTATTCCTTCCTATCATGACGATACTCGGCACATTAGCAGGCTGCGCCATAGCGGGAGCTTTTATGAGCCAGCGAAGTCCTTTAGACTGTATGGCAGTTGGAGCCGGATTTGGTTATTACTCGCTCTCCAGCATATTTATCACCGAATATAAAGGTCCCGAATTGGGAACTATCGCATTACTTTCCAATATCATGCGTGAAATTATCGCTTTGCTGTGTGCACCCTTATTAGTGAAATATTTTGGAAAGCTAGCTCCTATTTCTGTTGGTGGAGCCACAACGATGGATACCACTCTTCCTATCATTACCCGATATTCGGGAAAGGAATTTGTAATCATTTCCATCTTCCATGGCTTTGTTGTCGATTTCAGCGTTCCGTTCCTAGTCACATTCCTTTGCTCAATATCATTTTAACAGCAATAAATCCTAAAATAGAGAAATACTCTACTATCGTTTTCGCACACGTATTACAAAAATGTTTCATAAAAAGGTATTTTTATATCAAAAAGCAGATCATCTCTTGACTTACATCAAGAAATCAGCCTAAAAAGAATCTTTTCCTTTTCTTTATTTTTATGCTATAAAACATATTCTTATATTTGCATAGGTAAAAAGAAAAACTAAGCGCTTAGACAGTATTTTCAATAGGTATTAGATTTGTTTTTAGGAATAGTTTTTAGGTATAACAATTAAAAAAGTAGGTATTATGAAACGTTTAGGATTAACATTAGTGGCAGCGCTCTGCCTTGCTGCTTCAACATTTGCAGCCGGAAATCAGCCTACAACTGCAAAATGGGAAGGTAACATCAATGTAAGTAAACTAGGCAAATATTTAAAGTTAAACTCCGATCAGAGTGAAGAAGTAGCCAATATTTGCGATTATTTCTCCACACAGATGTCAAGAGCCACAACAGCGAAGAAAGATAAAGAAGCAAAATTGCGCAACGCTGTTTATGGTAACTTGAAACTGATGAGAAAGACTCTTAGTGCTGAACAGTACGCCAAGTATGCAGCTTTGATGAATATCACTTTACAGAATAAAGGTATTGAACTGAATAAGTAAAATGATTAATATGTAAAAGAGAGAGAGGGTGGAAGCCGGTTGGCTTCCACTTTTTTTATACTATTATTTAATAGTTACCATCGTAGCCCCAAACCCATATTCCTGGAAAGAAGCATCCTGATAACGGCAATTACTATATTTCCGTTTCAATTCATCAATGACAGCCTTTCGAAGTACCCCATCTCCCTTGCCGTGAATAAAGACAATCTTCTGTTCACGCTTATTCTTATAAGTTTCCATCACTTCGCGAAACTTATCCAATTGATAATTCAGTATTTCAGCATTGCCCATCCCTTGAGTATCATCCAGCAAAGAATCAATATGAAGATCTATTTCAATAATTCCGCTCTTTCCGCCATGAGTAGTATGGTTTGGTTTCACAATAGGTTGTGACTTCGGTTTATCTACAGATTTCTTCTGCAGCAGAGCCTCTTGAATCTCCTCCGCCGAAACATATACTTGTTTGGCAGGCATATCATCTTTCACAATGTCATAAATCAAAGCCGGTTCTTCAAAGAAATCAGAATCGCTAAAGGTATGAAGTTTATAGAACTTCACGGTATCGATCCGTATCTCCACACTAACAGCCGGTTTGATAGCCGCAGGCTTACCGTCCTTGAAGGCGATCAACTGAACAGCCACCCGCTCCATATCATTCAGTACATCTTTGGTGAACTCTTCCAACAGCAATTTTGTATTAGGCTCCACCAAACCATGCGAACGGTTCTTCCATGCTTTTCCTTCTGCACTCAAATAAGTGTAATACAAATAATAATTGCTATCATTTACCAGATAAGTTTCAAAAGGAGTAGTCATCATCGCTTTTGCGTCTTCGGGCACATAAGCCAGAAATACATTCAAAGTATCTCCTCCACGCACCTCCGGCTGACGTTGAATAACAGGCATCTCCGGTTTTACCGGTTTAACAGGTTCTTCCGGTTTCGGCGCAGACGAACCGGGTTTACGCCTCATATTATAGTCATCTGTTTCAATCACGACACACTCGCGTATCGGCATCGGAATATCAAACCCATCTGCATCTTCTACCAACACAAAATCCTTTCCTTGGAATCCAGTTACGATTCCACCGCCTACCTCACTAAGAAAGCGTACTTTATCTCCTATTTTCATTATTGTATATCCAATTAAAATTCAAACTCAAAAAAACGAGTAACAAAGATAGAGATTTCTATGAAATTAAATGGAGATTCGGTTCTAAAAACAAACCGTCTGCCTTTATTCCCCTTTTTATTGTAACTTTGCATACGAAATACCAAACAGATGATCTAAAATTCACCATTAACGACGAAACCGATGAAAGAACTTATTAAAGTCATTGCTTTTGATGCAGACGATACCTTGTGGAGCAATGAACCTTTTTTCCAGGAAATAGAGAAACAATATACAGACCTATTAAAGCCTTATGGCACTTCTGAAGATATTTCAGCCGCTTTATTTCAAACAGAAATGAATAATCTGAAATATCTCGGCTATGGAGCCAAAGCTTTCACCATTTCTATGGTAGAGACAGCTTTGCATGTGAGTGGACAAAAGATTTCAGGAACAGACATCCAACATATTATTGAATTAGGCAAATCATTACTGAAAATGCCAATTGAACTATTGCCGGGAGTAAAAGAAACGCTTAAAGTATTGAAAGAGAAAGGAAAATACAAATTAGTAGTTGCCACTAAAGGAGATTTGCTCGATCAAGAGAATAAGCTGGAACGTTCCGGATTAGCCTCTTATTTCGATCACATTGAAGTGATGTCCGATAAAACAGAGAAAGAATATCAACGAATGTTGAATATCTTACAGATTGCTCCTTCCGAATTTGTCATGATTGGCAATTCTCTGAAATCGGACATTCAACCTGTTCTATCGCTGGGAGGATATGGTATACATATTCCTTTTGAAGTGATGTGGAAACACGAAGTAGTAGACACATTCACACATGACCATCTGAAACAGGTGAAAAGATTTGATGAGTTGCTGCTTTTGTTTTAAATAAGTTCTGTTCTTTCTTCAGATAAGCTTTAAATCTGAAGAAAGAAATCAGTGAACAATGCCATCTTATTGGATTACAAATCCAACAGTTTCATCAATTCAGCAGCCCGACACGCTTCTATCGAATTACCGACAGAGAGTTTCTCCAAAATATTCTGGCGGTGTCGATTGACTGTATTCACACTAATATAAAGGGCAGCTGCAATTTCTTTACTAGATAGTCCTTTACGTATACAGCGAAGTATTTCCTTTTCGCGTTCGGATAGGATATTGCGATGTTCTTCCGAAAGAAAGAGGGTTTCGACTTCTCCACGTTCCATATGGGTAATAGTGGGATATATCCCCTGCTCCGTTCGTTGATCTGCAGACAAGGTATAAAGACAAAAAATCAACCATACACTTCCGGAAGGAGTATTTTCCATTATCTGCACTAGGTTATCAATATACTGATAGACTCCTTTCTCATTCATCATACGTATTCTGCATCTTCCCCGGTACTTCAACCGTTCTTCGGAAGACATCGAAAAGGTCTTCTGAAAAAACTGATACTCCAATAACCGCTTTTCTACCAAGTCTTCAGGATGAATACGCCGATAAATACAATCTTCATCCATAGAATCAATCACACTCAAAGCAGCTTCTTCGGGAGTTAAGCCTAGAAAATGCGCCCAAGGATGAACGGCAATGTAACTTTTCCTATTCGAAAGATCTGAAATAACAGCACATCCACCATTAATCTCCGTCAATGAATGAATAAAGCGTTGATGTTGCTCTACAACTCCATTGTCCAATATTTCATCGGCTATCAGTTGTGTCGCATAAACTTCATCTATTTCCTTTTGTAATACGTCCATCTTATAAAATGGTTATTATTCAGTATTGTTGCACACGGAGGTATGACCTATCTTTGCACCACAAAGATAATCAAATAAGAAATGATCATGAAACATTTAAAAATCAAAATGATGTCAATAGCCTTTATGGCAGTAACAACTTCTTCTATGGCACAAAGTTTGAATAAAATGAATTGGCTGAACGAGCCTCAACAATGGGAAATAAAAGATGGCAAAACCTTAGTGATGGATGTTCCTGCAAAAACAGACTTTTGGAGGATTTCTCATTATGGGTTCACAGTGGACGACGGACCTTTCTATTATGCGACTTATGGTGGAGAATTTGAAGCCAAAGTAAAGATAACCGGCAACTATGTCACCACCTTTGACCAAATGGGATTAATGCTGCGCATCGACCATGAAAACTGGATAAAAGCAGGTGTGGAATACATTGATGGCAAACAGAATGTAAGTGCCGTAGTTACACACCGAACCAGTGACTGGAGTGTAGTACAATTGCCGGATGCTCCCCGCTCTATATGGATAAAAGCAGTCCGTCGCCTGGATGCAGTAGAAATATTTTTCTCACGTGATGACAAAGAATATATTATGATGCGCACTTGTTGGTTGCAAGATAATTGTCCTGTCATGGTAGGATTAATGGGAGCTTGTCCGGACGGGAAAGGGTTCACCGCTACATTCGAAGAATTTAAAGTGACTCCATTAGCCGATCAACGAAGACTGGAATGGGCAAAAAGGCAAATAAACAAATAAAAATCAGTCCTGATGCTATTTATTTAAATAGAGAGAAAGCTCTTTATAATATAAATATGGTAGTATATCTTACTTTAAATGTTCTATTTTTAATATGATGAGTATAAATAGCATCACACGGATTTCCTCTTCCAGCAGTTCTGTTGTATAAAATAATGCAAGAATATACAGTTCCAGAGGAGTTTTTTACATAAAAACAGTCAAAAGATACACTATAAATAAACTTATTGACAATCGTTTCTTTAAAAGGAATAACCAGTTCCTTTTAAAGGAACGACTCATTGATCGGTGAGAAACACTTTATTCCTTTAAAAGGAGCATATAAAACTTTATTTTAAGTGCTATCCCAGAGCTAACCTACACTTGAAGCTGCCAACACTCCATATATCAATTTGAAATAAAATAAAGGAAAGTTCTACACATCTATTCTATAAAAAACATAGACTAAAACAAATTGTTCCAAAACGCAATCGATTTATTTCTTTTCTAAATTCGAAAACAGCAAATCCTTCTCATTTTCAACTCATACCTATATATCCTGCATATATGGAATTATGCAACGATAAAATATACGTTTTCTCATATTATCGCCAAAACCGTATATACTTATCTTTCTCACGATCCAACGCACCTTCATCGACACAATCATCCAACCGGAACCATGAATGTTCTATCAATGAGCCTCTCTTTTTAACAGACTTATCCCAGTTTCCTATCACTTGTCCTTCATGAAGAACAATCGGATAAAACAGACCATTATTGGTAAATGCTTTCGAGTAATGCTCTTTAGGCAAAACGTCTGTCCGGTCTTTATAACCAAGCAAATATTCATCATAAGAAGGAAGAAGATGCAAACTGCCGGTAACTTTTCCACGAGTCCGGCAATCTTCATGAATATACCATGTCTGTCCATTCCATTCTTCTGCCGTTAATTCCGAATCAATCAAATAAATAGCTTGACGTGCATCTGTAATAGGCAGCCCCGACCACCAGACAAAATCTTGCAAAACAGCAGGAGCATGACTACGAAAATAGCTTCTAGCCAAACGAGCCAAAGATTCATCTTTGGTCAATTCCGGCATCGGCGGAACACGCTCTTCCAAAAGCGCATACGTACATTTACTTCCTTTATCTTCCCCACTACATACAATCCCCACCTGCTCCGCACGAGCCATAAAGCGGGTCATACGATGATTATCCGCTACAATCCCCGAACGGTTAAAATGCTCGGCAATCTCCTGCCTCGTCAGGCTTTTCTTCCCACAAAGAATTTTCTCCAACAGATTATGACTTTTCGTATAGAGCTCTTCAGAAATTTCCAAGTCATGCCCCTTCGCATAAGACTCATTAGCAGATATAATACGCCCGGCGGAAAGTTTCAACATCCACCGGATATCTTCTGCTGCTACGAGATGCCATGTCGGACGCATTACATGAGTCCGCAGGATTTCACCATCACGGAGCGCTTTTTCCACAGTTTGAATCGTTGCTGACTTCAAACGCATTCCTACTGCCCATTTCACCATGGAATAATTCTGTGCCTGCATAGCTCCCATCCAGGACACAAGTTCCTTGGGTTGAAAGAAAAGAGGACTTAATAACTGTTGGTTGAGTAAACGTATATTCGGTATTTTCATCATACTTATTTATAAAAGAAAAAACAGTTGTTCTTTGATTAAATGACACGAGTAATGGAATGTAACAAAACAGAAGACAAGAAGTCTCTAATATAAATATGTTCTATCCCTTCATAAGTATTTTCAAACATTTTTTCTCCGGACACTACCACTTTCGGATAATTATCTTTAATCTTCAATAAATTCCCGAATTCTCTTTCAATAGTTTCCTGTTTAGAAAGTTCAAGAGAGACTTGCACATAGAGAATCTCTCCATTCCGTTTACAGACAAAATCTATTTCTTCCGTACCCAATGTCCCGATTTTTACATCATATCCACTATATACCAAATGATTATAAACCAAGTTCTCCAAACGCATCGCTCTGTCCTGTGGCTTGTACCCCGTAATCACATTACGAATCCCCATATTCTCAAAATAATACTTCTCCCCTCTTTCGAATAATTTCTTTCCGGCAATATCATACCTTCCTACCCTATGTACAATAAAAGCATCCGATAATGCCATCGCATACTCACTCACAACATAAGGAGAAATATCCACTTTCTGACTTTTCAGAAAATCACTAATACTCTTGCTGGAAAATAAGTTGCCAATGTTACCTGCCAAGAACGAAACTAGTTGTTCCAAAAAGACCGTATTCCTTATATTCTTTCTCTGAATCACATCTTTTAATATAATGGTAGAGTAAATGCTCCTCAAATACTCCATAACAACAGGTTCTTCCATCGGCAAATGTATCAGATAAGGCAATCCTCCATAATGAATATATTTCTCCAATGACGCATCCGTATTCTCCAGTTCATGGAAATCCAGAAATTCAATATACGACAAACTATAAACCACAAATTCAACATACCGACCTCCCAATTCATTCGCTAAATCACTGGAAAATATCTCTGAATTACTGCCTGTCACATATATATCATTATTATCATCCAATGCCAACGAACGGATAGCCAACCTGAAATCTTGTATTTCCTGTATTTCATCGACAAAAATATAATTCATTCTATCATCTACCGATTTTGAAAGAATATAATCATTCAGTTCTTTATAAGTCTTTATATCTATGAAATTGACATCTTCCTTATTTATATAGATAATGTTCGCATCACTCTCTTCTTTCCGTATCAACTCCATGAGTTGATACAAAATAAAGCTTTTACCGACACGACGATGACCAACCATCACTTTTACCAATGTTTTCCTCATGAAAGGTCTTATGCGGTCAACATAAGTGTTTCTTTGTTTAATTATGCGAGGTATTTTCATTCTACTTCTTTTTAAATACGATTGCAATACATCACAAATATAGCATTTATTTTAAATACAATTGTAATTTCTTGAGATTTTATCCTCTACTTCAAATACGATTGCAATTTCCCCATTCCAAATTTTCTATTGTTTTTCTGACTTTATAACTGCATATATACCAATTTATGTCTATTTTTGTCATCTCAAACCAAAGAAAATAGAAATGATGCTCTATAAACTCATCCCTCCTTCAGTAGTAACAGCAACCATCCAGTTGCCGGCTTCTAAAAGTATCAGTAATCGTGCATTAATCATCAATGCGCTGGGCAAAGGTATTTATCCTCCTGAAAACCTGTCCGATTGTGACGATACACAGGTGATGATAAAAGCTCTCACCGAAGGGAAAGAGACGATTGACATCATGGCTGCGGGCACTGCTATGCGTTTCCTTACCGCCTATTTAAGTGTGACCCCGGGGGAACGGACAATCACAGGAACAGCCCGTATGCAGCAACGTCCGATACAAATATTAGTCAATGCGCTCCGGGAATTAGGAGCTGAAATAGAGTATGTCCACAATGAAGGATATCCTCCCTTATGTATCAAAGGTGCAGAGTTGAAAGGAAATGAAATAACCTTGAAAGGAAATGTAAGTTCCCAATATATATCTGCTCTATTGATGATAGGTCCGGCACTCAAAGACGGTTTGACTTTGCATTTAAGCGGGGAGATAATTTCCCGTCCTTATATCAATCTTACATTGCAACTGATGCAGGACTTTGGAGCCAAAGCCGCATGGACTTCTCCCAATAGCATTTCCGTTGCTCCACAACTCTATCAGAGCATTCCTTTCAAAGTGGAAAGTGACTGGAGCGCAGCTTCCTATTGGTATCAGATTGCCGCCTTATCTCCCAAAGCAGAAATTGAATTATTGGGGTTGTTTCCTAACAGTTATCAGGGAGATAGTCGGGGAGCAGAAGTTTTCTCACGCTTAGGTATAACTACCGAATTTACATCACAAGGTGTGAAACTGAAAAAAACAGGCAAAGCGCCGGAAAGACTGGAAGAAGACTTTATCGACATTCCGGATTTGGCACAGACATTCGTTGTTACCTGTGCCTTGCTGAATATCCCTTTCCGTTTCACCGGATTACAAAGCCTGAAAATAAAAGAGACTGACCGTATTGCCGCCCTGCGAGCCGAGCTTAAAAAGCTGGGATATATGATCAAGGAAGAAAATGACAGTATATTAATGTGGAATGGCGAACGATGTGAACCGGAAGAAACTCCGGTGATTGAAACCTACGAAGACCATCGGATGGCAATGGCATTTGCACCGGCAATTATCCGCCATCCCAATTTACTTATTGCCAATCCGCAAGTCGTTACCAAATCATATCCCGGATATTGGGAAGATTTGAAACAGGCCGGATTTCAGGTTATAAACGAAGGCTAATTTTCATACGCTGTGGAAGATTTCAACAAATATACTTCCCACATCAACTACTCCCCTATTGTAGATTTTGTATTACAACAGGGGAAGCAGACCTATTATAAGAAAGGAGACTACTTTTCCCGCCAGGGAGAAGTATGCAAAACAATGGGGTTCGTCAGTTCCGGTTCTTTCCGGTACTGTTGCACCAACAGTGTAGGCGAAAACAGCATTGTAGGCTATACTTTCGATCATTCTTTTGTTGGCAACTATCCGGCGTTTCAGTTACAGGACAAATCAAATGTAGATATACAAGCCTTATGTGACTGTTCGGTATACGTAATCAATTATCAGCAAATGGCAGACTTCTACGATACCAACGACGCTCACCAAAAGTTAGGACGTCGCATCGCAGAAACGTTATTGTGGGAAGTCTACGACCGGATGATTTCAATGTACAGCCTGACACCGGAAGAACGCTATCTTGAAATTATCAACCGTTGTCCCGACTTACTGAAACTGATAACTTTAAAAGAACTGGCTTCCTATCTTCTCATTCGTCCCGAAACATTAAGTCGTATCCGAAGAAAAGTCGTACAAAAATAAATTCTTGATTTCAATCAAGAGTTTATTTATTCCCTACCCTTACTTTTGCGGGCAAACAAAGTATATTGTATTTCATGAAAAAAATTATAATTATAGGTGCAACTTCCGGCATCGGTCGCGGATTGGCAGAAGTCTATTCTCAAGAAGATTATCTTATCGGCATTACCGGTCGCAGAGAAAATCTATTAGAAGAGGTATGCGCCCAGGACAAAGACAAACTATTCTATCAAGTGTGCAACATCACCGATACACAAGCTACCATTTCATCCCTTGAAACTCTCACTCAAAAGATGGGTGGAATGGATATATTGATTATCTGTGCCGGGACCGGAGAACTAAACCCCGAACTCTCCTACCAATTGGAAGAACCTACCTTACTAACGAACGTGATAGGATTCACCAACATCGCAGACTGGGGTTTCCGATATTTCGAACAGCAAAAAAGCGGGCATCTGGTTACTATTTCCTCTGTTGGAGGTACACGCGGCAGTGGCATCGCTCCCGCCTACAATGCGTCGAAAGCCTATCAAATCAACTATATGGAAGGATTACGACAAAAAGCAACTAAATCTCCTTATTCTATTTACACTACCGATATTCGTCCCGGATTTGTAGACACCGCTATGGCAAAAGGAGAAGGATTGTTCTGGGTTACTCCCGTTGATAAAGCTGTGAAACAAATTAAAAAGGCTATTTCTAAAAAGAAAAAAGTAGCTTTCATTTCCAAAAGATGGAGATATGTAACTATCCTGTTTCGTCTGTTGCCATCTGCTATTTATTGCCGGATGTAATGATAGATACTCCATAGCCAACACATATTTGTCTAAGTAAATCTAATGAAAAAACACCTGCCCCAACTGTTTATACAGATATTGGTATCTACCAAATTCTAGTTATGTATATAAGTCTGTACGGAAATCATATTAATGATAATAGCTAACTCACAAATAAACAGCTCTCTTACAATTGGAGGACACTTTTAAGGTTCAGTAATCAATGATGAAAAAATAAGTTCTTTCAGAACTAGGATGGTTTATAAAATTAGAATTAACGGCACAAATATATAATATATTTTAATACATAGCATGTATTTTCAAAAATAATATCAAATTCTCATTCATTTTTTCTTTTTAAGAATACCCAAAGCCGTATTTTATCTTCATATTGAAATGAAACGACTTGTTTATTTCATCATCCTTGTTATTTCATCTAACACAAACAGGTACGAAATAGATATAAAATGGGTATAAAACAAGTAGAAAAGATCGCTTAAAAGAAGACTCTTTTTTTGAATTTAAGGCTTTGAATCCAACGTTTTACGCACGGAATAAGTTCTGAAAGAACTTATTAAAAGTAATTCCGGATTCTAGGAAAAACTCTAAATTCAATGCTATGTTAAAACAACTAAAGTCAGTTAGTATGTTGTTGTTCCTACTGACAATGTCAGTAGAAGCAGCTTATCCGGAAACTGGTGAAAGCACTCTAAAAGTTTCCGTTGTACAACAGGGTACTACTTGTAAGGGTGTAGTAAAAGATGCAGCAGGTGAAACCATCATCGGTGCATCCGTCGTAGCCAAAGGTACGACGAACGGTACAATCACCGGAATCAACGGTGACTTCTCTTTAAACAATGTAAAAACCGGAGATATTATTGTAGTCTCTTTTGTTGGTTATCAGACTCAAGAAATCAAATTCACAGGACAATCATTGAATATCATCCTTAAAGACAATACACAAACATTGGATGAAGTTGTTGTGGTTGCTTTTGGCACACAAAAGAAAGTGAATGTAACAGGATCTGTATCTACGGTAGGAGCAAAAGAAATTTCGGCACGTCCCGTTAACTCTACCATAGAAGCTTTGCAAGGTATGGTTCCGGGTATGAATATCTCTACTGGTGATGGTGGTGGCTCCTTAGGTTCAGACAAAAAATTCAATATTCGTGGTGTTGGAACAATTGGAGCTGGTTCAAAGGTAGAACCATTGGTGCTCATTGACGGTATGGAGGGAGACATGAACGCCATCAATCCACAGGATATTGAGAATATTTCTGTACTGAAAGATGCAGCCGCTTCCTCCATTTATGGCTCGCGGGCACCAGGTGGAGTCATCCTGATTACAACAAAGAAAGGTAAGTCGGGAAAAACGGTAGTTAACTATAATAACAACTTCCGTTTTGTATCTCCCTTGAATATGCCTGAAATGGCAGATTCATACAATTTTGCTCTGGCAGTCAATGACCAGTTAACTAATGGTGGACAGACTCCCATGTATAGCGCCACCAAACTTCAACAAATTCTGGATTTTCAAGCAGGAAAAAGCACACAATATATGTGGCCGACCGATGCGGGAAGATGGAATTCATTCGATGATCCCCAACGGCAAGACGTGATGCCTACCGGCAATACCGACTGGTTAAAAACGTTATTTGGTAATAGCTTTACCCACGAGCATTCATTGAGCGTAAATGGTGGAACGGATAAAATACAATATTATCTTTCTGCGAATTATCTGGACCAAGGAGGTCTCTTGAAGTTTGGAGATGATAACAAACAACGCTACTCCTTTACTGCAAAAATCAATGCGGACTTAACCAAATGGTTGAAAATAAGCTATAGTATGCGTTTTAACCGGACGGATTATGAAGCTCCTTCATTTGCCGGAGGCGATATCAAAAGTAATGTATTCTATTTCGATGTATGTCGCTACTGGCCTGTCATTCCGGTAGTAGACCCAAACGGATTCTATACTGTCGAATCCAAGATTTACCAATTAACAGAAGGAGGCCGATATAAATCACAAAAAGACGTGATGGCACACCAGCTTGCTTTCATCGTGGAACCCATCAAAGACTGGAAAATTAACGTAGAATTGAACTACCGTTCCAACTATAATTTCAACCATACCGATTATCAAACCGTTTATGGTTATGATGTGAGTAAAAATCCCTACATTATTGCCAATCAAACTTCCAGCGTTACAGAATATGCTTATAAAAGTAATTTTTTCAATCCGAACATCTTTACCGAATACGGCAAATCATTAGAAAGCGGACACAACTTTAAAGTGATGCTGGGTTTTCAGAGCGAACTATTCAAACAACGTGATATTACCGCTTCCCAAGACGGTATCATGTCGGAAGTGGCTACCTTGAACACCACGCAGACAAATGCACAAAACAGAGGAGGATACTCCGAATGGGCTACAGCCGGCTTCTTCGGACGTGTTAATTACGACTACAAAGGACGTTATCTGGCTGAAGTAAATATGAGATATGACGGCACTTCACGTTTCCTTCGAGATAACCGCTGGAATCTGTTCCCATCATTCTCCTTAGGATGGAACATGGCTCGTGAAGCATTTTTTGAAGACCTGACCGATTTAATCAGCACATTCAAGATACGTGGTTCATGGGGTGAATTGGGCAACCAAAACACAGATAACTGGTATCCATTCTATCGAACTATTGATATTAACAAAGACCAATGGGGCAATTACGCACTAGGCAGTTGGCTGGTAAATGGCGTAAAACCAAATATTTCCAAAGAATCTGCGCTGGTATCTTCCTTACTGACATGGGAAAAGACGCAAACACTGGATTTAGGTTTCGACTTATCTATGCTCAACAATCGTTTGAATGTAACATTCGACTATTTCCAGCGTAAATCTAAAAACATGGTAGGCCCCGCCCCCGAACTACCCAATCTCTTAGGCATTGCCGTTCCCAAAGTAAACAACCTCGATATGACTTCCAAAGGTTGGGAAATACAGGTGAACTGGCGCGACCAGATACGCGACTTTAAGTATGGAGTTACCTTATCTTTGTCAGACAATCAAGTGGTTATTGATAAATACCCCAATCCGTCAAACACAATTTTAGATAAAGACAATAATAATACGTATTATGCAGGCGCTCACGTAGGTGATATATGGGGATTCCAAACAATCGGCATCGCAAAGACCGATCAAGAGATGAAAGATCATTTGGCCGGTATGCCCAATGGCGCACAGGATGTACTCGGTTCCGGCTGGGGAGCAGGTGACATCATGTATGCGGATTTGAACGGTGACGGCCAGATCAGCAGAGGTAACAAAACACTGGCTGATCATGGTGATTTGAAGAAAATAGGCAACAGTACACCACGCTACAACTTTGGTTTGAATCTGGATGCCGCCTGGAAAGGGTTCGACCTTAAATTATTTTTCCAAGGAACGATGAAACGTGATTATATGCCGGGGAGTGGTTCTACAATGTTCTGGGGAGCAGTAGGCTACTGGCAAACCAACTTTTTCAAACCTCATCTGGACTATTTCCGCGGAGAAGATACGACTAATCCGCTAGGAGCTAACCTGGGTGGTTATTATCCGCGTCCTCTCGAGAATGATAGAAACCGTAATCCACAGACCCGATATTTGCAAAATGCGGCTTACTGCCGTCTGAAAAATGTTACTTTAGGTTATACATTACCTAAATCTTTGACAGAAAAATTCTGCGTCAACAATCTGCGATTCTTTGTTTCAGCAGAGAATTTATTTACTATTACCAGTCTGGCCGATACGTTTGACCCCGAAACTGTTGGCATCGGCAACTGGGACGGATGTACCTATCCGCTATCCAAGACTGTATCATTCGGTTTAAGTGCAACATTTTAAATGATAAACGATTATGAAAAAACATATTAAACTTTTGACAATAGGAACATTGCTATTGGGCGGACTGACCGGTTGCAATGATTTTCTCGACAGGGAACCACTGGATAAAGTAATTCCCGAAAAATATTTTGCATCCGAAAGTGATCTGGCTGCATACACAATCAATGCTTACCCATTTGAAACAGTGACCGATGCGTATGGCATCAATTTCTTCGGCAAAGATAATGATACTGATAACCAAGCCAGTGGTGACTCACCGGCCTTCTGGATACCCGGGCAAAAGAAGGTGCCGTCAGGTGAAGGCGAATGGGACTGGAGTAAAATACGAACCTGCAACTATTTCTTTGATAATACTTTACCGAAATTCGAAGCCGGCACTATTACCGGCAATCAGGATAATGTGAAGCATTATATCGGAGAAATGTACGTGATCCGGGCATACAATTATTATAAATTACTGGTTTCTTTAGGAGATCTGCCTATTATCACTACTGCATTGCCCGACATAGAAGAGACCTTGGTGGAATCCAGCAAGCGCCAGCCGCGTAATAAGGTGGCACGCTTCATTCTGGACGATTTGCAAAAAGCAACAGAATTGTTGCTTGATAAAAGTCCCGGTGGCAAGAATCGCATCAGCAAAAACGTAGCTCACTTGCTACGTGCACGCGTTGCCCTCTTCGAAGCAACTTGGGAAAAGTATCACAAAGGAACAGCTTTTGTACCCGGTGGAAAAGGATGGCCGGGTAATCCCGCAGATGTAAGCGGTTTTAATAGTGATGCAGAAGTGGCTTATTTTCTTGATGAAGCAATGAAGTCATCAAAAGTGGTAGGCGACTATATCGTCGGAAAACTGGCAGACAATACCGATACCCCCGAAGGTATGAACGCCAGTCTGGTTTCCATCAATCCTTACTACACCATGTTCTGCGATGAAAACATGGAAGGATATGATGAAATACTGATGTGGAAACAGTTCAAGGAAGGATTAGTAACCAGCAACTTGCAAATGGAGTTGGCACGCAATGGCGGTGGTTCCGGATGGACTCGTGGCATGGTCAATTCATTCCTGATGCGCAATGGGCTTCCCATCTATGCAGCCGGTTCCGATTATAATCCCGATTGGGAGAAAGAAGGAGTAAATTCCACTTTACAGAATCGTGATTCACGCATTGTTATCTTTACCAAAAAGCCGGGTGATGCCAACACTGAAAATAAAGGTGATGTGAATTATTACGGTGATGACGGAACTCCCAGTTATTGCTCAATCCGTTTCATTTATGGCGATAAAGGAAGTTTGGCAACAACCGGATTCATCATCAAAAAAGGCAAACACTACTCCAGTCACATGGCAAATGACCATAGTGCGGGAACATCAGGTGGTATTGTTTTCCGTGCGGCAGAAGCCATGTTGATTTACATGGAAGCTTCGTATGAAAAAAATGGTAGAATCGACGGAACAGCCGACGGATATTGGAAAGCTTTACGCCGACGCGCCAAAGTGGACGAAGACTATAATAAGACAATCGCTGCAACACAGATGAGCGAAGAGGCTAAAGGCGATTTCGGTGCTTATTCTCATGGCCAATTGATAGACGCGACGTTATATAATATCCGCCGTGAACGCCGTAACGAACTTTGTGCAGAAGCTTTGCGCTGGGAAGACTTGAAACGCTGGCGTGCATGCGACCAGTTGATATCCAAACCTTACCGTGTAGAAGGTATGCTATACTGGGGAAGCAACTATGAAACGCAACTGGCAGATTTATGTAAAGTAGATCCGGCAGAAGGTAATATGTCCTCACCTGATTTAAGTAAATATATTCTTCCATACGAAAAAATCACGAAGAATAATCTGATTGCCGGGCAGAAGGGATTCCTCTTTACACCTGCTCATTATCTGAATCCGATAGGTATGGCTGTATTTCGTCAGACAGCCTCGGATAAGAATGATTTTACAAGTTCAGTCGTTTATCAGAACCCGGGATGGAAGATTGAAGGCGACACTGGCGCACAACCTGTAGAATAATAAAAAGATAAAAGAACAACTCTTTGAGTTTACAAATATATCGACCTTAATATTATATATCTGTTATCTTTTTATTTTTATAAACTTCATTGTCTCGCTCCAGATTAGGTAGAACTGCGGTCAATCTAATCCTAAGTTAGGCAATGAAGTTTTACATTCGCATGAGTTCTCGTTCAACATCCTCTGTAGATGTATAAAAAGTCTTTGTGATTTCCATAGTCACCCAACAGAGATTATCCGCAAAATTCACTACATTTGTATTTGCTTATCTGTCAACCGGGCTAATCAAGTATTACAATTACTACACTATCCGATTGATAATATCTAACTTGAAACAAAGGTGTATATGAATACTGATTTTACAAACTTAACAACAGAAAATCTTTCTAATGAGCATTTATGCTGCATCATCCGCAGCAAAAAGTCTCATCCTGGTATTGAAGCAAAACGGCAATGGCTTTCCGACCGGCTGAATGAAGGCCATGTCTTTAGAAAGTTAAACGCCAAAGCTACTGTTTTTATTGAATATGCCCCTCTTGAAACAGCTTGGGTTCCCGTCATCGGCGACAACTATTATTATCTGTATTGTTTATGGGTGCTAGGTAGCCCCCGAGGAAACGGATATGGGAAAGCATTAATAGAGTACTGTATAGCTGATGCCAAAGAAAAAGGTAGATCCGGCATTTGTATGCTTGGGGCAAAAAAACAGAAGAGCTGGCTTTCCGACCAATCATTTGCAAAGAAATTTGGTTTTGAGGTGGTTGACACTACTGATAACGGATATGAATTGCTTGCTCTTTCTTTTGACGGAACAGTACCGAAGTTCGCGCCAAATGCCAAGAATCTGAAAATAGAAAGTGAGGAACTGACGATTTATTATGATATGCAATGCCCCTATATCTATAAATACATTGAAATGATCAAACAATATTGTGAAACAAATGATGTCCCTGTTTCTTTTATTCAAGTAGATACGCTACAGAAAGCAAAAGAGTTACCGTGTGTTTTTAATAATTTTGCTGTATTTTATAAAGGAAGTTTTGAGACTGTGAATTTGCCACCTATCGACTATTTAAAAAGAATACTCAAAAAATAAGAAATACAATCCTGACTTTTCCCGCTAATTATCAGGATTGTATTTTATCTGCTTCATTAAAAAGACTTCTCATTTGCCATCTTCCACATATTGAGAAAAGAGGCTTTGGTGATTTCTACGACCTTATCCCAATTCAATCGGTCGGCATGATCGGAAGGCTGGTGATAATCAGGATGCCCGTCCGTATGATACCAGATGATCGGAATACCTACTTTGGCAAACGAACCGTTATCACTTCCTCCTATCGGATTTTCCCAGGCACGGTAATCCGGTTCCAATTGCAAACCGTATTTTCTGATATCCTCTTTCAACCAATCCCCAAAGACCGGATGGGCGGCTGTGTAGAAATAAACGACTTGTTTGGGTTGTTGAGGTTTGTTGTTACGGCCAATCATGTCAAAGTTCAGATAGCCTTTGATTTGAGATAGGAAAGGACAAGTTTGTACAAAATATTTAGAGCCTAGCAGTCCTTTTTCTTCTCCATCCCAAAAAGCAAAGATTACATTTCTTTCGGGTTGCTGTCCACTGGCTAAAAAGGCTCTTGCAATTTGCAGCACTGCCGATACACCGGAAGCATTATCGTCAGCACCATTGTATATTTGATCTCCATCAAGTGCAGGATCAATACCTAAATGGTCGAAATGAGCCCCCACAATCACATATTCTTTGGTGTTTTTACCGGGAATCATTCCCAATACATTCCTCATGGTAAGCTTCTGATGAACTTCCTGTTTCAGTTTTGCTATGGAATCAGGATGTACTTCCAGACGTCCTTTTTTCTGACGTTCTTTACGGTAAGCATCAAAAGGCTGGAAATAGCTGTCAGCCAAAGGCGATACTCCCATCCATTGCAACAAAGAAACAATATATTCCGAAGTCACACGCGAACCGTGAAACCCCGCCTCACGCCCTTGCAATTCATCACTAGCCAAAAAATTGATAGTAGCTTCGGCAGAGGAACGGTTAATTGTATTCAAGGCCCTCTCAATAGGAGATTGGGCAAAAGTAATGTTTCCAACCAACAGTAACGCTAATAGTAAATAATCTCTCTTCATTGTACTTCAAATATCTTAAGTCATTTTCATTGATTGGTGAAATTTAATTCACCCGCCAATGTTTATTTTGTAGGTAACATACAAAAGTACGAAAGAAATAGATAGCATACATGATAGAATGCAAATTTATAAGTAACTTTGCACAAAATTGATTGGTAACTGTTATATTGTCATGTGGATACTTATTATAAGTCTGGTGTTGCTGGGTGTCATTGCGCTGATAGCCGGAATTATCCGCAACAAAAGACTGCAAAAGAAAATAGAAAAGGGCGAACTGGACCGTATGCCGGAAGTGAAGGAAGTAGATGTGGAATGCTGCGGACAACACGAAGTATGCGAACGGGATAGCCTGCTGGCAGCTGTCAGCAAAAAAATAGAATATTACGATGACGAAGAACTGGATCAGTTCATTGGCAGGGCAGGAGATGCGTATACAGAAGAAGAAACAGAAATGTTTCGGGATGTATTGTATACGACACTGGATGTAGAAGTGGCCGGATGGATACGTAGCCTTCAGCTCCGTGGCATTGAATTACCGGATGATCTCAAAGACGAAGTTTTTCTGATTATCGGAGAAAGAAGAAACGTAGAAGTAAAAAAAGCAGATGAGAGGTGATGGATTTACTACAATATACATTCTTTCAACACGCCCTATTGGGAAGTCTGCTGGCAAGCATTGCCTGTGGGATTATCGGTACATATATCGTAACCCGCCGCCTGGTATTTATCAGCGGAGGAATCACTCATGCTTCTTTCGGAGGGATCGGGTTAGGATTGTTTGCCGGAATTTCCCCGATACTCTCGGCAGCCGTATTCTCGGTATTATCGGCTTTTGGTGTCGAGTGGCTTAGCAGACGGAAAGATATGCGCGAAGATTCTGCCATTGCAGTATTCTGGACGTTAGGGATGGCACTCGGAATTATGTTCAGCTTCCTGTCGCCGGGATTTGCGCCCGACCTGTCGGCTTACCTCTTCGGCAATATCCTGACCATCAACCAAATCGATTTATGGATGCTCGGCATATTGGCACTAATATTGACCGGATTCTTTTATCTGTTTATCCGCCCTATCGTATATATTGCTTTTGACCGTGAATTTGCACGTTCGCAAAAGATTCCGGTAGAGATATTCGAATATGTGTTGATGATGTTCATTGCGCTGACAATTGTAGCCTGCCTACGTATGGTAGGCATCGTACTGGCCATTTCTCTTCTCACCATTCCACAGATGACAGCCAACTTGTTCACTTATAGTTTCAAGAAGATTATCTGGGTGTCAATCGGCATCGGTTTCTTGGGCTGCCTAGGTGGATTATTTATTTCTTATCACTGGAAAGTCCCTTCGGGAGCTTCCATCATATTCTTCTCTATCCTGATTTACGCTGTTTGTAAAATCGGAAAGAGTTGTTGCAGGAAAAAGTCATAATAATAGATAGTATATGGAAATCAAAATTCAATCACTGGAAAGTATCCATGAAGCAGCCCGTGAATTTATCGCTGCTATGGGCGACAACACTGTATTTGCTTTATACGGAAAGATGGGTGCCGGCAAAACGACATTTGTCAAAGCGCTTTGCGAAGAATTGGGCGTAACGGATGTTATCACTTCTCCTACTTTTGCCATTGTCAACGAATACCGTTCGGACGAAACCGGAGAATTAATCTATCACTTCGATTTTTACCGCATCAAGAAACTAAGTGAAGTGTACGACATGGGCTACGAAGACTATTTCTACAGTGGCGCTCTCTGCTTTATTGAATGGCCGGAACTGGTAGAAGAATTACTTCCGGGAAATGCCGTAAAAGTAACGATTGAAGAACTGGAAGACGGAAATAGAGTAATCAGACTATGACCGGACAATATATCGTACAAGGAATCTTTGCGCTGGCAGGAATCGTCTCCCTGCTAGCGTCATTGCTGAACTGGGACTGGTTCTTTACAACGCGCAACGCACAAACCATTGTCCGGAATGTAGGACGCAACCGGGCAAGACTCTTCTATGGGATACTGGGAATTATCATCATTGGAATGGCTATATTCTTCTTTGTGGAAACACGGAAAGCCATAGGGAGGATAATCTGTTTTTAAGAGAATCCTTTTGTTTTCTTCCCATTTTTTACTATTTTTGTATAAAAGGAGGATAGAAAAGTGAAAACAACCAATGAATATCTTACAAAAATTCGCCAATTCAAACAGCAGTTTGCCGAGAAATATGGAATTATTTCTATCGGTATCTTTGGTTCTGTTGCCCGTGGAGAGCAACATGAAGAGAGCGATTTGGATGTTTTTGTTGAACTAAAAGATCCGGACCCTTTTATTATGTTTGATATTAAAGAAGAACTGGAACGTATATGTAACTGCAAAATAGACCTCCTTCGTTTGCGTAAAAACCTCCGTTCACTTATTTCCCAAAGAATAGCAAGAGATGGAATATACGCTTAAAGAAGAAATCCAAGACAAGTTTCTCCAAATATCAGAATCAATATCTATCATCGAAGAAAGATGTAAGAACATTCAGAATGTAGATGATTTTTTGTTATCACCTTGGGGAATGACCATCTTAGACGCATGCATCATGCGAATCCAAGTAATAGGAGAAACGATTAAGGCTGTTGACGACAAAACACAAAAGAACTTTCTTAAAGATTATCCCCAAATTCCATGGGCAAAGGTTATTGGATTAAGAAATATCATTTCTCATGAATATGCTAACATTGACTACGAGATTATCTGGGTAGTCATACAAAAACATCTTCCTCCTTTAAAAGAGACAGTTGAACAAATTATAAAAGACTTATCATAGTAGTTGTCGTGACTTCATCTCCAGATACTTATTAATCACATCAATCGAAAGATTCTCCGGTGTAGTTAATAAAGAATAGATTCCATGTTGTTTCAAAGTAGATACAATCAGCCGCTTCTCGTAAGCGAACTTTTCTGCAATCACGTGACGATAGTAGCTTTCCGTATCTTTTGCCGGTTGGGCGATATATTCCTTCAAATCGACATCTTCAAAAAAGACTACGAGCAAACGGTGCTGGCGGTTTAGTTGTTTCAGGTAAGATAATTGACGGTTCATTCCTCCTATGCTCGAGAAGTTAGTATACAGTACCAGCAGGCTACGTTTACTGACATGTTTGTTCAAATGAACGCAAAGAGCCGAGAAGTCTGTCTCCCCAAAAGTGGTCTGTTGACTATAAAGACTTTCCAGCAATGTCTGCATATATCCCGATTGCTTGGAAGCAGGCACGAAAGTATCGAAGTGTTCATCGAAAGTCACTAATCCGGCTTTATCTTCTTTCTGCATAGCAACATACGAAAGCACCAGCGAAGCATTAATTGCATAATCCAGCAAGGTCATTCCACAGAAAGCTTGCTGCATCACTCTACCTTTATCGATCACATTATAAATCTGCTGTGAGCGTTCGTCCTGATACACATTCACCATAAGTTCATGCCGGCGGGCACTTGCTTTCCAGTTAATCGTACGGTAATCATCCCCCTTTACATACTCTTTAATCTGCTCAAACTCCGTATGATGCCCAACCCGGCGAATACGCTTTATTCCCAATTCAGTCAGATTATCACTTATTGCCAACAATTCATATTGATGGAGCATCAGATATGACGGGTACACTTTGATATCCAAAGGTTCTGCACAAGTATAGCGCCGGGATATAAAGCCGATTTTCCCGGTCACAAAAACTCTAATATGACCGAAAGAGTAAACACCACGATGAGTAGGTCGAAGACGATAGGTAACTGTTTTTCCCTCGTTTGCTCCAAGCTTCACCTGAAAGTCGACATCACGTTTCTGAAAGATAAAAGGAATCTCATCTATGATTTCTAAAGATACAGGATGCGGATAACTACTTTCTACCCGAATACTTACTTCATTTTCGTCGCCATTAGAGAAACGGTCGGCACACTGGCGGAAAGCACGGATTCCACGAATACGATAAAGAGAATATACGTCTGCCAGTACCACCAAAAGCAAGACAAAAAGTGCCCACTGCCCGATAACAAAGAACGGAGCAAAAACATATCCGCTACCCAACAACAGGATAACCAAGACAAGGGCAATATAGAAACGACGAGTTAGAAACAAATGAATTATGATTTATGAATTATGATTTATAATTTCTTGGGTTTACGATTTCTTCAACTTACAATTTACGTACTGTTTATAATTTACGATTTATGATTTCTTCGATTTATGTTATGAATAGAGTCAGACATCCAACGCGCAGCCCAAATCATAAATCAGAACTCATAAATCATAAATCTTTTCATTTTGGTACTTCCACTTTATCAATTAAGCGTTGCGTCACTTTCACTGGAGAATAGCCTTCCATTTCAGCTTCCGCAGTCAGGATCAGACGGTGCTGAAGTACATAAGGAGCTACAAACTTGATATCTTCCGGTGTCACAAAATCACGTCCCTGCAAAAGAGCATACGCTTTCGACGATTGCAGCATGGCTACAGATGCACGTGGAGAAGCTCCCAAATATACAGCTCTGCTGGTACGGGTCTGCTGTACAATCAATGCGATATATTGGAGCAACGTGCGGTCTACAAATACCTGATTCATGAAAGCACGAAGCGACAACAGTTCTTCTTTGGTAATAGCGGGAGTGATGTCGTCCAACTTCACCAATGCGGCATTGGTATGATGACGTTCCAGGATATTCACTTCCTCTTCCAATGAAGGATAATCCATCGTTATCTTCATCAGAAAACGGTCGAGCTGTGCTTCGGGAAGTTTGTATGTTCCCTCCTGCTCTACCGGATTCTGGGTAGCCAAAATCGTATAAAGATCTCCCATCCGGTGAGTCGTTCCATCAATACTGATCTGGCGCTCTTCCATTACCTCAAACAAGGCAGCCTGTGTCTTGGCAGGAGCACGGTTGATTTCATCGACCAATACAATATCCGCAAAAATCGGTCCCTGATGAAAATCAAAACCATTGGTTTTCATATTAAACACAGTCGTACCTAATACGTCACTCGGCATTAAGTCCGGAGTGAACTGGACACGACTGAAGTCTGCATCAATCAGACGAGCTGTCAAACGGGCCAACAGTGTCTTCGCAACTCCCGGAACACCTTCTATCAATACGTGTCCATTCGCCAAAATCGCTGTCAGTACCAAATCGACTGTCTGCTCCTGCCCTACTATGACGGAAGCAATCCGGTCTTTCAACTCTTGTATCTTCTCGGAAAAGAGAGTTAAATCTACTCGCTGTTCTGTATTCTCTTCCATAAATTTCTTCTTTAGATATGATTGATTATTTCATTCATTTTATCGATATATACCTTCATCTGCTCCGCATCAATAACACGTCCTCCGTAGATCACGGGTCTGACTTCGCGGATAAATTTAGCAATCTCTCCGGCATCCATTCCGGTTTTCCGGGCAATCCGGTGGAAAGAGCGTTCATCGTCGGCCACTTCTTCAATATCCACTTGAATCTCTCTCCGCAGTTCTTCGGCCAAATAGGAAAACTTCTTGCGAACTAAATCCGCGTGGTCTTTCTTCTGAAAATAAAGCGTGCCTATCAGTTCGGTAAATTCAAGAGATTTATTGGCCGGCTCGTGAATAACAGGGATCACCCGTTGCCGCCTCTTCGCTGTGAATATCATAAAGAGTATGATGGTAATCATCGTCAGATACAAAGCCCAACGAAGCGGCTGATGTGCCAACAGATAACGGAAAGGTGATTGCTGCACCTGTGCAGTTTCTTTCATGTACCCCTCCGTGCGAACGATGGGAAGCTTCCCCATCTGCGACAACAAACGGAAGATATAGGTTGCATTTTTGCCGTCCAACATTCCGTAATTGGTAAAAATCAAAGGAGTGGAAACTAAAATAACTTCTCCTTTCCCCCACCGACGGGACATCGCTACAGGCATATAAACAAGACTATCCGTTGTCAACGAGTCCGCCTCGGTTTCATACCGGAACTCATTCGACTCAAAAACTCTTTGTGCCAACACCCTTTCCGGAAGTGAATCTCCCCAAAAATAAGAGGAGCACAACTGGGGATAAAAATAGAAAGTCTGACGGGGATAAACCGTCGAATCTCCTATCCAATGCAAGCTATCCTTTTTCATAAATGAAGTTGCATATTTCTTCAAAGCCATCGGACTGAAGTAAGAATAGTAAGACCTGAACTGCAAGGTATCTTCCAAATATCTGCCGAACAAGGTACTCACCAACATGATCTTATCTCCGCGTTCCGCCATTTTCAACAGAGCGTTTACATCGACGTCCGACAATCGCAAATTATCAGAGATAACCAATATACCTCTGCGTTGCGTCGTATCTTCCTGCTCCAATTGATAAAGACTTTTCCTCGAAAAAGTGTAGCCCTGTGGCAAAGAAGAAGACAATACGGTATCGAATACTGCACATCCGAAAGGTTGCTCGTCATGATGTCCGAAAGTGGGCTTCCACACAAAATTCTTCGGCAAATGATATTCTATTGCAAACATGATGAATAGAAAAGCGACAATAAAGACAATAAACCAGCGACTTCCTTTCATGAGACGCCTCCTTTCTCTATTTCTTCCTGCAAGGTCTGCATTACCCGGAAAAGTTCTTCCGTCGCCTCAAAGTTGCCATAACGTACCCGCAGGAAATGATTGGTCAGTTGCCTGAAAGCCGGTAGCCGGACTTCATTGATATACTGGGTAGGCGTTTTATAAAGTTGCCAGTCAATACGTTCAGCGTCACTAAGTTGTTTCAAAGTTTGCAGATAGAGCAAACGTACTGCTTCCCGGTAATTCTGACGGGAAAGCGCTTCCGCAATCCCTCCCGGAAAATCTACTCCGTAAATGGTGTCTTCTTCAACTGTATAAGGCAACGCATTTTTATGCGAGACCATAAACAATTCCGGGCGTTTCCGATAGACAAACCAAACAATCAGCAATAAAAGAAGAATGGCAATACATACCAGGATAAGCCCTGAATACTCTTCAGCAAAATGACTGCCGAATATTTTACGCAACAACTCCCCAAACTGCCGACTGATCCACTCAAAGACATTCATCTCCGGAGTAATCAGTTCACAATTATAGTTGTATGCCGGATCAGACTGCCAGAGGGCAATCTGCGCCGTATCACAGACTAGTGTATCAGCCGGGGAAGTGAGATTCATCTAGTGGAGGTTTGGTTTAGAGTTTATCAAAATTGTCAATATCACTTTCTACCGTTATGCTGTCCACCACTTCCGATGCATGACCATACTGATAAACCAGACCGACGATACCGAATATAGCCGATAAGTAAGAACCATACAACATCAGGATAGAGAACAAATATTGCGCAAAGTTCAGTCCGACTGATGAAGAGGTTGCACCTCCGTCACTCATCGTAAAGATCATTTTTACAATATAGATCACATACCAGGGTATAGAAACGATTCCTTGTAACACACTGGCAATAATCCCCATCACAATTAAAATTAGAAAGACGCCTCCCCAGGTAGCAAATCCCAACCGGAATGTTTTTGCAAATGCCTCACCCAACGAAATGTCTTCAAATAAGTAGATGGGAGCCATTAATGCCAAAGGAACCATAAAGGCGAATAAAAGCGGGATGGTCAGAATGAGTGTGAAAGGTGTCAATACAGCCAATAAGACAATAAAGATCACCGCAAAGATGAATAAAAAGCTGCAGGCGATCCCCATCAAAAACAGTCTTTTAATATTACGGAGCAACAACGATTTTATATCGCCGAATACAATCCCGTTCAGGCGTTCTTCCCGTTCATTATACAATCGTACCATCGCATAAATCAAGGAAGTCATCAACAAAGCTCCCAAACATGAAAAAAAGATAACTCCTGCATAATTCAGTGCAAATGAAGGTCCCAGAGCAGCTAAAGGATTATCACTTATTCCTCCGGACGCCTGCATAGCAGTAATATCTGTCATACTTCCCATTAAACCGCTAAAGTTTGCGGCTTGAATTAAGCATATAGGGAGTATCAGATAAGTTGAATACTTAAACAATTGTTTCCAATTCTCTTTTATAAAATCAAAAGAAGCGTTCAACTTCTCACCGAAAGGACGTTTCACATACATCGCAATCTTAGGTTTCTGTGATTCCATGTTTTTTTCTATTTGGTAAATAAATATAGTAGAATATAATAAATGCCAGAGAAGTGAATATCACGCCAAGCCTCAACACATCGGGAAGCTCTGTGTGCCGGGTAAGAAAACCTTCTATAAAGCCTGCCATAATGAATACCGGAACAGTGCCGATCACTATTTTCAAGCCTCGCTTCGCTCCTCTTCTGAAAGATTCCAGGCGAGAATAGGTGCCGGGAAACAGCCAGCCGTTGCCCAAAGCCAATCCGGCGGCACCGGCTACGATAATCGCCCAGATTTCAAGCGTTCCGTGCAACCAGATGGCAAGACTGGATTCCCACAACAAATCGTGTTGATAAAAGAATGTTTGAAAAGCTCCTACCATGATACCATTGGAGAGAAGCATATACCCTGTTCCAAAACTGGTCAGCAATCCCATTGCAAAGCAGTTGAAAGAGACCATCACGTTATTAAGTGTAATGCCCAAGAACATCGGTACTTCGGAAGAACCATTATATACGGCCATCGGCTCACCATTGGCAATATTGTCGAGTGTCATATCCACATAACCGTTTCCCAATATCAGCCGGACAAAATCCGGGTCATTCGCTGCTGATAATACGCCGATTAATGCGCTGGCAACAAAAATCAAAAAGGAAGTCAGTAATTCGCGCCGTGCATCGTGCATGGTTCGTGGTACTTCCTGTGTCCAGAAGGTAACAATCCGTGTCCACTTCTCGCGTTTATTGCGGTAGATTTCGTTGTGCAACGCTGAAGCCAGATTATTCAGATAAATAGTAATACGGGAAGTTGGGAAATGTGTTTGGGCAAATGCCAGGTCAGCTGTCAAGTCCGTATACGCATCGGCTAGTTGGTCGGGGGACAGACTTGCCGCCCGCTCCACAACTTTCTCTGTCTCCTTCCATTTTTCAATGTTCCGACGAATAAACGTTACTTCTTTCATGCTTTTCAATAGATTTCGGATAAGTTTTGTCCGAAACCGGAAGCAAAAATAAGAGAATTATGATATATTTGCAACGGAATCCTAAAAATGTTTAACCTGAAATGGCAGAATCTACGATAATAACCGGACAATTCGTTCGTATCAGCCAAACACCCGCCAGTATCGGCGAACGACTGATGGCTTTAATCATCGATTATTTTCTGATCGGGCTTTACATCTTGTCCACTATTACGCTCTTGTCTAAATTAAGTTTACCGTCAGGATTCAGTTTGTTCTTTTTTCTGTGCGTCGTTTATTTACCGATTCTCGGTTATTCTTTTCTTTGTGAAATGTTCAATCACGGACAGAGCTTTGGCAAAAAACTCATCAATATCCGTGTCGTAAAAGTAGACGGTTCTACTCCAAGCATCGGCTCTTATCTGTTACGATGGCTTCTTTTCCCAATTGATGGTCCCATCACAAGTGGCCTTGGACTTCTGGTCGTTTTATTGAATAAGAACAACCAACGATTAGGGGATCTAGCTGCCGGTACTATGGTGATTAAAGAGAAAAACTATCGTAAGATACATGTCAGCCTGGATGAATTCGACTATCTGACCCAAAATTATCATCCGGTATATCCGCAATCGGCTGATTTATCTCTCGAACAAGTGAATGTAATTACCCGGACTTTGGAATCCAGCGAAAAAGACCGGGCAAGACGTATCACGGCACTTGCCAAAAAAGTACAGGAATTACTTTCCGTTACTCCCCGTGAGAGTAATCAAGAGAAATTTCTTCAGACGATACTTCGCGATTATCAGTATTATGCATTGGAAGAAATATAACCAGAATACGCTGTTTCAGACTATTCAGGCAAGGGATTATTCTCACTGTAGTGAGAATTAATTCTCATAGCAATGAGTATTTTTTTCTCATAGCTGTGAGAACTTTTTCTCATAGCATAAAACTGTTTGAGAAAAAGCCCGCAAAAAAAAAGGGGTATACTCACAGAGCACACCCCTTATCTTAATTTTATCTGCAATGAGACCGGATGTCGTTTAGTCCACCTGTCCCAGAGAGTTTCCGTATTCCATTTCTCCCTGAACCACAAAGAGGACTTCTTCAGGATCGTATTCTCCTATTTCATCCTTTTTGGCTTCCTTTACAATGTAAGCCACAACCTCTTCCAAATCGATGTTAACATAACCGTCTTCATCGGGTTGAGCGTCGAGAATGCCACTTTCAGAGTAATACTCGTCGATTAAATCGAGAAAATAATACAATTCATCGTCCGAGAACTTCTCTTTCAGTTCTTGAGGCAGATAGTTTTTGATAAACTCGATGGTCTTTTCGTCATCGGCATCTGCTAATAAAAAATCGTCTTCCAGTCCCATTTTTTTAAGTATTAAGTGATAAGTATTATCGACTATAAAAGCTTCTTCACCTTTTCTGCGAATACCGGTTTGCCAACTGCACCTACCTGTTTGTCTACTATTTCACCGTTCTTGAAAAACAATACAGTAGGAATATTACGGATACCATATTCAGCAGCCATATCACCATTTTCGTCTACATCGCACTTACCGATGATTACTTGTCCTTCAAACTCCGCAGCCAATTCTTCAATGATAGGAGCCACCATCTTGCATGGGCCACACCAAGGAGCCCAAAAATCTACAACAACCGGTTTTCCTTCTGCAAGAACCTCTTTATAGTTGCTGTCTGTAATTTCTAAAGCCATTTTTTTAAGTATTAATTATTAAATGTTATTTCGTTAGCTTATTCTCGCCACAAATATAATCAATTTATATGAAATCCCAGTTCCGGACGTTCCTTTAAATATGTTATTAAATCCCGACCCACCGAAAGCTTAATCGGACGGGAAATCAAATCAATTGACATGTGGCTTACATCGGCATCATCCGTCACTTTAAAATACAGTTCCGTATTTCCCGGATGTTCCTTAGTCAGAGTGGCAAGTTCAGTAACCAAAGCCGAGTTCAAGACTGACAGAGGAATGATAATCGTGATCTTCTGTACCAGTTCTTCTTTCACGTCGGGAAGAAGTTCCATAGAAGTGATTTTCACTTCCAATTCATCCTGTCGCCATTGTTTCGCTTGGCAACGGGCTTTAATATATAGGAACGTTCCTTCGTTGAGATATCCCTGATAAGTCACCCAGTCATTTCCCCAGAATGGGATTTCGGTAGAACCGGAATAATCTTCAATCTTGGCGATACCATACGGATTTCCATTCTTGCTGACCCCGCGACGAACACTAGTCACGATTCCTCCCATCGTTATTTCACGACCAACAAGTGCAGCTTTATCTTCCAAATCTGCCATACGGGTATTGCAGACATGTTCCAACACGATAGAGAATTCATCCAACGGATGAGCAGAAAGATAGATACCTACCAAATCACGCTCACGATTCAGACGATCGAGATCACTCCAACGTTCTGCACCTTGAGGAATTTCAGGAGTTGCAACATCAATAACGTTTTCACCACCGAACAAAGAATTGAAAGCAGCTGCCTTATCTGCCTGATAACGGTTGCCATAACGCATCAACGTTTCCAGAAATACTTCACCCTTAGAATTTACAGCAAAGTATTGCTCCCGCTTCAGTTCCGGGAAACTATCAAACCCTCCGGCTAATGCCAGACACTCCATATTCTTCTTGTTGCAGGCATTCAGGTTGACACGTTGCACAAAGTCGAATATACCGAGGAAAGGACCATTCTTACTACGTTCCTCCATAATACTATGGACAGCAGCTTCACCTACACCTTTGACAGCCCCTAGTCCAAAACGGATATTACCATCATGGTTTACTGTAAACTTCAGGTTACTTTCGTTTACATCCGGCCCCAGCGTCTGAATACCCATTGCCTTACATTCGTCCATCAGTTTCGTAATATCGGTAATGTTCGACAAGCTTCGGCTCATCACAGCAGCCATATATTCAGGAGGATAATTAGCTTTTAGATAAGCGGTTTGGTAAGCTACCCACGAATAACAAGTAGCATGTGATTTATTGAAAGCGTATGACGCAAACTTTTCCCAGTCGGTCCAGATTTTTTCAAGAACTTTCGGGTCATGCCCGTTCTTACGCCCACCTTCAATAAATTTAGGTTTCATGTGGTCCAGCTTGTCACGCAGCTTCTTACCCATCGCTTTACGGAGTGCATCAGACTCACCGCGGGTAAAGTCCGCCAATAAACGCGACAGAAGCATCACCTGTTCCTGATAAACCGTAATACCATACGTATCCTTCAAGTATTTCTCCATTACCGGAATATCATACTCAATCGGCTTACGCCCATGTTTACGGTCGATAAAATCAGGTATATAATCCATCGGTCCCGGACGATAAAGGGCATTCATGGCAATCAAATCTTCGAATGTAGAAGGCTGCAATTCGCGCAGGTATTTCTGCATGCCGGCAGATTCAAACTGGAATGTACCAATCGTCCGTCCGTCACTATATAATTTATAAGTAGCCGGATCGCAGATGTCTATCGCATCGACGTCTACTTCAACATTACGACTTAAACGGATATTTTCAACGGCCTCTTTGATAATAGACAAAGTTTTCAGACCAAGGAAGTCCATCTTAATCAATCCGGTATCTTCAATCACCGAACCTTCATACTGGGTAACAAGCATTTTTTCGCCCGTTTCCTTATCATCAGCAGTGCTGACAGGTACCCAGTCGGTGATATCGTCACGACAGATAATCGTACCACAAGCATGTACACCTGTACCACGTACGTTACCTTCGAGCATCTTAGCGTACTTGATCGTATCCCGTACCAACGGATCGGATGATGCTTCCGCAGCTTGTAGTTCGGGAACATATTCAATCGCATTCCGCAAGTTCAGTTTCTTATCAGGAATCTTATCCGGCACTAATTTAGCCAATCGGTCAGACTCCGATAGAGGCAGCTTTTGCACACGGGCAACATCCTTGATAGCTAACTTGGTAGCCATTGTACCATAAGTGATGATATGAGCTACTTTTTCCTGACCATATTTATTCGTTACCCAACGAAGTACCTCTCCACGCCCGTCATCATCAAAGTCCACATCGATATCGGGCAAGGAGATACGGTCCGGATTCAAGAAACGCTCAAACAGCAAATCGTACTGGATAGGGTCGATTTTCGTAATTCCCAGACAATAGGCCACCGCCGAACCGGCAGCCGAACCACGTCCCGGACCGACCGACACACCCAATTCCTTACGTGCCGCATTGATAAAGTCCTGTACAATCAAGAAGTATCCTGGGAAACCCATCGTTTTCATGATATACAGTTCGAAGTTCATTCGCTCTTTGACTTCTTCCGACAGAGGTTCACCATAAATTCTCTTAGCTCCGTCAAAAGCTAGTTTCGCCAAGTAATCTCCTTCAAGTTTAATACGATAGAGTTTATCATAGCCACCCAAGCGTTTGATTTTTGCTTTCGCATCCTCTTCACTCAATACCACATTACCGTGCTCATCTTGAGTAAACTCATCAAACAGGTCTTTTTCCGTAAACTTCGCCCGATAGCCTTCTTCCGTCCCAAAATCTTCGGGAATAGCAAAAGTAGGCATGATGGGTGCATGGTCGATGGAGTAATATTCTACCTTGTCAAGAATCTCCAGCGTATTGCTCAACGCTTCGGGAACGTCGGCAAAGAGTTCGTTCATCTCTTCGCGTGTTTTCATCCATTCCTGTTTGGTATAAAGCATACGGCTAGGATCATCCAAATCCTTACCGGTACTCAAACAGATCAAACGGTCGTGCGCTTCCGCATTCTCTTCATCTACAAAGTGAACATCATTCGTACAAATTAGTTTGACATTGAACTTCTTAGCATATTCAATCAGATATTTGTTCACATTTACCTGCAACGGATAACATTCGTGATTAGCACGGGGAACAGTCGCTTTATGACGCTGCATCTCCAGATAATAATCATCCCCAAACAGGTTCTTATACCATTGTATGGCTTCTTCGGCTTCTGCAAATTGCCCGGCAGTAATCCGCTTCGGCACTTCACCACCGAGACAGGCCGAACAAACAATAAGTCCTTCGTGATATTTTTCCAGTTCGCTACGATCAGTACGCGGGCGCATATAATATCCGCGTGTCCATGCGTGCGATACTAATTTAATAAGATTATGATAACCTTTTTCATTCTTAGCCAATACAATCAAGTGATAACCACTTTGGTCGGGCTTACCTTCTTTTAAGTCCATAGTGCGGCGCGCAACATACATTTCACAACCGATGACAGGTTTGAAAAGCTTGTTTTCCGCTTCCACTATCTTAGCTTTGCAGGCAGCAATCTCCGCTTCTTTATCCGCGCACTCTATTGTGCCGGCCTCAATTCCTGCAATTCGCTTCTTCAGGTCTTTGACTTCACCTTTCGGACCGCTGTTCTTTTTATTAACGTAGTTCGTAAATTCCTTAATACCGAACATATTTCCATGATCGGTCACGGCAATACCCTTCATCCCATTTTGCATGGCTTTATCGACCAGACGAGCTACACTAGCCTGACCATCCAACAGAGAATATTGAGTATGGACATGTAAATGAACGAAATCCTGCATAATGATAAGTAGTTAATTTGAAGGCATAAAATTACTACCTCTTGGGTTATAAACAAAAATAATCCTCAAAAAGTTATCAACATTCGCATTTCTATGCTCATTTACTTGCTGATTTTTTAAATTAAGTATATTTTTGCAGACAATATCATTAAACAGCATTCATGGGCCGACTAAAGAAATTGAAAAAAATACGTATTCACCGCGAAGGAACACATATATTATGGGCAAGCTTTTTGCTATTGCTATTGATTAATGCGGCTCTTTATTGGGGAATCGATTGCAAAATACCTTTTTATGTGGTAGCAGTAGCGAGTATAGCAGTCTATCTGCTGATGGTGAATTTCTTTCGATGTCCGATCCGTCTCTTCGGGCAGGACACTGAAAAGATTGTCGTAGCACCCGCCGATGGAAAAATCGTCGTCATCGAAGAAGTGGATGAAAACGAATATTTCCATGACCGCCGCTTAATGGTATCTATTTTCATGAGCATCGTGAATGTACATGCCAACTGGTATCCGGTAGATGGTACTATTAAAAAGGTAGCGCATCATAATGGCAATTTTATGAAAGCATGGCTGCCGAAAGCCAGCACAGAAAACGAACGTTCTACGGTAGTGATCGAAACTCCGGAAGGAGTGGAAATACTCACCCGGCAAATCGCCGGAGCAGTGGCACGCCGTATTGTCACCTACGCTGAAGTAGGAGAAGAATGTTATATTGACGAACACATGGGATTTATCAAATTCGGTTCCCGCGTGGATGTGTATTTACCCATTGGCACGGAGATTTGTGTCAAAATGGGACAATTAACGACCGGTAACCAAACGGTTATCGCCAAACTTAAATAATTCTGTCACAATGACAAACGTTATTAAAAATAGTATTCCGAATACCGTAACCTGCCTGAACCTTTTCTCCGGTTGTATTGCTTGCGTCATGGCTTTTGAAGCAAAATATGAACTAGCTCTACTTTTCATCGCTTTAAGTTCTATTTTTGATTTCTTTGATGGATTGTTGGCTCGTGCACTCAATGCACATTCCATTATCGGAAAAGACCTGGATTCATTGGCAGATGATGTCAGCTTCGGAGTTGCTCCCTCACTGATCGTATTCTCCTTGTTCAAAGAAATGTACTATCCGGCAAATATGGAATTCATCGCTCCTTATCTACCCTATTTGGCATTCTTGATTTCTGTTTTTTCTGCCTTGCGCCTGGCTAAATTCAACAATGACACACGGCAGACCAGCTCTTTTGTCGGACTCCCAGTACCAGCCAATGCTCTGTTTTGGGGTTCATTAGTGGCAGGGGCACATGACTTCCTGATATCAGACAACTGCCATCCTGTCTACCTTCTTATACTTGTCTGTCTGTTTTCCGGACTACTGGTATCAGAAATACCGATGTTTTCTTTGAAATTTAAAAACCTGTCATGGAATGACAACAAAATCAGTTTTATATTCCTGATTATCTGCATTCCTCTTCTTCTACTTCTTGGAATTAGCAGTTTTGCCGCCATTATTGTATGGTATATTTTACTTTCACTTTTTACAAGAAAAAGTAAATAAACAATCTCTTGGCACGTTTGTTGTACTATGAGTTTTATCAAAGTAACAACATAAAAATCATAGTCCGATGCATATACTTTTATTCATACTCATTTTTATCATTGCCATTTTCGTATTTGGCCTTTCTATTGTCGGCTTCATACTAAGAACGATTTTCGGATTAGGACGTAGTTCTTCTTCATCCCGCCCGAAACAAACGGAATCAGGACGTACAAGCCAACAAAGCTATAACCAAACGAATCGCCGTTCAAATGATGATGAAGAAGAAATATATTCCGAGAATGTTCCGGAGAAAAGACATAAAAAAATATTCACCCAGGATGATGGCGAATATGTAGATTTTGAGGAAATCAAATAGCCATTACACTGCTTTCATTTCCGTTTCGCTGCAAAAAACTCTTTCATTAGTGCAGCGCATTCGTCAGCCATTATCCCTTTTACAACCACTGTTTTAGGATGTAGAGCCGAACCGGCATATTTCTGATAGCCGCGTTTTTCATCTTCGGCACCAAACACAAGCTTGCCTGTTTGTGCCCAAGCAATAGCCCCTGCGCACATCACGCAAGGCTCAACGGTGACATACAGGGTACATTCGTTCAAATACTTACCACCAAGCACGTTGGCAGCAGCTGTAATAGCCTGCATCTCGGCGTGAGCCGTTACATCATTCAATGTTTCTGTGAGATTATGGGCACGCGCAATAATCCGCTCTTTACAAACCACAACAGCTCCAACGGGAACTTCTCCCCGCTCGGCAGCCTTACCTGCCTCTATCAAAGCTTGTTTCATGAAGTAAATATCGTCTAGCATTCCCCTCTTTAATTTTTAATTTTCAACTATCGCCTCATATCATGTTCACCAAAAAGGGTGGGATAATCTTCTTCCATATTCTTATGAATAAACATGAGAATTGTTTCACGAAGCCAACGTGACTTGTTCGTTATCTTATATTTCTCAAGATAACGATCTACAATCAGCTGTTCTTCGTCGCTCAATAAAATGCTCATCCGTCGTTCCCTTTTGGTACACTCGACATGCATTTTCAGGCACTTCTTACTCCTTTTTCTCATATCTTCTGCAAAATTACTTTTACTTCTGTAAAAACAAAGAATAAAAGCAGTAAATTTGCAAAAAAAGATGGCTGAACATAATGATTTAGGAAAATCCGGAGAAAATGCCGCCGTAGCTTATCTTGAGCAGAAAGGTTATCTTATTCGTGACCGGAATTGGAGAAAAGGACATTTCGAACTGGACATTGTAGCCGCAAAAGACAATGAACTGATTGTAGTAGAAGTGAAGACGCGCAGTGACACTCTGTTTGCGGCCCCGGAAGATGCTGTAGATTTACCCAAAATAAAACGTACAGTACGTGCAGCAGATGCCTATATCAGATTGTTTCAGATTGACACTCCTGTACGCTTCGATATCATCACTGTAGTAGGCAACGACGGGAACTTCAAGGTTGAACACATAGAGGAAGCGTTTTATCCTCCTTTATATTAAAGAATGCTGTGGCTTTACATATTCATCATTATAAAAGCCGTGAAATTCGTGCAATCTGCGCTTAAATTTATGATATAAACTAATTATGAAAACATACTATAATTATTAATTTATTATGAATGTAGAAACTGTCAGAGAATACTGCTTGAACAAGAAAGGAGTCACCGAATCTTTTCCTTTCGATGATGTATCACTAGTTGTAAAGGTTATGAACAAGATGTTTGCTCTCATTGACCTGGAAGAAGCTAATCACATCGCACTAAAATGTGATCCGGAAAAAGCAATCGAATTGCGTGAACATTATTCGGGAATTGAAGGGGCTTATCATTTTAATAAAAAGTACTGGAATAGTGTCCGCTTTGACAGTGACGTAGACGATAAATTGATGAAAGAGCTTATTGACCACTCTTATGATGAGGTAATCAAGAAATTTACTAAAAAGTTACGCGCAGAATATGATGCCCTCCCCTGATACATTCCCGGTTCCATTGATTCATATCAACGAGACGAACTCTACCAACAATTATCTGCAATCTCTCTGTTCTGAACAGAAAGTGGAGGAACTAACTGTCGTTGTCGCCGATTTTCAAACTTCCGGTCGGGGACAGCGTGGAAATTCGTGGGAATCAGATCCTGGCAAGAATCTTCTTTTCAGCACCGTTATCTTCCCCGAGTTTTTGGAAGCACGACGTCAGTTTCTTATTTCACAGATTATATCTTTAGCTATTAAAGAAGAATTGGATACCTATACCACCGACATTTCTATCAAATGGCCGAATGATATTTATTGGAAAGAAAAGAAAATATGTGGGATGTTGATAGAAAACGATCTGATGGGGCGGAACATCAATCAAAGTATTGCAGGCATCGGAATTAATATTAATCAGGAAACATTTCACAGTTCTGCTCCTAACCCCGTTTCACTGCTACAAATCACAGAAGAAGAGCATGATCTATTTGAAATACTGAAAAATATCATGCTGCGTATCCAATCTTATTATAGCTTGCTCAAAAAAGGCGATACGACATCAATAGCCTGTCAATATGAAAAATCTCTTTTCAGAAGGGAAGGGATGCATCGATATAAAGATGCCAATGGAGAATTTCTTGCACGAATCGTTTGTGTAGAACCTGAAGGAAAGTTGATATTAGAAGATGAGAAGCTGATTAAAAGAGGGTATATGTTTAAGGAAGTAGAATATTTACTGAAATAAGCTATTCTATTCCAGATCAAAACATTATCTTTGAAACGTGCGTTTTTATATAAAACTCTTTCATTTATGAAAACAAAATTAATTTTCCTCCTTCCATTGTTATGGATATTAATAGGATGCGATGATTCAGATTCTGCAACATTGCATATATCAGAATCGAAGTTTGATAACATCAGCGCAAGCGGTGAATCATTAACGATAGATATTACTTGTAGTTCCTCATGGACTGTTACAAGTAATAAACAATGGTGCATTCCCAATACACAAAAAGGAGAAAACGATGGAAAGTTAATCTTATCTATTAATGCAAATCTGGAATCCAAATCCAGAACAGCAACTGTCACTATCATAAGTCATAAGGTTAGCAAAACTGTTCAAATCATTCAAAATGGCTCTACCAATACGGCTGAAGAATACCATTATGAACTCCCTGTAATCTTTCATGTATTGTATAAAGAAGATGAGAATTCTCTACAAAAAGTAAATTCAAGCCGTTTATCCCATATACTAGACAAAGTGAACAGTCTGTATAAAAGCAAGAATAACAGTGTAGACATGAATCTTACTTTTACATTGGCAACAACAGATAAAAATGGAGAAACATTACCCAATCCTGGCGTAGAATATATCCAATGGCCAGAGTCATACCCTATCGATTGTGAAGCTTTTATGAAGGATAATTCGGGAAAATATGTAAAATACTTATGGGATCCAAACTCATATATCAACATTATGGTTTATAATTTTACAACTGAACCGAATTCAAATTCAGTAACATTAGGTATCTCTCATATTCCTTTTTCTACTACAGGCAAGCATTATTTAGAAGGGCTTGGTGAAACAGACTACTCTCATCTAACATTAGCAAATTTACAATTCCCACTATCTGTCTCCATTAATAGCCTATATATTAATGAAGAGTCTACTCCAACAGAATATAGTACAGCAGACATTGCTGTCACGCTAGCTCATGAATTAGGACATTACCTGGGACTACATCATGTCTTTGCCGAAACCGATAATGGCACGTGTGAAGATACGGATTATTGCAAAGATACCAAAAGCTATAATAAACAAGAGTATGATAGCAAATGTGATTACATATATGAGAATGAGAGAGAAAAATACACATTTAAAAATTTGGTAAAACGAACAGGATGTGATGGTATAGAGTTTATCTCTTATAATATCATGGATTATGCTATTAGTTATTCAAACCAATTCACTCAAAATCAACGTGAACGTATCAGACATGTCTTATCCTATAGTCCTCTGATACCCGGACCGAAGAAAGGAGACATTGATACCCGAGCGCTTAATGAAGGGCCTTTGGATTTACCAATACGAACTATAAAATAACAAATTGAATATAATTGAAAAGAGGTGAACCGCTTAGCGATTCACCTCTTTTTCTATCCTCAATATCTTATCCAATGTCTTTTGAGCTTCTGTTGATGGAAAACGCAGAATCACTTTCTGCAAAGAGTTACGCGCTTTCTCATACCGGGTAGTGAACAACTTCGATAATCCATCCCGGTAGCGGGCATACTGCATTTTAGTGGGAGAAGAAAGTTTTTTATAATCCATCTCCAACTTTTTCTTCTCCTGTTCTGCTGTCAAATAATAATAGTTTCCTAAAAAGATATTAGCCGCCAGATTATCCGCCTCAAGTTGCAATATTTTTTCGTACATACGCAAAGCATCTTTCTCCTGCCCACGACATACCTGCATTTCTGCGCAAGCTTCCAAACAATCTACATTATTAGGAGTCTTTTGCAGTAATTCCTTGTAAAATAAATAGGCTTTATCGTAATTCCGATTCTTTTTATAGGCAAGCGCTAATTCTGTAGCCAGTTTGGAGCTAATTTCACTGTTCTTGTCTACATTCGTCCAATAATACATTTCCGTACGGTCTATATTCAGAGCGATAGTCTGCCGGAAATAGCTCACAGCCTGCCCATTCTGCCCTGCCTCAATGGCAGCAGACACTTTTTGTAACATCTCATCAACCGACTGCGCATTCAGCACCAGCGGCAATGAAAATAAAGAGATAAGAAAAATAGTTAAGGTCCTCATAATCCATCTGATTGCTATTTAGTTCGTGACACACAAAGATACAATAAAAAAATAAAAAATGTACCTTTGTTCGCGAAAAGAACAATCAAATTGATAAAAGTGTTTTTATACAATGACAGATAAAAAAAAATCCTCCGTAAACAGACGAATATTACAGATAGCCATCCCATCGATTATATCGAATATTACCGTTCCGCTACTGGGACTTATCGATGTCACGATCGTAGGACATCTCGGTTCTCCGGCGTACATTGGAGCCATTGCAGTAGGGGGAATGTTATTCAACATTATCTACTGGATTTTTGGATTCCTACGCATGGGAACAAGCGGAATGACTTCACAAGCGTACGGTCAACATGATTTAAACGAAATCACCCGGTTACTGCTACGTTCTGTTGGAGTAGGATTATTTATAGCACTTTGCCTGTTGATACTCCAATACCCTATTCTGAAACTGGCATTTACACTGATACAAACCACACCGGAGGTTAAGCAATTGGCAACAACCTATTTTTATATCTGTATCTGGGGAGCCCCAGCCACATTAGGACTTTATGGATTCGCCGGCTGGTTTATCGGGATGCAGAATTCACGTTTTCCCATGTATATCGCTATTACTCAAAATATTGTCAACATTGTAGCCAGTCTATGTTTTGTCTACTTATTGGACATGAAAGTGGCAGGAGTGGCAACAGGGACTTTAATTGCCCAATATGCAGGTTTCTTCATGGCTATTTTGTTATACATGCGTTACTATAGTGTGCTTAAAAAACGAATCGTATGGAAAGAAATCATACAGAAACAAGCCATGTACCGTTTCTTTCAAGTCAACCGGGACATATTCTTCCGTACCCTCTGCCTTGTTATAGTCACTATGTTTTTTACTTCTGCAGGGGCCGCCCAAGGAGAAATCGTATTAGCCGTGAACACCTTGCTCATGCAATTATTTACTTTGTTTTCGTACATTATGGACGGATTTGCTTATGCCGGTGAAGCACTGACCGGCCGTTACATTGGTGCCAAAAACCAAACAGGCTTACGTAACACAGTACATCACCTTTTCTATTGGGGATTCGGTCTTTCACTGGTATTCACAATTCTCTATGCAGCTGGCGGAAAAGAATTCCTGGGATTACTAACCAATGACACTTCAGTAATCAGCGCTTCAGACACTTATTTTTACTGGGCACTCATTATTCCGTTAGCCGGTTTCTCCGCTTTCTTATGGGATGGCATTTTTATCGGTGCCACTGCTACCCGGCAGATGCTTTACTCCATGTTAGTTGCCTCTGCCAGCTTCTTTGGAGTCTATTACGCTTTCCATCCCCTTTTAGGAAATCATGCCCTGTGGCTGGCTTTTCTCGTTTATCTTTCATTGCGGGGAATTGTACAAACCCTTTTGGGAAGACAAATAATGAAAAAAGTAATCGTATCCCGGTGAGGCTATCCGATAAATTATCTCTATATTTGCGGCAAACAATAAAAAGCAAAAGGTATGGCAAAGTATAAAAGAATCTTACTAAAGCTTAGTGGAGAGAGCTTAATGGGCGAAAAGCAATATGGCATTGATGAAAAAAGACTGGCAGAATATGCTGAACAAATCAAAGAAATCCACCAGCAAGGGGTACAGATTGGTATCGTTATCGGAGGAGGCAATATATTTCGCGGACTAAGCGGAGCCAATAAAGGTTTTGATCGTGTGAAAGGAGACCAAATGGGAATGTTGGCTACCGTAATCAACAGTCTCGCTCTAAGTTCTGCTCTTGTGGCTACCGGTGTAAAGGCACGTGTGTTGACAGCAGTCCGGATGGAACCTATCGGTGAATTCTACAGTAAATGGAAAGCTATCGAATGTATGGAGAACGGCGAAGTAGTCATTATGTCCGCTGGAACGGGAAATCCTTTCTTTACTACTGACACCGGTTCTTCACTTAGAGGCATAGAAATCGAAGCAGACGTCATGCTGAAAGGTACTCGTGTAGATGGTATTTACACAGCTGACCCCGAAAAAGATCCTACCGCTACCAAATTCGACGATATTACATACGATGAAGTACTGAAACGTGGTCTGAAAGTCATGGATTTGACAGCGACTTGTATGTGTAAAGAAAACAATCTGCCAATCGTCGTATTTGATATGGACACAGTAGGCAACTTAAAGAAGGTTATCAGTGGAGAAGAGATAGGTACATTAGTACATAACTAATATTTCACTACCGATATTCATTTGTCTATCAGATGATACTCTACTCTGATAAGACATTGATTATTCATTTAGAAATAAGAAGTGCGAATTTAGCAGGATAGCTTTAACCAAAACTAATCCTGTAAAATTCGCACTTTGTTTTTCCTCTCAAATATTATATAGAAACAAACACCTATTTATCAAAATACTGAATCAAATCATACGCATTAAAATTCAATTCGCGGGCAAAGAAAGATAAATAAGGAAAGAGTTGATAAGAATTATCATAAAGACCTTTATTAGCAGGTTTCGACGAATTGTCCGTACCATCATCATCCTGGTATTTGAACCAATGCCAGCCAACACAATTCTTAGCTTCAAGCAATCCTAATGTAAAATGCTGATAAGCATAAGCTCTCTCGTTTTGTGTAGGAACAGAATATCCGGCTCCCGACTGGTTATTCAGATCAGAGTCCTCCACCCCTTTCGTATAAAACTCACTTACAAGAAACGGTTTGTCCGCCCAATTAGCCCAATCAGCAATCGCTGTTGTCAGTTCAGGACTCCAACGGCTATAATAGTTGATAGAAATAACATCACAATATTTTCCGGCAGCTCTCACTACTCCTTCCATATATTTAGGAGTTCCATGTAATCTAGTTCCCAGATAAAGCAACTTATCATCTACTTTCTTCACTGCCTCTTTCACTGCTTTATAATATTTCTCTGCTACAATCCCGGCAAACTCATTATTCAAGTCATCCGTCACACTTTGCGTACCTTTAGAATCCATAAAAGCTTTCGCCGCAACATAAGCCGGATCACTTGAGTTACTGATAGCCAGAAAACGATCTAAAATCCGGGAACTGTTTGAAGAGAAGTTTATCTCATTATCAGAAAAGAAACCTAACACATTAGGATCCCGCAAATAATCTGCGAAAGCACTACCTGCCAAATATGATTCACACCATTCAGTCCATCCATTATAAAACACAAGACCTGCCGCGTTATCATCGCTTCCTCCGGGATAATTATAAGACTTCGCACTCTTGAACTGGCTTAAAAAAGCAAATGAAGGCGCCAAAGTTAACGGACTGCTCGGATTGGAAGCATTATGAGTCTGAATCAGTGAATAAGTTCCTGTGCAGAAAGCACCTGTACCGTGAAAGCCGATCTCACTCAATTCACGTTGAGTAGTAGACAACCATTTTTCGTCAGTTCCAAACCTGCTATTCCAGGCCGTTTTATTACGACTGGAAGTTCCCTTACGCAAAGAAGTCGCACTACGTTCCAGATGCAGACAACCTTCCGGATCAACCAACCACCAACGTCCGTCTATTTTCTTCGTATAAAATCTTCCCGTAGCCGCCTGTTTCGGAAGCGTAGTCGAACTTCCGTATTTATTAACCGACTCCTGATACGCTTTCAACGTTTTAATAGCCGGTTTATACCCGTCCATATATGCAATAATACGTGTATTCTCTGTTTTCCAACTGGATATAGGCGGATAAGCACTGGAATACTTAACACTGATAGGGCGATACATATTGGCATTTAATGACGGAGTATACATCACAGAAGCTCCGGGAGCAGGCAAATCCTCCGGATATTCCGACTCTACATCTCCCCCTCCCATCACTATGTCAGGAGGCATAAAATTAGGATCTTTATCATCATCATCCGTACAAGACACCATAGGAATAGAACTTATAAACAGAAAAGTTCCCAATATAAATAGTTTTTTCATGGTATGTATTTTATTTATTATTAGTTGATTGTTGGTCGAACCAGTCAGCCAAACGATAAGCGTTGATATTCAATTCTTTCATAGCATCGGCCAACGGTTTATAAAGATTGTATTCATTATCTACCAGCCCTTTGTTAGAGTCCAGATTCGAAGGATCTACCCCTTTTGCCGTCGGATCATTATCCTGATAACGGAACCAATGCCATCCGACACAATTCCCACTTTCCAATAATCCTAAAACAAAATGCTGGTAGGCATATCCACGTTCCTGCTGGGTTTGAACGGTAAAACCTGCCCCTGTTGTGTTTGCCAGCCCGGAATCCATTCCTTTCGTATAAAATTCCGTGATGATGAAAGGTTTTTGAGCCCATTCGCCCCAATGCTTCATGGTCTTCTCACTCGGTGTCCATGCACCATAGTAGTTAATAGCAACGACATCACAATACCTGCCTGCCGCTTCCACAATCTGGCGGACAAACTTAGGTTTTCCATGTAGACGACTACCTAAATAAAGGTGATTGGGATCATACTTCCGAATCGCTTCCGACACCACTTTGTAGTATCGTTCCGCTACTACCCCCGCAAACTCTTCCCGATGTTCGTCCGTAATTTGTTGCAAAGTAATACCCTGCTGTTTCAACCAGGATTCTGCATACAATCTTCCCGGATCATTGGGATTCTTCAAAGTCAGATACCCCTCCAGATTCTTCGGCCCGAACGGCAGTTCATTATCCGAAAAATAGCCGATGATATTTTTATCCGTTTTATTTGCGACCAGTTTTTGTGCCATCTCATCGCAATAGGTTTCGAACTCCGGGTCAAAAACGAAAATACACTGATTAGGATATCCCGTATTACCAGGTAACTGATAAGTTCCTCCTCGTTTCTTCCCATATCCACTCATCAGGTTCAGAATGATTGAGCGAGTCAGTACCTCCTTGTGAGAGGCATTGTAAGAGGCAATAGCTTCTTCATTACTCCAGGAGCCGGCCCCGGAAAAGCCCAGCGAATGAATCATCCGTGCCGTTCCTTCGATCCATTTTTCCTCCGTACCGAATTTGTCCAGCATTGCTTGTTTATTGCGTTCGGAAGTACCTAAACGTACTCCTACCACCACTTTCTGCAAATGCCGATAACCCATCGGGATCAATCATCCACCATCGATCTCTAATACGTTCTACCCTGAAAAATCCTGTAGCCCGATACCTGGGAGCATCCAGATCACTTCCATACTTATTCACACGTACTTTACCAGTAGGTTTGAACCCATCCAATTGAGCAATAGTACGGGTATCATACTCTTTCCAAGGCAGATTTTTCTGTCCTTTCACCCACGGACGGGCAGTGACCTTAAATGTACGTCCCTGGGCATAACCAAACTGGGATAACAGCAGTAAAAACAATATAACTATACTATTTTTCATCATCTAATATTCTTTTACGATTCGTATTGCATTTAAAATGGGCACAGACTCCACCGCTCCAAAACGAACGACAAGCCCCTTTCCTTGTGAAACCGGAACAATATATTTCTTAATAACCGCACGTTCGGAACCGTATTCTTCTGCAATATTCAGTTGTTTGGCAACAGATACTCCATTTATATCCACAGAAAATACCCGGTTAATATAGTCCTCCCTCACCACATCATTTCCTAAATTATACACCAAAGCCTCTCTTTTATTTTCAGAAGTAAGTTCTGTCCAATATAAATATACAGCATAAACACCATCCGGTACATCTGCCTTAAAAGCTTCAATACCTACTCGCTGTGTCTGGAAGACAGGATCCTGATCCGTCCCCAGTATATCTGTATCGCTAGCAGGCAAAGAGCCATAACGAGTTTTGTTCGGAGCCACTTCCCCACCAATATATCCCCATGAACCTTCTGCATAAGCCTGTTCGGGTATCCAGCACATCTCTGCTATCCGGTCCTCAAAATAGCGTCGAGCACCCAGTAGTACATTGATTTCCGTAAAGCCATTCTTCACATTGACACATTTAAAATCACAGACATACTGGTCACGATATTCACGTCCCTCCTTTTCAATCACAGCATCCACCACATTCTTTCCGTTTACAAAAGGAATGTCCACGGAAACCACCTTATCTGCTACCGGATATACTCCCAAACTTTTTCCATTCAAAAAGACCTCCACCTTATCCGCGTTAGTATAAACTTTCAGCGGTTGCGTACAACTCTTTCCATCCCGACTGGCTCCTGCCCTATTCTTCCAAGATTTAGAAGCAATATGCAGAACAGGTGACTCTTTCAGATAAGCCTGATAAAGAAAATATCCGTCCTTACGTTCTCTATCCGTACTTACCAACCCTTTATTGTTCACATGAGGCATGGCATTTCTTCTGGCTTCGGAATAAAAATCATTCAAATTCCAGACCATAGCCCCCACGATATAATCCCTCTTTAGAATTTCAGGCAAATAATGTTCATGATAGACAGAGCCAAACTCACAACTAAAATCAAACCGCACAGGCGAAAAAGAATGAATACGAGTATCTACATCCGCCCCATATTCGGTAATAAGCAACGGTTTATGAGGAAACTCCTTGTGAAGTTCTTCCAGTTTCTCTTCAAATCCGCCCAAATTACCACCATACCATCCATTATAAAGATTAAATCCCAATAACATCGGCAATTCAGTAATCCCTGCTTCCTGATAGATTTGGGAAGCAGAATGACAAGGCAACATGGTATAGCGTTCCGAGTCCAGACTTCTGATCTGCGCCTCAACAGCCGAAGCTATTTGATGAAGAAACTTCATATATTCCGCCCGTTCTTTCTTGTTGTCAGGATTAAAGGGAGGACGCAAAAGCACTTCATTCATGTAAGCCCAAATGATGACAGACGGATAATTATAGTTCTGACAAACCATTTCCGTAGCCTGTTCCACACAGTTGTCCATAAACGCCCTACTTTGAGTAATGGCATTTACAATCGGAATTTCAACCGAAGTCAACAGCCCCAACTTATCACACATCTGCATCACAACCGGATCTTGCGGATAATGAGCCACTCGCAGGAAATTACTTCCCATATCCTTACTCAACTGTATATCCCGGATATGCATTTCATCCCGCAAGGCATTCCCCATTCCTTTGTAATCCTGATGCCGGCTGGTACCAATCAATTTCCGATATTTCCCGTTCAGGAAAAAACCTTTCTCCGCATCAAAATGATATTCACGGATTCCCAGCGGATTAACAACGCAATCGAGAACTTCTCCCTTTTTATTCTTCAAACGGCTATACACCTTATATAAATAAGGAGAATCAACATCCCACCGTTTGGGTTGCGCAATAGTCATCAACGCTTCAAAGGCTACATTCTTCTCTCCTGCTTTCACATTCACTTTCTTTGCGGAAAGTGCCACTCTATTACCGTCTGCATCCAAAATCTCCGTTTCAAGAATCAATGCCTGATTACTTTTCAAAGCATTGGACAAGAATGTTTTTGCACACACTTCCGCTTGAGCATCTGTTATCCCAACAATTTTGAGATATACTCCACTGGAAGCATAATGGGTGGTAGATAGCTGCACGGGCGAAGTATACACCAGATAAACATCCCGATAAAGTCCGCCGAAGAAAGTGAAATCCGCCGAAAGAGGAGCAATATCCGGATTATAAGAGTTGTCAACACTCACTGCCACCAAATTGCATCCGGTATGAACATAGTCAGTCACATCAAACGTAAAAGCAGAATAACCACCTTTATGATTCCCTACCAACTTTCCATTCACAAATACATTTGTCTCCTGATTGGCTCCTTCAAAACAAAGATAAACTCTTTGACCTGCAATCAGTTCCTCCACTATCACGGCTTTCCTGTACCAGCCTTTTCCCCGGAAATAACCGGGGATTTCATCTTCTGCATCTTTTGCATTCCAAGTATGAGGAATGGAAACGTCAGTCCAACCGGACACATCAAAGTCAGCATCGAACGCGTCTCCCTCAAAAAGGGAGAATTTCCAGCCATCGTTGATCGTTTGCGTCACACGCTGACCGCAGACCGTGCCGGCAACAATCAATAACAAGCAGGCTAAGATTATTTTTCTATATACCTTATACATACCTAATACCATTATTTCGAGATTGAACGGACTGCACGAATATATCTTGCCCCAGTCTTTTTCCCATTTGCTTTATCCCAAGCAAGCGGTTTTCCAAAACGTACATAAAATGCATTTGTACCACTTGACGTTTCACGACTAGCCCAATAAGAATCTCCGGTAGAAGATGCCGCTGCTGTATTCATAGCAGTTCCTCCCGCATTAGTAACTACCAGATCCCATGCCGCACGATTTGCTTTCTCAAAATCAGTAATCGCATTCGGATTATCCTCCGTCGCATCTGCTACTTTAGTCCCATTATAGGTTTCAAACATCTGTTCCAGATCCGATCTTGTAGGCCAATACCATCCAGCACCTTTATCCATGCAATATTTAAGAGCAGGCATTTCCGCTGCATTCGGCAATGCTGCCAAGGCAGTAGTATTTGCCAAACCGTCATCATTAGATAAATCCACTCCGGTAGAAGCCGGAGAGCCTGCTGTAGACCATGCCAAATTCTCTCTGTCCAACGACATAATCTTAGCCTTACCACGATTAGTTCCATCTACCCAGAATACAATGCCTCCTTTTAACGATCCATTATCCGCAATTACCTGTCCCACCGCAAACTCGGAACTTAAAAGTCCTCTCTGTGTAATCGTGACCTCTTGTTTAGGTGCATTCGCTCCATTTCCGGCTATTACCGTAGCAGTCGTTACCCGGCTAGAACTATTCAGATTGGGAGATAAAGTCCAAAAATAAAGAGTTTTACTTGTTACATCAACATACGCTTTCACCCAAGATTCATCAGTGATATTTATTGCAAATTCCGTCTCATCAGAAATCATTGTGATTACCTCTGATTTTGCTACCGCATCAGGCGTAATAGTCACCGTATTGGTACTCAATTCGAGGGAAGCGTCTCCCTCGGCAGCTACATTTTGATTCACCGTTACCTCCACTGCTTTTGCGGCTGCGCCAGTACCGGCTGTTATTGTAGCAATTGTCGTACGAATATTACCAGTGGTATTTTTTGATTTTGCCTTGAACGTAACTGTTGTGCCTGAAATAGTATATGAAAGCCAGGAATCATCTGCCAACACTACACTGAATACACTCTTATTGGATGTCAACGTAACATTTGCTTCCGCTTCGTTAGCACCTTCCAATGTCACAGGATTGGGAGCCACCGTCAGAGTTGCCGGCTCTTCAGGATAAGTATAATCACCAATTGTGCGCATACATCTCACAAAACGGTTGGTAGCTGTTTTATTTCCTGCATCAGCACCAGACTTTCCGAAACGTACCCAATAAGCCTTATCCCCTGCTGCATTTTCCGTACTCGACCAATAGCTTTCCCCATTGCCCGAACCGGCAGCCTCGTTTATCACATCACCCTGCAAATCGGTCAACATCTTATCAAATGCCGCACGTGCCGCTTTTTCAACTTCCGTCAACTTATCAGGTACAACCGAAGCAAAATCCGGGTCAGCATGTCCAATACCGTTGTAAACATCAAACAACTCCCATAACTCATCACGTGCAGGCAGATACCATCCCTCACCCAACGACTGACAGTATGCCACTGCATCATTTGCAGCAGGAGCAGTAAACAAAGCCGTATTGGCATATCCATTCACTGTAGAAAGCGCATTATGAGACATCACAGAAGCCTCAAAAGGATTTCCTCCCTGACGTTTTACAGATACAGCTTTTCCTACCATCTTGTCCGAAGGATCCACCCAGAAAATCATACCGATACCATCATCTACACTTTGTCCTACCTTCAAAGAAAGATCCGGTTCTTTGGAATCCTGTGTAACCGTCACTTCCACTGTATATGAACCGCAAGTCAGTTTCACGACAGTACTCCTTGCATCCTCACCGTCATTCTGCGTCAAGGCAGTGTATATTACACTTTTAGCGTTTACATCTACAGAAAGCCACTCCGCTTGATATTGAGCAACAACCTGACCGACATTAGTATATAATAGCGATGTAACGAAAGAACCCGCCGCTTTTGCCAAGTTTACTTTTGTATCTTTACAATTAAATTCAGGCATCACACGTACCGACGCATCATCGACACAGGAAAGCAGCCCCAGATTTAAAATCAATAACAGATATATTATTCTTTTCATACTCATTCATGTTTTTCAGATAATCAATCGCTTAATACCAATTCTCATTCTGTGGAAAATTCTCTTTTCCCATCAAGTCAATCTGCTCCTGTGGAATAGGCCAACATTCGTGCTTTCCAACTACAAAACTGGTACGACATTCCGCATAATCTTTATCTAAATAAGGATTTTCAGCTTTTGTCTCGCCATAATGCGCTTTCACCCTTTCACCCAAAAGCCCCAAACGTTTTAGTAAAGGCCAACGGACTCCCTCGAAGTTCAGTTCACGGGCATATTCATCCAAAAGAATATCTTGCGTCAGAGGTCCCGCAAATTTGTCATTCCCGGCACGTTCCCATGTTTTATTGTAACAGCGCAGAGCATCCGTGCTCATTCCTCCGTCACGGCGCATATACGCTTCTGCCGCCATTAAGTAAGTTTCAGCCAGTCGATAGACAATCAAATCCTTGAATCCCGTTGTCCGGTCCGGATTATCGGCCATAGTCCACTGATCAAAGTATTTTTTCGACATGAAATGCAACGTCTCACAATAACTGGAACTTTTCGCAAGGGGAATCAATTCGCCATATTTAGGAGAAGTAGGATCATTGTATTTGAAACGGTGTACAAACAATTCATTGTATCGTGTATCTTTAGCCTGATCATACAAACTCAATAAATAGGTATTCGGATAAATACGTCCCCAACCATATCCACCCTGATCGGCCGTATTGATACAACCTGCAATTTTATTGATTCGGGTAGTAGTCTGAATAGAGATACGATGTCCGGCAACCGGAGTTCCGGAACCTCCTCCACCCAAGTTTTGTGAATATTGGAAACTCCACAACACTTCCGGGGATCTCAAATCTGCGCTATTAAATACATTCTCGGCTTTCTTTTCCATCGAGTAGATGCCCTCCTGTTTAAAGATGTCTTCACATTCCTCAATGGCTGTATCCCAATCCGATTCCCACATGGCAACCTGTGCACGGACATGTTTGGCAGTCGCTCTCGTTACCCGTCCATACAATACATTTCCGTTATTTTGAGGAAGTGACCAGTCCAGACCTTTCATTGCATCGTCCAAATCAGTCGTCATCAGTGTCATCAGTTCTTCATGAGAAGCCGGTTTATACTCCCGTTTCAGATTATCGACAGTGGTTGGAGTGACGTTCAGATAAAGGCGGTCAAAGCGTTTCCAAAGTTCAAAATAGCTCCGTCCTCTGAAGAATTTCGCTTCACTCCATGCGTGCAATACATCGCTGTCATCCAGTCCCAAGGCTTCTGCCGCTACAATAATTTCATTTGCTTTTCCGATAATCCCATAGTGATGTTTCCAGAACTTATTGACATCTCCAGTACTTGGAGTAAAACTTGTATTCAAACGTCCGATTGAGGTAGAAACACCTGCTCTAAGTATGGCAATATCCGTATTAAAGTCACACATGGTAACGATGTACAGATTAGATTCGTTATTATCCGCTCCACCCGGCAATTCACGTGCCAGGGAATACAATCCTGTAACGGCAGTATTCAACCCTTCGGGAGTAGTGAACAGATAATTATTCGTCACGTCTGTTTTTGATTCCAGATTTAATAAATCCGAGCAGGAAGCGGTCAACATTCCGCAAATGACAAAGGCTGTATATATTAACTTTTTCATAAGGATTCTTTATTTTAGAATGAAACATTGACACCAAACACATATTGTCTGGACTCCGGATAAGACCCTGGAGTCAGTTCGGGACTATAAGATTTAAACTCCGTAAATGTCAGCAAGTTAGTAGCAGTTGCATACAATCGTAATTTATGAATCGGAGTATTCTTCAATAGTCGGGTGGGGAAAGTATATCCAAGTTGTAAGGTGCGTAAACGGATATAAGAAGCATCCTGAATGGCAATGGCACTCAAATATGCAGGGTCCGCACTATAAGAAGGACGTGGGAATTTGTTCGAAGGATTGAACGGAGTCCAATAATCCACCTTCACCCCATTCAATTTTCCACGTAAAGAACCACCGGAATTATACTCGTACAAATAACCGTTCTTAATCTTTCTGCCGGAAACTCCATACCAGTCCATGAACAGATCAAATCCTTTCCAGTTCCATGTAGAAGAAAGGGAGAGTGTAAACTTCGGATCTTTACGGATAGGTACCCTGTCATCAGCTGTAATCTTTCCATCCCCGTTGTTATCACGCACCTTGACCATTCCCGGTTCAATAGCGCCACCGTAATTAATCGGACTGTCGGCCACACCGTCATTATCACTATCATAGGTGTTTTTCAGTGTATAGACCAGATTTCCCGTACCATCACGAGTGATATCAAAATCATCATACTGAAAAATTCCATCTATCAGATAATCATAGTATACATTGATCGGTTCTCCGATAATCCACCCCTGGGCTACCTGACTTGCCGGTTTCCCGTTCTCATCGAGAGTATCGTCAATACGGACAATTTCATTCTTATACATGCTGAAATTAGTTCCGAGTGTCCAGGTAAACTCCTTTGTACGTACCACGTCACCATTTAAAGAAAGATCGATACCACTGGATTTCGTCTTTCCCAGATTATCTAGCATGGTAGTATATCCGAGTGACGCATTCAGGGAACGTTTCACCAACAAATCCTTCGTATGAGTATTATAATACTCAACCGTACCATTCAGACGCCCATTGAAGAAACTAAAGTCAACACCAAAGTTAGCTGTTGCAGACTGTTCCCATTTCAGGTTTGGATTAGACAGTTCCTTGCCCGGCAAATATCCCATTTGAAAAACATTTCCAAACTCATATCCTTTATTATCAGCCAGTCCCAAAGTAGTATAATTGCCGATACCGTTCTGATTACCTACAATACCATAACTCACACGCAGTTTCAGGTTATCAATCCACGACACATCTCTTAGAAAACTCTCCTGATTGACACGCCAGGCAAAAGCTGCCGACGGGAAAGTTCCCCATTTATTTTCTTTTCCGAAACGGCTGGAACCGTCACGGCGGACAGCCACGTTCAACAAATAACGATCTAAAAGCGAATATTGCGCCCGAGCCATGAAAGACACCAAGTTATTTTCATTAAACTGACGACGAGGCTTGCCTGTAAACTCACCTTGAGAAATGAAGTTCCAGTCTTTATCCACCGGAAGATTTTCAACCGAGTACCCGATAGACTTCGACCCATTATGGTCGACAGACTGAACGCCGGTCAATGTCAACTGGTGTTTCTTGTTGCGGATAGGCACTTTATAGGTCACAATATTCTCAACCAGCCAGTTCTGTGTACGCGATTCGTCAAGAACGGCCGTTCCTCCGCCTCCCGGATATTGGGAATCTTTATAAGAACCGTCTTCAGACGTCTGATTATAAACAGAAGTATTCAGACGATAATTGAATCCCTTGAAAGGTTTCACATCCATAAAAAAGTTCAGGCGGTAATTATCACGGGTTACTTCACGTCCATAATGTTCGGCACGGTACAAAGGATTATAATTTCCTTCCGAGTTGATATATTTTGTATACTTGCCATCCGCATCATATATCTCCGCCAACGGAGAACTGGTAATAAAATCATTAAAGTTACCATCCTCACGATCTTGTTTTGTCATCGCATAAGAAGAATTGATACCGAAACTAATCCATTTGGCTATTTCAAAGTCCAGATTCAGTCTTAAAGAAAACTTCTGATACCCCGATCCGGTAACCACCATTCCTTGTTGGTCAAAGTAGTTGGCACCTGCCGATACTTTGATTTTTTCTGTTCCTCCACGTACACTGACGTCGTGATTATGATAGATTGCATTTCTGAACATTTCTTTTTCCCAGTCGATAAACTTTCCACTGGCCCATACCCGCTGCATCACCTCGTCTTCCAACGCTTCGGCTATAGAAATCTCACGCGCATCAATTATTCCTTTATCATGCGCCTTTGCTTCACGACGAAGCTGCATATATTCTTCGGGAGAGTAGAAATCGAAATTTCTCCAGAGAGATTGAATACCTAGATAGCCATTATAGTTGACTTCCACTTTTCCGGCTTTACCACGTTTGGTAGTCACCAGTACCACACCGTCACTGGCGCGTGCACCATAAATAGCCTGCGACGCAGCATCTTTCAGGATTTCAACCGATTCAATATCATCCGCACTCAACGTACTGAACTCTGTTGCACTGGAAGGAGAACCATCTATAATATATAAAGGTGCATTGTCTGCACTGATAGAACGGGAACCACGAATGGTAATCGAAGGAGTCGATCCCGGTCGTCCGGAACTACTCGTTACATTCACACCTGCGGCACGTCCACGTAACATATCAGCCACATTGCCGGCGGGAAATGTTTTCATTTCATCCGCTTTGACCGAAGCTACCGAAGTGGCTACATCACTCTTACGCTGAACTCCATAACCGACAACCACCAATTCATCGAGCATTTTCGACTCTTCCACCATATTCACATTCAGTACCGTTTTCGTACCGACACGTATTTTTTGTTCCTTATATCCTATACAAGAAAAAACAAGGGTAGATTTAGCCGATACACTGATTGAATATTTTCCATTTACATCCGTCACTGTACCGTTAGTAGTCCCCTCCTCCATGATATTAACTCCGGGGATCGGTCCAAGTGCGTCTGTCACCACTCCAGAAACTCTGACGTTTTGAGCACTAACCTCTAAAGAGATAAGAAAGGCTGTCAGGAACACAGCCCATTTAATTACGATGTTTTTCATACTATGTAATAATTTGAATGATTACAGTGCAAAAATCCCAATTATTAATGATTTCGAATAATAGAATCGTCCGTATAAAAGTTCAAATAGTACAAATCTCGTCAGGCAGAAAGTATATAAAACACTATAAATTAAGAGTTTGCATATTTCCGTCTATAAGCAGCCGGAGTAATATCATAAGCATTTTTAAAACACCGGATAAAATAACTTGGATTAGAAAAACCGTAATCAAATGCTATATCAGCAATCAGGGCATTGGGGTCATTCCGCAATTTTTCTGTTGCTTTTTTCAGTCTCAAAGATAAAATAAAGTCATTCGGGGTCTGTCCGGTCAATGCTTTCAATTTAGTGAAAAGCAACGTTCTGCTCATACACATTTCTCGTGCAAAAGTAGCTACGTCAAAGTCTGGGTTATCAATATAAGATTCCACAATCGCCGTAGCATCCATCAACATCTTTTTATCGATCGGATTAAACGGAAGGTCTTCCACTTTAGGTTCGTCGTTTCGAACAAACCGTTGTTGAAGTAGTTTACGAGTCTGGATGATATTGTTGCACCGGGCTACCAATATCTTGATATTAAAAGGTTTGGAGATATAATCATCCGCACCTGTCTGCAAGCCTTCCAAGGTATGTTCTTCCCGGTTGCGGGCTGTCAGCAAGACAACAGGTATATGGCTGGTCTGCAAATTACTTTTCAACTTCTCGCACATTTCCAGTCCGGACATGACAGGCATCATGATGTCACTTACAATCATCTGCGGTTGGAGCGAAGAAGCCCGTTCCAATCCTTCCTGCCCGTCGGCAGCCGTATATACCTCATATATCTGTTCAAAAATCTGCGTCAATACTTTACGCATTTCCGGGTTATCTTCTACAATCAGTATTTTCACCGTTTTATCCGGCTTCACCATTTCCGAGATTTCTTGAGGCTCTATTATATAATGTTCGGCAACGTGCTCGTCTGCGGAGGAAGAGGCTTCCATATTCATATTCGCATCCCGGTGGAGAGTAACGGTAAAAGAGGTAACTCCATTCAGTTCGCTTTCCACTCCGATGGTTCCCTGATGCAACTCTACAATTCCTTTCGCCATCGCCAATCCAATGCCCGATCCTTTGACAGTTCGTGTGGTTGTTGCCGAATCATCCTGCCAAAACCGTTCAAATACATGTTTGATCTTGGATTTATCAATGCCTACCCCCAGGTTGTTGACTGAAATCACAATGTCATTATCTCCTTCCGCTGACAGCTCAACAGAAATCCAGTCACCAGGCTTCGTATACTTAAAAGCGTTGGACAATAAATTATAGAATACTTTCTCTATCTGTGTTTTGTCAATATACAAATCAGCTTCTTTCAGAGTGGAAGAAAAGCGGAGATCTATCTTATTCAGTTGGGCATAACTATAGAAAGAGCCACAAATTTCCTCTATCACCGCCACAATATTCTCTTTAGAAATCTTTAGTTTCAAGTATCCCTGATCCTGCTTACGGATATCAATGACTTCATCCACGAGGTTATTCATCCGGCGGGAATTTTTATAAATATCCAGAATCTTATTATATACTTCAGGAATAATGTCCTTATGCATCAGGAGCATTTCGAGCTGGCTGGATATAAGCGTTAACGGAGTACGGAATTCATGCGATACATTGGTAAAGAAACGCAGTTTGGACTGGTTCACACTTTCGATATACTCTTTTTCCCGTTTCTCGGCCAATAAAGAGTGCCGCAAGGTTTTTCGTATCCAGAACATACGGATAATATAGCCGGCAATAAGGATAGCTGCCAGCACCATCAACAAAATAAACCATGCCCGCTGATAAACCGGAGCCTCCACTATCAGCTCAAAACTAACGGAAGGTGCTTCCTGACCGTGAACGCCCACCTGGTCGCCACGGACATGGAAAGTATAATGCCCCGGATGAAGATTGGTATAGGTAATCATCGTATTATCGCCCGCCTTCATATATTCGTTGTCAAAGCCTTCAAGTTTATATTCCAGACCGATATTAGAAATATTATTCAGGGTGTTACTTGCTATCTCAAAAGTGACGGAAGAATATCTGGGCGGCAATACTAACCGATGTTCATACAATACGGTTTCTTTGATAAGCCCCAACGAATCAAGCGGTTGTATTTCCGTATTATCCACAAGCACCCGTTTTACAAACACATCATAGTCAACAGACTGTTTGTTCAGCTTTTCCTGGGCGATAGAGACAATACCCGCCAGACCACACACGTAAATATCGTGGTCGGACGCAATATACAGCCCTCCGTCATTTACATTATTCAAGGGAAAATCACTCTGTCTGTTATAGTTCTCGAATGTAGTCGTTGCCAGGTTGAATTTAGAGAAACCACCATTGGTTGCCACATAGATAGAACCATCCAAAGGACTCTCCACCAATCCGGTTATAAATCCATTTTCCAATCCCTGTTTCGCTCCGTATCCCACAAAAGAATCTGTCTTCTTATCAAATAGATAAATTCCCGAGCCTGTCGATCCCAGCCATATACGTCCTTTCTTATCACATAAAATGTGGTTGATGTGATGCTGCGCTGTACTCTGCGCTATTTGGGAGAAAGGATAACTATGGGCAATGCCCGCTTTGAGGTTGACTCGTATCAGATCAAAAGAGGTAGTCAGCCATAGATCCCCGTCTTTGTCAAACGTCATATCCCAAACCTGCGACAGATGTTTGGCAGCCAACGAAGGGTGTTCGAAATGATGAAGTCGAAGGTGTTTTTTATCCAATACAAGCAATCCTCCCTTGGCAGCTATCAATAAAGAATCGTGGCCGGCAAACTCTATCATTTTCACCAGATTATAGGCTCTGTCAACAACTGTTTTTCCTTCCGGAGTATAGATGTTTTCCGAGATAGATTCTATATGCCCGGTCGACAGATTAATCCGGTTGATTCCCTGATAAAGAGAAGCTACCCAAAGATAATCCGGCTCTCTCTCATAATAAAGAGACTTCACTATCTTAAAAGAAAGCTCTTGAGAATAGACCTTTTTTAAAGGGAAAAAGCGTTTGGTATGTTTATCATAATAGTTCAACCCGCTTCCTTCACTTGCAAACCAGATCCGGCCGGAACGGTCTTCGGCAATGGAACTGATAATATAAGAATTCAAATGACCGCCAACAGCCGTAGACGAGCGGTAAAAATGGAAAGCATCATTCGCTACATTATAATATTGGATTCCCTGATAAAAAGTCCCCAACCATAAAGTCCCCGAAGTGTCGTAATGCATCGAAATAATAGAACGTATATCGGCCGCCTCCACATTCAAGTCATATTCATAATCTGTAAACTCTCCGGTAAACAGGTTTAAAGTCTGCAAACCGGCATAGGTTCCGATATACAGGAGACTATCATTAGCTTGCGTCACATGACGCACATTATTATGGTTAATCGTATTTTCAGCTACCTTATTATGCTTGAAATGAGTAAGTGTTCCATCTTCATCCAACCGTATGAGCCCTCTGTTTCTGGTAGCTATCCAGATACTCCCGTTTCTATCTTCTGTTATTGAATTGACAGCTCCCACATCCATACGCCGGGTGATATGTGCAGACTGGTCGATGCAGTATACACCTTTCGAAGAAGTACCCACCACCACTGTCTGATTCTGACGAACCATGAGACTGTTCATCAATACATCCTCCTCATCCGAAGGAAATGAAAAGAATAACTCGGGCGCCTGGTCGAGGTTGCGATAACGGTATATTTCCTTTCCGGTAGCTATCCATAATGCATCGTGCGCATAACAGATTCCCGCAACTTCTCCTTCACGCAACACCCTAAAACGATTCAAACGCATATCATAAAGAGTCACGCTCTGCAAACTGCGGATAAAGAGCAATCCGGCTTTATTTCCGCAAACCTGCCTGATATTATTGATATTGATGGAATAAGGATTAGCGTTATCCGGCTTGAATACTTCAAACTTACGTCCGTCAAATCGATTCAGCCCGTCTTGAGTGCCGATCCACAAAAATCCGAATTCATCCTGATAGAAACAATTGACCGTTTGATGAGAAAGTCCCTGCCTTACGTCCTTAAAGCGCATATTGATATCCTTCGTCACATTTGCCATGCAACAAAGTCCCGATATGAACAGGCAATAAACAACAAGAAATTTAACTTTGGCCATCTGTGTTTTTCGATAATTCAGATGCAATATTCGGGAAAATCCAAGATATATGCAAGTGTTTATTCAAAAACCTGATTGCCTATTGCCTGCAGACTATTACTCGGGAGGCGTATAACTAATCTCCCTACCGAATAAAATTAATCATCTGACGGTTAATTCTTTTTCGTCTGACTATAGTCAGACGAAAGTTCAACTATAGTCAGACGTAAGTTTAACAGTAGTCAGACGCAAGTTCGACTATAGTCAGACGATTAATTTTATGCATAAACAAGATTAGTTATCTCTTTACCAAGAAATAGTTTTTAGCATACGAAAGATTAAATTATACTATCAACCGCCTAAACACTTGTTTATCATTGGTGAACTGCGTACTTTTGCACGCCATTAAAAAAAGCAAAACAATGACTAACAAAACCAAAGGTTTTATCTATGGAGCGATTGCCGCTGCGAGCTACGGTATGAATCCTCTTTTTGCACTTCCGCTCTATGCAGCCGGAATGAGTGTCGATACCGTTTTATTCTACCGGTACTTCTTTGCGACAATCGTATTGGGTATTCTGATGAAAATGCAGCATCAGTCTTTTGCACTTCATAAGGCAGACGTTTTGCCCTTAGTCATTATGGGGCTGTTATTCTCTTTTTCATCACTGCTTTTGTTTATGAGTTATAATTATATGGATGCCGGAATTGCTTCAACGATTCTGTTTGTTTATCCGGTGATGGTAGCTGTCATTATGGGAATATTCTTCAAGGAAAAGATTTCCGCCATTACCGTTTTCTCCATCCTGCTGGCACTTTCAGGCATTGCCTTGCTCTATCAGGGAGACGGCAACAAACCGCTATCGACTTTGGGAATTATCTTTGTTCTGTTGTCTTCTCTCTCTTATGCTATATATATAGTAGGTGTAAACCGTTCGACATTGAAAAACCTGCCGACCACGAAACTTACCTTCTATGCCATTTTATTCGGACTATCGGTTTATATCGTCCGTTTAAATTTCTGTACGGAACTGCAAGTAATACCGTCTGCCTGGCTCTGGGCCGATGTATTATCACTCGCCATCCTGCCAACTGCCGTATCACTGGTCTGTACCGCACTGGCCATCCATTATATAGGCTCTACACCAACAGCAATATTGGGTGCTCTGGAACCAGTGACAGCTTTATTCTTCGGTGTTCTCCTGTTTCACGAAAAACTGACTCCCCGCTTAATGATGGGTATTTTAATGATTATCACCGCCGTTACCCTGATTATCATTGGCAAGTCACTCATAAAAAAGATGGGTATGCTGTTGCAGATGAACAAAAAATAATATACTTTTGCTACTTAATCAATCAAAATGCAATTTTAAATCTCAAAAAATATGGTAGACGTAAAGACTTGCCTTGACAATGCACAAGAAAAGATGGATATGGCCATCATGTATCTGGAAGAAGCACTGGCACATATCCGCGCCGGAAAAGCGAGTGCACGCTTATTAGATGGTATCCGCGTAGATTCTTACGGAAGTATGGTACCTATCAGCAATGTAGCAGCAATTACTACTCCGGACGCCCGCAGTATCGTGATCAAGCCTTGGGATAAAAGCATGTTCCGTGTCATCGAAAAAGCAATTATCGACTCTGACCTCGGTATCATGCCCGAAAACAATGGAGAAATGATCCGTATCGGTATCCCTCCCCTGACGGAAGAACGCCGTAAACAACTGGCAAAACAGTGTAAAGGAGAAGGCGAAACGGCTAAAGTAAGCGTACGCAACGCGCGTCGTGACGGCATCGACGCACTGAAAAAGGCCGTAAAAGACGGATTGGCAGAAGACGAGCAGAAGAATGCGGAAGCCAAACTGCAAAAAATCCATGATAAGTATATCAAACAAATCGATGATATGCTGGCTGAAAAGGATAAAGAAATTATGACCGTCTAAAAAATAATGAAGAATTAAGAATGAAGAATGAGGAATTATAATGCTGTATTATTCAGTTGAAACACAGCCTGAATTCTTCATTCTTCATTTTTAATTTATAATTTATATGAAAGGATTAGTAATCAAAAACACGGGTAGTTGGTATCAGGTGAAAACCGATGACGGACAATCTATTGAATGTAAAATCAAAGGGAATTTCCGGTTGAAGGGGATTCGCAGTACTAATCCTGTTGCAGTGGGTGATCGTGTCCGGATTATACTTAATCAGGAAGGCACTGCTTTTATCAGTGAAATAGAAGATAGAAAGAACTACATCATCCGCCGTTCATCCAATCTTTCCAAACAATCTCATATCCTTGCTGCCAATCTCGACCAGTGTATGCTGGTGGTAACCATCAATTATCCGGAAACTTCCACTATTTTTATTGATCGTTTTCTTGCATCCGCAGAGGCCTATCGCGTCCCTGTCAAACTGGTATTTAATAAGGTAGATGCTTACGACGAAGATGAGCTCCGCTATCTGGACGCACTTATCAACTTATACACACAAATCGGCTACCCTTGCTTCAAAGTTTCCGCAAAGAACGGCACTGGAGTGGCTGAAATCAAAAAAGCACTGGAAGGCAAGATTACTTTATTTTCCGGACATTCGGGAGTCGGCAAATCGACTCTTATCAATTCCATACTGCCGGGCATAGAAACCAAGACCGGCGAAATTTCTTCTTACCACAACAAAGGAATGCATACTACTACTTTCTCCGAAATGTTCCCTGTGGAAGGAGATGGCTATATCATCGATACTCCGGGTATCAAGGGCTTCGGCACATTCGATATGGAAGAAGAAGAGATCGGACATTATTTTCCCGAAATATTCAAAACCTCCGCCGACTGTAAATATGGCAACTGTACACATCGTCATGAACCGGGATGTGCCGTACGCAAAGCAGTGGAAGAGCACCTCATCAGCGAATCCCGTTATACCTCTTATCTCAATATGTTGGAAGATAAAGAGGAAGGAAAATATCGGGCTGCTTACTGATTAACTCTTTTTTACTCTTCCTTTCTTTAAACCTTTCCCATCAGGGGAAGTCTAATTTTTGAAGATGTATAATATAATTGCCATATACAATACTAAACCATGAATAAGAAGACTAAATGGGGCATCATTATTCTTGTTGGTGCCGGGATTATCGGTGGAGGAATCTACTCACAATTACCGAAAAAAAACGACGAACTAGCAGCCGCCGACAAAGTGATGGGCAGTAATAAAAAAAGAGGGAAACAAGTTTTAAATGTAAATGCCAAGGTCATAAAACCACAATCTCTGACAGATGAGTTCACCACTACTGGTGTACTTCTACCCGATGAAGAAGTGGATTTATCTTTCGAAACGTCGGGAAAGATTGTAGAAATCAACTTTGAAGAAGGAACAGCCGTAAAGAAAGGCCAATTACTAGCCAAAGTGAATGACAGGCAGTTGCAGGCACAATTGCAAAGGTTGATTTCGCAATTGAAACTGGCAGAAGACCGTGTATTCCGCCAGGACGCTTTATTGAAACGGGATGCTGTCAGTAAAGAAGCCTACGAACAGGTGAAAACGGATTTAGCAACCCTAAATGCCGATATAGAAATTATCAAAGCTAATATTGAACTGACAGAGCTACGTGCTCCGTTTGACGGAGTGATCGGACTTCGCCAAGTCAGTATCGGTACGTATGCGTCTCCGACCACAGTCGTTGCCAAGCTGACAAAAATCGCTCCACTGAAGGTTGAATTTTCCGTTCCGGAACGTTATGCCAAGCAAATCAAAAAGGGTACCAATCTCAATTTCAGCGTTGAAGGAACATTGGATGCTTTTGGCGCACAGGTATACGCTGTAGAATCTGCCATCGATCCGAATCTGCATCAATTTACCGCCCGTGCATTATACCCGAATGTCAATCGCACCCTGCTTCCCGGCCGTTATGCCAGTGTACTGTTGAAAAAGGATGAAATACCTAATGCAATAGCCATCCCAACGGAAGCAATAGTGCCGGAAATGGGTAAAGATAAAGTCTATCTGTATAAATCAGGAAAGGCCGAACCGGTGGATATCATTACCGGTATCCGCACCGCATCTGAAGTGCAAGTGATTAGAGGATTGCACGTAGGAGACACAATCATTACTTCAGGAACATTGCAACTCCGTACCGGACTCGCCGTAACACTCGACAATATTGAAGAATGAGAATTTCTGATTTATGAATTCTGATTTATGATTTATAAGTCAGCAGAATCCAGCAAACATTCAGAAATCAGAAATCAGAATTCAAAAATCAGAAATCTTCAATCCATAACTCAGAAATCATAATTCAGAAATCAGAAATCATAAATCAATGAACATCTCCGAATTAAGTATACGTCGCCCGGTATTAGCCACAGTATTAACGATTATTATCCTCCTTTTCGGATTCATCGGATACAACTATTTGGGTGTCCGCGAATATCCGTCGGTAGATAATCCGATTATTTCTGTCAGCTGCTCTTATCCGGGAGCTAATGCCGACGTTATCGAAAACCAGATAACTGAACCGTTGGAACAGAATATCAACGGTATTCCCGGTATCCGTTCTTTGTCCAGTGTGAGCCAGCAGGGGCAAAGCCGTATTACAGTAGAATTTGAATTGTCCGTCGATCTGGAAACAGCGGCCAACGACGTACGTGACAAGGTTTCACGTGCCCAACGTTATCTGCCTCGCGACTGTGACCCACCAACAGTTTCAAAAGCAGATGCTGATGCCATGCCTATCTTGATGGTTGCTCTTCAGAGTGACAAACGTTCTCTGTTGGAATTAAGTGAAATAGCGGACCTGACTGTGAAAGAACAATTACAGACTATTTCCGATGTAAGTAGTGTATCTATCTGGGGAGAAAAGCGTTACTCCATGCGCCTTTGGCTCGACCCGGTAAAGATGGCAGGTTACGGTATCACTCCCGTCGATGTTAAAAACGCTGTAGATAACGAAAATGTGGAACTTCCTTCAGGTAGTATCGAAGGAAATACCACCGAGTTGACGATCCGTACGCTAGGATTGATGCATACCGCAGATGAATTCAATGACTTGATTGTCAAAGAAGAGAATAACCGTATTGTACGATTCAGTGATATCGGACGTGCTGAACTGGGCCCGGCTGATATTAAGAGTTATATGAAGATGAACGGCGTTCCTATGGTGGGTGTCGTAGTCATTCCACAGCCGGGAGCCAACCACATTGAGATTGCGGATGCTGTATACCAACGTATGGAGCAAATGAAAAAAGACTTGCCGGAAGATGTACACTATAATTATGGTTTTGATAATACCAAGTTTATCCGTGCGTCTATCAATGAGGTTAAGTCCACTGTATATGAGGCTTTCGTACTTGTAATCATCATTATCTTCCTCTTCCTGCGTGACTGGCGCGTCACGTTGGTGCCTTGTATCGTAATCCCTGTTTCCCTTATCGGTGCTTTCTTCGTTATGTATCTGGCAGGATTCTCCATCAATGTGCTTTCCATGCTCGCCATCGTACTATCGGTGGGACTGGTGGTAGATGACGCCATCGTTATGACGGAAAATATCTACATCCGTATAGAGAAAGGAATGACCCCGAAAGAAGCGGGAATAGAAGGAGCCAAAGAAATTTTCTTTGCCGTTATTTCCACCACTATTACGCTGGTAGCGGTATTCTTCCCTATCGTCTTTATGGATGGAATGACGGGACGATTATTCCGTGAGTTCAGTATCGTAATTTCGGGTTCGGTGATTATATCCTCATTTGCCGCATTGACTTTCACTCCGATGTTGGCAACGAAGTTACTCATTAAACGGGAAAAACAAAGTTGGTTCTATGCAAAAACAGAACCGTTTTTTGAAGGAATGAACCGGCTATACAGCCGTTCGCTTGCCGCTTTTCTTAGCAAACGCTGGATCGCTCTTCCATTTACTTTCATCACCATTTGCCTGATTGGTATTCTGTGGAATGCAGTTCCTGCGGAAATGGCCCCACTTGAAGACCGTTCGCAAATCAGTATCAATACACGAGGAGCGGAAGGTGTCACCTATGAATATATTAGGGATTACACAGAAGACATCAATCAACTGGTAGACTCCATTCTGCCTGATGCCGAGGCTGTAACTGCCCGTGTATCCAGCGGTAGCGGAAACGTGCGCATCACGCTGAAGGATATGAATGAACGTAATTATACCCAGATGGATGTGGCAGAGAAAATATCAAAAGCGGTACAGAAGAAAACAATGGCGCGTTCATTCGTACAGCAGCAGTCTTCTTTCGGCGGACGTCGTGGAAGCATGCCTGTACAATATGTACTTCAAGCTACCAATTTGGAAAAGCTGGAAGAAGTGTTGCCCAAGTTTATGGCTAAAGTATATGAGAATCCTGTTTTCCAGATGGCGGACGTTGATTTGAAGTTCAGTAAACCGGAAGCTCGTATTCAGATCAACCGCGACAAGGCCAGTATTATGGGGGTAAGTACCAAGAACATTGCTCAAACGCTGCAATATGGATTAAGCGGCCAACGTATGGGATATTTCTATATGAACGGTAAACAATACGAAATTCTTGGTGAAATCAACCGCCAACAACGAAACAAACCGGCCGACCTGAAAGCTATTTACGTCCGTAGCAGTAGCGGGGATATGATTCAGCTGGACAACTTGATTGAATTGGAAAGCGGTATTGCACCTCCAAAGTTGTATCGTTATAATCGTTTTGTGTCAGCTACCATCTCTGCGGGATTGGCAGACGGCAAAACAATCGGGCAAGGTTTGGATGAAATGGATAAGATTGCCAAAGAAACATTGGATGACACTTTCCGCACTGCCCTGTCGGGAGACTCGAAAGAATATCGTGAAAGTTCATCCAGTCTGATGTTCGCCTTTATCCTGGCTATCCTTTTGATTTACCTGATTCTGGCAGCCCAGTTTGAAAGTTTCAAAGATCCGTTGATTATCATGTTGACAGTGCCGCTGGCTATTGCCGGAGCTTTGGTCTTCATGTATTTCGGAGATATTACGATGAATATTTTCAGTCAGATCGGTATTATCATGCTGATCGGTCTGGTGGCGAAGAACGGTATTCTTATTGTAGAATTTGCCAATCAGAAACAGGAAGCCGGAGAGGATAAAATGAGTGCCATCAAAGATGCTGCCCTTCAACGCCTCCGTCCGATTCTGATGACAAGTGCCTCTACGGTTTTGGGACTTATCCCGCTGGCATTTGCCACCGGAGAAGGTTGTAACCAGCGTATTGCCATGGGTACGGCGGTAGTGGGTGGTATGGTCGTATCCACTCTGCTTACGATGTACATTGTACCGGCTATTTACAGTTACATTTCGACTAACCGAATCAAAAAACTACAAGAATGAAACAGAAAGGAATTTGCATGAAACGCATCATTTATATCACCATTGCATGTGCCTTCTTATCAGTCTCTTTTGCAAAAGCACAAGTTCTCACTCTCAAGGAGTGTCTGGAAGAAGGATTGCAAAACAATTACTCTTTACGTATCATCCATAACGAAGAGCTGATCAGCAAAAACAACGCAACGTTGGGAAATGCGGGATACCTGCCTACACTGGACTTCTCTGCCGGATATACCGGAAACCTGGACAATATTGAGACCAAGGCGCGTGCTACCGGGGAAATAACAAAGCATAACGGAGTCTACGATCAGACGGTTAATGTCGGTCTTAACCTCAACTGGACTATTTTCGACGGATTCAATATCAGTACCACCTACAAACAGTTGAAAGAGCTGGAACGTCAGGGGGAAACCAACACGCGTATTGCCATTGAAGATTTTATTGCTGCCCTGACTTCCGAATACTATAATTTTATCCAGCAGAAGATTCGTCTGAAAAACTTTCATTATGCAATGTCGCTTTCCAAAGAGCGTTTGCGCATAGCCGAGGCTAGTCACCTGGTTGGTAAGTTTTCAGGACTGGATTATCAGCAGGCAAAAGTGGATTTCAATGCAGACAGTGCCCAATACATCAAACAACAGGAATTGCTACATTCTTCACGCATCCAGTTGAATGAACTGATGGCTAACAACAATGTCAATCAAAACATTATTATCAAAGACTCCACCATCGACGTACACAGCGACTTGCAATTTGATGATTTGTGGAATTCTACGTTAGCAACCAATGCTTCTTTGCTCAAGGCCGATCAAAACACGGTACTTTCCCAATTGGACTACAAGAAAATAAACTCACGCAACTATCCATATCTCAAATTAAATACCGGATATGGATATACGTTCAACAAGTATGACATCAACACAAACATCAGAAGAGGTGAGTTGGGCTTTAATGCCGGAATAACTGTCGGTTTTAATATCTTCGACGGTAATCGTCGCCGCGAAAAGAGAAATGCAAGTCTGGCTTTCAAAAATCGTCGCCTGGAACGACAGGACTTGGAATTAGCACTCCGCTCTGATCTCAGTAACCTATGGCAAGCCTATCGCAACAATCTCCAATTGCTGAATCTGGAACGTCAAAACCTGATAACCGCCAAAGATAATCACGATATTGCCATGGACCGTTATATACAGGGGGACCTCTCCGGTTTTGAAGTACGCGAAGCACAAAAAAGTTTGTTAGATGCAGAGGAACGCATCCTCTCTGCTGAATATAACACGAAACTTTGCGAAATATCCCTGTTGCAAATCAGCGGCAAGATTACGAAGTATCTGGAATAAGGAAGTAGTTTCCATTTATTTTTTTATTGGGTTAATCTTCTTATCGGGAGGATTAACCCAATTTTTACTGTATAAAAAACAGTTATTACATACCGATGTTTTTCTTTCTTCCTACATTTGCATACTATAAAAACATTAAATAATAAAAGCCATGAGAAAACTAAGTCTTTTCTTACTGCTACTTTTTATCCTGACAAACGCCTCAGCCCAAAAAGCAACAGATTACAGAAAACAACAGAACTACAAAGAATGGGTACACATCGCCCCTAAATTTGACGATGATTTCTTCAAGACGGAAGAAGCCCAACGCATCGGTGACAACGTGTTACTCTATCAACAAACTACCGGAGGCTGGCCCAAGAATATCTATATGCCGGCAGAACTGACGGAACAAGAATATAATGCGGCACTAAAAGCTAAAGAAGATACCAACCAAAGCACCATCGACAACAATGCCACCACGACAGAAATAGAATATTTGTCACGGCTTTATCTGGCTACGCAAAAGGAGAAATATAAAGAAGGAGTGCTGAACGGTATTCAATATCTGCTCAAATCGCAGTATGAAAACGGTGGATGGCCTCAATTTTATCCGCGTCCCAAAGATTATTACGTACAAATCACCTACAATGACAATGCAATGGTGAGAGTCATGAATCAACTTCGGAGCATATACGAAAAGAAAGCTCCGTACACTTTCCTTCCTGACAATATCTGTGAACAAGCACGTAATGCATTTAATAAAGGGATAGAGTGTATACTCAAAACGCAGGTGCGCCAAAATGGAGAGTTAACAGTGTGGTGCGCCCAACATGACCGTGTCACTTTGGAACCCTGCAAGGCACGTGCCTATGAACTCCCGTCACTAAGCGGACAAGAGTCTGACAACATTGTATTACTGTTAATGTCACTTCCCCATCCATCTGCAGACGTTGTAAAATCCATAGAAGGTGCTATCAAATGGTTCCAAAAGTCTGAAATAAAAGGAATACAGAAGGAATATTTCACTAACAGTGATGGCAAAAAAGACTATCGCATGGTTCCCTGTGAAGACTGTCCTACTCTTTGGGCACGTTTTTATGATCTGGAAACAAACCGGCCTTTTTTCTGCGACCGTGATGGCATTAAAAAATATGATATATCGGAAATCGGACACGAACGCCGAAATGGTTATAGTTGGTATAACAAAGATGGAAGCAAGGTGTTGAAGAGATATGAAAAATGGAAAAAAGAACAGAATAAGTAATCATAACAGATGAAAGGTCGATATTTACACTGAAAAAGTTAATATCCGGAAAGTCTTTAAGTCCTTAAAATAAGAAGAGGGGCTGTCTAACAATAAAATAGTCAGACAGCCCCTTTATTAATTCGGGATATTCCTAAAATAATAAAATTTAAGGCAACTAATTCATTGCGAGTTAGTTGCCTTTTTTGTATCTTTAAGCATTCCCCCCAAAAAACGGTTTGACGGCCAAAACGGGGGTAATTAAAAATAAAAACACATGGTAAAGATACAAAAAATCTCAGAAATCGAACCTTGTTTAGGTTTTACCGAGTTCGATATGCTTAAAAAATATCGTCAAAGTTTTGCAACGAGTGAATTAGGTCGCCTCCATTCTCTGTTCCC
>NZ_JH114331.1:0-42575 GCF_000157095.2 Bacteroides sp. D1
TAGGAGTCAGCTGCATACCGGAAGGGGAAGTGGGGTTAGTTAATTGACACTTGTAATGACGATACCAGCCAAGGAATTTATAATAATCAACGCCAAAACGATGGCAATACTCCAAAAGAGAGACTTGGCAACCACTGTCGGATGACTGATAAGCAGAAAGAATCTCTAAAAAACAATCAGTAGAGTCCATAAGAATAAAATTTTAAGTTCTGTGCAAAGGTAAAGCTGACTGATAGGATAAACAAGAGCCATACAATGAGTGCTTACCTAATACTATTCATTTTCGAACAGCGTTTTTATTTTGTATTTGTTTTTTTAGGTGACAGCATTATTGCTATCACACTGCTGTCACCTTGTGCTGTCACAGCATTAAGTACTTATACTCTGCAAGTTAGATTATAATCTGTGACAGATGACAGATATATTTTGTTTTTCATTTCATAGAGAGCTGAACCTAAGTTCAAGTTATAAATGCGACACCGACTTATTTCACAGGGAACAATTATTCAGGCATTGTATCATATTCCACAATCTTCTCTTTACATAAGCGTTCAGTAATATCTTTCAGAATATCTATGCGGGCAATAAGGTATTCCAGTTGTTCTTGTGAGATACTGAAATCTTTGTTATAACGAGCCTCGATATACGAACGGCATAATAAATCAAAACATTCTTTCTCTTCATCCGTATTTTGAGGAAAGACTGTGGTCAATTCCTGTGAGAAACGTTTTACCATCCCACTAAGCTCTTTAATTTTATGAGTTTTTGGAAGATAATTCGTAAAAACCATCAGGATAGTATAGTATAATTTTTCACAAGTCCGATGAAGCATGAAAGCTGATAAGTTATATTGTTCTTTAGGCATGAAATATTCCTTCACAACACCCAAAAAGTCACACGCATAAGGATACAACCTATCAAATTCACTCTGCGCAATATCCCGAATCTCTCTAAAACTCAACTTTCGCGGTTTTGCCAATTCACATTTACCACTATTGTAAAGCATAATTCCTTCCTTTACTATATCTGTAAAGAAATATTGGCTGATTTCCAAATTACGGTTTACTGTATTAATATGTTCTACAACAAATTGTGGAAAAGCATGACGACGGTCTGCAAACAAGTCATGATATTTATTCGTAATACGGTTCAATTTTCTTTCCACATATTTAGTCTGCCCGGTCACAACAAGAAGAATATCATAATCGCTTTGATAGGAAGTATGAACACCAAATTCTATATTAGTGTCCCATAAAACATAGTTTCCCCTTGCATAACTCCCGAACAGGATAACCATCTGACAATTCTCGATGTTTTTACACACTAAATCCAGCAAGACTGTCAATTCTTCCTGTGTACGTTTGGGTAAACGTTTTATAGACTTCTTCATTATCATTCTTATTTGTACCTTTACAAAGGTACGAACTTTATCATCCCTAAACTACAGAGATGGAAAAAACTTATAATAAAATCTTTTCAAAAATCCTTCAACACTTCCATCATTGCCGGACGACGTTTATATTTTATCCGAAATTCCGCTACTATGTTTTTCACCGCAGTCTGTCCTCCCTTTAGTTTATGTATGCACGGTAACACTTGTGCGATAAATTCATAATTCCTCCGTCCCATTTTCCGTTCGGCATAGTCATTCAACGAAGAAGTATACATAGCAATCAGCTGTTCCGAATGAGTATCCTTCAAATAATGAGCATACCGCATCAATGCTTCCAGTTGATCATATCTAGTTGATGACAACAAGGTGAACAGACGCTCATTATCCTGTTCTTTCACATAGATATCAGCTTCAGCACTTCCACCGAAAGAAAAATAGTTACTAAATTCTGTTTCCTTCATCATCGCATCCAGAAAATTCTTCCATTGTTCTTTCGGAATCAGAGTTTTGAGTTTATTGTAATATGTCAGTTTATCCCTGCCTGTCACAAACAATAGACGACATGTATCAACTACTTCGGAAGTCCGGTTGGTCGTCTCGCAAATCTTCAATTTTATTTCCAACCATTTACTATCGGTACCGGAATATATATCTTCTTTCGCAATCTCTATTCCTTCATCCAGCAAACGGATGGCTTCATCGTATTGGCAACGGACAATCAATTTTTCAACCTCCATCTCCCGTATTTCAGTCAGATAAAGATATTGGCGGATCGTTTCATTCGCTTTTTGCTCTTCATTCTGCTCCAATAACAAGTTGACTTTGCGAAGAACTAACTGATATAAATCATGAGTGTCCTTTCTTGTTTCAAGAAGTCCATCAATCAATTCCAAGGCTTTTTCTGTCGGCTGAATCGAAAGATTGATTTGCATCATAAGTTCATCTATATCATAGATTCCGTAGTTTCGATAAGTAGATATTTCAGCAATCTGACGTAATTCCTGTAGAATATCCGTCTTTTGTTTCTGAGTTGTTTTAGGATGTCCAACCACTTTCATGAGTAAACCTCCTGCATGCTCACAATAAAGGGAAGTGCCAAAGTCATCATCATCGTCAATATATAGTAATTCATCCTCATAATTCTCACCGATAGAACGAAGTGTTTGAAGAGCTATGGCAATAGTACTATCCATATCTCCCAGACTCAAAAAGAAGTCCGCTTTCTTCAGAAAAACATCCATTCGATTGAAAACAGTTTCCCAATCACGACTGTAATCATTATAACGATTATGATAACGAGACTTTTTACTGTCACCGAAACTATTAAAAATCTTTTGGATTTCCGTTCTATAATCTTTTCCCTTTGATGTCGAAGACGATTCCTTGAATATAAAACGCTTCAAAAGCGCCGCCTTAAATTCCGGATTCGTTGAGGCATATTCACTGATAAATGTAGAAATTTCTTGCGGACTAATGAATGACAGCAATTGTTTGATGTCCACATCGGGCTGTACAACCTCTTCTTCCTTTGTAACTATTCTCATTTTTGAAAATGCACTACGACTTACTCGTTTATTATTATCACGAATTGCCAGAAGTGCTGCCACGACATGCTTGCAGATTTCTCCATCATACGGACAATCACAGTACCAGGATTCTACTTCCTTTCCGTTCATAGATATTTCTACATTATAATCATCCGTTCCCTCTACGGTTGCAGTCCATTCACCGGGTGAGGTTTCTTCCAGTTCGGAAACGGCATCTGTATCATAATACTCTTCCCCGCGCATCAATATCTTATAGGGGACAAAGTTCTCAAAATTATCCAGCGTAATCATATGACTAATTTAATACTTTATATATCCTTCTTGTTCATACGCTTTCCCATATTTATGAATCATTGCCACCAATGGTCTTAAACGTTCGTCAGAAACCAACATAGCCCTATAACGCAAATACTGATTATCATAAAGCTGCCGGTTTCCGTCCTTGAGGCGTTTCTTCACATCCGCAGGAATGAAAAATTCCGCACGGTTGCCCAATTTGACATAGAATTCATTTAAAAAGATAGAAATGCCAGCCAAATCTATGTCTCCGAAATGAATATAGCGATTGGGAATTATCTTTAGCCAGTTACACAAATCCTTCGATTGCGGATAACGGGACACGAAAAGAACTTTCATTCCTTCAAACAAGTACTTTTGGGCACGGATATGCTGAAAATTCTCTCCATTCTCTATACCCACTACTACAACATCTTCAGGAATACGGAAATATTCGTAATCCTGCATGAAAATAGAAGTGCCTTGCAAAGGAGAAAGCACACATGGTTCGCCATGAAACGTAGCTTCTATAGGCGTATAACAATTAAGGAGAAAACCTTTGAACGTACGGGTATATCTCAATTTAGAGTCCCCCGCCTTCGCCACTTGCTCCGAACGTGACACTTCATCCGGACAGTTCTTCATCTCAATCCAATCTTCCAGCTCCATGCCGGAAGTATAATTCTGGGAGATGTAGATACGGCATCCTTCCGGGTCAATCATACGAAAACTACGCTTACTCCCTCGGGGAACAATAGTGATGATTCCCTCATCCATTAATCTATTTGCTATCAGTCCATCAAACTTTGTGTAAGGTATGAGCTCACCGCCCAGCATTTTCAGAACCAGCCTCGCCATTGCCAATGTAAATAAACTGCCACTCATTTTTCTATCTTATTATAGGTTAACAATGGGACAACCTGGGTATTTGACCGCCCGTCTTTACTCAATAAATAGGTATAACGATAGTCTTCCACATTGTAAGTAGTGGGAGAACTGTTTACCAACAAAATATTCCGGCAATTGGCAAAGTCCAAAATACCTTTCACATTGTTGGGGTGTAACTTGCCTATTTCATCCATCATACAATGGATTTTAAAGTCACCAAACTTACGTGACGCCTTTTCTTTGAATACATTAATCAGCATGATATTGACCATGGCTTTCACCAGAATGTCCGTACCGTCGGAACCTACATTGGCAATCTTCTCCACCCATCCCGTGTCATTATCATTCTCTTTCACGCGGAACTCCAGTTTGAATGTATCGGCAAGCGCCAACCGCCTGCGTCCCGGATCGTCGAGCAGGAATTTCATAAACGACAACAAATGCCGGACAGCCACCGCATTGACATCTTCACGGGAATCCTGCGAGAACAAGTCAACCTTTCCCATATTATATTGGTTCTCATCGCTAAACCGTTTAATCTCCAGCAATAACTGCATCAGTTTATCGCTGCTCTGAAGCGGGCGAAGAGCTATTTCCTTTATTACTCCGGCAAAATTCCGCTTGACAAAATCGTCGTTGATATCCTTTATTGTTCTGTGTATCTCGCTTTCATTACGGGTCAGTCCTCCCACTTCCTGCGAAATCCGGCGGATTATATCCGTATACCGTTCACTGATATGTTTCTGATAATCGGAAATCTTATCATTATCCACAAACTCGCACAGATTGGAAGCGAAATCATAGTAATCCTGTTCTCCAACCAGTTCCGTACGGAAATGAAACGTGTTTTTTGACGAGAAGTTTCCATTGAACTGCGTCACCGCTTTCTTGAATTCTTCTGTTTTTCTGATAGTGGATACGATGAGCGACTTCAACTCTTCCACAATAACATCGCAATTTTTCCGGGTAGGCTTCTCTCCTATTTCTGTCACAGAAGGCGGACAGAAAGTTTCATCTTTCCGGAACATATCCACTTTATTCAATCCATCCTCCAATAAGTGCAATTCCTTGTTAATCCGGTCGAGGTGCTCGTCCGCCCCTTTTTTCTGAACCTGCAACTTCTCCTTTTTCAGAGCGAAACGTTCGTCCAATGCAACTAGCTTCGCATCCTGTTCTTTCTTCCGGCTTCGCGTAGCAGGTTCTTTATCAAACAGTTCCTCCTTGTCTCTTTCATAATAAAGAACTTGCGGGCGGGATTTACCTATATAATCTAATTCTTTATTTATTTCGGCAAGCCTGTCATCATACTTGCGGATAGTGACCGTATCAGCACCCTTTCCATTCAATTCATTCTCCTGCGCCTGCTTCAATTCCTTTTTCCGCTCCGCAGTTTGCTGTTTCATCCGCTCTATCTCTTGCTGAATGCCGGCAACAAACTCCTCCAGTTCCTTCCGGAGTTCCGTCCTGCTGTCATTATACACTTTCCGGCAAGCTTTCAACAGTTTTTCCCGTTCCGCCAAATGCTTCTCCTTCTCGCCTTCCGCCACATAAAGACGATGACCGATATCATTCAGTTGCGCCTGTAATTCTTCGACACAAGCTCTTTTCCATTCCTCCTCTTTCGTCTTCCATGAGGCGTAATCAGCCTGCAAATTCTTCAATTTTGCAGGAATCTGCATTCGCTCGGCTTCCATCAGATGTTGTTCTTCCAAAATACTATGTATTTGCTTCGAATACTTCTTCTCCAAAGAAGAAACAGCTTCCCCCTCTTCTTCCGTCAGTCGGGTGAGACGGTCGGTACAGAGTTGCCGGGCTGCTTGTTGCCTGTCGCGCTCCTGCTTCATTTCCTCGGGAGTGCGGACAGAACGCTCGATTGCTGTCAGATTGAGTGAAACGCCGAACAAAGTAGCTTCCTTATTCACTAATTGAGGTTGCAGTTCATTGTTGTACAACACCAGTTCCTCATCCGCCACCTTGCCTATCGTCTCCTGCCAATCCGGTTTGTTCTTCTCCAGCCATTCACACAAAGAACCTTTTCGTTTCTCAATCAAGGCATCCAATGTTTGTAACTGTTCTTCAATCGCGCTCCGTTCTTTACGAACGGTCTCCATCTTTGCCTGAAATTCCCATTTCAACTCTTTCACTTTCCATTCACACTCCTGCCTCAACTGCTTTATTTCTCCTTGTTGCTGACGGATGCTATGTTCCAGTTCCTTGTCCTTTTTGCGCAGTTCGTTGATGCCGTCTTCACAATCGGACATTTCCTTTTGATGGGGATGTTCGTATTTCACCTTTTGAAGTTTCAGGTTACACTGTGCCTGTTCATCGCGCAACTGCCGGATACGATTATCCACAGTCTGCACTTTCTCTTCTTGCGTTGCCCTTACTTTCTCTTCTTCCACACGAAGTTGTTGCATCAATTCTTCCTGCTTGCCGGCAATCTCCGCATTCCGAGCATTTATCCGTGCTTGCTGGCTATTCTCAAAAGTACGGAAATCAGCTTCCAGTTTCTCAAACAGCAATCGGTACTTACTCAATACGTCCTCATAAGCCCTTGTCAGTTCCGATTTCATATTCCGGACTTGTTCAAGTTCCTGAATCAGTAATTCTTCGCAAGATACCCGTTTGATGATTTCTTCAATCTGCATCTGCTCGTAATGCAGACGTTTCTCACGTATCTTTTTGAGCAAATCGTTTATTATACCTATATCCCTAATCAAGCCATCACGCTCATTGGTGTACTTTTGTTGCAGTTCACCCATAAGCCGCAGCAACCGTTCACGTTCCGTCTCCGCTTTAGCCTGTTCTTCCTTCACTAACGGAATCTCATGCAAAGCCTGTTTCTCCGCAAAGTTAAGCTCCGCACGCCCTTCACCAATCTGCTTTTGAGTATAAATCAAGTCACGATAGGCGTTCATTACTTTCTCCGCCATCTTCCGGACAGGCACTTCTCCATTCTTGTTCTTTGTAAACCAAAGCATCACGTCCCTGTATTCCTGCTCGAATTCCTTTATCTGGCTACGATAGAAGTCCAAATCGACAGAGATATCCTCATCACTCATCGAACGGATAATGGTATCTTTTATAAAATCAGCATCCAGTTTGGAATTTAAAAAGACGTTCTGTATCGTACGGGGAATATTCTGATATTTTGCACTTTCCACAATGGCAAACTTGCGGTAAGGTATCATTTCATGCTTGCGGTTATTACCGAAAATAATGTCCCGATACATTTCATAGCTAGTCACTTGTGCAGTAATCTGAATCTTCGAACCGATATGTTCGCGGATGCGTCCCCACTCGGAATGTACCACATTGTGTTCGTCAATGAACCAGTCCTGTTGGAATGGCGCATCAATAAAACGGAAAAACACCCGTCCCTGGGATTTGGCAGCTACCACACAATACGCCCCATTCTCCCGCATCACTTCATAGATAATGTAAGAATTGGCGTATGGAAAGTAAAAAGCATCGAAGCTTTTCTTCTCCTTCGGAATGCCTAGTCTTAGTTTGTCAGCATTATAAAAGAATAGGATGGCACGGAGCAGCGTACTCTTACCGACACCTTGCGTACCTATAAAATGTACGTTCCCATCCAACTTCACTTCCGCATACGGAATATGGGCACTGTTCAGAAAAATAATCTTATTCAGGTATCTCATCTTGCACCTCCTCTGAAATTGTGATACAATCAACCAAGTCCTCCATATAATGGAAAGCCGACAATACTTTATACGTCCCGTCAAGTTCGTTTTCTTTCTCTATCAGTCCTATACTCTCCAGTTCTTTCAGCAGTTTGCCGACTACTTCATCATATTTCTTCTTATCCGAAAACAGTTTAGTTGCCTTTTCTTTCAGTTCGATATCGCATCCTATCTGAATCTCAATATCAGCAGCACGAAACAGAAAGCCCGGGCCGAATGCCGAATGATAGGTTTTCAGGAAACTCAAGTAATCAATCCACTTCTGAATTGCTTCCAGTTTACGTTCCAAATCGACTTTCGATTCCTTGCGAGTAAAGTAGTAATAACCGTCACCGCCTTCCAAATAGAAACCGATACCTTTATAGTAATCATAATAATCGGGCAAATCTTCCTCAATGGCATCATACAAGCGTTTCACTTGGGTAGAGACACTATTGGAAGAAATGAATCCCCCTTTGCTAAGTATATTAAATATTTCTTCAGTGTATTTCATGGTCATCTGTTTTTAGCATTCAGCATACATCATTTGGCATATATTAAAGGGTATTCCACTTCATCGGAGATTTCATAAGTATCCGTAAAGCGAAGTTCGTCGGCATACTGTGATGCCAGTTGGCAGAAAAAGATTAATTTCTCTCCACGTGTCACCTCTTTCCGGTAGCGATAGTTCATCACAAAAGAGAACAGGTGGGTGCTGGACGCCATAAATGAATTATGCACTTCCTGCAAGTTTACGGTATCTATCATTTGCGACTGCCCATCCAGGTATCCTTCCGGAATGGCATCTGCCAGTTGTTTCATTCCTTTCGGAGAATTTCTCTGCCGCGCGACAAGTTTCTTCAAAATCTGAAAAGCCTCATCGGAAGTCCGTAGATTATCAATGGAAAGCTTGATGCGATAACCGACCTGCGGCTCCATCCAGACAGGATTTTTTTGTGCGGCAACAGAACGGATACTTGTATGTTCTTCCAACAAGAACTGGTCTTTCAGGTACTTCAACTTCTTTACTTTCTCAAAGATGCGGTTCTGATAATCTATCAGATTCAGATAATGGATGATTTGTTTCTGGATTTCAATCAGGTTATGGTACGAGTCATTTAGCTGAAGTTTTACATCACTTACTACATTCCGCATCTGTACGTCCATCGCCACTCGGAAGAAAATAGGCTGTCCGTAGTCTATCAATTCCTCACTTTTACGGATCAGCAGAGCAATATTGTTCCGTTTCTCATCAAGCCGGACGAGTTTGGTTTTCTTTATCTTATAATTCGGTTCGTTCTTATAAGTATTATCCATGTTCCTTTTCAAGTCCATCACATTGCGGACTGTAGTCAGAGCGATGTTTTTTAGACAGCGTTTCACTTCACGCTGGTAGTTGTATTTACGTTGCTCGTTATTCTCTTTCAGATAATAGTCAATATTTTCATTCAGTCGCGTCAGGTAATCCTGCACGAAAGAAACATTGATTTCTTCATTTACTTCGAGCACATCTTCAAAGAATTTCAGATAGATATCTTCCATTTCCAGAAAGTCACCAGTATCCCGGATAACCCCATAGTCAATCAGATAACGGATACGCTCTTCTTTGTACTCTGTCATTTCAAGCGCATAATCGTAGCGGAACGAAAGAGACTTCCGTTTGGCAAACATTTCTTTCAGAAGTTCTTTCTCCCTGTCCAGACTTTTGACAAGTTCTTCTATAGAACGAAAAGTGCTCATATTAGTTTTGTTTTTTAATGGTGTTTACTACTTCCAAATATTTACATAGTATATATTTCAGTAATAAGATATCACAAAAATAACATAAATGAAATAGTAAACCTAATTTCTGTATCAATATTTTTATTACTACAAAAATTAAGAAACTAACTCTACATATTCATTATACAACTATAAATTTCAAGTAAGAATTTGCAAAGGCAATTACTATTTATACCTTTGTGACTTCAATAGAAAATATGATTTCAATAGAGAATTAGTAACCCGTTAAAAGAGAAATTGATTATGCGTTCATTCATAGTATTTCTTTGTTTGGTCCCCACCCTCCTGTTTGCTCGACAAACTCAACTTGAGACACAGTTGAAAGAAGCCATCAAGGGAAAGAAGGCCGAAATAGGAATAGCCGTCATCATTGATGGGAAAGATACGGTAACTGTCAATAATGATATTCACTATCCACTGATGAGCGTATTCAAGTTTCATCAAGCATTAGCATTGGCCGATTATATGGGAAAACAGAGGCAATCGCTGGAAACCCGGTTACCCATTAAAAAATCGGATTTAAAGCCGGATACTTACAGTCCGCTACGAGATAAATATCCGCAGGGCGGAATTGAAATGAGTATTGCCGACCTGCTAAAATATACACTCCAACAGAGTGACAACAATGCCTGCGATATTCTTTTTGATTATCAGGGAGGTCCGAATGCCGTAAACAAGTATATCCATTCACTGGGAATTCGGGAATGTGCCATTGCCGGTACGGAAACTGCCATGCACGAAGACTTGAACCTATGTTATGAAAATTGGACTACTCCGTTAGCCGCAGCCGAATTAGTGGAAATATTCCGTAAGAAGCCATTGTTTCCCAAAGTGTACAAAGACTTCATATTTCAAACAATGATAGAATGTCAAACCGGACAAGACCGTCTGGTTGCTCCGTTGCTCGACAAAAAAGTAACCGTAGGTCATAAAACCGGAACGGGAGATCTTAATGCGAAAGGACAACAAATCGGTTGTAATGACATCGGTTTCGTTCTTTTGCCCGGTGGACGTACTTATAGTATAGCTGTCTTCGTGAAGGATTCTGAAGAAAATAATCAAGCGAACAGTAAAATTATCGCTGATATTTCCCGTATCGTTTACGAATATGTAGTGCAGCATTAAGATGGAGACAAAGTACATTCGGTACGAATGAAGATTGAAACAAAGTAATAGAAATTAGAAAATTCATTTATATGAAACTACATCATATCGCTATCTGGACTTTTCGTCTGGAAGAACTAAAAGAGTTCTATGTCCGCTTCTTCGGAGGAAAAAGCAACGAAAAATATATCAATCCCAAGAAAGGATTCGAGTCCTATTTTATCTCCTTTGGAGAGGGAACAGACTTGGAACTGATGAGCCGTACAGATGTACAGAACACTCCCATTGAAGAAAACAGGGTTGGACTGACACACTTTGCTTTCACCTTCCCCAGCCAGGAAGAAGTATTACGCTTCACCGAACAAATGCGTTCGGAAGGATATACCATCGCCGGCGAACCGCGTACTTCGGGAGACGGATACTTTGAAAGTGTAGTCCTCGATCCTGACGGAAACCGGATTGAGTGCGTATATCGGAAAACTGCAAACGAATCGAAAAACAAAGCAAGACAGGAAACTGACATAGAAAATATTCCCCCCGTGACGCTCCATACAGAACGTTTATTTCTCCGCCCTTTCGAAGAAAGAGATGCTGAAGCGTTCTTTGCTTGTTGCCAGAACCCGAATTTGGGAAACAATGCCGGATGGCCACCCCATCGTACGTTGGATGAATCCCGCCGGATACTTCATTCCACATTTATCAACCAAGAGGGAATATGGGCAGTGATACTAAAAGATACAAAACAGCTAATCGGTTCGGTAGGAATTATCCCCGATCCTAAACGCGAAAATCCGCAAGTGAGAATGTTGGGTTACTGGCTCGACGAATCTCATTGGGGCAAAGGGTACATGACCGAAGCAGTGCAGGGTGTCCTCAACTATGGCTTTGAAGAATTGCGGCTTAGCCTCATCACAGCGACCTGTTATCCGCACAATAAACGTTCGCAGAAAGTACTGAAAAAGAACGGTTTCATCTATGAAGGTACACTTCATCAGGCAGAACTGACTTACAACGGAAACATCTACGACCACCAGTGCTACTACCTGCCCGGCATCTCCCAACCTACTCCGGAAGACTATGATGAAATCCTCCATGTATGGGAAATGTCCGTTCGCCACACGCATAATTTCCTGACGGAAGAACATATCCAGTTCTATAAACCACTGGTACGGAAGCATTATCTACCCGCTGTTGAACTTTTTGTTATCCGGAATGCCAACGGAAAGATGGCCGCCTTCATGGGATTGAGCGACGAACTGATCGAAATGTTATTCGTACACCCCGACGAACAGGGAAAAGGATATGGCAAACGATTAATGGAATATGCAAGAGACAAAAAACATATGGATAAGGTGGACGTAAACGAGCAGAATGAAAAAGCACTCCAGTTCTATCTCCATTTGGGATTCCAAATCATCGGCAGAGATGAAACGGACAGCATGGGCAAACCTTTCCCTATTCTCCATTTGCAACTGCCGGAAGCTGATTCCGCTAATAGAGATTAATTTCCCCCAAACGAAAGCTACATGAACCTACGTGCAAGATTATCCGAACGAGTACACATTGAAGATATCAGAGAGGTACTCCACTTTATACAGGATGATGAACGGCTTAGAGAAGAAATCTACCAACTGATATTCGATGAAGACGCTATCGTCTCCTATCAGGCATTGTGGGTATGTACTCATTTCTCAAAGGCAGATGTAGCATGGTTGAGCCGGAAACAAGAAGAATTGATCGACGCTGCCATGACCTGCCCACACTCGGGAAAACGGAGAATGATCCTGAACCTGATATGCCAGCAACCTGCCGCCGATCCGCCACGAGTGGATTTCCTCGATTTCTGCATGGAACGCATGATATCCCGCGAGGAACCACCGGGCGTGCAATCGCTCTGCATGAAACTGGCTTATCAACTGACACGCTCCATCCCGGAACTACAACAGGAACTACGCACAATACTGGAAATCATGGAGCCCGACTTACTGGTTCCCGCTATCCGTTCCGTACGAAAAAACACCCTGAAAGCCATGAAAACAAAGAAAAACAGATAATTTCTATCGCTTTTATCTCACCGTTCAATTAGAGTATATTCAGATGGAATATCTGGGATATACCCGTCACCGAAATCTGAATACCGATACAGAAAGTAAAAAAGGCTACGAGCTTATTAATAATTTGATTTCCCACCGGTCCCAACCTCTGAATAAACCTCTGTCCTTGTGAAAGGAATACATAAAAGATGGCCGCCATACAAATAATGACAAGCGCAATGACCAAATAATTAATCCCAGTTTGCAACAATTTGCCTTTAACACTGGCAGACGCCATCAAAGTAAAGATAACCGATATACTGCCCGGTCCGATACTGATAGGAAACGTGATGGGATAAAATATCTTCTGCTCGATGTTTTTCCATCTGAAACCGTCTACATTCTTACTGGCTTCTTCTTTATCAGACGAACCTGAATCGCCCAACAGCTCCATTGCCGTCTTACAAATCAATATTCCACCTCCTAACTGAATAACAGGAATAGCCAAACCGAAAATCAATAGAAACAGATGTCCTATCACCAATGTCCCTACACCGATCATTATAAAATTGAGCGTCAGCTTCTGAATGGCTGCTTTCCGTTGTTGAGGATCGAGGTCTGTAAAGAATCCATTGACGACAAAACCATTCCCCAAAGGATTTATCACCGGAAACAGCGCCATAAACGATGACGAAAATATGATGAGAAGATTACTTAATGACATAATACCTGTTTTTTGATACTTTATTAATATCTGATATGTATCTAAAACATAAATGAAACGTTATTGTTTTGAGAATATGCTTTTGCGAGAGGAATCCGCATCGGTTGAATACCTTGTGAAAGCAGCTTATAATAAACCTTTAACTAGAAATTAAAATTATGTGTACAAGAGTCGTTTATTCGGGAAAAAATGGAATGGTGGCAACCGGCCGGTCTATGGACTGGAAAACAGAAATGCACAGCAATCTTTGGGTATTTCCCAAAGGTATAGAAAGAAATGGAGAAACGGGAGCCAACTCCCTGAAATGGACGTCCAAGTATGGCAGCGTGGTGACTTCGGCTTTCGAGATTGCCAGTACAGACGGGATGAATGAAAAAGGATTAGTTGCCAATCTGTTATGGTTACCCGAAACGGAATACCCGGTCAGAGATCAAAGTAAACCGGGACTTGCCATTACTGCATGGGTGCAATATATGCTGGATAACTTCGCCACCGTAGACGAGGCCGTCGCTTTCATTGATGAAAATACTTTCCAAGTGGTATCGGACCTGATGCCGGATGGTTCCCGCCTGGCAACCTTGCATTTATCTATTTCCGACGCAACGGGCGATTGTGCGATATTCGAATATACGGGTGGAAAGTTGACTGTTTACCACAGCAAGGAGTACAAAGTAATGACCAACTCCCCTACCTACAACAAGCAACTGGCACTAAACGAATACTGGAAATCAATAGGAGGATTGAGCTTCCTGCCCGGAACCAACCGTCCGTCCGACCGTTTTGCAAGAGCCAGTTTTTATATCAATGCCCTGCCCCAAACAGATGATGTGAGAATAGCCATAGCAAGCGTATTCAGCGTTATCCGTAATACTTCTGTTCCTTATGGCATATCCACTCCCGAATTTCCGGAAATTTCCACCACACAATGGAGAACGGTATCGGATAGTAAGAATTTGCTCTACTTCTTCGAATCAAGTCTGACACCTAATACATTCTGGGTAAACTTACGGGAAACAGACTTGTCGGAAGGAGCTCCGGTACTCAAATTATCTATCGCCAACGATGAAACTTATCATGGAAATGCAACGAAAGAGTTTAAACCGGCACAGCCGTTCAGATTTATGGGAGTAAAAGGATAAAATTATCCCCGGAAACGATCCATCTGAAGCACATCCCAAAAGTTTTTGTATCTAACTTTTGAGACGTATTTCGATCATTTCCGGGGATAAAATCTGTTTCTTTAACAGCTTGCCATTAATTGAAATAATAAAGGAACACAGCAATTCCTTCAAGTGCTTTTTTCGGTTGGTCTTTTATTTCGATAGCAAACTTGATTTCCGCTTTTGCCACACCACGCAGATTAGTCAGCGAGTGCAAAGTAGTCACCAGACGGATGCTCTGTCCTGACAATACAGCCTGACCGAATTTCATTTTGTCCATACCGTAGTTAATCATCATTTTCAGGTTATTTACCTGGATAATCTGATTCCACAGATAAGGAAGCATAGACAATGTCAGGTAGCCATGAGCAATCGTGCTATGATAAGGGCTGTCTACTTTCGCACGTTCCGTATCTACATGAATCCATTGATGATCCAGCGTTGCATCAGCAAAAAGATTAATACGTTCCTGCGAGAGTTCCACATAATCGGAAACACCTATCTGTTGACCTACTAGTTTTTCGAATTCTTCGTACGAATTGATAATTACTTTTTCCATAAGTCTTATCGTTTTTATGGGGGTTATTTACTATTAAATTGGGGACAAAAATAGGAAAAATAAACTGATATGCCACCAAATTTATAAATAAAAGCAAGGAATGAAGTATTTAGGTATGTTTTACAAACCGGAAGCCTGTTTCAGTGCTTCTGTCAGAATACTATACCCCTTACCATTCAAATGTAAATCGTCGAGAGTCAACTCCGGATTCAGCCTGCCATCCTGCAATAAACGATTGAATACGTCCAGATAGACAATATCTGTTCCCTGCAATTTTTCGTGTATCTTCCGGTTAAGGATCTGGATAAATTTATTCACAGCCGTACTGTAATCATCATAATCATTACGCGGAAAAATACAGAAAAGATATGTTTTCAGTGAAGGGACGGCAAGAACCGCTTTTACATAACGCTCTACATATTCATCTATATTTTCATCGTTCAACTGATAAATATCATTGGTTCCGAATTGAACAACGACCTGGCAACCGGAAGTGTCTACCGCAAAAGACTCCACATAGGCCAGCCCTTCACCGGGAGCACCATAGTTCAGACATTCCCATTGTGGGAAATAGATATCCAGTGCCCAAAAAGCCATGTGACTGTTGCCAAGAAAGGCAAATTTTGGTTTTTCTTCTATCCTATCCATACAATTTCATTCAAACGTCCACGTTATCTCACTCAAACTCTCAAACAAATATAGAATAAAATTCGCGGATTTACGTTACTTTTGCAAAGGTAATCACATTCATTCATATATATAAACCGATGATACATTTTTTCAAGAAACCCGTTTCTCACCTTGCGTTGCCGGAGAAATTCACTTATCCTTTCCATTATACACCTCATCCATTGTGTGTGTTGGCTGCGGAAGAAGTGAAAGAATATATTGCAAGCCGGAAAGAATGGCAAGAGGAATTGGCTTCCGGAAAGATGTTTGGAGTGTTGATTGTGCAAACGGACAACGGAATAACAAACAACGAAGAAAATCAGATTGGTTATCTTGCAGCTTTCTCCGGCAATCTGGGCGGAAAGAATCTGCATCCTTATTTCGTTCCTCCTGTTTATGACCTATTACAACCAGAGGGATTCTTCAAAATCGAAGAAGAACAGATTTCTGCCATTAATATCCGTATTCGTGAATTGGAAAACAGTAGTTCTTATCTCGATTCAAAAGAGAAATGGAAGATAGAAACGGAACAGGCTAAAGCTGTTTTGAATCAAGCAAAAGCGGAGCTTAAAATGGCAAAGGAGGCGAGAGAGATTCGCCGCCAGTCATCTCCGGAGCTTTCCGAAGAAGAACAAGCCTCCCTGATTCGGGAAAGCCAATACCAAAAAGCGGAATACAAACGACTGGAAAAGGAATGGAAGAAACGATTGGAAGAGCTCGAAACGGAAGTCAGGCACTTCGATATTGAAATAGAACGACTGAAAACCGAACGAAAAGAACGTTCGGCAGCTTTACAAAGAAAATTATTCGAGCAGTTCCGGATGCTAAATGCCCAAGGAGAGGTGAAAGACTTATATACTATTTTTGAGCAAACGGTTCAGAAAGTTCCTCCTGCCGGTGCGGGTGAATGTGCTTTGCCTAAGTTATTGCAATATGCGTATCTTCATCAATTAAAGCCATTGGCTATGGCTGAATTCTGGTGGGGCGACTCTCCTAAAAACGAAATCCGGCATCACGGATATTATTATCCTTCCTGCAAAGGAAAGTGCGAACCGATTCTGCAACACATGTTGCAAGGATTGGAGGTAGACGAGAATCCTCTGCTGAACCCTGTTCATGAAGAGGAAGAACTGGAAATCGTGTTTGAGGATGAATGGTTACTGGTAGTCAATAAACCGGCAGGGATGTTGTCCGTTCCGGGAAAAGCAGAGGACAGAGATTCAGTCTATCATCGTTTGAAGAAGAAATATCCCGAAGCTACCGGTCCTATGATTGTACACCGGCTCGATATGGCTACTTCAGGATTATTACTCGTTGCCAAAACAAAAGAGGTACATCAGGATTTACAGGCACAATTTGCAAACAGAAGTATCAAGAAACGCTATGTGGCTGTGCTGGATGGGGCGATAATAAAAACAGAGAAGGAGACAAAGCCAATAGCAGAGAAAGCTATATTACTAGCAAAGGAAACTGTATCAACGAAAAAAACAGCAAAAGCAGAAAGAACAGGAAATACAGGAAGAATCGAACTCCCTCTTTGTCTGAATCCTCTCGACCGTCCTCGGCAAATGGTCAGTAGAGAACACGGGAAAGAAGCGATTACAGAATATCAGATCATCAGTGAGTCTGAAAGAATTACCAGTGAATCTGAAAACACTTTTAACGAATCAAACAGGATTGATGAATCAGAAAGGAGTATCAATGAGTCAAGAAAATACACCCGGATTATCTTCTATCCATTGACCGGACGCACACATCAGTTACGAGTACACGCCGCCCATCCGGAAGGCTTGGGATGCCCCATACTTGGAGACGAACTCTACGGAAAGAAAGCAGACAGACTATACCTCCATGCCGAATATATAGAGTTCCGCCATCCCATATACGGAGACATTCTCTGCATACAGAAAGAGGCCGATTTCCATAAAAATATGATTAAGCCATGAACCAAATTCTTTTTGAAATGTATATAGGGGTAATTACTAATTTTCAAAAAGAACCTGACTATGGACATCAAATTCCGCATTACAAAGTATTTAGCTGTATCTGCTTTAGCAATGCTGCTACTGGGAGCCTGCTCCAAAAACAATATCTACATCAACTATCCTGACGAAGAAAACAACGGAGGTTCATCCGGCTCCGGCAATGATGACAACAACGGCAACCCGGGCAAAGAGAATGCACTGATTACTTTCAGTGCTTCCGTAGAAGGACGAAACATCACACGAGCCATGTCCCCCATGGGAAAAGGACTTCAAAGCTGGTTGTGTGCCTATACAGCCAACACATCGAACAATATCACAGACGCTCCCGTTGCTCAAGGCAACTATGTCACCTCCTCCCCCGGTGTACTGACAGGAAATCTAGGATATAAAATGTATTTGAGCAATGCTATCTATAGCTTTTATGCCGTATCATGCAATTCCACCAGCCCGGCGCCTACTTTCACCAACGGACTATCCGAACCTTTATCCAACGGAGTAGATTATCTTTGGTGGCACGCAGTTCATCAGGACATCGCCAGTTCACAGATAAATATCCCCATAACCTACCAACACGCAGCCACGCAAGTAGTTGTAGCGATCGCCGGAGGAGAAAATATCACTTTAAACAAGATACTTTCCGCTACCATCACCCCACCGAAACCGGGCGCAATCATGGATTTGTCAACAGGTATCATCACTTCGGAAGTCAGCTATGACAAAGCAGCCGATATGGGAATCAACGACTTCACCGTACAATATATCATGTTACCCGTAAAGAGCTCCTCTCCCATGACTTTGACACTGGAGCTGATGGTAAACGGAGAAAGCTTTTCACGCACCTACACCGCTCCGCTCACTCCACCCAACAACCTCCTGTCAGCCGGAAATTCATACCTTTTCCGGGCAGTTATCAATGAAAACTCCATCTCATTCGCCAATGTCAGTGTGAAAGAATGGACAGAGGTAGACGAAAGCGGAAACCCGCTATACCCTGTACAAGATTAAAATATCCGAAATAAAATCAAAGCAAACCAGGTTACGCAAGCCACCAACCGGGTTATGCAAACAGCAAGTCGGGTTACGCAAACCACCAACCGGCAATCATGCCACCGTTTGCGTAACCTGACTATTCGTAAATACCTGCTTCTTCAACCTGCGATAAACGTAGATAAAGGCCGGCACGAGGAATAAGTCTGCCGCTATCCAAGCCATCGGATCACCGTAGCAGACAGCAATAAAACCGAATACCGGTACGGCATAGAGACTGACAAGAATACGAGCAATCATCTCCGCCACTCCGGAGAACATGGCAAGATTGGTAAAGCCCACTCCCTGAATGGTATAACGCAAGATGCACAACAAACCAAGCATCGGGAAGAACATACAGGAGACATGCAGGAACAACTCCGTATCCAGCAGAATTTCCGTTTCCGACGGGTCTACGAAGATCAACGCGAAATATTTAGCCCCTACCATCAGAAGAAGGAACGTGAAAGCCGCATAAATAATCATCATCAGAGCACTAGCCTTGATTCCCAACCAAATACGTTCCGGTTTACCCGCTCCGTAATTCTGTCCGCTATATGTAGCCATCGCAATGCCCAAACTCTCGAACGTACAGATAAAGAACATCTTGATGCGCATAGCAGACGTAAAGGCTGCCACACACGCCGTTCCCAAGGCATTATTCGCACTCTGAAGCATGATGCTGCCGATAGCCGTGATAGAAAACTGCAATCCCATAGGCACACCGATGTAGAGCAGCGTCTTAGCCAGTTTCGACTGGAACCGGCGTTCTTTCGGAGTACCTTGCAATATTTCAAACTTCCGGTACATATAAATGTAGCAGAGAACAGCCGACAATCCTTGCGAAAAGACAGTAGCAATAGCAGCTCCCGCCACTCCCCAGTCAAGTACCAGAATACAGAACAAGTCGAGAATGATATTCAGAACAGCAGCAAACAGCAGAAACCAGAAAGGCGTCTTACTGTCTCCCAACGCACGGATAATGCTCGAAAGAAGATTATAGAAAAACGTACACGGCACACCGATGAAAGTGACAAGCAGATAAGCATAAGCCCCTTCAAAAATATTCTCCGGTGTACGCATGATCCGAAGAATATCCTCACATAAAATACAGGTGAGAAGTGCAATTACCACCGACATTCCCGCAGCCAGTTTCAGACTGACAGCCACATAACTGCGCATCGTACTGTAATCCCGCGCCCCAAACTTCTGCGCAACGGGTATTCCGAACCCTCCGCAACATCCATTGCAGAACCCGAGAATGAGAAATACCACTGACGTGCTGGCTCCAACAGAAGCTAACGCGTTTATTCCCAAGAACTTTCCTACAATTGCAGCATCAACAAGCGAATACGTTTGTTGCAACAGATTGCCGAGTAAAAGCGGCAGTGTAAACTTTAAAATGAGAGGTAATGCCGGCCCTGCCGTCATTTCTTTAGAAGTTGCCATACGTCTATGTTCTAAAATTGGGCGCAAAGATACGGAATATTCAACGAATTAATCCTTGTTTCCCGTCCCTCTTTTAGTTGACATAAATCAAAAAATTGTGATTAAACACTAAACAGTTAATCACTTAACAAGTCGTTTAGGCGAACCATGCCACGAACAACCCAGGCAGAAAACCTCTGTCAAGTCGAACCCTTCCATCGAATCTTCCGGATATTTGGGAACGACTTCACCATTTTCGAGCACATAAACCAGTAGCCTTTCACCCTGCTCGTTCTTCACATACATGGCTGCAATCTTGCATTGCGGACATAATAACTTTTTCATGCCGCAAAGATACAGATTGTTTCCGTCATCCACAAGCTCTTCAGAAGATGTTTCAAAAAGCCTGTTCATGATTTACCATCAGAAAAGAAAATACCCACCAGAAAGATACATTTTAACAAAATACGCCTGTGATTCTGCATAATCTTCGCTATCTTTGTCAATCCAAAGTGTAAAGAAGAAAGAGATGAAGGTATCACGCATCGCACACGAAAAGAAAACAGTAGAGTTAATGATCCGCCTCTATTGTCGGAAAAAAGAAAAAAACAAGATTCTTTGTACCGACTGTAAAGAGCTGCTTCGCTATGCGCATGCCCGTCTCGACCGTTGTCCGTTTGGAGAGAAAAAGGGTGCATGCAAAGAGTGCACAGTACATTGTTACAAGCCTGTCCTGCGCGAACGAATGCGACAGGTAATGCGTTTTTCCGGACCGAGAATGTTGTTCTATGCACCCTGGCAAACCATACGACATTTATTGAACCTATAACTTACTAAAAAAAATCAGTAATGAAAAAAGCCATTATCATAGGGGCCACCTCCGGTATCGGACAAGAAGTTGCAAAATGCCTGTTACTGGAAGGCTGGAAAATAGGAGTAGCCGGCAGACGGTAATCTTCTCTCGAAAACCTGCAACGGGCAGCACCGGATCAAATTCAAATCCAAGCATTAGACGTAACCCAAGAGGATGCAAGCGAAAAGCTGAATCTGCTCATCGACAAACTAGGCGGCATGGATTTGTTTCTTCTTAGTTCCGGCATCGGTTTCCAGAATATGGACCTGAACATGGAAGTAGAATTGAACACAGCACACACCAATGTAGCAGGCTTTATCCGAATGGTAGATACCGCTTTCACGTACTTCAAGAAAAACGGAGGCGGACATCTGGCCGTTATCAGTTCCATTGCCGGAACGAAAGGGCTCGGAGTTGCTCCTGCCTATTCCGCCACCAAACGTTTTCAAAACACTTATATAGATGCGCTTGAACAACTGTCATACCTGCAAAAGCTACATATCCGTTTTACCGATATTCGTCCCGGATTTGTAGCCACCGATTTACTGAATGACGGAAAGCATTATCCACTGCTGATGGATGCCGCCGAAGTGGGCCGTCATATCTCTTGGTCGCTGAAGCGCAAACAACGGGTAGCAGTAATCGACTGGCGTTACCGGATTCTGGTGTTTTTCTGGAAAATGACTCCCCGCTGGATGTGGAAACGTCTGCCGGTGAAAACAAATTAACCCCAAAAGTGAACAAGCCGGGAAATGAACAGGTAATTAGCAAGATCAGATAACTCCTATTCCAATAATTCTACCTATATTTGTCCTGTAACATAAACTTATAATCTAACAAAAAAAGATGGAACAAAAAATTTGTCAGAGTTGCGGTATGCCGATAGACGACTCAACTTTTGGAAAAGAAGCAGACGGTAGCAAGAATCAGGATTATTGCCACTATTGCTATGCGGACGGACATTTCACGAAAGAGTGTACGATGGACGAAATGATCGAACTCAACCTGAATTACCTCGATGAGTTTAATAAAGACTCGGAAGTGAAATACACGGTGGAAGAAGCACGTAAAACGATGAAAGAGTTCTTCCCACAGTTGAAGAGATGGAAATAATCAATCATGAATATAGAAATGTGTCGAAAATAACCTAAAACCATATCTCGACACATTTTTACATTCTAAAGCTTTTTCACTGAAATCAATCACTATTGCCATTCAGTTCCGGATGGCGTTCCAGCCATTTTACCGCATAAGAACAGGTGGCTTTCGGTTTCATTCCGTTGGCTATTGCATAGTCGTACGCAGCTTTCACCAATGCAGCGGCTATTCCGCGACCTTCTATCGGGCGGGGCACGATGGTATGAATGATGTCGAGAGAATCACCTAAGAGGCGATATTGTACAAAGGCGGTACGACCGTCTACTTCTGTCTTAAACAAATGCTGTTCGGGCTGATGAATAATTTCGTAATCCATAATCTATATTGTTCTAAAGTTCATTATTATTTTAAGTACTCTTGCCTAATAATTATCTATTATCAGGCACGGATTTTACGTTTTTTTCAAAATGACGCATGGATAAAGCAACAGTGTTCATCAGCGTAATTCGTGCCTAGATTTATTATATAAACTAATTATGAAAGCATATTTATAATCAAAATTGTTCTATCCATTGCAACCGGTTGGTATCGTAACCGCGGCGTTCGGCAGCGGTGACGAGTTTCTTTTTGATTTCCTCGGGCAGTTGCGGCGCGCGGCTTAGTATCCAGAGATATTTATCGGTGCTGCTGCCTACAAGGGCATAGTTGTAATTCTCTTCATCCAGCTCCAATATGTAATAATCAGAGTAGAAATTAAGGAAGAAAGAGACTTTCAGTTTACCCGGTTGCGCGGGATCGGGTATCTTGGCGTGTCCGTTGGCAGTCTTGCAGATATCATAAGGAGAATTGCGCTTGCACCCCCGGTTCTCCACACGAATCGTACCGTCGGGACGAAGCGTGTAAGTGGCCGTGACATCTACCAGTCCGTGTTCAAAACGGTTCTCGTAGCGGGCTATTTCGTACCAAAGTCCCATATATCGGTTCAGGTCGAGAGAGGAGACCGTAGTGTGATCCGTACCTTTAAAAAGACGTTCGACAGTAGGGATGGAAAAACGGAACCCGGCTTCCGTCAGACGTGTCGGGCGGACTTTCTGACCGGCTGTAAGGAAAGAGGCCGCTTCACCGTAAAATATACGGAAAGCCCGCTGCGGAGCAATAATCGTTGTCCATGCCTGATAAGCCCTCCCCATCTCACGGGTAAAAGAATATTGCGAAATCTGTTGCGGAGCCACCAGATTATACACACCCCGCGTTTCTTCGTGGGCGATAAAAAACTCCATGGCACGGCAAAGGTCGTGCATGGCTATCCACGGGAAAGACTGGGTGCCGGGACCGATGGCGGTAGCTACCTTCGTGGCTTGCAAAGGACGAAGCATCTGCTGCATCGCTCCCCCATCCGGAGAAAGCACTACGCCAAAGCGTGTAATGACGAGCCGGGTAGGTTGGGGACAGTGTTTGGCTTCTTTCTCCCATGCATAGCAGAGATCGGAAAGAAAACCGTCGCCGCGGGTACGGGTATATTCGTCCGCTTCCACTTCCGGAGGATAATAGCCCACGGCGGAAGCTGAAATCATCAGTTTCGGTTTTGTCTTGACGGCATTTAACGCACGGATAATACGGTGCGTCACCACAATGCGGCTGTTGAACAATTCCTGTTTGTACTCCGGTGTCCAACGCTTATTGATGGGTGCGCCAGCCAGGTTGATGATTACGTCGCAATGCGTCAATGTCTGAATCAAATGTCCGGACATACCTTCGCGGAACATCGATCTTCCCAAGGGAATAATCCGGTGTCCGCCCTTTTCTGTGAGATAATTGGAAAGATGTTTACCTATATATCCGGTAGCTCCGGTCATTGCTATATTCATCTTGATTCATTATTTATTTTAACTCTATTAGAAAAACGTATAAAATGCAAGAAAAGTTCTTTGAAAAAAACAAAATGGGGCTATCTTTGCAAGGCAGACTTTAATACTGAAAGAAAAAAATCTCTGAACAGACTGACAAAGAGAGAGAAAATTTGTTCTATCAAATAAAGGAGACGATGAACGGCATCTACAAACAGGGCGGACGGAATACAGAAAGCGATCTGTTTGGAGAGAATGGCAAGTATGTGAACAGTCCGACAAAGTCTGAACAAGAAACTGAATGGTATTAACTGAAATAATGAAATAAATAAATGAAGAAACAAACTAAAATCAACTATATTCTTACGCTCATATTAGTATTTTGCATCGGCGCATCCATTCCTGTATTGACAGGCAGCAGCCAGGTGACCGAACAACATTCTGCCAAATCGGAAGTTCCTTATTGCGTCACCTCGCCCACCGTTCCCGCCCAGGTTACTTTTGACGGAGAAACCATTGACCTCCGCCGCTATGACCGCCGCGAACGGATGGATCGTGAGATGATGGCTTTCACCTATATGCATTCCACCACCATGCTACTGATAAAACGTGCCAACCGATACTTCCCCATCATAGAACCGATACTGAAAGCCAACGGCATCCCCGACGACTTCAAATACCTGATGGTAATCGAAAGTAACCTGAACAACATCGCCCGCTCTCCGGCAGGAGCAGCAGGGCTGTGGCAGTTTATGCCCGCCACCGGACGGGAATTCGGACTGGAAGTGAACGACAACGTAGACGAACGCTACCACATTGAAAAAGCAACCGTAGCCGCCTGCAAATATTTCAAACAAGCGTATGCCAAATATGGAGACTGGATGGCTGTCTCCGCCGCCTACAATGCCGGGCAGGGACGTATCTCCTCCCAACTCGACAAACAACTGGCAAGTCATGCCATGGACTTATGGCTGGTAGAAGAAACTTCCCGCTATATGTTCCGCATATTGGCAGCCAAAGAGATATTCAACAACCCGCAACGTTACGGGTTTCTGTTGAAGCGGGAACATCTGTATCCGCCCATTCCCTACAAAAAGGTGACCGTCTCCACTAGCATCAATGATTTGAATGATTATGCCAAATCACAAGGTATCACATACGCACAACTCCGTGATACCAACCCCTGGCTGCGCGACACCTCATTAAGGAACAAGACCGGAAAGACATACACCCTCTATATTCCCACACAAGAAGGTATGTATTACGATCCGAAAAAAACAGAGGCTTATAATAAACAATGGGTCATTGACTGAAAATCCTCTCCCCCCAACCTCTTCTCATAGCGGAAAACGGAGTTTGCACTGCCCATTCACAGCCAAACAACCTCTTTCTACAAGAAGATGCCGGAGGAACGTCCAAATAGCATTTAGTATGAACTGTTAGTATGAAACTGAAAGAAAGAATCCATCGTTTTTTACATGACGAAAAACTGAAACGAAAGTTGTACGTCATCATCTTCGAATCGGACACTCCCGCCGGGAAACTGTTCGACGTGATTCTGATCGGCTGTATTCTAGTCAGCGTACTGCTTGTCATCATCGAAAGTCTGAAAGGACTTCCCAGCTTTCTGACGACTCCGTTCGTCATTATGGAGTACCTTTTCACCGCTTTCTTCACTTTCGAGTACCTGACGAGAATCTACTGCTCGCCCCGTCCCCGGAAATACATATTCAGCTTCTTCGGAATCGTAGACTTGCTAGCCACCCTTCCGCTCTACATCGGCCTGCTCTTCCCCGGTGCACGCTATCTGCTCATCATCCGTGCTTTCCGCCTGATACGGGTATTCCGTGTCTTCAAGCTCTTCAACTTTCTGAATGAGGGCGAACGACTGCTCACCGCCTTACGCGAAAGCAGCAAGAAGATTGCGGTATTCTTCTTATTTGTCGTTATCCTGGTGACTTCCATCGGTACGCTGATGTATATGATTGAAGGAACACAACCCAACTCCCAGTTCAACAACATCCCGAACAGCATTTACTGGGCTATCGTCACCATGACTACCGTAGGCTATGGAGACATCACCCCCGTCACCGGTTTCGGGAAGTTCCTTTCCGCCTGTGTCATGCTAATCGGTTACACAATTATTGCCGTACCGACAGGGATCGTATCTGCCTCCATGATGAAAGACTACAAACGCAGAAGAGACAAAGAATGTCCCAACTGCCATCGCTCCGGACACGAAGACAATGCCGAATTTTGCAAATATTGCGGACATCATCTGAATCCGTCCGAAACAGACTTGGAAAAGAAATAAATTTTACGACTTATGCTGAAAGAAACGCTCGAATAAAACAATAAACACACAGCCCACCGCATAACAAGCTATGTCCGCCCAATCGAACGTAGAGCCCAGAATGATTCTGGCTACACGGTTCGTGATCCCCAATGTTTCCACCAACTGGAAGTATTGTAGCACTTCCACAAAACAGGCAAAAAGAAAGACATAAAACGGCATCCGCGGAATTCCTGTCGGGAGAAATATCCTCACAAAACTATACACCAGCACTACCACCAGCATATCTCCGACATAAGGACGTATGAAATTGTCACGCACATATAAAGCTATCAATACCTCGATGCAAAAGATCAGCAGAAAGCTGATTATATAAAAAAATCTTTTCTTCATTATTCACTCAATCACAGGATTAAACATTCATTTGAGTCTGCGAATATACGATAAAATAGATCGAATACGTTCAAATATTACTAAATGATTGATCCATAAAAGAGAAATAATTGTATATTTATAGTTCCAAGTATTTTTCCACAAACAATAAAAAAACAGAAAGGAGATTGAACACATGATGTTGAACATAGATTTCGTCATTCGTTTATTGGTCGCCGGCATACTGGGGGCGATCATCGGACTAGATCGTGAATACCGTGCCAAAGAAGCCGGATACCGTACTCATTTCCTCGTATCGCTAGGCAGTGCCCTGATTATGATTGTTTCCCAATACGGATTTCAGGAGATTATAAAAGAAAGCAGTGTCACGCTCGACCCCAGTCGTGTGGCGGCACAAGTCGTCAGTGGCATCGGATTTATCGGTGCGGGAACCATCATCTTCCAAAAGCAGATTGTACGCGGACTGACTACCGCCGCAGGAATCTGGGCAACTGCCGGTATCGGACTGGCAGTAGGCGCAGGAATGTACACCATCGGAATCGCTGCCATGGTATTGACCCTCATCGGACTGGAATTACTTAGTTACCTGTTTAAAAGCATCGGAATGAAAAGCTCGATGGTTTCTTTCTCTACTTCCAACAAAGACACTCTGAAACAGATAGCGGACAGATTCAACTCTAAAGACTACCTGATAGTCTCTTATGAGATGGAAACGTTGCATAAGGGCGAAGCAGAGTTTTATCAGGTGAGCATGGTCATCAAGTCGAAACGAAATAACGATGAAGGACATTTGCTTTCATTGATACAGGAGTTTCCGGAGGTAACAGTGCAGCGGATTGAATAATTGAAGAAATAATGTATAAAAAGCATAGTTGTTTCCATATATGGAACTATTTTTATTATCTTTGTAGGATAAAACCCAATACAGACTATTAGCTTTTTGGGACAAAGTAGATGAAGTAGATATCTTAGTAATAGCTACTCATGGTTTTATAAAGAAAACCCAAAAAACACCTCCCAAAGAGATAACAAAGGCAGAAGAGATAAGAAAGATATATTTTAATTCTAAAAAAATAAAGATATGGAAAAAATGAAATTCTATACGGAAGAGGAAATAACAGATAAGCATATAGGGAAAAAAGGAACCCTTGCACGTGATAAGTTTGAAGGAGATTTGCAGTCTTTTCTTATTGGCGAAGCTATCAGAAAAGCCAGACAATCCAAGAATCTCACTCAAGAAGAGTTAGGAAATTTAATAGGAGTACAAAGAGCACAAATATCACGGATAGAGAACGGGAAAAATCTCACTCTCTCTACCCTGTCAAAAGTTTTTAAGGCAATGGGAATAAGCGCCAAATTAGAAATCGGTAACCTGGGGAAAGTTGCCTTATGGTAGACTCTGCTATTTCTGCTTTTCCGTCAGATACTTCCAATAACGTACAGGCATATCCTGCCTGTGCTTTCTCGGGTTCATACGTTCTTTGATACAAATGGCCTTGAAATAAGTTTTCCAGAGTTGTTGGAAAAGTTTCTCATCCTTGTCCATCAGACTTTCATCCAGCATCCCCGTAATCAGATGGGATTCACGGCTGTCATCATCAAACGAGATGGTTGTCACCTCCTGCAAGTCATAATAAAAACCATAACGGCGTTTCATGTCGTAGATAATCCACTTCTGATCGGCAAAACGGTCTTTGAAATGGTGAACGGTAAGAGGAAGCGCATTATACTGCGGTTCGAAAGCCGCAAAGAATGTACCATCCGCAGCTTTCTGAAAACGGACAAACTGCATCAGATGCACACGTTCGCCATCCACTTTCTTCCATATTTGCGCCAATCGCAAAATGTCCGGATCGCCAAAATTGGTTTCGATGGAACGGGGTGCGTCGATCGCTTTACGGATATAACGAAAAATGAGCATCCCTACCTCCGGAAGCTCCGACAGCCAACTTTGTGTGAGGCAGCCCAAAGCAGATACAGAGACTTTCTTCTGCAATCCCCGCCACACACGCCCTGCCTTTTCTTCATCAGTGACTACAGTATGCAACTCATCATAAAATAAGGGCAAAGCATCTCCTTCCGACAACAAATCATCGGGAAAGGTCTTGCGAAAATAGGCGTCGAACACAGCAGTCAGCAGACCATCAAAGCTTTTATCGTAAACGAAAACTTTCAAGATTTCTGATTTATGATTTATGATTTCCGGGTTATGATTTATTTTTAGGCACGGATTACAGGGATTAATGCGGATTCTTTGCAGCAATGACAACACTAAAAACCGTGTAATCCGTGTAATCCGTACCTAAATTATTATATAAGCTAATTAACATACTTAGTAATTCGTTTAATCAGAATTCATAAATCAGAAATCAAATCGTAATTGTCGTTCATCCACTTTCTTTTTTGGTTTCGGGAGCAATAAGCTACGTACCCGTTGCGGCGAAAGTTCGTTCACAGTCAGCATTTGGAGAGGCAGTTCTTTGCAGGTGATGAAATATTGCGCCTTCTTCATCACCACTCCTATCTTCTTCAGTTCATAAAAACCCAGTCGCGAAAAACGGCGGGAGGCGACAATCAACTTCGCCGACTTCACTCCCACTCCCGGCACACGGAGCAACATTTCGTAGTCCGCTTTGTTGATGTCGACAGGAAACTGTTCGGGATGGCGCAAAGCCCACGAGAGTTTCGGGTCTATCTCGAGGTCGAGATCCGGATAGGCATCATCCACAATTTCGTCCACCTTGAATTGGTAAAAGCGCAATAACCAGTCAGCTTGATAGAGCCGGTTTTCACGTACCAAGGGTGGTTGCTTCAATGCCGGAAGACGTTTATCGTATGTATTCACAGAAACGTAGCCCGAATAGTAGACACGCTTCATGGTCGGCCGTCCGTAAAGAGCCGACGAAAGGAAAAGAATATCTTTATCCGACTCGGAGGTAGCGCCTACAATCACCTGGGTACTTTGTCCCGCAGGCGCGAAACGGGGTGCATGGCGGAACTTCTGCCGCTCTTCCTTACTCTCCAACACACCTTGCTGAATGTATTTCATCGGAGCAAATACACTTTTATGATCTTTCTCCGGTGCAAGGAGTTTCAGGTTTTCTTCTTTGGGAATTTCGACGTTGACACTCAAACGGTCGGCATACAGCCCGGCCTCATTCACCAATTCACGACTGGCACCGGGAATACTCTTGAGATGAATATAACCGTTAAACCGGTACACTTGCCGCAAATCTTTGGCTACACGCACCAGTCTCTCCATCGTATAGTCCGGATTGCGGACCACTCCGGAACTAAGAAACAACCCTTCAATGTAGTTACGACGATAGAATTCCATCGTCAGTTCCACCAATTCCGAAACGGAAAATGTGGCGCGGGGAAGATCGTTGCTACGCCGGTTGATACAGTAGGCACAGTCGTAGATACAATAATTGGTAAGCATGATTTTCAATAGCGAGATACACCGCCCGTCCTCGGCAAAGCTGTGGCAAATCCCCCATCCTCCGACAGTGTTTCCCAGCGTGCCCGGCTTATTGGAGCGCACCGTACCACTGGAAGAACAAGAAACATCGTACTTGGCAGATTCCGCAAGTATCTTCAGTTTAGCTAAGACGTTTTCGTTCATAATTCCCAATCTTGATTCTTTTCGCAAATATACGATTTAATTTGAGATGCGTATAGAAGAAAAAAAGTTTAGCAAATATATCAATACAAAACAAGTCAAATTTTATGATACAAAAAGCTACGCTTAAAAAAGGAGTTTACCAGATACAATATTTTATTACATAGATCAAATAAGATAATAAAATAAATCGATTATTTTATCACAACAAATATATTTTCATTAACTTTGCAAAGTCAACACAAGAAGTGTTGCATTAATAAAAAATTTAATTTTACACAAATGAAGACTTCAAAGGAAAACGAAGAAGAAATGGAAGAACGAGAATGGGTTATCAATGGTTTTAAAACCTTCTCTGCCGTAGCGCAGGAGTATTTTCCCGAATATTCTAACGCTGACACAGCCAGCAAAAGAATGAGAAACGAAATAGAACTCGACAAACAGCTCTTCGACGAATTAAAAGCCGCACATTACGTACACGAAACAACGCGTCTAAGTCCGAAGCAACAGCAGATCCTTTTCATGACCTGGGGACCGGAAAAAATAATCCTACGTTAGCGCATCACCCATAAGTAAAGATTTACTGCATCCTGACACCTCCGAAAACACAGAAAAAACGTGTTGAACGAACTATATTATATAGATTATTATATTTTAGTATTTATATATGTTCGGTTGGTGGTTCGCCTACTTTTTTTCGAGCGTTGCAAACGCATGACAGACAAGCAGTTGAGCCACCTTCAGGGGGTGTTCGTTTGGCTGTTCGATTTTTTGTCAAAAAAAATACTAAAAAGAAAACCGCATATCCCCGAATAGAGCCTCTATTTACGGCAAACAGAGGTTCTATTTCTAATAAACAGAGGCTCTGTTTCATCCCAACAGAACCTCTGTTTTTCTATTCATCCCCCCCAATCTCATCTTTTACACCCGCGCGGTGTCACACAGAACAACATTATTTCCGTCCTACAGCCCCCAATACAGCCCAAATACCACCATACCGTTCAAAACACCCCCATTCCAGCCAAAAAAGATTTGCACGAACAGCCATTCATGCACTACCTTCGCAGCCGCATCCGACAATGTATGCACAATGGGGATAACCCGCAATCAACAACAAGTAAATAAAAATACGCCTCAATGAAACAACTTCCAAACAACCTCCTGCACGAAGGCTACATCCTGATTCCCAAAGCACTGTTAAAACGTCAGATAAACGACAAAGCGCCGGGAGAACTGGAAGCGCTCCTCCAAGTCCTGATACACGCCAACTACTCGGAAACCACGTACAAGATTCAGCAGATCGACATCGTATGCCAACGCGGAGAATCCGTCATCAGCCAGCAACACTGGAGCCGACTCTTCCAATGGAGCCGATCCAAAACCCTCCGCTTCTTTCAAAAAATCCAGGAAGAGGGCATTATCAAGATCATCCCGCACCAGAAAGGAATCTTCCACATTCATATCAACAACTATGATTTCTGGACCGGCTGCATCTCTCCGGAAGCCCGCGAAGAAAAAAAGAAAGAAAAATCCGAAGTGTTCGACGTTTTCTGGGATAAATATCATGAAACGATGCAAAAACCCAAACAGTACGTCGCCCGTGCCCGCCGCGAATGGGACAAGCTCACCAAAGAGGAACAACAGACAGCCATCGACCACATCGAGGAAGTCTACTACCACACCAACGACACACGTTTCATCCCCCTTGCCGCCACCTACCTGAAAGACAAGGCTTTCTTAAACGAATATATAGACTAAAAAAACATCGAAAAGAAATGCAACCACACGCCAGCGAACTCGAAGAAGCCATCATTGGAGCCTGCCTGATAGAACAGGAGGCCCTGCCACTCGTAGCCGACAAGCTACGTCCCGAAATGTTCTACGACGATCATCATCAGCTGCTCTTCGCCGCCTTGATAGCCATGTATCAGGCAAACAAAAAGATAGATATTCTCACCGTCAAAGAAGAGCTCACCCGTCGCGGAGTGCTCGAAAAGATAGGCGGGCCGTATACCATCGTACAACTAAGCAGCCGGGTAGCTTCCTCCGCCCACATCGAGTATCACGCGCAAATCGTCCACCAGAAATATCTGGCACGCGAAGCCGTAGTCGGCTTCAACAAACTCCTCACCTGCGCCATGGATGAAACAATCGACATCGACGACACCCTCATCGACGCGCACAACCTGCTCGACCGTCTCGAAGGCGAATCCGGACACCACGACCACATACGCTGCATGGACACCCTAATGACCGACACGCTGAAAGAAGCTGAATTGCGTATTGCCAAAAGCGTGAACGGCGTCACCGGCATCCCCACCGGACTGACCGAACTCGACCAGAAAACGGGCGGTTTGCAGGATAGTGATCTAATAGTGATTGCCGCCCGGCCTTCTGTAGGTAAAACGGCTTTTGCCCTACACCTGGCACGCAGCGCGGCAATGGCGGGCAATGCGGTGGCCGTCTACAGCCTTGAGATGCAAGGGGAACGCCTTGCCGACCGATGGCTGGCAGCAGCAAGCAACATTAATCCTTACCGGTGGAGGAACGGAATACCTACCCTGCAAGAGATGGAAAATGCCCACACCGCAGCTTCAGAACTATCGGGACTCCCCATCTACGTGGACGACAGCACTTCTGTCAGCATGGACCACATTCGCTCAAGTGCCCGGCTACTGAAGAGCCGCAATCAGTGTGACGCAATTATTATCGACTACCTGCAACTCTGCGACATGGCTACCAAGCAGGCCAACCGCAACCGCGAACAGGAAGTGGCACAAGCCACCCGGAAAGCCAAGTTGCTGGCCAAGGAGCTGCATATTCCCGTCATACTGCTTAGTCAGCTGAACCGCGAGTCGGAGAATCGCCCCGGAGGACGTCCGGAACTGGCACACCTGCGCGAGAGCGGAGCTATCGAACAGGATGCAGACGTCGTGATGTTGCTTTACCGACCAGCGATGCAACGCATCGTCACCGACCGGGAAAGCGGTTACCCGACAGAAGGACTGGGGGTGGTTATCGTTGCCAAGCAGCGTAATGGAGAGACTGGGAATGTATATTTCGGACATAATCCGTCGATGACAAAAATATATGACTATGTTCCGCCATTGGAATATTTGGAAAAACATGCTAAATAAAACAATCTATTGTACAAATAATCAAGACAATTTATCAAAATAGTATTGATACATATCCGGTGCAAAACTTTTTATATTATCAGAGAAAATAAAACCATATTTACTTGACTTCTCCTCTCTGATTTTGTATATTTGTAGTATCAAAAAGAAAACATATAATTATTCACTTAAACCTTAACTTTTCAAATTTATGGATGTATTAGTAGAACGCTATCAGCGCAGAAAGTATGTAAATCAGGAGGATGCTCCGTTACTGTATTACATACGTCAGAAATCGGGCAATGTAAGAGTGATGGACGTTGATACGATGGCTACCGCCATCGAAAGTAAATCGTCACTGACTGCCGGAGATGTGAAACACACCATTGAGGCATTTGTAGAACAGTTGCGTCTGTCGCTCACCCAGGGCGATAAGGTGAAAATTGACGGATTGGGTACGTTCCACATCACGCTGACTAGTGACGGTACGGAGAGTATGAAAGATTGTACGGTGCGCAGCATCCGCCGTGTCAATGTCCGCTTTGTTGCCGACAAAGCGTTGAAGCTGATGAATTCGAGCCATACGAGTACACGAAGCGAAAACAACGTGGACTTCGTCCTGGGCGGAAAGGGCGATGGAAGCGATTCCGGAAACGGTGGTTCGGACGATGATTCCGGCAGCGGTTCGGGGGGCAATAAACCGGGCGGTGGAGAAGCACCGGACCCGGCAGCGTAAATAGGCTGCCCGCTCTATCTTCTTTGGCAGAATGAAACTTCATCCTTAGAAAAAACAGTATCACATGGTTTCAGGAACTGATCCATGTATGGTTCCTTGCCATGTGGTTGCTGTTTTTCTGTTTTTCTCTTTCCCGCATTTTCTCATTTTCTTTATTTCTCCATTTTTTCATTCTCGTGTTTTTTAGTTTTCCTATTTTTAGTTTCTCTTATTTTTTAATTCTCAATCTTTAATTTTTAATCTTTAATTCAAGAAAGATGTTAGACAAAATCATTGATATCATTACAGCCATCCTCCCTTTTTTCGGAGGTCGCAAAAAACGTCAGCAAATGATGCAGGACGTCAAAGAGTTCAGCGAACTAGTGAAAGAGCAGTATGGCTTCCTTATGAAGCAGCTCGAAAAGGTGCTAAAGGATTATTTCGATTTGAGCGACCGTGTGAAGGAAATGCACTCGGAGATTTTTTCATTAAAAGGCAAACTTTCGGAAGCTGTCACTTTACAGTGTGTCAATAAAGAGTGTATTCAGCGCAACAATGGTTCCGAATCCGCATCATCATCCACTTCTTTAATACCTGCCTAACGCATGAGAACTATTAATCTGATTGTCGTTCATTGCTCCGCTACCCGCGAGGATAAATCTTTCACCGAACATGATTTGGATGTTTGCCATCGTCGCCGCGGCTTCAATGGTGTGGGTTATCATTTTTATATTCGTAAGAACGGGGATATTAAGTCTACCCGCCCGTTAGAACGGATCGGTGCGCATAGCCGTGGTTTCAACCGGGAAAGTATCGGTATCTGCTACGAAGGCGGACTGGACTGCATGGGACAGCCGAAAGACACGCGCACTTGTTGGCAGAAACACTCGCTACGGGTTCTTATCCTGACTTTATTAAAGGATTTTCCGGGATGCCGTGTCTGCGGGCATCGTGATCTTAGTCCTGATCTTGACGGAGACGGTGAGATTGAACCGGAAGAGTGGATCAAGGCTTGTCCCTGTTTCGAAGCGAGCAAGGAGTGGGATAAAGAATAGGTTTCTTTTTTCATTTACATATTCTATTGTTAGTTGTTATTGGTTAATTGTTATTGGTTATTAATCAAGAAAACCCGGACTTTCGCAAGCCCGGGTTTTCTGCATCTTGGGAACGCCTCTTTTACCTATAGGGAAATGGGGGACTAGCACTTTGATTCTAGTACAACAAAAAGACGCTCCGAGAGTAAAAATAAAAAGGGATACCTGTGGGAAATGTGGGAGGCATCCCTTTTCTAAATAAGAACAAAGAGGAAGGATGGACTTTCACAAGCTGTGTCCTTCGCTTTGTTCTGGGGTAAAATGTTTTTCACGCGTAGGTGAACAAGGGTTTATTATATGCTCGCAGCTTCTTTACTTAAGTCGATTTTCACTGTAACTGTCTTAGCAGCATCATAACCAGTGATAGTTCCCCAACGTGATTCAGCAACAATGTTAACAACAATATCCTTACTTACGCTTAACACCTTTCCTGCTTCGGAAAGAGAGAAAGCACCTGTATTCTTATTCAGAATTACATATTTAGCATTGTCAGCATCAGCTAATTCAAATGTAGGAGCTACAAATCCGAATATACCTAATGGAGCTACTCCCCAGTCAGTACCAGCGGTTACTTCTGCACCATCTTTCCACATTACCTTACTATTAGAAGCTGTCCATTTAAAATCTTTCGCAAGTGGGAAGCTATTATTCAAATTGTCACTACCAATTTTTATTTCAGTACTACCAGGAGCTGCCCATGTGCCACTGACATCAGTAAGAGTAAAGGTAGTTTCCTTAGCAACAACTAATTCTACATCTTCACCAGCAGTGTTTTTAGCTATTACTTTAGCGGCAACAACTATATCTTTCGCAGGATCAGGATTAGAATAGGTCTTATCAATAGTCAATACATTGTTTACAATTGAAACTCCGGTAATCTCCTCTGTCAAAGAGAATTGAACGGTAGCACCTACTGCCTCTGCTTTTTCCACAATGGTCTCATAGTTAGTAAAGAGAGTAGGAATACTCATTGCGAAATTCAAAGATGTCGGCTTAGCTATTGGAATAAGATTAGGCTTCAACGCCATAGTTCCACTAGTAAGATTGCCATCATATACCAATGTATAGGTAGCGGCTGTTACTTTAACTTCGATTGACGGTTTCAATGTAAAGTTCTGCACATCAGAAACTTTCACTTTCACTTCCGGTACATAAGTACCAGCTTCTGTACCTTTCGGAACTACGATTTCCAATTCATTCTTTGTGGTATTAGCTTTAAATCTCAAAGTCACTCCGCCTGTAGCAGATGGTTTGAAAGTAAAGTTTTCTTGTGGCAATTTTTCATAAGCAGCCTGTAGAATACCAATATCAGTGCTACCACCAATAGTACCATAAGTAACTGTTACATCAGCTACCTGTTCTTTTGTTCCGTCAAACTCAATTGCTGCAATAGTTGAAGGCACCTCTGGATCTGCCGATGCTGCTTTAGCTGTAACTTCAGTAAAAGTAGTAACTTTACTGAAATTAGTACCAATGATTTCCACTTTAGCCTCGGGAGTTACTTTTTTACCATTAAAAGAAGCATCATTATATGTCGTCAACTTCAACACGCCATTTTCAATGGTATAGGACTCCGGATCAGTTCCACCTACGCTGTAGGTTACTACAAACTTCTCTGTATTCACACTACTTGCCATTGGCTCATTATCAATATTCTTACCAGCTCTGTCGGTACCTGTGATCTGAAGAACAGCTCCTGTTGCATAGTCTATAACTGACAGAGGTTTATCATAAAGAATTGAACTTGCTGCTTCGTTTGGTGATTTCACTGCTACACCAGTAACTGCTCTATAGTCCGAAATTACCGGGAAATAGTTAGAACTAATGTTAGTAAGATTCTTGCTTTGATCTTTAGCGATAAGATTCAGACTAACAGCGAAACTCTTGTCCGTTGAAGTAGAAACAGTAAAAGTGACGATACCTGTAGCTTCGTCTACTTCAGTCTTTTCGATGTGATAAATTTCGGCTGCGCGAGTCTTTATTTCCTGTCCATCAAACGAAGGAGTATAATTCTCTGCGAAGTTGGCAGCGGCCGTTGCAGGAGAAATACGGAATTTCATCCGGATCGGTTCTGTTTCAGCTACCAATTTATTATCGTAGAAATAAGACATAAATTTCACCTGTCCATCTTCATATTCAGGAATATAAACAATGCTCTGAATTTGGTTTTCAAGTGCCGTGAGACGTTTTTCCAATGCAGCGAATTTATCATTTACCGTTTTTTTATAATCAGCAAGATAAGCTTCTACTTTACCATCGAAAACTTCTTTAGTAGCACAATAACCATAACTGGTTTTAATCGTGGTAATTTCAGTCAATACTGCCGCAAAATTTTCATAACCACCATCAGTTAAAGCTGTCTCGATAGTCGTTTTGAATGTGGTAAGCGTAGTGATATTACCAGTCACAGTTTGGTAAGCAGTTGCCTGTTCTTGTTTATATGTTTCAAAGTTAGTGCTCAACGTTGCTAATCTACCGTCTACACCTTTGATAGCAAGGTTGATAGCAGAGGCTTCCGCCAATACCTGTGATTCGATAGCATCGTTTACGTATTTAGCAATAGAGCCATTATCTTTCAGCAACTCCAGAACTTCGTCATCAACCAATCCTGCAAGTTCAGAATGGGCTACGTAATCAGCTAAATCATCCTTCGATGCAGCGTTTTGATTAAATGTTTCCAATGCACTGATTCTGCCATCCAATTTCTGCAGTTCTAAAATATTAGCTTGTATACTAACGATAGCAGCCGCATTATTATCAGCCATTTCTTTCACAGCCTTCAATTCATTCTTAGCTTCTGCCAGTTCATCAGCTAATTTTTCCAGGTCTTCGCTAGATGCAGCACCAGCCAGCTTCTCTGTCAGGTCGGCAACTTTAGCTTCCAGGTCTTCCTTCGTTTTGTTCAAAGTTCCCTCGATAGAGTTCACTTGTTCTGAAAGAGCGGTGATCTGGTCGCCCAATGTTTTAATAGTACTTGCGTCTGCTTTGTTTTCCAATGCAGTCTGCAATGCTTCTACTGTTTTCAGCAAATCCTGTACTGCTTTAGCATCTGCTTTACCATCAATAGCTGTCTGCAACTGCGTCTGCAAAGTTTGAATGGCACTAGATATGGCCGTTTTCATGTCCTCTGTGCTCACCGGATTAGTGGACGTTACTTTATCAATCTGCTCTTGCAGATTTTTGATGTCATCGTCATAGTCCTTACAACTTGTAACGGTTGTACTTACTGTAAGCGCCAATGCCCCGAAAAGCATTACCCTAACAAAATTTTTCTTCATAACTACTTAAAAATTACATTAATAATATATTATTAAACACTAAGTTTCAATAATAGCCACCCGTTACTTTGTAGGTAACGGAGAAACCTTTGTGCCTGCTCTTCGGGAGTAGTCAATACTGAAAAATGATACGATAAGCAATGAAACTTTTTTACCCCTGCTTCTGAAAGGCAGTAGAGGGAAGGAGATCTTTTGCAAAAATTTAGAAGTTAACAAAGCCCTAATACAAAGAATCCGCGTGTTTTATTTGGTTAATTCCTATTTTGAGTAGTTTATTAGAAAAAATGTATGATTTCGTTTGGTTATTTTAAGAAATATGCTCATATTTGCACCGATATTCATTCCCGTTACCTACAAAGTAACAGAGTAATTTTCAAGTATTTACGTCCACAACAGAGCGTTTCACGAAGTCAAGAACTTGTTTATTTGCTTCATCAATTTTCTTACTCCGGAAAGGTTTCAAATAAGTCTCCGTCACAGTGATAGACGAATGTCCCATCGCTTCGGAAATAATGCCCGGATGAATTTCACAATAATAAGCTGTCGTAGCCCAGGTATGGCGGGCGGTGTACGAGCTCAATTTATCGGATAATCCCAATAATTCACCTAACAACATCAACTGCTGGTTAAAACTGCGCAATGCCAACTGATATTCGCGATACGCCTCTTTAGTTTCTTCACGGCTTTTCAACAATGGAAATAAATAAGGAGAAGAGAGATCGCGATTCATATACTTCTTCACCAGGATCATCGCTTCGGGAGTCAACGTCACCGACAATGGTCGTCCTGTCTTACGTCTGCGATACGTTATTACGTTATCACGCAAATCACTCTTACGCAAATAAGCGAGATCGACAAACGGCATACCACGAAGCGAAAACATCAGAATGAACAACTCTTGCGCCTGACATACAGCAAATGGCACACCGGATGTACGAGACAATTTGGCAAACACCTTCTTCATATCGTCATCACACAACGCACGTTTATGATCGGCACGAGTACCGGTATAAACAGAACGGAACAGATGAGGTACATAAGGAGCTTTCCCAAGATCGACGGCACGATTGTAAACCGCACGAAACGTACGCAGATAAGTGGAAACGGTGTTCCAGCTACAACCACGACTACGAAGGTAAACTTCGAATCCCTTCAGCCACTCCGAAGTTACTTCACTAAAAAGCAAATCTTCTTCCCCACAATAAGCAATGATGGCATTCAGACTGCTACGATAAACATGCGCAGTACCGAAGTTTCCCTCCACCTGTAGCCCCATGGCTACCTGCTTCATAAATGTTACTACTTTCAACATTTCTCAATTTATTAATTTATTCGACAATAAAGATACAAGTATTCTCGCTATTACCACCCGGATAGTTCCAAAGATATTCTATCATTTATATAACTGCCATCCATCAATATTCATTTTTTATTGTTACTTTTGTGAGAAAATGAAAGAGTTATGAACCAACCAGTAAAGCGCAAACGTATTCCGTACGGAATGATGAACTTTATCGATGTCCGCGAAGACGACTGTTATTACGTGGACAAGACACATTATATCCCGCTTATAGAAAACGCGAACAAGTATTTCTTTTACATTCGCCCGCGAAGGTTCGGAAAGAGCTTAACGATCTCCATGCTCCGACATTATTATAACATATTAGAAGCGGACAAGTTTGAGAAATGGTATGGCGACCTGTACATAGGAAAGCATCCCACTCCCGAACGAAATTCATATCTCATCATTTATCTAAACTTTGCCGTAGTTAATGCCGAATTAAATAGTTACCGGCAATCATTGGACGCACATTGCAACACAGAATTCAACTTTTTCTGCGATGTCTACGCGCAATATCTTCCCGAAGGGATAAAGGAAGAAATGAATAAGAAAAAGGGAGCCGTAGAGCAACTGGATTATCTATATAAAGAATGTGTGAAGACCAATCAACAGATTTATCTGTTCATTGATGAATACGACCACTTTACAAACAAAATCTTATCAGAACCTGCCTGTCTGGAAGATTACAAGAGCGAGACACACGGAACCGGTTATCTGCGCAGCTTCTTCGATACGGTGAAAGCAGGCACGGACTCCACTATCAAACGTTGCTTCGTGACTGGTGTCAGCCCCGTCACGATGGACGATCTCACCAGCGGATTCAATATCGGCACCAATTATTCGCTCTCTCCGGAATTTAATGAAATGACCGGATTCAACGAAGAAGAGGTACGCGCAATGCTGGATTATTATGCCACTACCTGCCAGTTTCACCACTCTACCGACGAGCTGATAGAAGCTATGAAACCTTGGTATGACAACTACTGTTTTGCAGAACAAAGTTATGGCAGTACTACAATGTACAACTCCAATATGGTACTCTACTTTGTGGATAATTACATCCGGAATGGAGGCTATATGCCACGTAATATGGTAGAAGAAAACATCCGCGTGGATTACAACAAACTACGAATGTTGATCCGCAAAGACAAAGAATTTGCTCATGATGCCTCGACCATTCAGACGTTGGTGCAACAGGGATATGTCACCGGCGAATTGAAAACAGGTTTTCCAGCCGAAACAGTTGCAGAACCGGATAACTTTACCAGCTTATTATTCTATTTCGGAATGTTGACTATCAGCGGTACTTTAGAAGGAGAAACGAAGTTGACTATTCCCAATCAAGTAGTGCGTGAACAATTGTACAGTTACTTATTAGATACCTACAACGAAGCGGACCTCCGCTTTGACAACTGGGAAAAAGGGAAACTGGCATCCGCTATGGCTTATCGTGGCGACTGGAAAGCCTACTTCGATTATATCGCCGAATGTCTGCACCGATATTCTTCCCAGCGCGACAAGCAAAAAGGCGAAGCATACGTACATGGATTTACGTTGGCTATGACCGCACAGAACCGTTTCTATCGCCCCATCTCCGAACAGGAGAATCAGGAAGGATATGCCGACATTTTCATGTTTCCCTTACTGGATATTTATAAAGATATGCTCCATTCCTACATTATCGAACTGAAGTATGCCAAAGGAAAGGATAGTGACGAAAAGGTAGAGCAACTCCGGCAAGAGGCTATCACACAAGCCAACCGCTATGCCGCTAGTGAAACGGTGCAAAAAGCAATCGGAACAACGACGCTGCACAAAATTATAGTTGTTTATCAAGGGATGAAAATGGTGGTGTGCGAAGAAGTTTAAAGTTCGTATATATTTTCATGTATTATAATAAAAGGCGACTCATTGCAACGAGCCGCTTTTTTGTATTATCTATTTTTCTTCAGCTATCCACTTTTCAATATTACGGGTTTCCACACTAAAGAAGAGCAAATCCGCTTTCCCACTATAAGCAATAATGGCATTGAGACTACTAAAGATATTCTATCATTTATATAACTGCCATCCATCAATATTCATTTTTTATTGTTACTTTTGTGAGAAAATGAAAGAGCTATGAACCAACCAGTAAAGCGCAAACGTATTCCGTATGGAATGATGAACTTTATCGATGTCCGCGAAGACGATTGTTATTACGTGGACAAGACACATTATATCCCTCTCATAGAGAACGCGAACAAGTATTTCTTTTACATTCGCCCGCGAAGGTTCGGAAAGAGCTTAACGATCTCCATGCTCCGACATTATTATAACATATTAGAGGCGGACAAGTTTGAGAAATGGTATGGCGACCTGTACATAGGAAAGCATCCCACTCCCGAACGAAATTCATATCTCATCATTTATCTAAACTTTGCCGTAGTTAATGCCGAATTAAATAGTTACCGGCAATCATTGGACGCACATTGCAACACAGAATTCAACTTTTTCTGTGATGTCTATGCGCAATATCTTCCCGAAGGGATAAAGGAAGAAATGAATAAGAAAAAGGGAGCCGTAGAGCAACTGGATTATCTATATAAAGAATGTGTCAAGACCAATCAACAGATTTATCTGTTCATTGATGAATACGACCACTTTACAAATAAAATCTTATCAGAG
>NZ_JH114331.1:42675-50560 GCF_000157095.2 Bacteroides sp. D1
TTCGAGTACGGTAGAAAGCAGGCACGGACTCCACTATCAAACGTTGCTTCGTGACTGGTGTCAGCCCCGTCACGATGGACGATCTCACCAGCGGATTCAATATCGGCACCAATTATTCGCTCTCTCCGGAATTTAATGAAATGACCGGATTCAACGAAGAAGAGGTACGCGCAATGCTGGATTATTATGCCACTACCTGCCAGTTTCACCACTCTACCGACGAGCTGATAGAAGCTATGAAACCTTGGTATGACAACTACTGTTTCTCAGAGAAAAGTTATGGCGGTACTACAATGTACAACTCCAATATGGTACTCTACTTTGTGGATAATTACATCCGGAATGGAGGCTATATGCCACGTAATATGGTAGAAGAAAACATCCGCGTGGATTACAACAAACTACGAATGTTGATCCGCAAGGATAAAGAATTTGCTCATGACGCCTCGACCATCCAAACATTGGTGCAACAAGGATACATCACCGGTGAATTGAAAACTGGCTTCCCTGCCGAAACAATTGCAGAACCGGATAACTTTATCAGCCTATTATTCTATTTCGGAATGTTGACTATCAGCGGCACCAAACGAGGCAAGACATTATTAACCATTCCTAATCAAGTAGTACGTGAGCAACTGTACAGTTACTTACTAGATACTTACAACGAAGCAAATCTCCGCTTTGACAACTGGGAAAAGGGAGAACTGGCATCAGCAATGGCTTATGACGGCGACTGGAAAGCCTACTTCGACTATATCGCCGAATGTCTGCACCGATATTCTTCCCAGCGCGACAAGCAAAAAGGCGAAGCATACGTACATGGATTTACACTGGCAATGACCGCACAGAACCGTTTCTATCGCCCCATCTCCGAACAGGAGAATCAGGAAGGATATGCCGACATTTTCATGTTTCCCTTACTGGATATTTATAAAGATATGCTCCATTCCTACATTATCGAACTGAAGTATGCCAAAGGAAAGGATAGTGATGAAAAGGTGGAGCAACTCCGGCAAGAAGCTATCACACAAGCCAACCGCTATGCCGCCAGTGAAACGGTGCAAAAAGCAATCGGAACAACGACGCTGCACAAAATTATAGTCGTTTATCAAGGGATGAAAATGGTGGTGTGCGAAGAAGTTTAAAGTTCGTATATATTTTAATGTACTATAATAAAAGGGGCTGTCTAAACTTGTTAGACAGCCCCTTTTCGATATCTTAGTAGTCTTCTAAATTATTTCTTAGAAGCTTCCAAAGATGCTTTACGGAATTCTTTCATTGCTTTTTCGATTTCCAAAGAAGCTTTACGAGCGCGAGTTCCTGCTGCTTTGTTACCGTTTTCGATCTGTGCGTTAGCATCTTTTGAGAAGTCAGCATACAGAGCTGCTACCTTTTCTACCAATTCTTTCATAATCCTTTTATTTTTTTCGTTAATAATGTGCCGCAAAAATACACTGTTTCCCGAAATAAAAGCATAAAATCAATATTTTTTTTGAAATATTCTTCGAAAAATATCTAAAAAAGGGGCTTTTCACCATTTTTACCTACCTTTGTAGCCATGAAACTGCTTACAGATACCGATTATATACATGCATTGATTGCTGAAGGGGAGCACCAGCAACAGGACTTTAAATTCGAAATTTCCGACGCACGCAAAATTGCCAAAACACTCTCGGCTTTTGCCAACACGGACGGAGGAAGATTACTTATTGGCGTAAAAGACAATGGAAAAATCGCGGGAGTACGCTCCGAAGAAGAAAAATATATGATTGAAGCCGCCGCACAACTTTATTGCGTGCCGGAAGTGGAATACACATTGCAAACATATATAGTGGAGGGACGACAAGTGTTGGTAGCGACCATCGAAGAGACTCCACATAAACCGGTTTACGCCAAAGACGAAACCGGAAAACCTCTAGCCTATCTCCGCATCAAGGATGAAAATATTCTGGCAACACCTATACATCTCCGTGTATGGCAACAGAGCGACAGCCCCCGTGGCGAACTGATCCGTTACACCGAACGTGAACAGCTCCTGCTCGAACAACTGGAGCATGGCACTTTACTTTCACTCAACCGCTACTGTCGCCAAACCGGACTTTCACGACGTGCCGCTGAACATCTGCTCGCCAAATTTGTTCGTTATGATATTGTGGAACCCGTATTCGAAAATCATAAATTCTACTTCCGAATAAAAAACGAATAACCACAAACAATACTTAATACTTAACTATGACCTTTATCAACGAGATTAACGACATACTCTGGACCTATATTCTGATTATCATGTTATTGGGATGTGCTATCTGGTTCAGCATACAGACACGCTTCGTACAATTCCGCATGATTCGCGAAATGATCGTACTGTTAAGCGAATCTGCGGGCAAAGGGAAGCAGGGAGAGAAACATGTATCTTCTTTTCAGGCATTCGCTATCTCTATCGCCAGCCGTGTGGGTACGGGAAACCTTGCGGGAGTGGCTACCGCCATCGCTATCGGCGGTCCCGGAGCTATTTTCTGGATGTGGGTCATCGCACTGTTAGGGGCTTCGAGTGCTTTCATCGAGTCTACCTTAGGGCAATTATACAAAATACGCGGAAAGGATTCATTCATCGGAGGTCCTGCCTATTATATGAAGAAGGGATTGAAACAACCGTGGATGGGAATGCTTTTTGCCATATTAATAAGCATCACTTTCGGTTTTGCTTTCAATTCTGTACAGAGCAATACCATCTGTGCTGCTGCGGAGCATGCTTTCGGGGTCAATCATATTCTATTGGGAGGGGTACTGACATTGCTGACGTTGGTTATCATCTTCGGAGGTATTCAACGCATTGCCCGTGTCAGCAGCATTATCGTGCCGGTTATGGCATTGGGATATGTGGGGCTGGCGTTGGTGATCGTTATACTCAATATCACTCATTTACCGGGCGTCATCGCTCTGATTGTCAGTCATGCTTTCGGTTGGGAACAGGCACTGGCAGGAGGAGTCGGCATGGCATTGATGCAAGGTATCAAGAGAGGACTCTTCAGCAATGAGGCCGGTATGGGATCGGCTCCGAATGCGGCTGCCACGGCTCATGTCAGTCATCCCGCGAAACAAGGATTGATACAGACTTTGGCAGTATTTACGGATACATTATTGATTTGTACTTGTACGGCTTTTATCATTCTGTTTAGTGGTGCTCCGCTGGATGGATCGACCAATGGGGTGCAGTTGACTCAACAGGCATTGACGAACGAGATCGGTTCTTCGGGCAGCGTCTTCGTTGCTGTGGCTCTTTTCTTTTTCGCTTTCAGCAGTATTCTGGGAAATTATTATTACGGGGAGGCCAATATTCGCTTTATCACTCACCGGAAGTGGGTGCTTCATGGTTACAGGATATTAGTGGGCGGCATGGTGCTCTTCGGTTCACTTGCCACATTGGATATGGTATGGAGCTTGGCAGATGTCACTATGGCATTAATGGCTATCTGCAATCTGATCGCTATCCTCTTCCTTGGAAAATATGCGATCCGCCTGTTAAATGATTACCGAGCGCAAAAGAAAGCCGGCATCCAAAGTCCTGTTTTTAAGAAAGAGTCTATGCCGGACATCGAAAAGGACTTGGAATGTTGGTGAAAACCAACTGTTTTTGTACCTTTGCACGGAAATTGACAGATGGTAGTTATATTATATACCTTCCACGCACTCAAATAGTAAATTGTAAATTGTAAAATTGTAAATATAACAATGGGCTTATTTGGTTTATTCAAGAAAAAATCCGATGAAACGAAAGTCGGCAATGTAGAAGATTTCATTTCACTGACCCGGGTGTATTTCCAGTCAGTGATCGCCACAAACCTAGGTATCACCAATATCCGATTCTTGCCGGACGTAGCTAACTTCAAACGTTTGTTTAAAGTGCCTACTCAAAACGGTAAACTGGGATTGGCCGAAAAGTCTGCGTCACGCAAAATGCTGATGCAGGATTATGGGCTGAATGAGAATTTCTTCAAGGAAATCGACGCTTCCGTGAAACGTAACTGCCGCACTCAAAATGATATTCAATCTTATTTATTCATGTATCAGGGATTTTCTAATGATCTGATGATGTTGATGGGAAATCTGATGCAGTGGAAGTTCCGCATGCCGTCGATCTTTAAAAAGGCTCTGTATGGCATGACGCAGAAGACGGTACATGATGTTTGCACCAAAATGGTATGGAAAGCGGATGATGTGCATAAGACGGCTGCGGCTATCCGCCAATACAAAGAGCGTCTGGGATACTCGGAGCAGTGGATGACGGATTATGTGTATAATATCGTTCTACTTGCCAAGAAGGAACCGAAACGGAAGGATGACGACACGGAAACGAAAAAATAAGTCGCGTTAAATGTTAGAAAAGCGTAAAGATTAATATGATAGAGAAAGCGGGGGTTTTGTACTTCCGCTTTTTTTGTTATCTTTATGTACTTTTTTCTTTTGTCTTGATACAAAAGAAAAAGTACCAAAAAGAAAAAATCAAGGCTGCGTCTGCCCGGCTACTCCGGTCTCATCCCCGGCTAAAGGGCAGAAACTCGCTTCGCTCAAACAGTCTGCCCTTCTTAACGCCGGGAATGAAACCTCCGCTTGACGCCGTGCAGACGAGGCCGGGAGGCCATGCGGCGTGGAATGCTATGCAGTGTAGAGTGCTATGCGGTGTGATTGTGTATTATGTTGCGCTTTGATGATTATGTTGGTAGGTTATGGATGGAGAATACTTAGGGGATGAGATGCTGTTCGGGATTTGAGACATATAGTTCGGGGAGAAGGGAGGTCGTTCAAACTTAAAATGCTTATTATATAATTTAAAAATTGATAGATTGCTTATGAAACAAAAGAAAATGCTTACACTTACTTTTTCACAGTTGAAACAAATCTATGGTCAGGAGATTCCGGAGATAGTGGAGATAGCGGATAAGAGCTCTACTGTTGAGGATTTCAAGGCTGGAATACTGCGGTTGTTGGAGACTTGCAGGATAGAAAACGAAGCTGCGGAGGAGGCGAGGGAGCAAATTCGACTCTTACTTGATTATGATGGGCAAAATGTTCATGAACTGTCTACGGGACAGGATATGTCAGTACAGACTATTCGGCTGCTTTATGAGTTTCTGACGGGAACGTTGGAGAATATGGAGATGCCGACGGATTTGTTTATTGAAATTTTTCAGATGTTTAAACGGTTGAAGGGAGAAGTTATGCCTTTGCCGTCACCGCAGCGTATCAAAAGTCGGAATGACCGGTGGGAAACTGGACTGGATGAAGAGGTACGAGAGATACGGGATGAAAATAAGGAGCGGATGTTGCACTTGCTGATTCAGAAGATTGAGAACAGGAAGTCGAAGCCTTCGGTTCGTTTCCACTTTGAGGAGGGAATGAGTTATGAGGAGAAATACAGGTTGGTGAGTGAGTGGTGGAATGATTTCCGCTTTCATTTGGCGATGGCTGTGAAGAGTCCGGGAGAACTGAATCGGTTCTTGGGGAATTCTCTTTCTTCGGAGACGATGTATTTGCTTTATCGGGCACGGAAGAAGGGAATGCCGTTTTTTGCGACTCCTTATTATTTATCGCTACTCAATATTACAGGATATGGGTATAATGATGAGGCTATCCGGAGTTATATTCTGTATTCGCCACGATTGGTGGAGACGTATGGAAATATTCGTGCGTGGGAAAAGGAGGATATTGTGGAGGTTGGTAAACCTAATGCTGCGGGATGGCTTCTGCCGGACGGACATAATATTCATCGCCGGTATCCGGAGGTGGCTATTCTCATTCCTGACACGATGGGAAGGGCTTGCGGGGGACTTTGTGCTTCTTGCCAGCGGATGTATGATTTCCAAAGCGAACGATTGAATTTCGAGTTTGAGTCTTTACGCCCGAAGGAGTCATGGGATCGTAAGTTGCGCCGGTTGATGACTTATTTTGAAGAGGATACACAGTTGCGGGATATTCTGATTACAGGGGGCGATGCGCTGATGAGTCAGAATAAGACGCTTCAGAATATTTTGGATGCGGTGTATCGGATGGCGGTACGCAAGCAGAAGGCAAATCTCGAACGCCCGGAAGGAGAGAAATATGCGGAATTACAACGGGTACGGCTGGGGTCACGGTTGTTAGCTTATTTGCCGATGCGTATCAATGACGGATTGGTGGATATTTTGCGGGAATTCAAAGAAAAGGCTTCGGCTATCGGGGTGAAACAGTTTATTATCCAGACTCATTTTCAAACACCGCTGGAGGTCACGCCTGAAGCTAAAGAGGCGATTCGGAAGATTCTTTCTGCCGGATGGATTATCACGAATCAGTTGGTATATACAGTGGCTGCTTCGCGTCGGGGGCATACGACACGGCTTCGCCAGGTGCTCAATTCATTGGGGGTGGTATGTTATTATACTTTCTCGGTGAAGGGATTCAATGAGAATTATGCAGTATTTGCTCCCAACAGCCGTTCGATGCAGGAACAACAGGAGGAAAAGATTTATGGTCGGATGACACCGGAACAGGCGGAGGAATTATACAAAATATTAGAGACGAAAGTCGGAACGGAAGAGGAGACGAAAGAAGATGTTGCCAAGCAATTAAGACGTTTCATGAGAAAACATCATTTGCCTTTCCTTGCTACGGATCGCAGTGTATTGAATTTACCGGCTATCGGTAAGAGTATGACCTTCCAATTGGTAGGATTAACGGAAGAAGGAAAACGGATTCTACGCTTCGAACATGACGGCACTCGTCATCATAGCCCGATTATCGACCAGATGGGACAGATTTACATCGTAGAAAATAAATCACTGGCCGCTTATCTGCGCCAATTAGCCAAGATGGGAGAAGATCCGGAAGATTATGCTTCTATCTGGAATTATACGAAAGGAGAAACCGAACCTCGCTTCAGTCTTTACGAGTATCCTGATTTCCCCTTCCACACTACTGATAAAATGAGTAATTTAGAAATAAGTATTAAGTAATAAGTAATAAGTATCAAGTATTACCGAAGCTGCTGGATAATACCTGCTATTTGATACTTGTCGATTAATACTTAATACTTGTTGATTGATACTTGTCGGTTAATACTTAATACTTAGGGATATTCCTAAAATAATAAAATTTAAGGCAACTAATTCATTGCGAGTTAGTTGCCTTTTTTGTATCTTTAAGCATTCCCCCCAAAAAACGGTTTGACGGCCAAAACGGGGGTAATTAAAAATAAAAACACATGGTAAAGATACAAAAAATCTCAGAAATCGAACCTTGTTTAGGTTTTACCGAGTTCGATATGCTTAAAAAATATCGTCAAAGTTTTGCAACGAGTGAATTAGGTCGCCTCCATTCTCTGTTCCCTTTCTCGGAACTGGCCCGACAAATGCATTTGAAGTCCTCTCCTTTTGGGCGTAAAAGTTATTTTTCTCCCGAAGGTAAAATAGCCTTGATGGTCTTGAAGTCCTATACCAACTTTTCCGATGCACAACTGATTGAGCATTTAAACGGTAATATTCATTACCAGTTATTTTGTGGTGTTCAGATTGATCCGCTTCATCCACTAACCAATCCTAAAATCGTTAGTGCAATTCGTCAGGAACTAGCGGATCGCCTTGACGTTGAGTCCCTCCAGCTCATTCTTGCCGAGCATTGGACACCTTATCTTGAGAACCTTCATGTCTGTATGACCGATGCCACCTGTTATGAAAGTCATCTGCGTTTCCCTACTGATACCAAACTCTTATGGGAAGGTATTGTATGGCTTCATCGTCATCTGTGCAAACATTGCCAGACCTTGCACATACAACGTCCCCGTAACAAGTATCTTGATGTACGCCGTGCCTATCTTGCTTATAGCAAACTGCGTAAACGCAAGAAATCACAG
>NZ_JH114331.1:50660-73801 GCF_000157095.2 Bacteroides sp. D1
TTCTTGCCGAGCATTGGACACCTTATCTTGAGAACCTTCATGTCTGTATGACCGATGCCACCTGTTATGAAAGTCATCTGCGTTTCCCTACTGATACCAAACTCTTATGGGAAGGTATTGTATGGCTTCATCGTCATCTGTGCAAACATTGCCAGACCTTGCACATACAACGTCCCCGTAACAAGTATCTTGATGTACGCCGTGCCTATCTTGCTTATAGCAAACTGCGTAAACGCAAGAAATCACAGACTCGTATGATTACACGAAGGTTACTTCAGTTATTGGAAAAGTTACTTGACCAGCTGGAGCTGCTTCATTCATCCTACAGGAACAGGCTTACACTATCCTCTGATTACCAAAGACGTTTCTCGGTCATACAGACAGTCCTTGAGCAAGGGAAGAATTTATTTGCAGGCAAAAAAGTGTCCAACCGTATCGTGAGTATCGACCGGCATTACCTTCGCCCCATTATCAGAGGCAAGGAAACCAAATCCGTTGAATTCGGAGCCAAAGTCAACAATATACAGATAGACGGAATCTCCTTTATAGAACATATCTCCTTTAAGGCTTTTAACGAAGGAGTACGTTTGAAAGACTGTATTCATCTGCAACAACAACTGACCGGGGTTAGGGTTAAGGCGCTTGCGGCGGATTCAATCTATGCCAATAATGCCAACCGGAAATTTTGTACAAAATATCATATAAGTACTTCCTTTAAGCGTAAGGGCAGAGCTGCCAAAGATGAGCCGCTTCGGAAAATCTTACGGTCGGAACTCAGCCGTGAAAGAGCTACCCGCCTGGAAGGAAGTTTTGGAACGCAGAAACAACATTACTCACTGGCCAGGATAAAAGCTAGAAACAGGAAAACGGAAGTACTTTGGATTTTCTTTGGGATACATACAGCCAATGCGGTATGTATGATAGAAAAGGTCGAAAAGAAAAAAAGAAAGGCAGCATAATCTAACTAAAATAACAGGAAAAACAGGAGAGGTTTTAACTTCCCCTAAAAAAGACATGTACATAATGCATGGGTGGGAAGGAAAAAATAAGAATATGTAAACAATATTCTACAAAAAAGATAGAAGACTGGGAGAGTTGAACGAAAAAATCAAGAGAAAAGCTCACGTAAAGCAAAGCTTTTCTCTTGATTTTTTAGAAAGAGGAACATTTACTGAATATCCCATAGTAGAGAAGAAAAAAAGATACTGCAAGAATAAATTGTACGACACCCGGGTCTCATGATGCTTGACACCCGGGTGTCAGCATGTTCAACACCCGGGTGTCGGTGTGCATGAGACCCGGGTGTCGTACAACTTAATACTACCAAATGAAATTAATTTGAAGCCATACGATTAAGTTTGTACTAATACAAACTTATTTCCGTACAATCCTACTCACCTCTATACGCTGCTTTTCAAACTTCTCATTATTGGTGTTGCGGTTACTAACCTCTTTACAGCGAATAGGTGCACTCATTTCAAGCAAGCGCAAAATCTCATTTAAAGATTCACCTTCAAAAGTCGCTTTATAGGAATACTTTCCTAATTCAGCGTCTTTCAGAATAAATTCCACGTTATAAGTCTGTCCCAAACGCTTGAATACATATTCCAGCGGGTCATCTCTAAAAATGAGTATTCCATCTTTCCATGAGCACCATTTATAAGTATTGGTTTTATTGACGTTATATAAAGAAGTGGCCAGATTATAGTCAATTTTCTCTCCCGGTGAAAGGGAAATCGTCTTTTTCTGGTCAAGAGTGACTGCGACCTTTCCTTTTACTAACGTCACTGCTGCTACATGATCCGGAGCGTATGCGTTCACATTGAATGCTGTGCCGGTAGCTTCTACAGTCAGTTGTTTGGTTTTTACGATGAAGGGATGCTTTTTATCGGATTCTACTTCAAAATAGGCTTCACCCTGCATCGAAACAACTCTTTGCTTATCATTGAATTGAGTCGGATACTTTAAAGAACTTCCGGCATTTAGCCAAACCTTAGAACCGTCAGGCAGATTAACTACCGACCAAGTGCCATAAGGAGTGAATAACTCCTGATAAGTCTCTGCAATTTGAGAAGCGGGTTTAAAATAAAGATAAGCAGATAATATCAGTAAAGGAAGAAGCAAGATAGCTGCCACTTGCTGCCAATAGTGCAGGAAGGACAACTTAGGACGAACGGAAACCGGCTGGTTTGGATGGAGAATTTGCTCCATTACTTTTCTGTGCGCATTGTCCACATCTATCTCTTCCGGATTAAAAGCCGGGTGACTGACTTCCCACACATTCTTTTGTGATAGAAAGCTCCTATAGTTTTCGGGAGTAGCCGATATCCAATCATCCAGTACCTTTATTTCTTCTGGTGTAGCCTCTTTCGAGAGATATCTGGAGATTATAATTTCTATGTCTGAATCTTTATTTATCATAATGCATTTTACCTTATATATAATAGACGTTTCAGAAAGAAAATCCCACATTCATTAGTGGAAAAGAAATAAAAAAAGTAGTAAATAAAAATCTTTTAATAAGATGCGGAGCTGCTTCAATGCTTTGCTGATACGTACTTCTACCGTTCTGACAGAGATATTCAGGCGATTGGCTATTTCCTGATATTTAATATTTTCTAATCGGCTCATCTCGAACACTTCTCTTTCTTGAGGAGGTAATTGTTCCAATGCATTTTTAAGTTGCCGGCATAAATCAGAATACAGTATGTAGTTTTCTGTCGTATCTATATCTATAGAATCCGATTTAAGTTCGTAAGCAATGTGTTCATCTATAATCCTGCGATGGCGTAATTCGTCCAGACAGTAATTCCTGACCGCTTTCAGTAAATATGATTTTAGTGAGTTCTCAATTACCAATGATTTCCGGTCATTCCATAGTTTGAGAAAGATATTTTGCACAATATCTTCACAGGTAGATTTCTCCGGAATGTAAGTACCGCCAAACAATACCAAATCTTTATAATAAGCATGGAATAGTCGGGTAAAAGCCTGTTTATCATCCTGTTTTAGTGCTATTACCAGAAAACGGTCGTCGGAAGTCTGTTGTTGGATATTCGGCATAGTATTGTAGTAAAGGTTCTATTGTCGGGGGTAAAAATAGAAAGATTATTTGGGATAAACGATAGTTTGAAGAAAAAATAATGCAGATGAAAAAATAATGCGATATCCAATGTGGCTTTTATTTTTAGAAACGTCTTATTGATAGAAACGAGAGAAAAACACATTTATTAACCTTTAAATAATATAAGCCATGAGAAAGACATAATCAGTGAATTCAGCTTCCGACAACTGATAAAAAAAGGAAGGTCTGACTCACCTTCCTTTCCAAAGATTCAGTTATTCGTTAATCAACTTATTTGTAGAACCAATAACCAAACATGTAAAGGTATGAAACTTATTTCAATTAGAAAAATGAAAAAGAGAATTAATGTACCTGCGAATGTAAAAATGGGGAGAATCTGTGCTATATGGTTGTTTTGTATAGCTTTGCAAGCTATCTGTATACCTATCCTGGCACAATCCGCCAAAATTACATTGCGACTGAAAAATGTGACTGTAGAGGAGGTCCTGACTAGTATCGAAAATCAGACAGAATATCGTTTCTTATACAACAAAGACATTGTTGATGTAAGTCGTATAGTAAGCATTACTGTGAAAAATGAACGGATGACTCTGGTACTGGATAAACTTTTTAAAGGCGAAGGAGTATCTTATACGATTGAAAAACGTCAGATTGTATTAAACAAAGTTTCATCTCAACCACAGGATAACAAACAGCCGGTCAAAGTGACCGGAAAGGTAGTGGACGAATCCGGAGAGGTTCTTCCGGGAGTGACTGTGATGATAGAAGGGGCTACTCAAGGAACCATTACCGGTATAGATGGCAATTACCAGTTGCAAGTTCCGGAAGGCTCGACACTGAAATTTACTTCAATAGGTTACACTACATATACGCAGAAAATTACCCGACCGATGACGTTGAATGTGACGATGAAAGAAGATTCAAAACAGTTGGATGAAGTTGTTGTGGTGGGGTATGGGACGACCACCCGTAAGAATCTGACAACTTCCATTGCAACGGTAAAAACGGAAAAAATATCGCGAGCCGCAACAAGTAATATGTCACAGATGTTGCTTGGGCGGGCTGCCGGACTGGAAGCTACGTTGACAAGCCCGCAACCGGGTGGAGCAGTTGACCTTTCAATTCGTGGGGCAGGTACTCCTATCTTTATAGTGGATGGCGTAATGATGCCTTCCACTTCTTTAGAGGTTGGAAACGGAAACCAGGTTATGCCCAACTCTATCAATCGTTCGGGATTGGCCGGACTTAATCCTGCCGATATTGAATCTATCGAAGTGTTAAAGGATGCATCTGCCTCCATTTATGGAATTGGTGCAGCCAATGGTGTCGTTTTAATCACTACAAAGAAAGGTACTGAAACTCGTCCCCAAATCACTTATGAAGGAAATTATTCTATCGTGAAAAACTATCCGTATCTGGAACCTTTGAGTGGGGAAGAATATATGAATGTTGCCAACATTTTCAATAAAGAAAACTATTTATTTACGAACGGTATGTATCCTTATGGTGATAAACCTTTTGATAATAAATGGGTACCTCAATTCTCACCTCAACAGATAGCTGCCGCTCAAACAACAGACTGGCTGGATTGTGTATTAAAGGATGGCAGCATCAATAATCATAATATCACAATTACGGGTGGTTCTAAACTGCTGAAATATTATCTGTCCGGAAATTATTACAAACAGGAAGGTACAGTAGAAAACTCTGCTATGGAACGTTATGCTCTTCGGACAAACATATCTTCACAATTGCTTCCATTTCTTAAGTTGACAGCAATTGTCAATGTAAATGAAAATGAATATACAAATTCAACTTCCGGTGGCGGAGGTGGTGGAAATGGGTACGATGCCATACAATCAGCATTGACTTATCCTTCTTATTTACCGATCAGAGGTGAGGACGGAAAACCTACCTTATATTCAAATTACCCTAACCCGGCCGAAATGATAAAAGTTAGTGACCGGACTAAAACAAGCGGTTATTATCTAAACTTTGCTGCCGATGTAGATATAATCAAGGATATGTTGTCCTTCCGTTTGATGTATGGCATTAATAAGGAGAATGCTAATCGTAATCTGTATATTCCTTCTGATATATATTTTATGGACATGTATAAATCAAGAGGGCATTTGGGATATGTTGAACGTAGAAACCAAACTATGGAAGGCACGTTGACTTTCAAAAAGCAGTTTGGAGATTTGTTACGTGTCGATGCCGTAGTCGGTATGGGAAGATATACGAACGATTCAAATGGTCTTGAACTTGACTACGAACAGATTAACGATCACATTGCAGCTGATAAGGTGGAAGCTGCGGAAGGCGCTTTCTACCCGACTTCTTTCAGGGCAGCCGATGAACGTCGTTCTCAATTTGCCAGGGCAAGTGTGGATGTGCTCGACAGATATGTGGTTGCCGCTACTATTCGTCGCGATGGAACGGATAAGTTTTTCCCGGGAAAGAAATATGCCTATTTCCCTTCAGTGTCATTGGCCTGGAAATTATCTAACGAGCCGTTTATGAAGCATATATCATGGATTGACCAGTTGAAGATTCGTGGTAGTTATGGACAGACAGGTAATGATAATCTGGGTAGTTCGCTTTATGGCACTTTCAGTCTGGCAGCCCAATATATCAAGTTCTCTAACAATTCAGTGACTTATGTGCCCTATCTGCTTAGCGGTCCTGATTACCCGAATGTTACCTGGGAAAAGACTACCATGAAAAATATAGGTATAGACTTTTCAGTCCTGAAAGATAGAATCTGGGGAAGTTTTGATATGTTCCGCAATGATGTAACCAACTTGCTGGGATATGACTCTGCCTCTCCGCTTAGTATGACATCTTCCGTCCCGATGAATTATGGACATTATGTACGTTACGGATGGGATGCGACTATCAACTCACTAAACTTTGAAATCCCCCGTGTGTTTAAGTGGACCTCACAATTGACCTTATCACATCATAATGCCGTTTGGAAAGAACGGATGCCCAACTATTATTATGAAGAATATCGAATCCGCAAGAACGAACCGGTGAATGCTTATTATTACTATGAAACGGAAGGCGTTATCAACATAGATAAAAGCAATATGCCCGAATCGCAGAAATCTTTGCCGGCAGATGCGCAACAGCCCGGTTATCCGATTATTAAGGATGCAAATGGGGATAACAAAATAACGATTGATGATGTGAAGATGCGGAATACACTTCCAAAAATTCACATAGGCTTTGGAAATACATTTGTATACAAAGATTTTGATCTGGATGTATTTATGTATGGACAATTCGGACGTACACGCTATAACTATGCATATCGTTGGGCACTTGTCGGAGATGTGTATTACACGAGTCCCAAGAATTCGAACAAATATGTATATACTATCTGGAATTCTCAAACCAATCAGAATGGAAATCGGCGTGGTATTGCTTCAACAAAGGCTGTCGCTTTGCCTGGTAACGTAGGTTTTGAGGAAGATTATCAGAATGCTTCGTTCGTACGTGTCAGGAATATCACTTTAGGATATAACCTTTCAGGAAAGAAGCTGGGAAGAGTAGGTGATTATGTGAGTTCTATCAGAGTTTTTGTCGACTGTCAGAATCCGTTTACTTTTACCAAGTTTGTAGGTGTCGATCCTGAAATAAAGACGGGTGGCGACGGCTCCAAAGCGGAGTATCCGATGACGAGAACATACTCCTTCGGAGCAAAAATATGTTTCTAAGAAAACCTGTAACGAAAGAAAAGATTGAAAATATGAACAAGAATAAATTATTTAAGGTGTTTGTCATGATTGCATTTATCATGTGCAGTTGTGAGGATAATTTTGATCCGAAGATGTATGGCACGTTGAATGTTTCTAATTATCCGGTGACTGAAGCCGAATACGAATCATTTATGATGACCTGCTATATGCCTTTTACGACAACATGGACCTATTGGATCGGTGCCGGAACAAGTGGCAATCAGCACGGTTGGTATATCCCTGCCGGAGGTGTACTGAAGTTCTTTGATTATCCGACAGATGAGGTGGCTGTGTGGAATAATGGTTGGGGAGGCGGATATTATTTCCTTTCTAAAGCCGATTTCAGTCAGTGTGTTTATTACGCAAGCGGTACATTAAGCGATGAAAACCCGAACCACTTTCCGAAAGTAAGTGAGATTTCCTACTTCACCAATGTGATCGGCACACTGGAGAAGGCTTCTACCGAAGTGGTCTCCGAAGAGCGTAAAAGAGAATTTATTGCTGAAGCCCGTCTTTGTCGTGGATTGATGATGTATTATTTATTGCATGTATATGGTCCTGTTCCTTTGATTGTCGATCCGAACGACCTGATTAATCCTTCAAAACTGGAAAATCTGGTACGTCCGACATTGCAGCAAATGACGGAGTGGATTATGGCTGATTTTGAGTATGCTTATCAGTATATTGCAGATACACAGCCGGAACAGGGACGTTACAATAAAGACTATGCACGTGTATGCATCATGCGGCATTGCTTGAATGAAGGCTATTATATGTCCGGTTATTATCAGAAAGCGATTGATATGTATAACGAGTTGAAGGGACGGTATAGTCTTTTCAAGAAAGGGGACAATCCTTATATCGAGCAATTTAAAAATGCCAATAACTTTAATTCGGAAGTGATTATGGCTGTCAGTTGTGATGAAACGGCGGACGGTACGAATAAGTCCGGCAACTTTAACCCGCTGATGATGCTCGCTACTCCCGATAATGCAGCTCGAGTGGACGATCAGGGAAATCCTACTCCTTTCTATCTGCAAGGGCAGGGATGGGGGCAAACTTTCAATGTGTCTCCGAAATTTTGGGATACGTATGATCCTTCGGACAAACGTCGTGAAGTGATCCTGACCAAATATTATACGACTGCAGGAACCTGGATTGACCGGAATACTACTACATGGGACGGGTTTATCATTAATAAATTCCCGGTGGAAACAGCTACGGCTTTTCAGGGGACTGATATACCGTTAGCCCGTTGGGCAGATGTATTGCTTATGTATGCGGAAGCCGAAGTACGTAAAAACAATGCAGCTCCGTCCGCTGACGCTATAGCCGCGGTCAATGAGGTGCGTAAGCGTGCCGGACTGGGTGATCTTCCGTCATCGGCAACAGCGAATGTTGAAGCTTTCCTGGATGCTTTACTTACGGAAAGAGGACATGAAATGTTGTATGAAGGGATGCGTAAAATAGATCTCATCCGTTTTAATCAGTATGCGCAGCGTACAGCGAAGATCAAAGGAGTGGCTCCTACACATCAATATGTGCCTATTCCTAATTATGCGGTTCAACAAGCTTCGGAATCTTATGGAAAAGTGTTGGTACAGACATTTGAACGTGAGGGATGGAAAGCGGATCTTGCGGCAGCTCGCAATTAATGTCATCATTCATTATTGTTAAACTAGAGATCTTAAGAAAAATGAAAAAGATATATGTATTATTCATGTCGTCGTTATTGCTCCTTTCGTGTGCAAAAGATGATGTTAGTAAGCCAAGTGAATGGCCGGAGTGGCCTACACCTTCAAAACCTAAAATAGAAAATGCCGTATTGCGGGGAGTGAATGGTGAAACGGTTGTGGCGGCTGGTGATAAAGTGAAGTTCACCGCACAAGTCAGTGATGAATATAATGATTTGGTTTCATTCCAATTATTAGTGACAATGGATGGAGCCGAAATCTTGAATTTGTCTAAAGGATTGAGCGGACGTTCTGCGGTTATTGAAGAGGAAGCTACTTTACCTTTTGTTGCCGGTTTCCAGAATGGACGTCCTGTGGTGACTATAAAAGCTGTAAACGATTTAGGTGGCAATGAATCGACTCTGACTTTGGATGAGGCCGCAAGTGTGGCGGTGACCCGTCCGGAAACACCTTCCCAATTATACCTTGTTGATGATTTGGGAAATGTGTATGAAATGGACAAGGAGAGTCAGAATGAAACGGATTATAGTTTCCGGACGAGTGCGGCGGATTTGGCAGGGATTGGCGACCATTTTAAAGTTGCCGAAAAGATAATAAATAATAAACCTGATTATTCCGGTTTGGTATGGGGATATTCAGTCGATAAGATCGCGATTGTGACTGATGATGCAGCTACTTCGATTCCGACTCCTAAGGTAGGGAGTTATACATTGGAGAATATCACTTTTGATATGTTGAGTTTTCTGGCTGATAAGACTTTGACATACAGCATTGATATTGATAAGTCCCGCTTCTTTGATGTGGGAGGAGGATATGTCCAGTTGGATGTTCAGTTGGTAGAAAGTGCCAAGATTAATTTTATAGGTTTTGGTAGTGATGTCACCAATATGCTCCGGCCGGAATTCTTTAAAGATGTTTCAGGGAGCAAAGCAAAATTCGATGGTCCGTCGGTACTTTATAACTTGAAATATAATACATCAAATGGTTTTATGTATATGGAACGTCCGCGGGATGTTTTTTATCCGGAGGTGATGTATATTCTCGGTACTGGAGTCGGATTTCCACGCGAACCTTATGTGGCTACGCTTGCTTGGGACTTCGCATATCCTCACCAATGGTTCTTCTTTAAAAAGGTCGGTGCAAGTGCCTTTGATGCAGTCGTTTACATTGACCAAACTATGGGATTTAAGTTCTATCGGGGATATGGTTGGGCGCAAGAGGAGGACACGAAGAATCTATATACGGTTGAGCCTGCTAACCTAATAACGAGAAACGCTCCCGGTGATTTGATTCCCGGTCCTGATTTTAAAGCCGGACTTTATACGATACATATTGATAAAGCCAGTGAAGTGATACGATTGACTCCTTACAATTAAGAGGGGAGCATGATTAATAGTCTTTAATTTAATATTCAATAGAATTATGTATATATCAATGAAAACATATAGTAAGAAATTTCTGGTTACGTTCTTTTTCTCGATGTTGCCAATGTTATTAATGTCTTGTTCGATGGATCCGGAGAAAGCCTCTTTTTCTATTTCCGGGAATTTGGAGAAGTTACAGATCGGTAATGACGGTTTTACGGAGGTCTATTCGATAAAATCTAATACGGAATGGAAATTTGTAAACGAGACGGATCAGTCTTGGGTTACCGTCTCACCGGCCAAAGGAAGTGGAAACGGAACTGTGACAATTACTGCAAATGCAAATACAGGAACCGGACGTACGGCTGTATTCCGCGTAGTACCTAATGGAGTAAAGACACAAGAAATTGAGATCATTCAGGGTAATTCTTATATCCCTACAACTGATGGAGAATTCCCGATTATAGCATGGACCGGAGTGGAAGCAGACAAGTCGCTGGAGAAATTCCCGGTGATGAAAGCATCCGGCATTAATATTTATCTGGGATGGTACGATGATTTGGAAACAACATTGAAGGTGCTTGACGCCGCACAGAAGACCGGAGTGAAAATGATAACTTCTTGTAAGGATCTCTTGTCTGTCGCTACTGCCGAAGAGGTTGTAAAAGCGATGATGAATCATCCGGCTTTGTATGCCTATCATTTGAAGGATGAACCGGAAGTGAATGATTTGCCGGGCTTGGGCGAATTGGTGAAGAAGATTAAAACCATCGACAGTCATCATCCTTGTTATATCAACTTGTACCCCAATTGGGCATGGGGGAAAGAACTTTATTCTGAAAATGTAAAGTCGTTTATAGAACAAGTCCCTGTTCCGTTTATTTCGTTTGACAATTATCCTATTGTATCTATAAATGGTGCTCCCAGCATTGTCCGTCCGGACTGGTATCGGAATCTGGAAGAAATATCGGCTGCTGCTAAAGAGAATAATAAGCCGTTCTGGGCATTTGCACTTGCACTTTCCCATAAGCTTGATGAAACTCATTTTTATAAGATACCGACATTGCCCGAGTTGAGATTACAAGTCTTCAGTGATTTAGCTTATGGTGCGCAGGCAATCCAGTATTTTACCTATCGCGGACTTCAACATGACGAACCGACTGAAGTGTATGATTTGGTCAAGACTGTTAATCAGGAAGTACAGCGACTTGCGGGTATATTCTTGGGAGCACAGGTTATTTCAGTATCTCACACCGGAAGTGAAATACCTGAAGGCACGAAGGCTTTGGGAAGTCTGCCGACTCCTATAAAATCATTGACTACGAGTGATACAGGTGCTGTTGTCTCTGTCCTGGAGAAAGGTGGTAATCAATATCTTGTGGTAGTAAATAGAGATTTTCGTAATGTGATGAACCTGTCTATCGATGTGGATAGTTCTGTTAACAGAGTGTTGAAAAATGGTTCAACGACTACTCCGGACGGCTCTACGATAGCAGTCGAACCGGGTGATATGGTAATATTTACGTGGAGAAAATAAAAAGATTTTTAATTTGATAAAGTAAAACGATTATATGAAAAAGATATTACTTTCCTTTTTTATTGGTGTTATGTTGATTGCCTGCAACCAGAAAACTGTCTCTGTTCGTGAGGTCTGGACGAAAGAGCAGGCTAATGAGTGGTATAAACAATGGGGATGGCTTCGTGGATGCGATTTTATTCCAAGCACGGCAATCAACCAAATGGAGATGTGGCAGGCAGATACTTTTGATCCGGTGACTATTGATCGTGAACTGGGGTGGGCGGAAGAAATAGGCATGAACTGTATGCGCGTATATTTGCATCACCTGGTTTGGGAAACAGATAAGGAAGGCTTTAAGAAACGTATCAATGAATACCTTACTATTGCCGACAAGCATCATATCTCTACCATCTTCGTCTTCCTGGATGATTGTTGGAATCCTGTATATCAGGCTGGCAAACAGCCGGAACCACAGCCGGGAGTACACAATTCGGGATGGGCACGTGACCCGGGTGATCTGTATTATAAAGGCGATACGGCAGTGATACTTCCGATATTGGAAAGCTATGTGAAAGATATCCTGACTACCTTTAAGGATGATAAGAGAATCGTATTATGGGACTTATATAATGAACCCGGAGGTTCGGGAGGATATAGATACGGTGAAAGAAGTTTGCCGTTATTGCAGAAGATATTTACGTGGGGACGAACGGTGAATCCGTCACAACCTCTGTCGGCCGGAGTTTGGGATATGAGCCTGACTAATCTGAATAAGTTCCAATTGGAAAATTCGGATGTGATAACATACCACACGTATGAAGGCGTGAATTCGCATCAGCAACTCATTGATACATTGAAGCAATACGGTCGCCCGATGATTTGTACAGAATATATGGCACGTACTCAAAATAGTACTTTCCAGGATATTATGCCAATGCTGAAGAGAGAAAATATCGGTGCAATCAACTGGGGACTTGTAGCCGGAAAAACAAATACGATCTTTGCATGGGACACTCCATTGCCTGATGTTGTTGAACCTCCATTGTGGTTCCATGATATATTCCGTAGTGATGGAACCCCTTATTCGACAGAAGAAGTGGAATGTATTCGTTCATTAACTAAATAATTCCCTTATGATAACTATGAGGAATATATGGATAATGATGTTGGGGATATGCCTGTTTGGTTGCGGGGCTGGTAAACAGCCCCCTTCCTCACAGCTATCCTTAACATGGAAACTGGAAAAAGATAGTGTGGAAGCCAGATATTTTAAGAATACATTCTGCCTGACGAATAATGGGAATAAATCCTTGACTAATAATTGGGTGATCTATTTTAATCAGACACCTATTTATTATCAGCAACCTATTAATGCACCGCTGGAAATTGAATGTTTGGGTTCGACTTACTATAAAATGTACCCCACTGAACACTACCAGGCATTGCCACCGGGTGAAACAATCACTTTTACCATATTGAGTGAAGGAAATGTGATTAATGTGTCCTCGGTTCCTGAAGGGGCCTATGTGATAACTACCGATGAAAAAGGAAAACCGTTACAACCGCAAAATGTCCCCATTGAGATCGAGCTTTTTAAGCCCGATACCCAATGGGTTAGCTCGAGGGATAGCTTTCCCTATGCAGATGGGAATTATTTCTATAAGCAGAATGATGATTTCAGCAAACCGGTAGATTGTGATATGCTTTCTCTTTTTCCTGCTCCTAAAAAAGTGGAAAAGACGGGCGGGGTTTCTTCTTTCTCTCAAAAAGTCTGTCTGAAGTTTGATGATGCGTTTAAAGAGGAAGCTCTTTTATTGAAAAGTCAATTGACTTCATTATTAAGATGTAGCGTTTCCGATAAGGATGAAGAAACAATCATTGAATTGAAGAAAATGGAGGTTCCTATTACCTGTCAATATCCCGATGAATATTACGAAATCGTGATAAAGAATAACCGGTTGACTTTGAAAGCTAGTGATACACATGGCATATTTAATGCTTGTCAAACATTGCTTGCCTTATTAGATAACATGGAACTAACTTCTTCTCCGCTACCTAATCTTCATATTACCGATTATCCGGACATGGGGCATCGGGGAATTATGTTGGATGTAGCCCGCAACTTTACAAAGAAAGCGGATCTGCTGAAACTGATCGATATATTATCATTCTATAAGATGAATGTACTGCATTTGCATTTGAGTGACGATGAGGCCTGGCGTGTGGAAATACCCGGATTGGAGGAATTGACAGAAATAGCTTCTCGCAGAGGACATACCATAGATGAACAGACATGTCTTTATCCTGCGTATGCCTGGGGATGGAATGAGACAGATACTACTTCATTGGCCAATGGATATTATTCTCGCAGTGACTTCATGGATATTCTGAAATATGCGAAAGAAAGGCATATCAGAGTTATTCCCGAAATAGACATTCCCGGACATTCCCGGGCAGCGATTAAAGCCATGAATGCCCGTTATCAGAAATATATAGATACAGACCAATCGAAAGCGGAAGAATATCTTTTGACTGACTTTGCAGATACTTCCCAATATCTGTCTGCACAAAATTTTACAGACAATGTGATTAATGTTGCCATGCCTTCCACTTATCATTTTCTTGAAAAAGTGATTGACGAAATCGTACGGATGTATCAGGATGCAGGAGTAGAACTGACTGCTTTCCATGTGGGTGGAGATGAAGTGCCGGAAGGTATTTGGGAAGGTTCTTCTATCTGCCGCACTTTTATGCAAGAGAACGGACTGACTAAGATACGGGATCTGAAGGATTATTTTCTGGAACAAATATTGGAAATGCTGGACAAACGTAACATACAGGCAGTCGGATGGCAGGACATTGTTATGAATCCTGATAATACCGTTAACGAACATTTCAAAAACAGTAAGGTCTTAAATTATTGTTGGAACACTATTCCGGAGCAGGGTGGGGATGAAGTACCGTATAAGCTAGCTAATGCGGGCTACCCGATTATACTCTGTAATGTGGGTAACTTCTATTTGGATATGGCCTATTGCTATCATGTGGAGGAACCGGGATTGCGTTGGGGCGGTTATGTGGATGAATATGTGACGTTTGATATGTTGCCTTTTGATATTTATAAGTCTTTACGACGGAATTTGAAAGGTGAACCTGTTGATGTGAAAGCTGCTTCAAACGGAAAACAACCCTTGACAAAGGAAGGTTATCAGAATATCAAAGGTCTATCCGGACAAATATGGTCGGAAACAATCCGTAGTTTTGAACAGGTAGAATATTATCTTTTCCCAAAAGTCTTCGGATTGGCAGAACGTGCTTGGAATGTTCAACCATCGTGGGCATTATCTCCGGACGGCAAAGTATATATGGATGCCAAACGGAAATACAATGCCGGTATTATAGATTATGAGTTGCCACGTTTGGCAAAGCGAGGAATAAATTTCCGGGTGTCTCCTCCCGGTATTATGACAAGGGATGGATTACTACTGGCTAATACTGCCATTCCCAATGCGGTAATCCGGTACACAACCGATGGAAGTGAGCCTACGGAAAGTTCCATAGAATGGCAAACTCCGGTAGTATGCAATGCTCCACTGATAAAAGCAAAGGCTTTCTATCTAGGAAAAGAGAGTGTAACTACCGTATTGTTTAATAGATGATATATAAATAAAAAGCTATTTTAATAATGTTAGAATAGCTTTTTATTTATGCATTTATGAAATTTTACATATTAAGGGGCTGCTGAAATTCTAGCTCTTCTTTACAATATTCAACAAATTTAAAACTGGAAATATGACTATTAATATTAATTGATGGTTGAAATATGAATACATTTTCGACTTGCGTTTTAATTAATTTTTTCATATTTTTGCAGAGTATTTTTTGAATATTAGTGAAAGACATGAGTAATTTTGTAAAAATGAGAGGATTCTTTTTGTTTGTGTTTCTTCTCATTAATTGTACTGTAAGCAAGGGACAGATTTATAAGTACATAGGACTGGAAGACGGGTTGAATAATCAGAAAATATACCATATCCAAAAAGACCGACGGGGGTATATGTGGTTTCTGACTCAAGAAGGGATAGACCGTTATGATGGCAAACATATCAAGCATTACAACTTTTCAGACGATAACATGACGTTGGATTCACGGATTGCCTTGAATTGGCTTTATATGGACAACAGAAATGTATTATGGGTAATTGGTCAGAAAGGTCGTATTTTTAGGTATGATTCGCAGCATGACAAGTTTGAACTGGCTTATGTACATCCGGAGCTGATCAGAAATAAGTCGCAAGCATTTCTGAATTATGGTTATTTGGACAAGAATGACCGTATATGGTTGTGCTGTAAAGATAGCATTACCTGGTATGATACCCATACCGGGACAGTGTTAAATATGTCGGTGCCGGTCAACGGCGAAATAACTACCATTGAACAGACAGATGGTAATCATTTTTTTATAGGTACGGGAAGTGGTTTATTTCGTGCCGGAATAGAAGAGGGGAAGTTAAGGCTGGTTCCTGATGAAGCGGTGGAAAGCATCGCTCCGGTACATGAACTTTATTACCATGCTGTTTCAAAACAGTTATTTGTGGGAAACTATAAAGAGGGAATACTTATATATGACATGGGGGGAACAGGAAAAATCATCTCTTGTCAATTCCCCAATCATGTAGAGGTTAACCAGATTGCTGCTTTAAACGCTCATGAACTTCTAGTGGCTACTGGGGGAAAAGGTGTATATAAGCTGGATGTGAATACATACATGAGTGAACCCTATATAACAGCTGATTATAGCAGTTATAACGGGATGAATGGAAATAATATTAATGATGTCTATGTGGATGAAGAAGATCGCATCTGGCTCGCAAATTATCCCACCGGCATTACAATCCGTAACAACCGTTATGGAAGTTATGACCTGATAAGACATTCTCTTGGTAATACCCGGTCACTGGTGAACGATCAGGTTCATGATGTGGTGGAGGATAGTGACGGTGACCTTTGGTTTGTAACCAGTAACGGTATCAGTTTCTATCAGACTGATACAAAAGAATGGCGTTCCTTCTTTAGTTCCTTTGATCCGGTACCGAATGATGAGAATCACATTTTTTTAGCGCTGTGTGAAGTCTCTCCCGGTGTAATGTGGGCTGGTGGTTATACATCGGGTATTTACAAGATAGAGAAGAAGAAAGGGTTTAAGGTAACTTATCTTTCTCCTGCTGCCATTGCAGGAGTACGTCCCGATCAATATATTTATGACATTAAAAAAGATTCGGGAGGTGATATCTGGTCCGGTGGATATTATCATCTGAAGCGTATCAATCTTGAGACTAAAAATATGCGTTTATATCCGGGAGTAAGTTCTATTACTACCATTCAGGAGAAGGATGACCGGCTGATGTGGATTGGTACGCGAATGGGACTCTACCTGCTTGATAAAGAATCCGGAATTTACCGGTATATTGATCTGCCTGTTGAATCTCCCTATATATGTGCATTATACCAGAGAGAAGACGGTATCTTGTATATCGGTACCCGTGGAGCCGGACTCCTTGTTTATGACATTAATAAGAAAAAGTTTATCCATCAATATCGTACTGATAACTGTGCGTTGATTTCCGACAATATTTATACAATTCTTCCGCGTCAGGACGAGAGTCTTCTGATGGGTACGGAGACCGGTATTACAATCTATTCTCCCCAGAAACATTCTTTTCGTAACTGGACACGTGAACAAGGATTGATGAGTGTCAGTTTTAATGCAGGTTCTGCCACGACCTGCAATAAAAGCATGCTTGTTTTCGGTGGTAATGATGGTGCTGTTAAATTTCCGACAGACATACAGATACCGGAACCGCATTATTCACGTTTGTTGCTGCGCGATTTTATGATAGCTTATCATCCCGTTTACCCGGGTGATGACGGATCTCCTTTGAAAAAGGACATTGACGAAACTGACCGGCTGGAACTAGCCTACGGACAAAATACTTTTTCCCTTGATGTAGCTTCCATTAATTATGATTATCCTTCCAACATTCTTTATTCATGGAAGATTGACGGTTATCATAAAGAGTGGAGCCGTCCGAGTCAGGATAACCGGATTCTTGTCAGAAATCTGCCTCCTGGCAGTTATACGTTGCAAATTCGCGCCATATCCAATGAAGAGAAGTATAAGACCTATGAGACTAGGAACATTCAGATCGTTATAACCCCTCCAGTATGGGCCAGTTTGTGGGCTATGGTGGGATATGCAATTCTGTTGGTATTGGTTATGATTATCATCTTTCGTATCATCATGTTGCAAAAGCAGAAGAAAGTGTCGGATGAGAAGACACGGTTCTTCATTAATACGGCTCATGACATACGTACGCCGCTTACGTTGATAAAAGCTCCGCTGGAGGAAGTCATAGAAAATCGTATGGTGACCGAACAGGCGTTACCCCATATGAATATGGCTCTTAAGAATGTAAATACATTGCTTCAGCTGACAACGAACTTGATAAATTTCGAACGGATAGATGTCTATTCATCCACTCTTTATGTTTCCGAGTATGAGCTGAATACTTTTATGAATGATGTTTGTGCTGCTTTTCGCAAATATGCTGAAATGAAACATGTCAGGTTTGTTTATGAAAGCAATTTTGACTATCTGAATGTGTGGTTTGATAGTGACAAGATGGGATCTATTCTGAAAAATATCTTGTCGAATGCATTGAAGTATACACCTGAAGAAGGTAGTGTCTGCATTTCCGCTTGTGAGGAAGGAAACACGTGGAGCATTGAGGTGAAAGATACGGGAATTGGTATTCCTTCGTGCGAACAGAAGAAATTGTTCAGGAACTGTTTTAGAGGTAGCAATGTTGTCAATCTAAAAGTGACAGGTAGCGGAATAGGGCTGATGTTGGTATACAAACTAGTCAAATTACATAAAGGCAAGATTCAGATTCAGAGCAATGAACAACAAGGCACTTGTGTACGAGTTACTTTCCCGAAAGGAAATAGCCATCTTCATAAAGCTAAATTTATTTCTCCCAAGCTGCCGGATGAACGTCCGGAGACTATCATACCGGGTAGTATTTCTGATTTGCCGGCTATGGAAATATCCCAGATAAACAGTTCCTTACAACGGATCCTGATAGTGGAGGATAATGATGATTTGCGCAATTATCTGGTGGATATGCTGAAGACGAGTTATAATATTCAGGCTTGTCCGAATGGAAAGGATGCACTTATCATAATCAGGGAATTTAATCCGGATCTTGTTATATCCGATATAATGATGCCTGAAATGAGCGGAGATGAACTTTGTTCAGCGATAAAAGGGGATCTTGAGATGTCTCATATTCCGGTCGTTTTGCTGACAGCATTGGGAGACGAGAAGAATATGCTAGAAGGGCTGGAAATCGGAGCGGATGCTTATATCACCAAGCCTTTCAGTGTAGGAATACTCAAGGCAACGATTAAGAATTTGCTGGCGAATCGTGCTTTGCTCCGTCAGGTTTATAATAGTATCGAAGAGGAAGAACAGAAATTTGCGGTTAATTGTACTAATACTCTGGACTGGAAATTTATTGCTTCGGTCAAGGAATGTATAGAGAAGAACATGAGTGATCCGGATTTTAATGTAGAAATGCTTAGCAGTCGCCATCACATGAGCCGTACGAGTTTCTTTAATAAATTAAAGGTCTTGACAGGTTATGCTCCGGCTGATTATATCCGGATGATACGTTTGCAACATGCTGCACAATTGCTAAAGCAGGGCGAATATACAATAGCGGAAATTACCGATAGGGTCGGGTTCTCGGATGCGAAATATTTCCGTGAGGTATTTAAAAAGTATTATGGTGTAAGTCCGAGCAAATATGGAGATTCGGAAAATACAGAACCTTGTCCGGCAAGCAATTTAAAAAATGAGAAATAGTAGGCAGCGTATATAAACATTGTTCTATGCCCGGTTGTTATGTTTGGCAAACAAATATATATTCTGCCGGATGAGAGCAATATTGATATTTTTAGCTGGTCTGCTTTTCCCTATAACTTTTTTATTCGGGCAAAGTGCAATTCAGAAATATGCAGGAACGGCTATGCCGTATCCTTTGATAAAGAATCTGCCTGTTTTGAACCATGATGGTATGGTTCCTTTTTATATCAATCATTTAGGAAGGCACGGAGCACGGTTCCCGACTTCGGGAAAAGCATTAGAGAAGGTTAGAAATGTGCTTATATTGGCGGAGCAGGAAAACAGATTGACTGTAAAAGGTCAGGAACTGCTTGCTACGGTATTACGGCTGTCCGAAGCTTTCGAAGGACGATGGGGAGAATTGTCGGCAGTAGGAGAGCAGGAACAAAAGGGAATAGCAGAGCGTATGCTATTGCGTTATCCTGAAATATTTGTAGATTCGGCGCGAATTGAAGCGATAGCTTCCTATATTCCTCGTTGTATTAGTAGTATGGATGCTTTTCTTTCTGGTATGGAAAAACAGGATTCCTCATTGGTAATAAAGAAAAGTGCAGGAAAGCAATATAACCCACTTCTTCGTTTTTTTGATTTGAACAAGCCTTATGTTTATTATAAAGAGAAAGGTGACTGGATTTCTTTGTATGAATCATTTGTGCAAGATAAGATAGTTTTTACACCTGTCATGAAAAGGATTTTTCTCACCTCAGGACAAGAAACAGAACAGGAAAAACGGGAGTTTGTCATGGCTTTGTTCTCAATAGCAGCTATACTTCCTGATACAGGCTTATCTTTTAATATGAAAGGTATTCTCAATGATAAAGAATGGTATGGTTATTGGCAAACACAAAACTTGCGGCAATATCTGACTAAAAGTGCAGCGCCAGTTGGAAATATGTTGCCGGTTGCAATTGCATGGCCGTTACTTTCAGAGTTTATTCAAACGACAGAACAGGCAATTAACGGGCAATCGGACAATCGGGTGAATCTTCGTTTTGCGCATGCAGAGACTATTATTCCTTTTGTTGCGTTGATGGGTATAGGAAAAACGGATATACAGATAGTATCACCTGATTCCGTATCCATTTATTGGCAAGATTATGAGATTGCTCCGATGGCAGCTAATGTGCAATGGGTGTTTTATCGTGATAAGGACTGTCAAGTCTGGGTCAAAATACTTTTGAATGAGCAAGAAGCAACCATTCCGGTGGTCACATCCTTTTTCCCATATTATCGGTGGGAAGAAGTATGCCACTATCTGAAACAACGGATAGCAATATCAAAAGAGATTCTTTCCAGGTTTTCAAGTAAAACTGATTAGCAAAAAGCCCTATAAGAATGATTGCTTCTCACAGGGCTTATTTGTATGGAAAGAGTATTTTTTATAATAATTTGTTGGAGCCAAGTATAATCAACATGGTATATCCCAATATCAGTCCGATGATTCCCATGATTATTCCGACTTTTTCCATATCCTTTTGCTGAATCATGCCTGTGGCATGTGCCAATGCGTTGGGAGGAGTACTGATAGGCAATATCATTGCTAATGATGAACCGATTGCCACTCCGATCAATAAAGTCTCTACTCCACCTAAGGAAGATAGGTTCTCACGCATGCTGCTTCCTGCAATGGCTAGGATGGGGACGAGCAATGCTGCCGTAGCTGTATGTGAGATGAAATTAGCCATAGCATAACAAATAAGTCCGGAGCCGACAATCATTAATACAGGAGGCCATGTGTTGAATGGGATAGCTTCAATCATATGTTTCGCCAGTCCGGTTTCTTGTAAAGCAACGCCCAGGGCGAAGCCGCCGGCTACCATCCAGAGTACGCTCCAACTGATTTCTTCCAGATCGCGTTTGGTGATGACTCCCGTTATACAGAAAACGGCTACCGGAATCATAGCTACTACATTAGAGTTTACTCCCGTTACCTTGTCAAACATCCAAAGTATGACTGTGATAGCAAAAGTGATATAAACCACAATGGAACGCCAGTCTTTTTTGGCTTCACCTTCAATTTGTAATTCAATATTTTTTTGTTTAAAGGGAAACAATCGTAAAAGTATGAACCAAGCGATAAACAATACAATAATAGTATAGGGTAACATAAAACTCATCCATTCTCCGAAACCGATATTCAGGTTCAGTCCCTCCGGATCATTCAGGTATTTTAAGGCAATTGCGTTGGGCGGTGTGCCGATAGGAGTTCCCATGCCACCCACATTAGCAGCTACAGGAATAGCCATAGCCAGACCAATTTTTCCTTTACCGTCTGCCGGAAGTACTTTTAATACAGGAGTTAGGAAAGTGAGCATCATGGCAGCTGTAGCCGTGTTGCTAAGGAACATTGAAAATACAGCTGTAACAAGAATAAATCCTAATAGTACATAGCGTGATTGGGTTCCGAAAGGTCTTAGCATGACGCGTGCCAACAATACGTCCAATCCGCTTTTGGTTGCTGCGATGGCAAGTATGAACCCACCAATAAATAACATAATGATTGGATCGGCAAAGCAATGCATAATGGATTTATATTTGACAGTCTGTCCCAATTCTTCTGTTGAGATTCCTTGAGTAAGGAACCATAAGCTGCTATCGGAAACGGTGAGTAACAATAAAACGACAATCAATACAGAAGTGGTCCATGCAGGGACAGCCTCGAATACCCACATCAGTGTGGCAAAAATAAAGATAGAAATAAGTCTTTGTTCTATAACTGTTAACCCTTCTATACCAAATGTGTCAATAGGGAGGAGCCATAAAATAAGGGAAAGGGTAATAGCTACGGTTAGCTTTATACATCTGGCCACTGTCTGATTTTTTGCCAACCGTTTGGCTTTCTTTAAGTCCTGATAAGCTTCCACTAGATGGAAGCCGTGAAAAATCTTGTACATAATACTAGTTTAAGATAAAATTAAAAAAACGGTGCAAAAATAACTTTTTATTCTATATCTCGTAAATCAACGAGAGAAGTTTTTTATAATTCTTTTGGATTGTGATGTCCTTGAAGATATTAATATGGATATTAGGTAGTCTGCTGCAATTTCTCTAAATTTGTGCCATTAACTCGACTAATACATTCATGGAGCACACTGAAACTTTAATAGTAGAGCAGTTGAAGATAGGTAACGAAGACGCCTATCAATACATCTATGACCATCATTATGCTCTGCTGTGTCATGTCGCGAGTGGCTATGTAAAAGATCAATTCCTCGCGGAAACCATTGTCGGGGATACTATTTTTCATTTATGGGAGATTCGTGAAACGTTAGCGATTTCCGTTTCTATCCGTAGCTATTTGGTGAGAGCCGTCCGTAATCGTTGTATCAACTATCTGAATTCTGAATGGGAAAAGCGTGAGATCGCGTTTTCATCTCTAATGCCTGATGAGATAACAGACGATAAAATGACGATCTCCGATTCGCATCCGTTAGGTGCATTGCTGGAGCGTGAACTGGAAGAGGAAATATATAAAGCCATTCACTAGTGTCCCGTTAAAATCGGGACGAGTTATTAATTAATCAAATAATCCCGGAATAAGGGGATTAAATTGTTCTTTGACATCATTGAAATTAGTCTTATTAAACAGCTCTTGTAAAGGCGTTTTATCTGTTAATGAGATGCTAAGAATCTGCAAGACCTCATAAGTTGAACGATTCAGTTGCATATCATATTGTACAATAGCTACTAAACAATAGGTGATGATAGCAACACTAATCTGTATTCGAACCGCATTCTCGGTAGTACCCCAGAACCTTTTTATCTTAAGG
>NZ_JH114331.1:73901-93192 GCF_000157095.2 Bacteroides sp. D1
TTGCAAGTAACTGACTCCAGCAAGTGAAATGTTTCACATAACGATTGCCATCATACTTGTCTACAAGTCTTCTGAACTTATCATTGTTCAAGAATTCTACTAACTGAGCGAAAACATATTTATCTTGGTTCATTTGAGGTCACCTTAATTGAACTCAAAGGTATGATTTCAAATCGTCGCGCCTAAAAAGTAGTATCTAATAGACTATATTTCAATTATTTCAAAGAACTATTTATCCACTTTTACGGGACAGTAATGAAAGCCATTGATAAATTGCCGAACGAATGTCGTCGCGTATTCGATAAAAGTCGTTTTGAAGGAAAATCATACGAAGAAATTTCTCAAGAGTTAGGCATCTCTGTCAATACGGTTAAATATCATATAAAGAATGCATTAGCATCTTTACAAATGAATCTAAGTAAATATCTGATTACTCTACTTTTATTTTTTTTCGGGTTAAAAACGAAAAAAAGTCATTTTCAGACTACCCTCAATTAAAAAACTACTGTCTCCTTTATAGAACGCAGAAAAATGGAAGAAGAAAAGAAACATATTGATGAATTGATTGCAACCTATCTGACGGAAGGTTTGGACAAAAATGCTTTAGCCGAACTGAAAGCATGGATAGCTGCATCACCTGAAAATAAGAATTACTTTATTCAGCAGCGGGAAGTCTGGTTTTCTGCTGTCAGTCGTGAAGCTGCGTCGAAATACAATAAAGATAAAGCGTTCGATACATTTAAGAAACGTATCGGAAATCGGAAGGAAATAGAAAAAACGTCTCATCATGGATTCCGGTTGTCAATGTTGTGGCGTTATGCAGCGATTATTGCAGTCATACTTGCAGTCGGCTGCTTCTCTTATTGGCAGGGAGGAGTGAACGTAAAAGACACATTCGCGGATATATCCGTAGAAGCTCCTTTAGGATCGAGGACAAAGCTTTATTTGCCGGATGGTACATTGGTTTGGCTGAATGCCGGTTCACGAATGACTTACTCACAAGGTTTCGGAGTCGATAATCGTATGATCGAACTGGAAGGTGAGGGATATTTTGAAGTCCGGCGGAATGAGAAACTCCCTTTCTTTGTAAAGACTAAGGATTTACAATTGCAAGTACTGGGAACAAAATTTAATTTTCGCGATTACCCGGAGGATCATGAAGTCGTAGTATCTTTATTGGAAGGGAAAGTAGAACTGAATAATTTACTGAAAAAAGAGAAAGAAGCAATTCTTGCGCCTGATGAGAGAGCAATATTGAATAAAACGAATGGACGGATGACAGTAGAAACAGTCACAGCCTCTAATGCTTCGCAATGGACGGACGGTTATCTGTTTTTTGATGAAGAGCTTCTGCCGGACATTGTGAAAGAATTGGAACGTAGCTACAATGTAACTATTCGCATCGCCAATGATTCTTTAAATACCTTCCGGTTCTACGGTAATTTTGTCCGTCGGGAGCAAAGTATTCAGGAAGTATTGGATGCGTTGGCATCTACGGAGAAAATACAATATAAGATTGAAGAACGCAATATAACTATCTATTAACCGGTTACCAGAGATTTATAATACTATGATTGTTTAACCTTAGAAATTGAAGAATATGAAGGAAGAAAATAATACTGAATAGTCTTTAGTGAATGAATAAGGAGAGAAAAATAAAACCGGAAGATCTCGAACATCTTCCGGCTCCTGAATCTCTTCTTCAACAACTTTCAAACGTGAGCATGTTTTCAAAAGAGATAATGCAAAGTTAGCAAAATACATCTCTTTTAAAACGAGTTATTCAAGTTTTAATTAAATAATTTGTTTATTTTATGAATTACAGGAAGAAGGCCATATTAATGGTCGTGGCTCTCTTTTGCCTTAACATAGCAATGCTAGCCCAGGCCGTTTCATTGAAAATGAATAATGTTTCAGTGAAAGAAGCAATGACGCAATTGAAGAATAAAAGCGGATATTCTTTCGTATATAAAGTGGGAGATCTGGATACAAAGAAAATTGTGAGTGTAAAGGCAAAGCAGTTGAATGAGGCTATCGATCAGATATTGTACGGGCAAGATGTTGTTTATGAGGTAAAAGGTAAAAACATTGTTGTCCAAAAAGGGCAACGGCAGAATACCTCTAAAGACACTAAAAAACGTAAAATCACAGGTGTGGTGAATGATGCCAATGGTGAACCGATCATCGGTGCTACCATCAAGGAAAAAGGAACGGCTAACGGAACCGCATCTGATTTGAATGCGAAGTTCTCGTTGGAAGTATCACCGGGAGCCGTATTAGAGATTTCCTATATTGGTTATCAGACACAGGAAGTAAAAGTGGGAGACCGGACCTCTTTATCCGTGACCTTGGCTGAAAATCAGCAAATTTTAGATGAGGTGGTAGTGGTGGGCTATGGTACGACTTCCCGCAAGAATCTGACTACTTCTATTGCTACAGTAAAAACAGAAAAAATATCGAAAGCAGCTACCAGTAATATTTCCGGAATGTTGTTGGGGCGTGCTGCCGGTTTGCAGGCAACCGTATCCAGTCCCCAGCCGGGGGGAGGCATCAATATCTCCATTCGTGGAGGTGGTACACCGATTTATGTGGTAGATGGAGTGGTTATGCCTAGCGGCTCTTTTGAAGTCGGTACGGGGAGCACATCACTTCCTTCCTCCGTCAACCGTGCAGGATTGGCAGGATTAAATCCCAACGATATTGAATCTATTGAAATCCTGAAAGATGCTTCTGCCGCCATTTATGGTATCGGAGCTGCCGATGGTGTTATTTTGGTGACTACCAAAAAGGGAAAAGAAGGAAAACCGACCATAGTGTATGAAGGAAGTTATTCCATACAGAAACATTATCCTTATCTGGAGGTATTGAGTGGTCCCGAATTGATGAACATGGTCAATGTTTTTAGTAAGGAGAATTATTTATATGACAAAGGTCAGTATCCTTATGGAAATACCGCTTATGATGATAAGTGGACACCTATCTTTACACCGACACAAATAGCCAATGCTCCGACTACGGACTGGTTGGACAAAGTGCTGAAAACAGGTGCGGTGACCAATCATAATCTGACGATTAGCGGTGGTTCTGAAAAGTTTAAATATTATCTGGGTGTTAACTACTATAAAGAAGATGCTACCGTTCATAATTCGGATATGGAGCGCTACTCTTTGCGTACAAATATCACCTCCCAACTGACTAACTTTTTGAAACTGACAACAATCGTCAATTTGAATCAGAATAATTACACGAACTCTACTGTTGGCGGGGATGTTGGGAACTTAGGAGATCAGGGAGCCGGAGCACTTTTCGGAGCAATTTTCTATCCTTCCTATCTTCCTATATACGATGCCGAAGGGAAATATAATGTATTTAGCCGGACGCCTAACCCTGTTTCCATGCATGATATTAATGATAAGTCCGAGCAAAGTGGTTATTACATGAATTTCTCATTGGATGTTGATATCATAAAGAATATGCTTTCGGCAAAAGTGTTGTATGGATTGAACAAGGAAAATACCTCTCGTGATTCATACATACCTTCTGATGTTTACTACGCATTGCAACGTAAATCCAGAGGAAACTTAGGATATGGAAAAAGGCAACAAAGCACTCTCGAAGGTACATTGACATTTCAACATAAGTTTGGAGAGCTGTTGGATATGAATCTGATGGCCGGTATGGGACGTTATCTCGATAGTGGCGATGGTTCGGATATATCATACGAAAATGCGAATGATCATATACAGGGAAGCAGTGTAGGCATGGCAGACGGTCCTTTCTATCCGACTTCTTATAAATATAAAAATGAAAAGAGGTCACAGTTTGTCAGAGGAAATTTCGACTTATTGGGTCGCTATGTAGTATCTGCTTCATTGCGCCGTGACGGTACGGATAAATTCTTTCCCAGTAAGAAATATGCTCTCTTCCCATCTGTTTCTCTAGCATGGAAAATGAACGAAGAATCATTTATAAAGAATATCTCCTGGATTAATATGTTGAAACTAAGAGCCAGTTATGGTGAAACTGGTAGTGACAATTTAGGTACAACACTATATGGTATTGTAACAACTACCCGTGAAGATGTTCAGTTCAATAATAATTCAGTTACCTATATTCCTTACATATTGTCCGGTGCCAACTATGAAGATGTAACCTGGCAAAAGACGGTTATGAAAAATATCGGATTGGATTTTTCCGTTCTTAGAGATAGAATCTGGGGTAGTGTAGATGTATTCCGTAATGACGTAACCCATTTGTTGGGGACAGCACCGACTGAATTATTGGGAATGCACGGAACACGTCCTATCAATGGAGGACATTATAAACGTACCGGAGTAGATGTGAGTTTGAATTCGCTGAATCTTCAAACACATGATTTCAAATGGACCTCTCAAATTACAATGTCCCATTATAACGCGGTATGGATAGAACGTATGCCCAACTATGATTATCAAAAATATCAGAAAAGGAAAAATGAACCGATGAATGCATTCTATTATTATAAAACGACCGGTATCATCAATGTGGATAAGAGTAATATGCCCGAATCGCAACGTTCGTTAGGTCCTGCTGCTTGTATGCCGGGATATCCTATTGTTGAAGATAAAAATGGTGATGGAATCATTGATGTGAATGACTCTTATATGGATAATACGTTACCTAAATTATATTTTGGTTTCGGGAATACATTTACATGGAAGAACTTTGATTTGGATATATTCATGTATGGTCAATTGGGAGTAAAGAAATGGAATGATGCATATGGCAATAGTATAGATGTCGGAGGTCTCTCCAGAGGAGTGGATGCGCACAATGTTGGTATCTATTCTTATAACATTTGGAATACCCAGACAAACACGAACGGACGCTTCCCGGGTATCGCAATCAGTAAATCAGTGGCTTTACCCGAAAATCTGGGCTTTGATTATACAAGAGAAAATGCCTCTTATATACGTGTAAGAAACATCACACTGGGATATAATCTGGGTCCCAAAGAGTTATCTGTATTTAAAGGATATATTAGAGGAATACGTGTGTTTGTCGATTTTCAGAATCCTTTGACCTTTACCAAATACAAAGGATATGACCCTGAAATCAACACTTCCTCTTCTAATTTGACCGGAGGGCAATATCCTCAAATGAGAGTTTATTCAATAGGTGCAAAATTAACCTTCTAAACTTCAAGCTATGAAATCTAACAAATTATGTCGTATGAAAAAGAAGATTTTTTTACCGATGCTTGTTTCTTTGCAACTATTATTCGGTAGTTGTGAGAATAATTTTGATCCTTATATTTATGGAGCTTTGTTGCAGGGAGAATATCCTTCTACAGAGCAGGAGTATGTTTCCTATATGATGATTTGCTACTTGCCATACACTACGGTTTGGACGTATGATATGGGTTCAGGCGGTTTGCAGCACGGTATTCATATACAGTCGGGAGGAACGGTACGTATGTTTGATTCCACTTCTGATATATGTGCATCTGCTACCACAGTAGGTGCAGACTGGGAACGCTTTACTAAAGGAGACTACAGTAATTGCTTTTATTACTGGCGTGGAAATGTAGATGATGGCAGTAACCTCAACCATTTCCCGAAAACAGCTCAAATAACCCGTATGACTGAAATCATTGGAACTTTGGAGAAAGCTCCTCTGACTGCTCTTACAGAAGAAAAAAAGAATAATCTGCTTGGAGAAGCGCGTCTGTGCCGTGGATTGATGATGTATTTTCTGTTACATGTTTACGGTCCTGTACCGGTCATCCTGGACCCTGAAAAAGTAATTGATCCGGAAGCGTTATCGAATACCGTGCGTCCTTCTTTGGACGAAATGACTCAATGGATTACGGATGACTTGGAGTTTGCCGCAAAGAATGCTCCCGAGGTGGCTCCGGATTTGGGACGCTATACGCGTGACTATGCCCGTTTCTGCCTGATGAAACACTGTCTGAACGAGGGAGAACACATGGAAGGCTATTATCAGAGAGCGATGGATATGTATAATGAACTCAATACAGGTAAATATGATTTGTTTAGAACTGGAAGTACCCCATACGTTGACCTGTTCAAGAATGCCAATAAATTCAATAAAGAAATCATTATGGCTGTCAGTTGTAGCCCGGCTGCCGATGGTAACCCGAAACATGGAAATGCGAATCCTTTCCTGATGTGGGCTTTACCTTCCGATGTGGCAAAAGGGGATCCTTTCCCAATGGGAGGCGGATGGTTTCAGGCTTTCAGTATGGATAAGAAATACTATGATGCTTTCGAAAGTAACGACGGTCGTTTGAAAACGATTGTGACTAGTTATAAAGACAAGAATGGTGTTATCATTAATAAAGACAATCTGGGGGTGAGATGGAATGGATATATTATGAATAAATTTCCGCAGGAAACCATGACAACTTTCCAGGGTACCGATATTCCTTTGGCAAGATGGGCCGATGTATTATTGATGTATGCAGAGGCAGAAGTACGCAAAACAGGAACCGTTCCTTCTGTGGCTGCTATAAATGCAGTAAATCAAGTAAGGAACAGAGCCGGATTGGCAAATTTGCCGGCTGTGGCAACCAATACCAAAGATGCTTTTCTGGATGCGATCCTGATTGAACGGGGACATGAACTCTTTTATGAAGGTAATCGTAAAATTGACTTGATCCGTTTTAATAAATATGCGCAGGAAATGTATAAGGCGAAGGGAGTAATGCCGACGCATCAGTACATGCCGATCCCTAATTATGCAGTCGAACAGGCGGTTTCTTATGGAAAAGAGCTGAAGCAGACTTGGGAACGTCCGGGTTGGGCGGAAGATAAGAGCAAAGCGCAGCAAAATATAAATTAAACCTATTAACTGAATATAAAGATATGAAACGTATGAGTTACTATATAATTGGTCTATTATTGTCTTTAATGAGTTGGGCATGCTCGGATGATGTAGAAACAGGCAGAGAAGAAATTCCGGTAGAAACAGATGGCGGATATTTATTTGCTCACATGACGAATGCTAATTATGGAAAGCTGTATTATGCAGCTTCCCGGGATGGTGTAAATTGGGAGACGCTGAATAAAGGTCGGATAATCAATAGTGCTTACATTGGGCATCCAGATATTTGTCAGGGACATGATGGGGCTTTTTATATGATAGCAGTCAATCCGTTGGCTTTGTGGCGGTCGGAAGATTTGGTGACATGGACGTCTGCCCCGTTGGATGAAATGATTTTTAATCGTAGTAATGCGCAGGGATTTTATACTACTTATTATTGGGGAGCACCCAAGATGTTTTATGACAAGGACAGCGGACAATATATTATCAGCTGGCATGCCTGCAACGATCCGGATAAGGATGACTGGGACAGTATGCGTACTCTCTATGTGTTGACAAAAGATTTTGAGACGTATACAGAACCGCAGAAACTGTTCAACTTCACTGGTGCAGATGAGAACATGGCTATTATTGATGCCATTATCCGGAAGGTAAACGGTGTTTATTATGCAATCTTGAAAGATGAACGCGATCCGGCTGTTGCTCCGGAAACCGGGAAAACAGTCCGTATTGCCACCTCTTCCAATCTGACCGGTCCTTACACCAATCCGGGAGCACCCGTCACTCCGAATGATATGATGCGCGAAGCACCTATTTTTATCGAACGGCCCAATCATAGCGGTTGGTTCATTTATGCGGAGTCTTATGCCGCCAAACCTTATGGCTATCATTTGTTTCAGTCGACCTCTATGGACGGACCGTGGAAAGAGCGTACCTTCTCCGGGCCTAATGTAAAGGATGGCACGGACAGACCGGGTGCACGACACGGCTGCATTGTGAAGGTGAACGAAACGGTTTATCAGGCTTTGTTGAAAGCATATAAAAAATAAATGTATAATCTTAATATGACTGTATTATGAAATATTATATATATACGATTTTTCTGCTTCTGTTGGCGGCATCCTGTAGCGATGACGTACAGAAATGGGATAATTGGCCGGAATGGAAACTTGCCTCTCCTCTTTCCGTAGGGGGGAATGTGTTGGATGAAGAAATTTACTCCAATTTTCAGGGGAAGAAGCTTCATTTGGAAAAGGGACAGGAAATCGAATTTTCGGGAACCGACGGTATAGAATCAATCCTCTCACCGGATTACTTTGAATACTTGTCCGGAAATAAAGCTCGTTTTAAAGGAGAGACAGGCGATTATAGTGTGCTTTATGATCCCGTTAATGAACTTCTGTATGTAGAAAAAGCCGGTGCAACTTATCCGGAAGGATTATGGTTCTGTGGTGCTAACTGGGGGCATCCTCAAGCGGGAGTGGTTACTACAAGTGGCTGGAGTATGGACGGAGCCAACAATGTGCTTTATTGTTATAAAAGTGCTGACAACGTTTTTCAGCTCACTGTATATCTGGCTAATAACTTCTCATTCAAGTTCTTCAAACATAGAGGTTGGGGAGAAGGTGATAATGAGATTACCACTTTACCGGAAGACAATATAACACTTACCACCCCATTCCTGGTTGCAGGAAAGAGTGGGGGAGATTTTATTCCTGGACCGCTGTTCCAACCCGGAGTATATCTTATTACGCTTGATTTGAATAATAATACTTGTGCTTTTGAAGCAAAAGATGAAAATATTCAGGAGCAAACCTTCCTTGTTAACGGACATGAAATGGGTATATTAGAAGAGGCTTCGTCTTACCTGGGTATTGCTTTGGAACTTCATGAAGGCGATGAAGTGACTTTCGGCAATTTCGGTGATGTGAGAAAGATGCTTCAACCGGATTTCTTTGAAGATATAACAAAGGATAAAGCCACATTTATAGGGGCGGACGGAAACTATAAACTGTTTTACGATCCGGTAAACAAACTGATATATTTAGAAAATCGTTCAGTAAACTACCCGGATGGTTTATGGGTTTGCGGTTCTAATTTCGGACATCCTCAAGCCGGACGGGTGACTGTTGCCACATGGACCTTCAATTTGCCGAGTGATGCATTCCAATGCGTGAAGATATCGGATAATGTTTTTGAAACAACTCTTTATCTGGTTAAAGATTTCCAGTTTAAATTCTATAAGCAACGTCCGTGGGGAGGTGAACTGGCTAGCACCACTGTTAATCCTTATCCTATAAATCTATTAGGTAAAGGCTGGTTTTATAGTGATCCGGCAACGGGTGGTACTGGTGGCGGACATTTTACCGGTGATTTTGTAGCCGGGCCGGATTTCACGCCGGGAGTATACCGTGTCCGGATAGATCTGAATAAGAATATATGTATGTTTATTGATAAGGTAGACGAAGGGCAGCTTGGAGAAGAATCTTATAAAATAAACGGTACAGAGCTGACTCAATCTAATGATCCCAATTATATCGGTGTAGAGTTGAATCTCACGAAAGGGCAGACTGTCGATTTTGAAGGTTTTAGTTATCTGGATTATATGCTTCAACCGGAATACTTTACGAATGAAAACGGCCAATACAAGTTTAATGCTCCGGATGGCAAGTATAAGATCTCCTATAATAAGAATAGGGAACTTATATATGTAGAGAAAACGACTGGTGCGGAATTCCCCGAAACTGTATGGATCACTGGGGCTACCTTCGGGCATCCTAGAATCAGCGGACTTCTTGCTGATGACATTGGAAATTGGGGATGGGAAAACCCGAAAGATTTTATCTGTTGTGTGAAGACCGGGGATCGTATTTTTGAAACCAATCTATTTTTAAACAATGACTTTATGTTCAGATTCTATAAGAAAAAAGGTTGGAATAATGAAATTACTTCGTTTGACGTGACTATTGTGTCTGAAGGTGATTTAATAGCCCGGGGCGGTTATTGGAACGGAGATCAATGGCAGGAAACAGAAAACTTCGGACCGGGAGCTAATTTCAGAGCCGGTATATATCATGTCAAGCTGGATATGAATACAAATACCTGCACGTTTACAAAGAAATACTAGTTTTGAGTATTATATTAGTATAGCATAACATAAAGAGGCCGGTTTTATACAAAACACGACCTCTTTATATAAATGGCTATGTGGTTTTCTCTTTTAGAAATGTCTTATTATATAGATTCTAAAAATAATATCCATGAAGAAATCTTTATTGGTTTTAGCTTTATTGTTTTCATTGGCATCCTTTTCCCAGTCTCCGGTCGATAAGTCTTTTCCTCCGGAAGAGTTGTTTGCTTTGGGTTCTTATTATTACCCCGAGCAATGGGATTCCTCCCAATGGGAACGTGATCTGAAGAAAATGTCGGAGATGGGGATCAAGTTCACCCATTTTGCGGAGTTCGCTTGGGCCATGATGGAGCCGGAAGAAGGAAAGTATGATTTTGAGTGGCTGGATCGTGCAGTCTCTTTGGCGGAGAAATATGGTTTGAAAGTAATCATGTGTACGCCTACTCCTACACCTCCTGCCTGGCTGTCGAAAAAGTACCCCGATATATTGATTCAGCGGGATAATGGAGTTTCCATTCAGCACGGACGGCGTCAGCATGCTTCCTGGAGTAGCGACCGTTACCGTCGTTATGTAGAAAACATTGTTTCTCGTCTGGCAATGCGTTATGGCAATCATCCTGCTGTTATCGGCTGGCAGATTGACAATGAGCCGGGACACTACGGAGTAGTGGATTACAGTGAAAATGCACAACTAAAATTCCGCGTCTGGCTACAAAAGAAATATGGGACTATCGACAAACTGAATGATACATGGGGAACCTCTTTCTGGAGTGAAACTTATCAGAACTTCGACCAAGTGCGTCTCCCTAGTCAGCAGGAAGTACCCGATAAGCCCAATCCTCATGCCATGCTCGACCTGAACCGTTTCATGGCAGACGAATTGGCGGGTTTTGTTAATATGCAGGCGGACATACTCCGGCAGCATATTAATAAAGACCAATGGATCACTACCAACCTGATTCCTGTTTTCAATCCGGTTGACCCGGTACGGATCGATCATACGGACTTCCTGACCTACACCCGCTATCTGGTGACCGGACATAATCAAGGAATAGGTAGCCAGGGCTTTCGAATGGGGATTCCCGAAGATCTTGGGTTTTCCAATGACCAGTTTCGTAACCGTGTAGGCAAAACATTCGGAGTGATGGAACTACAACCCGGTCAGGTGAACTGGGGAGTGTATAATCCACAACCCCTACCCGGCGCTGTGCGTATGTGGGTGTATCACGTTTTTGCAGGTGGCGGGAAGTTTGTGTGCAATTACCGTTTCCGTCAACCTCTGAAAGGCAGTGAGCAATATCATTATGGTATGATAATGACCGACGGGGTGACTCTTTCTCCGGGCGGTGAAGAATATGTACGTATCACGCAGGAGATGAAAAAGCTTCGTGCCGCCTACGATAAGAAAAGCCGTATGCCCAAACAGCTGGCTTCCCGACGCATTGGACTGCTTTTCGATATGAACAACTATTGGGAAATGGAGTTCCAGCGTCAAACAGACCAGTGGTGGACGATGCCGCACATACATAAGTATTACAACCTGTTGAAGTCCTTTGCCGCTCCCGTCGATGTGATCTCGGAGAAGGAGGATTTTTCGGGTTATCCTTTCCTGATTGCGCCGGCTTATCAGTTGCTTGATAACAATTTGGTAGAACGTTGGACTGAATACGTGAAGAATGGAGGACATCTGATTCTGACCTGCCGTACCGGACAGAAAGACCGTAATGCCAAACTGTGGGAGGCTCCTTTAGCTGCTCCCATCCACCAACTGGCCGGAATAAACAGCTTGTACTATGACCATCTGCCTCACAGTCTCTACGGAAAAGTAGATTTCGGCGGTGAGGAATACGCCTGGAACAATTGGGCGGACGTACTAACCCCGTCTGCCGGAACAGATGTTTGGGCTGTGTATGCGGACCAGTTTTATAAGGGAGCTGCTTCCGTGATACACCGTAGGCTGGGTAAAGGAACGGCCACCTATATCGGAACGGATACCGATGACGGGAAGTTGGAGAAAGAAGTAGTACGTCGTGTATATAAGGAAGCCGGCGTACCGACTGAAGATTTACCATACGGAGTAGTGAAAGAATGGCGGGATGGTTTTTACATCGCTTTGAATTATACATCGGACATTCAGGAAATAGCCATTCCCGATGAGGCGGAGATATTGATCGGCAGTGCACGCCTCGAACCTGCAGGAGTAGTGGTGTGGAAGGAACAGTCAGACGACAGGCATAAATAATCAAATAAACGGGAATTAAAAGAACAAGGAATCTTTTATATTAATCAATTGAAAATAGCATGAAAAATAAATGGTGTGTTAATGTTGTGTTTTTATTCTTTTTAGTGGGGATATGTGTATGCGCCTGTACACAGGATTCTAATTCTTCAAACAACAGTCGTTGGACGGAAGAGAAGATACAAGAATGGTATGACAATCAGCCTTGGCTGGTAGGTTGCAATTATATTCCGGCAACGGCAATCAATCAGATAGAAATGTGGAGTGCGGATACTTTCGATCCTGAACAGATTGATAAAGAGCTATCATGGGCGCATGAACTGGGCTTTAATACCTTACGCGTATTCTTGAGCAGTGTCGTATGGCAAAATGATGCGGCAGGAATGAAGAAACGTATGGATGATTTTTTGAATATTTGCGGGCAATATTCAATTCGCCCTATGTTTGTGTTTTTTGATGACTGTTGGAATCCGGAGTCGGCTTATGGCAAGCAACCGGAACCGAAGACGGGTGTACATAATTCCGGCTGGGTGCAGGACCCTTCGTGTAGTTTGCGTAAAGACACACTGACGTTGTATCCTTTTCTGCAAGAGTATGTAAAAGATATTGTTCGAACCTATGCTAACGATGACCGGATATTGATGTGGGATTTGTATAATGAGCCGGGGAATAGTAAACACGAGGAAACTTCTTTGTCTTTATTGACGAATGTCTTTCGTTGGGTGCGCGATTGTAAACCGTCACAACCGATTACTGCCGGTGTATGGGACTATAATTCGCCCCGGAAGAATGTCCTGAATGCGTTTGTGTTGAATCATTCGGACATCATCTCTTATCATAATTACGATAATGAGGAGCGGCATGGCGAATGTATCAAATTTCTGAAGATGCTTAACCGTCCGTTGATCTGTACCGAATATATGGCCCGTCGCAATGACAGCCGCTTTTGTAATGTTCTTCCTTTGATGAAAAAAGAAAAGGTAGGCGCCATCAATTGGGGATTTGTTGCAGGAAAGACAAATACTATTTTTGCCTGGGATGACGTCATTCCGTCGGGTGAAGAACCGGAATTATGGTTTCATGATATCTATCGTCCTACCGGAGTACCTTATCAGCAGGAAGAAGTCGATTGTATTCAATCCCTGACAGGAAAAAGATAGAATCACGTATTCTTTTTTATCTCTGTTTTTTAGTTTTCATATAGGTTGCTATACTATATTATTTTATTTTTGTATCGTTCTTCTATAATTTGATAACTACTATAATTAAAACCATGAAAAAACTGAAGATTTTATTATTCTTATGTATTGTCGCATGTACGCTTACGGTACAGGCGCAAAAACAATTTACTTTGAGCTCTCCGGATGGAAAGCTTCAAACGACGATTACCGTAGGTGATAAGCTGACTTATGACATCCGCTGTAACGGACGGCAGATCCTTGCTCCTTCTCCAATTTCGATGACATTGGATAACGGAGAAATCTGGGGAGAGAAAGCAAAGTTGTCCGGCACTTCCGGGAAAAAAGTAGATCAGATGATTCCTTCTCCTTTCTATCGTGCCAGTGAATTGAGAGACCACTATAATGAACTGACTCTTCGGTTTAAAAAAGACTGGAATGTCGAGTTTCGTGCGTACAATGATGGTATTGCTTACCGCTTTGTCAGCCGTGCGAAGAAACCTTTCAACGTGGTAGATGAAACAGTAGATTATCATTTCCCATCCGATATGGTAGCTTCTGTACCTTATGTAAAAACAGGAAAAGACGGTGATTATGACTCTCAATATTTCAATTCCTTCGAAAATACTTATACTACCGATCCATTATCGAAGCTGAATAAAAAACGTTTGATGTTTTTGCCATTAGTCGTGGATGCCGGAGAAGGCGTTAAGGTTTGTATCACAGAATCCGATTTGGAGAATTATCCCGGCCTCTATTTGTCTGCTATTGAAGGAGAAAATCGGTTGACGGGACGTTTCGCTCCATACCCCAAGAAGATGGTGCAGGGTGGACATAATCAACTTCAAATGTTGGTGAAAGAGCATGAAGCTTACATTGCCAAAGTAGATAAACCCCGGAATTTCCCGTGGCGCATGAGCATTGTTACCACTTCCGATAAGGATTTGGCAGCAAGCAACTTGAGCTATTTGTTGGCTGCCCCTTCCCGTCTGACGGATCTTTCATGGATCAAACCCGGCAAAGTAGCATGGGACTGGTGGAATGCTTGGAATTTGGATGGCGTTGATTTTGTGACCGGAGTAAATAATCCGACTTATAAAGCCTACATTGATTTTGCTTCTGCAAACGGCATTGAGTATGTGATACTTGATGAAGGCTGGGCGGTAAATCTGCAAGCGGATTTGATGCAAGTGGTGAAAGAGATTAATCTGAAAGAATTGGTAGATTATGCAGCCTCCAAAAATGTGGGTATTATTCTTTGGGCCGGTTATTATGCTTTCGAACGTGATATGGAGAACGTTTGCCGTCATTATGCCGACATGGGAGTAAAAGGTTTTAAGGTCGATTTTATGGATCGTGACGATCAGCTTATGACTGCATTCAATTATCGGGCTGCCGAAATGTGTGCTAAATACAAACTGATCCTCGACTTGCACGGAACGCACAAACCGGCCGGTTTGAATCGTACTTACCCGAATGTATTGAACTTTGAAGGTGTCAATGGTCTGGAACAGATGAAATGGAGTCCGGCTTCGGTGGATCAGGTGAAGTATGACGTGATGATTCCTTTCACTCGTCAAGTATCCGGTCCGATGGACTACACTCAAGGAGCGATGCGCAATGCTTCGAAAGGTAACTATTATCCTTGCAATTCAGAACCGATGAGTCAGGGAACTCGTTGCCGTCAACTTGCTCTGTATGTTGTATTTGAATCTCCTTTCAATATGTTGTGTGATACGCCGAGCAACTATATGCGCGAACCGGAATCAACAGGATTTATTGCTGATGTTCCGACAGTGTGGGATGAAAGTATCGTGCTTGATGGTAAGATGGGAGAGTATATCGTAACAGCTCGCCGGAGTGGAAATGTCTGGTATATAGGTGGAATCACCGATTGGACGGCACGTGATATCGAAGTGGATTGCTCTTTCCTGGGTGGTAAGACGTATGACGCTACATTGTTTAAAGACGGAGCAAATGCTCACCGGATCGGGCGTGATTATAAATGTGAATCCATCCGGATAAAAAATGACAGTAAGTTGAAGATTCATTTGGCACCCGGAGGTGGTTTTGCTTTGAAGATTAAGTAAACAACCACTTTACACACTACATTGTCTATTAAATCTTGAAATAGATTTGATATATCTGCAATAGGTTAGATAAGGGTGCGTGCAAATCTTTATAAACGAAGAATAACCCTCGTTACAACTATCTGTAGCGAGGGCTATTACATTAAAAAGAGAGTTCTGGCACATTCCTGTCAGATTCTTATAAGCAAGTCGATTGGGAGGATCACCCTGTAATGACGATGATAGGCAGGGAGGTGTCAGGATAAAGCCGCAATACCTGTCCCTATCAAATTGGCATTATTCATGCTTTTGATATCAACCTCTACATCTTCCAAACCAAACAAACTGAAAAGCTCCCGTAATTTTTCCATGACAATCATGTTATAGTTCTTGTCTTTTCTGTTCTTGCTCCAAAAAAGGCTGCCTTCTGCAACCAGGCAAATTTTTCGTATATTCTTGTTGTATGACTTCAACAACATGATAAGCCCTGTCAGTGAAGCTGCAACTAACTGTGCTGATCTACTATATATCCACTGTGCTACTTCTACATACACCTCCTTATAAATATCGGGATAGTTCATAATAGAGGTGAGCTTTTGTGCATCAAATTTTTCTTCGAACTCCTCCAATGGGAAAGTTGCTTTTAGAATATCTCCCAGGTACATACCGGATACAGCTTTTTCGAAACGTTGTTTTCCCGGATTCCCGGAGATTCCATCCACTGTATTATCTACTGCAGTGAGGAACGGCGGATGAAAATTGCCGGATTCCAGATTGACGGGAATCAATCCATCTACTTTATGTGACGGATTTAATTTTTTAATTTTGTCAGCCGGAATAAAAGTTGCCATATTGGTGCCTGTTCCTACAATCAGACCTATATACGCATCGTAACTACTGTCGGTAAGTCCGGCAAATAAACTGGCAACAGTGTCATTGAGCACTTTTATGTTCGTAAACTTGATTTTATTTCTTTCATTCAGATAGTCGAGCAAAGGTTTTCCAACAACTTCTCCGATCATTTCTTTTATATCAACTCCTTTGGTCCAACGTAGCAGTTTGGCATCTCCACCTGGGACGGACTCTGTCGGATAAGAAAAACAATATCCAATTGGCATCTCTTTTTCCCGTTTTATTCCGGTTATCATATCTGCCATTTCTTTGAACAACTCCTCTCGGGTATAACCGGGAGTTTTCATAATCGACATGTCCTTTTTCCAACCATTGTTAGGATGAATGGTGGGAGGCATTTTGCTGAAGTCAACGATTGCTACCCGGTAATTCGTTCCTCCCAAGTCGAGTACTAATGATTTGCCATTGATACCATTTGCTTTCGGAGTGATGAAAGTGGGAATGCATTGTATCTCTGCATTTTCAGTGTTCAAACCTTCTTCTACTTTCGCTTTAAATGAGCGAGCAATTTCTTTGAGCTGCTCATTATCTAACTGAAAAATATTTTTCTCCATGATATTATTTTTATTGTATAGAATATGTTTATGTATGAATAACAACTGAAAAGGAATTTTGCTCGGTGGGTATACAGTATATGGCTCCGGCCGGATTTCTGGATTTATCTCTTTCTTTTTGCTCTTTTCCTTTTTGCTCTTTCTTAAAAAACGCAAAATTCAGGTTACTTACGCACACTTTCTCCTGTCGCCTATTTTTCACTTGCATTTCTCATATTCTCATTGTTTTTCGATAAACGAAAGATAATCAAATAGATATATTATGAGAAATACTTTTCAAAACGGCATTTCTCATAATATTACCAGCTTTTTATGCTGAAAATAGTGTATTTCTCATAGACTTTTTTTTTATTCTCATATTCCTTTTATGCATTTTCTCTATTTCTTGTTTTTTGTGGTCGTCATTCTGTTCCTCCCAGTCTTTTTCCGGACTGATTGTTATTCTTCCTTTTTTATATAAGTAACTTTTTATAAAGCAATTACCTTGCCTTACTTTACTGCTTTCCTGTATTAAGTTCTCCTTATCCCTTTATATTTTATCCTAATCATTGTTGTGTTTTGCTATAACAGGGAAAACGCACGAGTGCTAATTGTTTAATAATCAATAGTTCCCTTCTCTTCTCAAAACTTATTTAATGGCAATACTCTTGTATATCTAATAATAAATAAAGTCTTCCTAGTTACTTTTCCTCATATAGACGTGTCACAACTTTACATGGTCATGCCACCTATTGCTTTCATCCTTTTTAATCTTCGGGCTTCTTCAATTGATATATTGATTATTTATATTGTATTCATTCTGGTATTTCATTATCTTCACGTCTAAATAATAAACAGTAATGGATAAGATTGCAAAGGATTTTTTAATAAATGACGAATTGGCACGTCATATGGCTAGTATGTCTGAAGCTATTGATACAATAGACCCACGTGAAAAGAATAAAGTCACTTATTCGGGCAAATTGATAATGCTTGTCACTTTATCGGGTGTTTTTTGTGATTGTCAGAGTTGGAATGATATAGCAGACTTCGCCCGTTATAAGAAAGATTTTCTTAGGAGATTCATACCGGATTTAGAAACTACCCCCTCACATGATACATTACGCCGATTTTTTTGTATCATAAAAACAGAAAGATTAGAGAGTTGTTACAGAGAATGGGCCTGTAATATGAGAGGTGATTCACCGTCCATAGAAGATTGCGACTGGTCGAAAGTTCAAATAGGTGAGGGTAATGATCTTTATACGAATAGACATATAGCTATTGACGGGAAAACGATCTGTGGTGCCATCAATGCTGATAAACTGGTACAAGAGTCGGCGGGTAAAATAACAAAGGAGCAGGCAGCATCAGCCAAACTTCATATTGTCAGTGCCTTTCTTTCTGATATGAGTCTGTCATTAGGGCAGGAACGGGTCTCAATAAAAGAGAATGAAATAGTAGCAATACCCAAATTACTGGACGACATTGATATACGACAAGGAGATGTAGTTACCATCGATGCACTTGGCACCCAAAAGAAGATTGTAGAAAAAATAACAGAGAAACAAGCCGATTATCTTTTAGAGGTGAAAGATAATCATTTAAAACTAAGGGAAAATATCGAAAACGATGCGGAGTACTTGCTAATTTCCGGAAGAGAAAATGATTTTATCAAAAGAGCTGAAGAAACCACAGAAGGTCATGGATTTATGGTGACAAGGACCTGCATATCCTGCTCTGAACCCAGTAGATTAGGGTTCTGTTATCGCGATTGGAAGAATCTTAGGACTTATGGAATAATAAAGACCGAGAAAATAAATATAGCCACAGGGGAAATACAGAATGAGAAACATTGTTTCATCTCTTCATTAGTGAACAATCCAGAGCTTATTCTTAAATATAAGAGAAAGCATTGGGCGGTAGAAAATGGATTGCATTGGCAGTTGGATGTTACATTTAATGAAGATGATGGAAGAAAAATGATGAATTCGGCACAAAACTTTTCCACTTTAACTAAAATGGCATTGACCATTTTGAAGAATTATCAGGATGAAGACAAGAAGACTTCTGTCAATAGGAAAAGGAAGAAGGCTGGATGGAGTGATGAGTATCTAGCTAATTTGATAAACAACTTTATTAAAGCGTTTTAACTCGTGCGTTTTCCCTGTTTGCTATAAGTATTTGTATCGTTTCACTGGAGTGGGCAGATCATTGCACTCTACAGGGCAGACGCATTAAAAATTATTGTTCTGTAAAAGTTGTGACAAATATTTTTCATCCCATCCGGCTTTTAGTCTTTTCAGATTCATACTTCCTTTTGTTGTTTTATCCTTCTTTAGTATGGTAAGTGCCATCTTTGTTGCCACCGAAAAGTTTCTGGCTGCATTTTTCACCTTTTTACT
>NZ_JH114331.1:93292-245853 GCF_000157095.2 Bacteroides sp. D1
GGTAGAAAATGGATTGCATTGGCAGTTGGATGTTACATTTAATGAAGATGATGGAAGAAAAATGATGAATTCGGCACAAAACTTTTCCACTTTAACTAAAATGGCATTGACCATTTTGAAGAATTATCAGGATGAAGACAAGAAGACTTCTGTCAATAGGAAAAGGAAGAAGGCTGGATGGAGTGATGAGTATCTAGCTAATTTGATAAACAACTTTATTAAAGCGTTTTAACTCGTGCATTTTCCCTGCTTTGACGAAGAGTTATTGTTGATTCACTTTCGTGGTTCAATCAAATGACAAGAGTGATTTACTTGGATAACAGCTGTGATTTAAATGAACCACGGTAGTGGTTTGATGATAAACTTAAAGTTTTTACATGAAATATATTCACTATCAAAACGTTAACTACTAATGGCTATACTTTACGATTGGTATGAGAATCCCGGTGAGTCCGACGATTCGGAAGAGAAAGGTTTGCATCCCCGCATTTTTTTGAATGGTAAGGTGGGAACGGATAAACTGTGCCGGATGATTCACGGACGCAGTTCGCTTTCTGTAGGTGATGTAAAAAATGCGTTCGAGATGCTTGCCCAAATTTGTGGTGAAGAACTACGTGAAGGACGCGAGGTACATATCGAGGGGCTAGGCTATTTTGCCCCTATTTTGAGGAGCACGCAAAAGGTGACCCGCAGTACTAAAAACAAATGGTCGAAGATGGAACTGAAAACAATCGGTTTCCGTCCGGATGCCCGCCTGCGGGGTGAATTAGTAGGTGTCAAAGCCAGCCGGAGTAAGTATGCGCGCCATTCGGAATCTTTGTCGGCAGTGGAGATAGATATGCGGCTGAAGGAATATTTCGCCGATCATGACGTAATGCTTCGTTATGATTTTCAGGAGGTATGCTGCATGACACGGACTACGGCGAACCGTCACCTCCGGCGATTACTGGAAGAAGGCAAATTGAAAAATATCGGCAAACGTATGCAGCCGATTTATGTGGCTGCAGCGGGTTATTACGGGGTGTCTCGTGATGTGCTTCGGCGGTAAATGGAAACGATTTGAATTGTGTAGGTGAAACCTTTGAAAGTAGGATAGAAGGGCTTTGCATGGTCGCTTTCACCCGCTTTCCTGCTCTGGATGGAGGTTTCAGGAAGAAGGTGAAAGCGGTGAAGGATGTAGTCTTATAGATGATTTACTTTCATTGTTTGATTGAATAGTAAGGCTTTTTTAGTTATCTGTTAAATTGATAATATATCTGCTTAGAGGGGATTATTTAATAGCATCGAACTTCAGTGTCCCGTTTACGTCGATAATTTTCAAAGTACGGTTACCCTTTATTCCCATATCAATGAAATTGACCTTGTATAAACCATTTCCCAATGTAGTTACTGATGTTACTTTAGATATGTCGCTTGGTCCGTCTTGCATACCTGTTCGGAAGTTCCATATCGCATATCCTTCGCCGTCATACTCGTAGTTATCTTTCAGCTGCTTTTGCAATTTGGCTGTACAATGCTTTTTTACTGCCGGAACATAATTTTTTGCTCCAAAAACGTAGTTTGCGTAGAAATCTTTGATGAACTGAATGGTTTTGGTATTGTCCACTTTAGGTGATTGTAGAATAATGGCAGTTCCATTGGCGAGAACAACCTCATTGTCGAGACAACAAGCTTGAATTTGTATGGGTTGTAGGGCAAATCCTAGATGAATGATATATAAAAATAAAATCTTTTTCATATTCGTATATTATGTATTTTGAAAGCCTTATTTAGATTTAGCGACCTATTGCAAAGATAGCGTTAATTGCGAAAAATGAACGAAGTATGTGAGAAAAAGATAATAATATCATATCAAAAGATGAAATGAATTGTTCAAAGCCATTTTGATAAGAGAGGGGGATGAATGTTATAATTAGGGATGAATAGGGGGTATTTCGTTTATCTATACATTGCAGGGCAGCCGGATAGTAGCCTCATTGATTGTACTATTCTATTAAATGATATAGATTTAATGTGTATCTTTGTAGGAAATGCAAAATAAAATATGGAATCAAAATAAATAAAATCAGATAATTATGAAAAACATTTTCCTTCCCAAAGTAATGATGTGCATAATTGCACTGTTTACTTTAATTTTACCAGCTTCTGCACAAAATACAAATGCGACAGATGAGTACAAAGAAACGTTGAAAAAGATTATGGTACTTTCCGGTGCTTCGGCTACTACGGATGACTTCTTCCAAAAAATCACATCTGTGATGAAATTAAATGCGCCGGAAAAGGATGAGGCTTATTGGAATGAGTTTTCTAAAAACTGGAAAGAGAAAATAGAAAGTAAGGTGTTTGAAATGTATATGCCTGTTTATGAGAAGCATTTAACTTTGGAAGAATTAAAAGCTGTTGCTGCATTTTATGAATCTCCCGTAGGTAAGAAATATAAAGAGGCTTCATTGATTGTTATGCGTGAGACAATGCCGTTGTTAGTGAAGCAACTCCAGACAGAGACATTCAAAGTGGTTAGATCAGAGAAAAGTGAACGAGTAAAAAGAGGTGAACAGCGGTTGAAAGAATATGAGCAAAAGAAGAAACGTGATAAAGAATTATATGCACAAGCCTATATGCTTCCAAGCGATAGTATAGTTATAGTTCCTGAAGAAGTGTATGAGAAAGCGTATGAAAATGGGATGTCTACAAGTCCTTCTTTATATTCGATTGAAAGGAGAAAGAATGATACTAAAGTGACATTTATACAACCTATTTATTGGGACTGGCAATGGTTGTATTATAGTCCGGGATTTAAGATTATCGATAAGAAAAGTGGCGATGAGTATAATGTACGAGGATATGATGGTGGAGCTCCGATAGGTAGGCTGTTGGCTGTCAAAGGATTTAATCATAAATATATTTATATCAGTCTTTTATTCCCGAAACTGAAGAAGAGTGTGAAAGAAATAGATATTCTTGAGTTGCCACACAAAAAAGATAAAGAACAGTTGCCTTCTAATGATGATGGAAAGTCTAAATCATATTTTAATATAAAGGTGAAAGATTATCAGACCATTTCCGATAAGAAAAATAAGAAGATCTATTATTAGTTTAAATGATTATCAGAATTTGAAATGATAATAGCAGGTATTGAACATGAGTGTTTACTGTTTTTGATATAAATTTAGGCAACTATACCTTGATTACACAAAATAGGAAAATTTTCCCGAATATTATTTGGATATTATGTAAATAACTACTATATTTGTGATATAAAAAAGTGTTCTTATGTTTAATAGTAGATTCACCTCCCTGTCAGATTTGCGGAAGGCTTTTCCAACAGAGCAATCCTGCATAGATTATTTGGAAGAAAGACGGTGGCATGGAAACGTAATTTCCCCATTCGATAAAACTTCCAAAGTCTACAAGTGCAAAGATAATAAATATCGTTGTAAAAACACAGGAAAATACTTCGATGTTAAAACAAAAACTATTTTTCAAGGAACAAGGATTCCTTTGATTAGTTGGTTTGAAGCAATATGGACGATTTTATCCTACAAAAAAGGTATTTCTTCCGTTCAGCTAGGAGAAAACATCAAAGTGTCACAAAAGACAGCATGGTTTATGATGCACCGAATTCGGAAAGCATTAGGAATAGACAATGACGTTGGAAGTGAAGATGAGGGTGGAGGTGGTAAATTAAGCGGAACTGTAGAGATCGATGAGACTTTTAATTGGAGGAAAGAACAAGAACAGGCATTGGAACAAGAAAGTTCCAAGAAGTCAAGGTAGGTCTTTCAAAGATAAAACGCCAGTGTTTGGATTAATACAACAAGGTGGAAGGGTGATAGCGAAGGTCGTTCCTAATACACAGGTTAAAAATCTTTCGCCATTAATCCTAAGATATGTCAAGTTAGGAAGTGATCTTTATACTGATGAATGGAATTATGGAAAGAAAGCTGATACGTTATATAATCATCAAAACGTAAACCATAAGAAAGGATTCTACGGAAAAGGGGCATTCACTACTAATCATATAGAAAACTTTTGGTCGGTAGTTAAACGAGGTGTTATCGGTGTATATCATTATTGGTCTAGGAGACACATGCAGAAATACATAGATGAATTTGTATATAGGGCAAACAATCGAGAACTTACTAATCGAGAAAAATTTGACCGACTTTTAGAGAACTTAGAGTATAGATTAACGTATAAAGAATTGATATATGGAAAATAAAGTTTTAAAAGCAAAGTTTGGCTCTGATAAAACACCATTATATTTAGGTGAATTATCTATCCCTTGTTATGTGTTAGAAGATGGAACTCGCGTATTTTCAGGGCGGGGAATCCAAAATGCAATTGGTGCAAACCCAAATTATTCGGGTACATGGCTATCTAAGTTTATTAATAGTAAACCTATATCTACTAATTTGCCTCCCGGGATTTATGATAAGTTATCTCATCCTATTAAAATTAAAAGACCCACCGCAAGTGGTTCTCAATCAGATACATACGGATATGAAGTAACATTATTGATAGACTTGTGCTATGCAATAATTGACGCTTATGATTCCCGAGTATATCAAGTAAGTGAGGAATATTACAAAGCAGCACGTATAATAACTAGAGCTGTTTCAAAAGTCGGAATCATAGCTCTTGTAGATGCAGTAACAGGCTATGATAAAGAGAAAAAAAGAGCAAAGGATGAATTGCAAAAGTTCTTAAATCAATTTTTGTCTGATGAAGCATCTAAATGGATAAAAACATTTGAGGATAGTTTTTTTGAAATGATATATAAAATGCGGGGATGGAATTGGACTATGACTAATAAAAGACCGGGAGTTGTTGGACAATGGATAAACAATATTGTTTATGAAAGAATAGCCCCATTAACTCTTTCAACTTTAAATGAGAAAAATCCTAAAAATGATAAAGGATATAGAAAAGATAAACATCATCAATTTTTTACTCAAGATATTGGTAAACCTAAACTAAAAGAATATTTAGCAAGTGTCGAAGCATTGGGAAGAGCAGCTAATTACAACTGGAATATTTTTATGGAACTTTTAGATAGGGCTTTCCCTAAACAACCACAAAAGATAATAGATGTAGAAGCAGAAGAAATAAAAGAAGATTCACCTAACGATGAATTCGACAAAGGAATAGATGATATATTAGGATATGAGCCAAAAGAGGATTGAAATAGAATGACCGGAGTTTATCGCTCCGGTCGTTTAATCAGTTGCTAAATAACATTGTTACTTTTTAGTTAGATTGAAGTAACCATCTTTTTCATTCCCTAATTTCATGTTGTTACCTGAAATGCTTATTTCATAATCTAATGTTACCTTATCATTCTTCAAAGTAATAGTACTACCTTTATATTCATAAGTAAAATTAGTACTTGTGTCCCTAGAAGTAACATTGTTGAATTTCAGAATAACTCTTTGAGTAGCCGTATTATCGGAATTGAAAGTCCACATCACTTCCATATAACTAGATATGTACTCTCCGGGAGTTTCACTTATTTCACTCCAAGAGCCTGTGATGTCTGGGTAATTTGTTTCGTCGTCATCACTTGAACACGCAGAGAACGTTAAAAACATAGCTGTAAGTAACAGCGTCATACTTAAAAACTTTTTCATAAACTTGAAATTTTATGGTTAATACTAAAAATAAAGGGTCGCCAATTTCAGCGATAACCACGCATTACAAGTATACAAGAAAGCGCAGACTATCACCCATACGCCTTCTTGGCTCACCACAAGCCACAATACATTATGGGGAAGTCTACGCCTAAAGGTTTCAACTCGCCCAATATGTATTGGTTCATTTATAGCTCGTTTAATTTCCGAGGTGGTGATTCAGAAGGCGATTGAGCTATTTTATGTCGTTACAATGATTGGAAAAGTCCAATCTTATTTGTATATTTGGTGCAAATATAACAAATAGTTTAAATGTTATAATCATAAACGTGAATTTTTTAAATATTAATGTAAACAAGGTATAGTTGCCTAAATTTATTCTATATGAGAAATCGAATTATGATTTTATGCACTTTTTGTGCTATTGCTATATTTTCTTCTGCCCAAGAGAAATTCTCTATCCGAGGTATTGCTAATGAGGAATTGAATAATCAATTGTTGTATTTATGCCTGATGGGAGATGGAGAGAAAGCCAAAGAAGTCGTTTTGGACAGTACAACAGTGGAAAAAGGTAAGTTCTCTTTTTCTGGTGTACATCAGATGCCGGATATTGCAATCATCAAGGATATGGATGGAGAAACCTATCCGTTGATTTTCGAAAAAGGAGAAATATCAGTAAATATTGCTGCGAATAAGAGAGGGGGAACGCCTTTAAATGATTCATTGAATATAGCTTTAAATCGTATGCAGCTAATAATGGATAATATGTTGAAAACATCGAATGATATTTATAAGTTAATGCTTGGGATGAAACCGGAAGTATTTTCGGATAAGATGAGGAATGATACTGTATTTAAAGCGGAATTTGATCGGAATAATAAATTATTTCTTGCACAAATGGATTCAGTATCACATTGTATAAAGGATTATAAGAATAGTATAGTGGGTGTATATCTTTTCTCCGTTGGAGGTATGATGATGCCTTTTGATGATATGAAGATTCTGATGAAAGAAGCTTCGCCTCTGTTTTCACAAAATAATTTGGTGAGAAATATTGTGGAAAAGAAGAACCAAGCAGAGCTCCGAATGAAGGCGGAACTTGAAAATAAAATGACTCCGGAACAGCGTGAAGAACAAAAGAAACGGCAGGAAATGGATGCCAAGATAAAGATTGGCGAACGTTTCCCGGATGCTAAAGTGAAAGACAATGCTGGCAACATGAAGCTCTTGTCTGATTATGTGGGTAAAGGAAAATATGTCTTGATTGACTTTTGGGCTTCATGGTGTGGACCTTGTCGGCATGAAATGCCCAATGTGAAAGCTGCTTATGAAAAATATGCTTCTAAGGGATTTGAGGTGATTAGCATATCCACAGATCGGAAACTGAAACCTTGGAGGGCTGCTGTTGAAGAACTTGGAATGAATTGGGTACAATTGTTGGATGTGGATGCTTCTGATATATATGGTATCCATGCTATACCCAGAACTTTTCTTGTAGATCCTACGGGAATTGTTATAGACAAAAATTTAAGGGGTGAAAAACTGGAGGAAGCTTTATCGAAGTTGTTTGAATAATCGTTGCTTTGTTTTTATTGTATGGGTGAATTGATAGTTGAGAAACTATATAATAGGATAACCACTATCAATTCACCAATGACTTTTATTAAATCAGAAGTCCGTCCAATAGCTCTAAATAAAGTCCGATCGCTTCTTCTATCTCTTTTAGCATGATATATTCTTCTGCCGTGTGTGAACGTGACGAACGGCCCGGACCTATTTTCACTGATGGAAAGGACATTAGTGCCTGGTCGGACAATGTTGGAGAACCAAAAGGAACGCGTCCTAACTTCATAGCTTTCTGTACAAATGGGTGTTTCTCGTCAATCCGTGAAGAATTGAGACGGAATGAACGAGCTTGGGCTTCACAGGAAATATGCTTTTTGATTTCAGCAAACAATTCTTCATTTGAGTAAAGCTCGTTACTCCGGACATCAACGATGAAAGTACATTTATCGGGAATCACATTGTGTTGTGTACCGGCATTGATGACAGTGACACTCATCTTCACGGGACCCAACAAGGGTGATTCTTTCTCAAAACGATAGTCACGGAACCAGGCAATATCATCCAATACTTTGTAAATAGCATTGTCTCCTTCATTACGCGCTGCGTGTCCTGCTTTACCTGTTGCGGTAACATCTAGTACCATTAATCCCTTCTCGGCAATGGCGGGTTGCATCTCTGTAGGTTCACCTACTATGGCGAACGAAACAGGAGGGAGCCCCTGTAATACACTCTCAATGCCATCCTTGCCTGAAATTTCTTCTTCACAAGAGGCCAGATAAATCAGATTATATTTCTGCGAAGTACGACATAGTTGCAGGAACACCTGTAATAACGAAACAACGCTGGCACCGGCATCGTTACTTCCTAATCCATAGATCTTACCGTTTTCTTCACGTGGAGTGAACGGATCTTTCCGCCAACCGTTAACAGGTTTCACTGTGTCTATGTGGGAGTTAAGTAAAATAGTCGGCTTCTTCAGATCAAACATCGGACTAAAGCACCACACATTATTTCCTTTACGTCCCGTCTGCATACCTGCCATTTCAATATAGTTTTGCAGGAAATCCGCAGCCTGGGTTTCTTCCCGGCTGATTGAAGGAATACTAATCAGTGATTTAAGCAGGCTTACAGCCTCTGTTGTCATATACGGAATATCATATTTCATAGTGCAAATCTTTTATCTATACCTTAATATTTGTACAAAGATAGTCGTTTTGTACAGTTGTTTCAAATAAAAATAATGAATTAATTCTTATCTGTTGATTATTAATTGCTTAGGTTCGAGAAGCTATTGAAATCTTTCTTTTTTTGATTCTTTTCTTATGAAAAAGGTTGTTGATAAATTATTTAATAATTAACTTTGTTGAAGGGTTTTATATTTTACTTGTTAATCTTAATGGATATACATGATGATTATCACACGAATGGAAGATAAAGTTCTTCGTTTTAAAAAGTTTTTTGATCTGAATTTCCCCAAAGTAAAAACTTTCGCATGGCAATTGTTAAAATCAGAAGAAGATGCAGAAGATATAGCTCAAGATATATTTGTTAAGCTATGGGAGAAACCGGATTTATGGTTAGAACGTGAAAAATTGGATAGTTATTTATATACAGTTGTACGAAACCATATCTATAATTTTTTGAAGCATAAGGCTGTTGAATATGACTACTTGGATGTTGCAGCAGAAAAAATGCGAATGGCGGAACTGGGATTGCCTACGCCGGATGATGAATTTTGTGCTCATGAACTTGAGCTTTTTGTTCAGATGGCTCTTGAACGCATGCCGGAACAGCGCAGGCGTGTTTTTTTAATGAGCAGAGAGGAAGGGATGACTTCACCGGAAATTGCTGAGAAGTTGAATGTTTCGGTTCGTACAGTTGAGCAACATATCTATAAAGCCCTTCAAGATCTAAAAAAAATCATTTTATTTTTATTTTTTTTCTATTTAGACTAAGTATGTATGTCTGGCAAGTTGTCTCTTATATGTAACACTTGATTTGGTATAGATGAAAAGTAAATTGGAAAAACAGCTACGCTCTTTTATTGACTTTGATTATTCAAAGCGGACAATCGACAGATTTCATCGTTGGATGATTAGTCCTGATTCTGCAGAAGAGAAAGAAATGGCGCTTCATAATTTATGGTTTAAGACGAAAGGAAAGTTTGGACACGGTATGGAGCATTCGTTTCAGCAGGTATTGGATAAAATCGGCATTGAATATACTCCAATGGTTACAAATGTAAATCGTTGGAAGTTGTGGAAATCTGTTGCGGCAGCTGCTGTTATCGTCATTCTGTCTGTGACAACTACTTTGTGGGTAAGTTATAATCATTTTGACAGGGACAATATCGCAATGGTGGAACATTATGTGAATAATGGGGCCAGAGAGACAATCAGTCTTCCGGACGGAACTACCGTATGTCTGAATTCTGGTTCATATGTATTTTATCCTGAAAATCTGGAGGGCAAGACCCGAACGGTTTATCTGATGGGAGAAGCCGAATTTAAAGTGGCAAAAAATCCGGAGAAACCTTTCATTGTGCGATCATCAAATATGGCAATAACTGCCTTGGGAACAGAGTTTAATGTGAAAGCTTATCCGGAAGAAGATATAATAACCACTTCTTTGATCGAAGGGAAAGTACGAGTGGACTGTAATGATACGATTAGTTATGTTTTAACTCCCGGATATCAGGTTGTGTATAATAAATGTACAGCTGACTGCCAAGTGCTGACTGCCAACATGAAAGATGTAACGGCATGGCAACGAGGGGAAATTGTATTTAATAAAGCCACAATTGCTGAAATTATACAGACATTGGAGCGTCATTTTGGAATTATGTTTTATGTTTCTACGAAGAAACGTAATCAGGATCGCTACAACTTTGTGTTTAAAGAAAATGCAGGGCTGGAAGAAGTTTTGGAAGTGATGCAAGTGGTTGTCGGCCAATTTGATTATCGTTTGAAAGACAATGCCTGCCATATAATTTGGTAATGAATATTTTTCTTATTATTTAACGCTCAATTTACTCCGCCTATGTAGAAAAATATCCGGAGAAGGCCCCACCTACTCCGGATATGAAATAAGTTTAGTATTAAAATGGTGTAAAAAATAGTTTACTACCTTTGTTTGACTTGAGAAAATATTATGATTTTAACACTAAAACGCTGCTAAGATATGAATTTATATCTGAAAAACATTAGAAAAAGTATATTAATAATTTGTCTGCTATTAGTAGGGTCAGCGATTTATGCTCAGAATAGTAGTAAAATAACAATAAAAAGAAAAAATATTTCACTACAGGAAGCATTGGCTGAAGTCAGGAAGTTAACCCACATGTCTATTTCTTATAATGATTCTCAACTTCCTGTGAATAGAATATCTTTAGATATTGAAAAACAACCTTTGGAGCAAGCTTTGAAAGTAATTCTTAAAGGAACAGGTTTTACATATTTGATAAAAGATAATTATATAATGATTGTGCCGGAACAAAATATCAAAAAGGCTAAAAGCAGAAATATATCCGGCAATGTTGTAGATGCGAAAGGAGAACCGTTAATCGGAGTTACAGTGATTGAAAAAGGAACAACTAACGGTGCGGTGACCGATTTGGATGGCAATTATAAAATAACAACTAAGACTGCAACGCCTGTTCTTGTTTTTTCATACGTAGGTTATCAGACAAAAGAGACTCATGCTACAGAAAATATTGTCAATATTGTTTTGGAGGATGGAGCTCAGGAACTGGGGGAAGTGGTCGTTACGGCTTTAGGAATTAAGCGTTCAGAGAAAGCATTAAGTTATAATGTTCAGAAAGTGGGCAATGATGCTGTCACTACTGTGAAGAGTGCCAATTTCATGAATTCATTGTCCGGTAAGGTTGCAGGAGTGAATATCAATGCTTCCTCAGCTGGTATGGGCGGCGCTGCCCGTGTGGTGATGCGTGGTCCGAAGTCTATCAGCCAAAGTAATCAGGCTCTTTATGTTATTGATGGTATTCCTGTGACTGGTAGAAGCCAGGGAGAATTGAAGGGGGATGCAATGATGTATGCGAATCAGCCGGGGACAGAAAGTATTGCGGATGTCAATCCGGAAGATATCGAGTCTATTTCGGTGCTTAGCGGACCGGCTGCTGCCGCTCTTTACGGTTCGGCTGCTGCTCAGGGAGTGGTTATGATTACTACTAAGAAGGGGCAAGAAGGAAAAGTGTCCGTCACGATTTCTAATAGTTCACAGTTTGCCAATCCATTTGTAATGCCAAAGTTTCAGGACCAATATGTGAATCGTCCGGGGGAGATAAAAACTTGGGGAGATAAAGCTACTTCGGAATTCGGTACTTATGAACCGGCTGATTTCTTTAATACGGGTACTAATATTCAAAACAATATTTCACTGACAGCAGGTACTAGCAAGAATCAGACATATCTTTCTGTGGGTACGACGAATGCACAAGGGATTATTCCTAATAACTCATATGATCGGTATAATTTTACGTTTCGTAATACCACCTCATTCTTGAATGATAAGATGACTTGTGATTTTAACTTTAATTATATTCGTGAGAAAGATAAAAATCTGATGGCTCAAGGTCAGTGGTTTAACCCTTTGACTTCTCTTTATCTTTTCCCGAGGGGAGAAAGTTTTGATGCAATCCGTACATTTGAGGTATATGATCCTGTTCGTAAGATATATGTGCAAAATTGGAACTATGGAGATGCTCTTAAGATGCAGAATCCTTATTGGGTGGCAAACCGTATGAATCGCACTAATGACCGGAATCGTTATATGGTGAGTGCCAGCCTGAAATATGAAATATTAGACTGGCTGAATGTTACCGGGCGTTTGCGCTGGGATGATGCTGCCACTAAGCAGGAAGATAAACGGTATGCCTCTACATTAAAGTTGTTTGCACCTTCCGATTACGGTTTTTATGGCTATGATAAGATTAATGATCAGACATTGTATGGAGACTTGATGCTTAATATCAATAAGACATTAGGGGAGAATTTTAGCATTTCTTCTAATATGGGTGCTTCATTTTCCCGTTTGAAATATGATGTTACCGGTTTTCAGGGAGGTCTGAAAGCTCCTTCTAATGTGTTTACACCGAATGCTATAGATTATGGAAACGCAACCAATGACAATCGTCCTATTTTTGAGAGCTACAAACATTATATCAATTCAATGTTTATCAGTGCCGAGTTGGGGTATAGAAGTATGCTTTACTTGACTCTGACCGGTCGTAATGATTGGGACTCAGCTTTGCATGGAACCGCACAAACATCATTCTTCTATCCTTCTGTAGGGGTATCTGCGGTTATTTCGGAAATGGCGAAGATGCCACAAATGATTAATTATTTGAAAGTACGTGCTTCGTGGGCGTCTGTCGGTTCGGCTATTGAGCCTAATCTGTCATCGGCATGGAGGTATGAATATAATCCCGCTTTGGGAACTTATAAAACAGTAACTTACAAATTTCCGAAGAAATTTTATCCGGAACGTACGGATTCATGGGAGGCAGGTGTCACTGCACGCTTGTTTGGAAATGCTTTGTCTGTTGACTTGACTGTTTACCAATCCAATACACGCAAACAGACATTGTTGCGGGATGTTACGTCTGGAGCTGCAGGTTTTAATAAGGAATATATTCAAACAGGTAATATCAGGAATCGTGGATTGGAATTATCGGTGGGATATACTAAATCCTGGGCGGATTTTACATGGAGCTCTTCATTGGCTTACAGTATGAACCGTAACAAAATAGTAGAACTGTTGGAGAATCCTAACGAGGTGGTAAGGCAGGCAGGACTTAGTGGTTGCGGAGTAGTCCTGAAAAAAGGTGGCGGTATGGGCGATATTTATACATATACTGACTTTAAGCGTGATGCTGAGGGGAATATCGCTCTTGATTCCAACGGGAATGTGATGCAGACCAACTTGTCCAATCCACAATACCGGGGTTCGGTATTGCCTAAAGGCAATCTTGGTTTTTCAAATGATTTTTCATGGAAAGGTGTGAATCTGGGATTTGTCCTGACTGCGCGCCTGGGAGGTATATGTATGTCACAGACACAGGCTATTCTGGATGAGTATGGCGTTTCAGCGGTGAGTGCTGAAGCACGAAATAATGGTGGTATAGCAGTAAATACCGGAAAAATCTCAGCCGAAGGATATTATGCGGTAGTAGGTGGAGACAACCCTATATGGTCCGAATATATTTACAGTGCGACCAATGTACGTTTACAGGAAGCTCATATTAGCTATACTTTACCTAGAAAATGGTTGAAGAGTAAAGAACTGACCTTGGGAGTGACTGCCAATAATCTGTTTATGATATACAGGAAGGCTCCGTTTGATCCGGAATCAACTGCGTCAACAGGGACTTATTATCAAGGGTTTGATTATTTTATGCAACCAAGTTTGCGTACCCTGGGATTCAACATCAAATTGAAACTTTGATATTAACTTAAAAAAAAGAAAGATGATGAAGAAAATAAATATAGTGAGAAGTTGGTTGATCGGTTCATTTGTTCTATTCGGGATTACCTCTTGTACTGCGGGGTTTGAGGATGCTAACCGTCCGGGACATGAGACTTCGTTGGAAGAGCTTGGACGAGACGACTATGCGGTTTCCTCTTTTATCACAGAGTTGCAGAACTTTGCTTTTCCTGAACAGGAGAATACTTATCAAAATACGGAAGATCTTATTGGTAATTATTTGGGGCGTTACATGACTTATGTGAAGCCGGATTTTTCGGTGAAGAATTATACTTGTTTTAATGCATCGGACGATTGGAAAATCGTACCGTGGCGGGATGTGTTTGCCAAAGCGACGTCTTCATTTAATGCTGTGGCTGTCCTCACACAAGAAGAGGGCCCCATGTATGCATTGGCATTAATTTTACGTGCGCAGTTAATGTTGCGTTTTACTGATACATACGGTCCTCTTCCTATTGGGGTGGAAGAAGATGCCAATGCTTATTCTTCTCAAGAGAAAGTGTATAGCCATCTCATAGAGACTCTGGATAAAGCAATTTCCATCATAACTCCTTTGGTGGAGACGAATCCGGGATTGGTTTTGAAAGCGGATGCGGATAAGGTGTATGGAGGTAAAATGAATCAATGGTGTAAATTTGCAAACTCGTTGAAGTTGCGTATGGCCATCCGCATGCGATTTGTCAATCAGGATGAAGCTCAGCGAATTGCTGTGGAAGCGTATAAAGCGGGAGTTATTGAACAGAACGAGGACAATTGCGCTATAACATATATTCCCAATGGACAGTATAAGACTTCTGTCGACTGGGGAGACAGTCGTGCCTGTGCCGATTTGGAAAGTTATATGAATGGTTTTGGCGACCCGCGTATTTATCAGTATTTTAAAAATACGGAAGAATATGGTAGACGTTCGGTTGTGGGTTGCCGTGCAGGTGCCAACGTGACCAATAAGGACCTTGCTATGAAAAAATATTCTGCTGCCAATATTGAGGAAGACTCAAGGGGAATGTGGATGACGGCTGCCGAGATGACATTTTGCCGGGCTGAAGGTGCGATGTTAGGTTGGGATATGGGAGGAACTCCCGGTGCGCTTTATAATCAGGCGGTTCGTTTGTCGTTTGAACAATGGGGGGTGGCCGGCCAGGAATATTACTACTTGGAAAATTCGGAAAACACACAAGAGTATTATTATGATGCTGCGGATGGATATGGAGGCAATCATGCACCTGTCAGTACAATCACGGTGAAGTGGGATGATAATGATTCCCCCGAAAGAAAAATGGAAAGGCTGATTGTACAGAAATGGATTGCTTTGTTTCCTGATGGTCAGGAAGGATGGAATGAAATACGTCGTACCGGTTATCCTTGCGTATTTCCTGTGGCTCAGTCCACCAATGGATACGATCTGGATGTGCCGAATCGTATTCCGTTTGATCCGAGAGAGATGAATGGCAATAATCAGGAAAATTATCGGAAAGCTGTTGAAATGTTAGGCGGGAAAGATGATTATGCTGCAAGGATGTGGTGGCAAAATGGCGGTAACAAGTAAGAAATCTAAATGTAAAAAACTATAAAAATGAAACGATTATATAAATATTTCTTTGGAATTTTAGGAATATCATTTGCTTTGACGGCCTGTGATGATTGGTTGGATACGGAAATTAAAGATCCTGCGAATCTGACTATATCTAATAAGGATGAGGCTTATTATGCCCGTCTGCGTGAATATAAAAAGAGTGACCATCCGGTTGCGTTCGGATGGTATGGTAACTGGACGGGAACCGGTGCTTCTTATGAGAATTCCTTAAAAGGATTGCCGGATAGTGTAGATTTTGTGTCATTGTGGGGAAACTGGAAGAATCCGTCACCTGCTATGATGGAAGATTTACGTTATGTGCAAGAAAAAAAGGGAACGAAGGTATTGTTCTGTTTCTTGGTGCTTGATATTGGCGACCAGATTACACCGCCGATGCCACAGGAGGAAATAAACAATGGTACATCTATAGAAGACTGGAGACATAAGTTCTGGGGGTGGGACTATTCACTGGAGAATCGGTTGGTTGCAGTGGAGAAATATGCGAACGCCTTGTGTGATACGATCGAAAAGTATAATTATGATGGGTTCGATTTTGATGCTGAACCGAATGTACAGCATCCGTTTCCTACCGATAAGGAACTTTGGCAAAATAACGGTCAAGTAATCGCGAAGTTTGTGGAAACGATGTCGAAGAGAGTCGGTCCGAAGTCTGGTACGGGAAAAATGCTGGTTGTGGATGGTGAACCGGATGCACTGCCTGCTGAGCTGTTTCACCATTTTGATTATCTGATTCTGCAAACGTATACAACTTATTATAAGCAAGACAACAGTCGGCTGGATGCTCGCTTCGACAAACAGTATGCCCACTTCAAAGATGTGGCGACAGCTGGAGAGATTGCGAAAAAGATTATTATCTGTGAGAATTTTGAGGATCATGCCAAGACTGGTGGGGCGGCTTTTATACTTCCTGACGGCACGGAGATAAATTCACTTAGTGGTTTTGCTTATTGGAATCCGTCGGTTGGTGGCATACAATATCGCAAAGGCGGTGTAGGAACTTACCATATGGAATATGAGTATAAAGTGAATGCACAAGGGAGCGAAACTTATCCGGCGTTGCGTAAAGCCATACAAATTCAGAATCCAAGTATTAAGTAAATAAAAACGAATAAAAAATGAACAGATATTTATTAAAACAAAATATAATCGGACTATTATTCTTTACATGTCTGTTTGTCGGTTGTGATAATGCCGAATATTCGGTGTTACATAATCAGGCCTATATTTCACAAACTGGTACGAATCCGAATACTGCATTAAAAGTGTTTATTGATCAAGATTTGGTGACAGCCAATTTGAATGTGCGTCTTTCCGATCCGGCAGAGAAAGACTATAATTTTGAGTTTGTGGAAGATGCTGAATTATTGGCAAAGTATAATGAAGTTAATTATACATCCTATAAATTTCTTCCTGCCGAACAGTATAATTTTAAGGGGAAAGAGGCTGTGATAAAGCAGGGAGAGGTTCTTTCGGAATCGTCAGGGTTGGAAATTCTTCCCTTGACGCAGGAAATGAAAGATAGCGGAAATAAATACGCCATTGCTTTGACACTTCAGAGTAAAGATGGTACAACAGAGGTCTTGAAACCCGGAAGTACTATACTTTATTTGCTTGACCCGGCCATTGTGACTTCAGTCCCGGTTTTCAACTCTAGACATAATGTTGCTTTCAGTTTGATTGAAGATTTATCTTTAAGCGAATGGACTTTAGAGTTCTGTGTCAATATGAGCAAACTTGGGAAGAAGGTTGGGGAATTGAATAATCAGGCCCTTTTTGATGGTTCAAGCAGTTTGGGCGAATCGGACGGGCAGATTTATACTCGTTTTGGTGATGCCCCCATTGAAGGAAACCGTTTGCAGATAAAGACGCAAGGCTTACAGATGAACAGTGCAACGTTGTTTGAAGAGGATAAATGGTATCAGATAGCTTGGGTATGTACAAGCAGCAAGTTGTATCTGTATGTTGACGGAAAATTGGATAATTCGATAGATGTACCGGGTAAAGTGACGAATCTCAGTAAAACGAAATGTAAAATCGGAAATACCGAATATTTGAAAGCAGATGTTCAGATGAGTGAATTCCGCTTATGGAAGCGGGCTTTATCTCAGCGGGAAATAGCCAACAACTTGTATGCGACCGATCCTCACTCCAATGCCTTGTTTGCTTATTTTAAATTCAATGAAGGGAAAGGTGACAGGTTTACCGATGCTACAGGAAATGGAAATGAGGCATGGTGTATTGATCCTGTTGAATGGAGAGATAATGTTCGCCTCAATGCTAACAATTAAATAATGTATTATAATTGAAATATCATGAAATCAATAAAGAAGAATATTATAACTTCGATGGTATTGCTTTTGCCATTGTGGTTTGTTGCATGTGAAAGTGAACGGGAAGTGGGAAGCACTCTTTTTCCGGAAGAAAACAGTGGTGACATTGTCAAAGCATTTATTGACAACCGTTGTTTTTATCCCAAGAATTATATGGAATCTACAGTTGTGCAGACAGGAAACGGAGGAGATTTGATTGCGGGTTCCGAACAGGTGGATCTCCGGGTGCAACTGACCAATGCTGCTCCCCAGGATTTGGTTTTTTCGATGAAAGTGGAAAATTCGGTATCGGATGCTAGAGAGGATGATGTAACATGGTTGGGAGAAGACGCAATCTCCTTTCTGAATCAAACGGTTACCATCAAAAAGGGAGAACTTGAAAGTGAGGAGATGATATCCTTCACGCTTGATGAGGAATCTGGCTCACTTAAGGAACTTGCTGAGAGTGGAATGGTAGCTTTGTCTTTGGTAACTACTGATGCAGTTGAGATAAGTGAAAATTATAGTACATATTTATGGAAAGTGAATAAGGAAATCACGAATATAGATGTGAATGGCAGTTTGAAAGATAAAACAATGATTGATGTTACTTCTTATGATGTGATTGGAGGATATGGAGTTCCTACACAAGATTTAAGTGATGATAACATGAACACGTTCCTAATGAGTTATATTGGCTATCCAAATGCTAAAATACCATTTCATATGCATGAGCCTCAGGAAATTATAGGGCTTTCAATTACTCCTGCTGGTTATTGGGGAGCATGGAATTTGGATTATTCAAAAGTGGAATTATTAGGTGGGGATGAGCCGGATAATTTGACGCGCATAGGTATAGCGACATGTACAACAGGAATGCCTTCTGATCATACTCCTTGGGAAATAGCTTTTTATTCGCCCATAAAAGTGCGATATCTGACAGTGCATGTACTGGATAATTTCTCTAATGGTGGGTCTATAAATGCATTATGTGCTGAAATACGGTTGTATCGATAGGAGTTAGGGAATATGATTATTTTTCCTAATTTGCAGTAGAATGTAATTTATACTATGCCGGTAAAGATGAAGTAGGCTTTGCTGGCATAGTTTGGTTTATAACCGTTTGGTTTTTATTGCCAAATGTCTGATTCATAATGTTGCGTTGCAAAACTCTTGGATTAATGTTGCCTAAATGAAGTAAAACCAATACCTTTGTACCATATTTACTAATACAAAGAGTATGACTTATCATCATTTATCTGTCCTGGTCCATCGTCAAGCCGAAAAATATGGCGACAAGGTAGCCTTAAAATACCGTGACTATGAGACAGCTCAATGGATTCCTATTTCATGGAAGCAGTTCTCCAGAACAGTACGGCAAGCAGCTAATGCTTTCGTGGCATTGGGAGTGGAAGAACAAGAGAATATCGGTATATTTTCACAAAATAAACCCGAATGGTTCTATGTCGACTTTGGCGCGTTTGCCAATCGGGCTGTTACTATTCCGTTTTATGCAACGAGTTCACCTGCGCAGGCGCAATATATCATTAATGATGCGCAGATTCGTTTCCTTTTTGTAGGCGAGCAATACCAGTATGATGCTGCTTTCAGCATCTTTGGTTTCTGCACCTCTCTGCAACAACTGATTATTTTTGACCGTTCGGTAGTGAAAGATCCCCGCGACGTATCGTCTATCTATTTTGATGAGTTTATGGCGATGGGAGAGGGATTGCCTCACAATGATACGGTAGAAGAACGTACCGAACGGGCTTCATACGATGACTTGGCAAACATTCTCTATACATCCGGCACAACGGGTGAACCGAAGGGCGTCATGCTTCATCATTCCTGTTATCTGGAACAGTTTCATACACACGATGACCGTTTGACGACCATGTCGGATAAGGATGTATCTATGAACTTCCTCCCCTTGACACACGTGTTTGAGAAAGCATGGTGTTATCTCTGTATTCATAAAGGAGTGCAGATTTGTATCAATCTCCGTCCGGCGGATATTCAGACAACGATTAAGGAAATTCGTCCGACACTGATGTGTAGTGTTCCCCGTTTCTGGGAGAAAGTATATGCAGGTGTACAGGAGAAAATTAACGAAACAACAGGGTTGAAGAAAGCACTGATGCTGGATGCTATCCGGGTAGGTAGAATCCATAATCTGGATTATCTGCGTTTGGGTAAGACTCCTCCGGTGATGAATCAACTGAAATATAAATTCTACGAAAAGACAATCTACTCTCTACTGAAAAAAACAATCGGTATTGAGAACGGTAACTTTTTCCCGACTGCCGGTGCTGCCGTTCCCGATGAAATCAATGAATTTGTCCATTCGGTAGGAATCAATATGGTGGTAGGATATGGCTTGACGGAATCGACGGCCACTGTATCTTGTACATTGCCGGTTGGCTATGATATCGGTTCAGTAGGTGTTGTACTTCCGGGAATTGAAGTGAAAATCGGTGAAGACAATGAAATTCTTCTTCGGGGAAAGACGATTACCAAAGGTTATTATAAGAAAGCAGAAGCTACGGCTGCTGCCATTGAACCCGATGGCTGGTTCCATACAGGTGATGCCGGTTACTTTAAAAATGGCCAGCTTTTCCTGACGGAACGCATTAAAGACCTATTCAAAACATCGAACGGCAAATATGTTGCTCCGCAAGCTTTGGAAACGAAATTGGTTATTGACCGTTATATTGACCAGATTGCCATTATTGCCGATCAGCGTAAGTTTGTTTCCGCTCTGATTGTTCCTGTATATGGGTTTGTGAAAGAGTATGCGGAAGAAAAAGGCATTAAATACAAAGATATGGAGGAACTGTTGAAACATCCGAAGATTGTAGGATTGTTTCGTGCACGGATTGATACACTCCAACAGCAGTTTGCACACTATGAGCAAATCAAACGTTTCACTCTGCTTCCCGAACCGTTCAGTATGGAACGTGGAGAACTGACTAATACGTTGAAATTGAAACGGTCGGTAGTTGCCAAGAATTATAGTGAGCAGATTGAAAAGATGTACGAAGAAAATGAGAAATAAGCGATGGACGCTGAACGTTAAATATGAAACGGTAAACCGTAAACGATAAGTCGCAAACAATAAAACGGTGAACAAAATCTGTGCAATTGGCAGAGTTGTTCACCGTTTATTATTTATAAGTACATCTCCCTAATTAGTTTGTATTGTTTTCATTTTTACAAATTCCTTATAAAGAAAAACTTCTTGATTTTGATAGTATAAACTTATTTAGAAGACATACTTAGTTTATTCGTTCCTTTTTAGTATCCGAAAATCTGCTCCTGTGTCAATTCTTCAATAAGACCTACAGCTTTCAGCTTATCCAGTTCCAAATCCTTCTTATCTCCCAGAATGTAATAAACATACGTGCGTCCTTTTACCCATTGCTTTTGGAAATCGGCAATGTCTTTCAGCGTCATGTTCTGTATATCATTGTAGAGCTTGATACGCGGGTCTACGTTTTGGCCTAGGTCCTGTGCATTGATATAACTCCAGATGATGTCACCTTTGATGATACGTTCGGTACGCAGGCGGTTCGTTAATCCGTCTTTAGCCAGTTTGAATGCAGCCTCCGATTCCGGCATATTCTCATTCAGTCCGGAGAGTACGACATACGTACGTTCGTTGCCCGGAGATACGTAGAAAGTACAAGCCAAGCGATAGAATTCACTTTTCAGTTCCTTCGGTGTCATGTCCGAAGTACCCAGATATTATATCAGGAAGAGTGACAAGCAAGAAAGTTTCAATAGTTTGTTCATAATATGACAACATTTTAATAACAAAAACAAAGGTAGCAGATTTTTGCTTATCTTTGTCCCCCGATATCTGAATTTTGTAAATAATAAAATTGTAAATCAAATGATTACTATTGAACAACTTAAAGACGTGAAAGAGCGCACTGATGCGCTGAGGAGGTATCTTTGACATCGACGGGAAGAAAATTCAAGTCGAAGAAGAGCAATTAAGAACACAAGCTCCGGGATTTTGGGATGACCAGAAGAAGGCCGAAGCTCAAATGAAATTGGTGAAAGACCTGCAAAAGTGGATTGAAGGATACAACGAACTCAAGACATTGGCAGATGAACTTGAACTGGCATTTGATTTCTATAAAGAAGAACTGGTGACCGAGGAAGATGTGGACGCTGCTTACGCCAAAGCTAGTGAAGCGGTAGAGGCACTCGAACTCAAAAATATGCTTCGTGACGAAGCCGACCAGATGGATTGTGTGTTGAAAATCAATTCAGGTGCCGGTGGTACGGAAAGTCAGGACTGGGCTTCTATGCTGATGCGTATGTATCTGCGTTATGCCGAGACCAACGGTTATAAAGCTACCATTGCCAACCTTCAGGAAGGTGACGAAGCCGGAATCAAAACCTGTACTATCAATATTGAAGGTGATTTTGCATACGGTTATTTGAAGGGAGAGAACGGTGTGCACCGCCTGGTTCGTGTTTCTCCGTACAATGCGCAAGGTAAACGTATGACTTCCTTTGCTTCTGTATTCGTTACTCCGCTGGTGGATGACAGTATCGAGGTAAATATTTTGCCTGCCAACATCTCTTGGGATACATTCCGAAGCGGTGGTGCCGGTGGACAGAATGTAAATAAGGTAGAATCCGGTGTCCGTTTGCGTTATCAATACAAAGATCCTTATACCGGTGAGGAAGAAGAAATTCTGATTGAAAATACCGAAACCCGTGACCAGCCGAAGAACCGTGAGAATGCAATGCGTCAACTACGTTCCATCTTGTATGATAAGGAATTGCAGCATCGTATGGCAGAACAGGCGAAAGTGGAAGCCGGTAAGAAGAAGATCGAGTGGGGTTCCCAGATCCGTAGCTACGTATTTGATGACCGTCGCGTGAAAGATCATCGTACCAACTATCAGACTTCGGATGTGAACGGTGTGATGGATGGCAAAATAGATGGCTTTATCAAAGCTTATCTGATGGAGTTTTCTTCACAAGAATCATAAAAAATAAAATTAGCAAGAATTATTTTTGGAAAGTTAATAGATTTGTACTTACTTTGTTAGCGTTGAACTTTAAAGCTAACTATTATGGGTAAGGTGAAGAAAAAAGTAGCAATTAGTAAGAAAGAAGAAGAACAAGCCCAGAAGGTTGTCAAAATAGTGTTCGTCTCATTAATTATTTTGGCATTGATTATGCTGATCGCATTTTCCTTTTTCGGCTGATAAGTTCGCCACAAATTATACGGTTAACCCAGATTGTTTGGTTATTGATAGGATGAATATCAAATCCGATCTGTGTTAATCTGCGTAATTTGTGGCAAACTCTTTGTTTTGTAATGCATTTGTGTTCTCTGTAATATAAATGTAACTTTTCTGTCATTTTCCCGTAGTTAATTTGTCATCTCCGTGTATCCTCACAGTTGTACTTTTGCCGTGAATTTAGTAGCAGACAACTGAAATGAGTAGAATCAGAACAACCGTCGTTATGCTTTTGCTGGCGACAATGGCCTTTGGACAGGCAAAAGAAGATGCAGGGGATGGTAAGATGCTGGATAAACAGACCATGGAGTTTAAGGATTATCTGCCGGAGATTCACGGAACAATCCGGGGAAAGTACGAATACCAGACAGAAACAAGTGAAAGCCGTTTTGAAGTACGTAATGCACGCTTCAGTGTTTCGGGAAATGTGCATCCGATAGTTGCTTATAAAGCGGAAATCGACCTTTCCGATGAAGGCTCTATCAAGATGCTTGATGCGTATGCACGTGTTTTTCCGGTGAAAGACCTGAATTTTACGATCGGTCAGATGCGCGTTCCTTTCACGATAGATGCTCACCGCTCACCACATCAGCAGTATTTTGCCAACCGTTCATTCATTGCCAAGCAAGTAGGAAATGTGCGTGATGTCGGTTTGACGGCTGGTTATACGAATAAAGACGGTTTCCCATTTATTCTTGAAGGGGGATTGTTTAACGGCTCCGGTCTGACAAATCAGAAAGAATGGCATAAAACGCTGAATTACTCCATAAAAGCGCAGTTACTGCCTAATAAGAACTGGAATCTGACACTTAGCACCCAAATGATAAAACCGGAAAATGTGCGGATTAATATGTACGATGCCGGTGTCTATTATCAGAATGACCGTTTTCATATTGAGGCGGAATATTTATATAAAATGTACGGTCACGAAGCATTTAAAGATGTTCATGCGGTGAATAGTTTTATTAATTACGATTTACCATTAAAGAAAGTATTCAATAAAATCTCCTTCCTGGCTCGCTATGATATGATGACCGATCATAGTGATGGTAAGATGGATGAAACGACAAAAGCTTTGATTATAAATGATTATGCCCGACATCGTGTGACAGGCGGAATCACATTAAGTCTTTCCAAAGCTTTCATTGCCGACCTCCGACTGAACTTCGAGAAATATTTCTATAAGAACTCCGGCGTTCCAAAAGAATCGGAACGGGACAAAATCGTGATTGAGTTCATGACGAGATTCTGAAATAAATAGAGACTTGAAAATTGAGAATTAAGAATTGTAGTTTTCTGATACATGATGTGAGGTATCAAACTATCATTTTTTAATTCTCAATTTTTAATTTATCTTTGTGCCATGGCACAGGAAATAGAACGTAAATTTTTAGTTATCGGTGAATTCAAGTCTTCGGCTTTTGCGCAGAGTCATATTGTGCAGGGGTATATCAGTAGTGCTCGCGGGCGTACTGTCCGGGTTCGTATTCGGGATGAAAAAGGTTATCTGACAATAAAGGGAGCTTCTAATGCTTCCGGTACCAGTCGTTATGAATGGGAAAAGGAGCTGGCCTTATCAGAAGCAGAAGAATTGATGAGGCTTTGCGAACCGGGGATTATTGACAAGACCCGTTATTTGGTACGTAGTGGCAAACATGTATTTGAAGTCGACGAGTTTTATGGTGAGAATGAAGGACTTATTGTGGCAGAAGTAGAGTTGGAATCGGAAGATGAGGCTTTTGTAAAACCCGACTTTATCGGTGAGGAGGTAACGGGCGACATACGCTACTATAACTCACAGCTAATGAAAAAACCGTATAAAACGTGGTGAGCGTTAACAAATAAACCGTATATTTGTTCTTATATAAAAAAGAGAGCAGTATATGGATATGGAACAGTTGTACAGTTATGTGCCGCGTGAATTGGTTACTTTTGTTTTAGTAACCTTGTTTTCTTTATTAATCGGACTTTCGCAACGTCGAATCAGTCTGAAGCGTGAGGGGGAAACTACTCTTTTCGGAACCGACCGCACTTTTACCTTTATTGGTATACTGGGTTACTTGCTTTATATCTTAGACCCTACGGATATGCGCCTGTTTATGGGAGGTGGAGCGGTATTGGGATTGCTGTTGGGATTAAACTATTATGTAAAGCAATCACAATTTCATGTTTTTGGTGTAACTACCATCATTATTGCTCTGATTACTTATTGTATGGCTCCTATCGTAGCTACCCAACCTTCCTGGTTTTATGTTATGGTAGTTGTGACTGTGCTCCTGCTGACTGAACTCAAACATACTTTTACGGAGTTTGCGCAACGGATGAAGAATGATGAAATGATTACGTTAGCCAAGTTCTTGGCTATCAGTGGTATCATATTACCGATGCTTCCGCATAAGAATCTGATTCCGGATATTAATCTTACTCCTTATTCTATCTGGTTGGCAACGGTAGTAGTATCCGGTATTTCCTATCTCTCTTATCTATTAAAAAGGTATGTATTCCATGAATCCGGAACGTTAGTATCCGGTATTATTGGTGGATTATACAGCAGTACGGCTACGATCTCGGTACTTGCCCGTAAAAGCCGGAAAGCCTCTGAACAGGAAGCTACTGATTATGTTGCTGCCATGCTGCTGGCTGTCAGCATGATGTTTCTGCGATTTATGATACTGATACTTATTTTCAGTAGAGAAATCTTTCTGTCTATTTATCCGTATCTGTTGACTATGGCGGTGGTGGCGGCTATTGTTGCCTGGTTTATCCATTCCCGACAAAAACGACCGGAAGACCAGCCTGCTGAAACAGAAGAAGATGATAGTAGCAACCCGTTGGAATTTAAAGTTGCTTTGATTTTTGCCGTACTCTTTGTGATATTCACTTTCTTAACTCACTATACGTTAGTGTATGCGGGCACAGGCGGATTAAATCTCTTGTCTTTTGTTTCCGGTTTTAGTGATATAACTCCTTTTATATTAAACTTGTTGCAAAATACAGGTAGTGTGGCTGCATTGATAATTACTGCTTGTAGTATGCAGGCTATCATTAGTAATATAATGGTAAATATGTTCTATGCTCTATTCTTTGCAGGGAAGGGGAGTAAACTTCGTCCTTGGATTTTGGGAGGATTCGGTGTGGTAATTACTTGTAATCTCGTTTTGTTGCTGTTCTTTTATATTTAAGAAAAGGGAGCAATTGATCGTTTTTCATTGGTCTTAGTTCTAGTAATTTTCTATTTTGTCGAATATAATCGATAAAATAGAGGTGTTTTTATCGACTATACTCGATAAAGTGAAATGGATAAAAAATGAAGAGTAAATTTCATTAAAAAGGAACTTACTCTTCATTTAAATTCAAGGTTGAGATATTTGTTGAATACCTTTAAGTAGTGGTATGACTTGTTACCATTTCCAGTTGTCTTTACTCTTTTCTACGTCTTTTTCTATATCGGAAGGAAGATTAGGGAAAAAATCAATATCCGTATTAGCTTCTAACTCGTCTATAGTAACCTCATATTTAGAAAAGGGTTCTTTACTATTATAAGATTTATGCTCAAACCAATACCCTATGGCAGAATATTTTCCATCTTTAAGGGATAACAGTGCCATAAAATAGTATTTGGGAACGGCTATATTATGAGAGCCATCAGATATATATTTTAGTATCTGGTCATCCCTAATTGTTCCCCCTTTTACTACATATAATGTATCTTTTGAATTAGTAATGCTATAGCCTTTACTTTGAACTTGTCTTTCTAAATTTAGCCAAATACCTCCGTTGAATCCATCTTGAATTTGTGGACTCATATTTGACATGTAGAATGTTTTTTTGTTGGCTGCTACTGAATATTGTCTGTCTTCGGAAGCTATTAAATGTCCTCTACTGTAGTTAGAACCAGAAAAAGCTTTTTCTCCAAGTCTGTATGCTGGAGGTAATGAAAGATCTTCTGTAAAGTTCTCATTTCTTCCTGCATCTTGGTCAGAAGTGGCGGTGCTAAAAGTGCATGCGACCCAACGAGAATGCATTTTGTTACAATCATACTCATAGCTATAAGTAATAATCTCTTTGTTATTCTCTTTAGTAGTGTGTGTGATGAACTTATACATATCTCCAGAACGCAAAGCTGGAATTTCAATCCTCCCTGCATATCCTGAAGGCTTTTCCGGGTCTGGATCAGGATCTGGATTTGAGCCATTGCCTGCTAATTGTTTGAGTGTAAACTCTGCTTTTTCTTTCCCTGCTATGATTGTAATAATGACACTTCGTTCAGCTCCGGTATTTGCTTTCATATATCCACTGATAGAGCCATTTCCATTGCCAGATGCTCTACTCAATGTACACCAAGTCTCACTGCTTGAAGCCTGCCATGTGCCATCAGCTTTTACACGGATGATAAATCCGCCTCCATTTGCATTGATTTGCGTTTGGTCAATAGAGGCAATTCCTTGATTGGTATTGCCCGGATTGTCCGGAAGTTCAGGCGAATCCTGCTCACTACATGAGATTGCAGTGCTACAGGCTATGAACAGGATGAATAGTTTAAATAATGCTTTTGTCATTTCACTTCTTTAATTAGATAAATAATAGTAGGCAAGTGATCGCTATATCCGTTTAACCATACACCACCTGCTTGCGTCCGTTTAGGATATCCTTTATATTTCCCTTCTTTTTGGAACATGAAATCACGGCGGAAGATTTCATGTTTATAGAATTTCAGTGTACTGCGGTCAGTGCCCAACAAATTCCCGGTGAATACAATTTGATCGAACAAATTCCATTTACCTTTGTACATCAGAGTTCCGTATCCTTTCTTCAAAGTATCCCACCACGGATTGTACAAGTCTGTAGGACCTACATCAGCAGGTTTCCGCTTAGCTCCAAGTGCTACAGCCATACTTTTATCCATCGGGTCATCGTTCATATCCCCCATGATAACAATTTTGGCTGCGGAGTCTTCCCTTAACAGTGAGTCTTTGATCGCTCTAACTTGCTCCCCTGCGCGTTCACGCACCGGAGAAGCGGCAGCTCTCGAAGGCCAGTGATTGACGATAAAGTGCATTTTCTCACCTGCGATATTACCGCTGGCAATCAAGAAACCACGTGTTTTATGCACCGTATCATTGATATATACATAAGGTACGAGTTTACTATTTGTCAGTTCAAACAATTTGGGATTATAGAAGAAAGCACAGTCCACACCACGTTGGTCTGCTCCTTCGTAGTGAACATATTGGTACCCTCTGTCCGCTAAAGCAGGTTGTTTCAGTATGTCCTCCAATACTCTGTAATTTTCGATTTCAGAAACGCCGATAATGGCGGGACCCATTGGTAACTTGTCGGTACTTAACATACTTAATATTTCCGACATGTTTTTCAGCTTAGCCTTATACTTCATCGTATTCCACTGATTAGTACCGTTAGGAAGATACTCGTAGTCATTCTTACCTTCATCATGAATGGTGTCAAACAAATTCTCCATATTGTAGAACGCTACACTGTAGAGGGCAAATTTCTTTTCTTGTCCGTAGGCCATGAGGACAAAAAGAGCGAGTACACCTAAAGTCATTAAGCTTTTTTTCATCTTTAAAATTGATTTTAAAAGTGGGTAATTTGTCATTTGTATGACAAATATCTAAAAAGAAAACGGAAAAACCACCCTTGCTAGTTACTTTTTTTGCAAAAAACATTGTTATATATAAAATTCTTTGTTATTTTGCGTAACAACATATTTCTTTTATGTTGCAAAATGAAAGACCAATTAACATTAATATAAATTAAATTATGAAACAACGACTAGGGTTAGCGATCGTGCTATTTTGCTTAATGCCAGCACTTTTTGCGCAGCAAAAGGCAAAGCAAAACGCCCGTGAGGACAATGCTTCTTTCATGTTTACAGAATCACAATTGAATGAGGATGATGATGCAGCACAGAGCACATCTGCATTGGTCACTTCTAACAATGATGTTTATCTGTCAAATGTAGGTTATCTGTTTAGCCCAATGAGATTTCGTGTAAGGGGATATGATTCCCAGTACAGTGACATGTATATCAATGGGGTACAGTTTAATGATGCAGAAACAGGACGTTTCAGCTACGGATTAATAGGAGGATTGAACGATGCTACCCGTAATAAGGAAGGGATCGGTCCTTTTGAATTTAACAACTTTACTTTTGGCGCGATAGGAGGTGCCACCAATATCAATTTACGTGCCAGCCAATATGCGGCCGGCTCAAAACTAACACTGTCAGGTAGTAACCGCAACTACATTTTGCGTGGAATGTATACTTATTCTACAGGTCTGATGAACAATGGTTGGGCATTTACCGGATCATTGGGTTATCGCTGGGGTAATGAGGGAAATATTGAAGGAATCAAATATAATTCTTTTTCTTATTTCCTCGGTGCGGAGAAAGTATTCAACGAACGCCATAGTCTCTCTTTGGCAACTTGGGGAACACCGACAGAGAGAGGACAGCAAATGGCGGCAACCGAAGAAGCTTATTATTTAGCGAACAGTCATTATTATAATCCGAACTGGGGATATCAGAATGGAGAAAAACGAAATGCACGTATTGTACGTCAGTTCGAACCATCGGCTATTGCTTCATGGAATTTCACTATTGATGATAATAAGAAATTAGTGACAAGTGCCGGATTCAAATATTCCAACTATGGGAAAAGTGCTCTAGGTTGGAATGGTAATGCGGCCGATCCACGCCCGGATTATTATAAAAAGTTGCCTAGCTCAATCTTTGATGTATGGGAATCTGTTCCTACTGCCGATGAATTGCAGCAGTTTAATGAAGTCACAGATAATTGGAAAAATAATAAAGCTTATCGTCAGTTAGATTGGGATGCTCTTTATTTTGCTAATAAACAGGCGAATGCATTAGGTAAAGAGACACTTTATTATGTAGAAGAACGTCATGACGATCAGTTGGCTTTCAACCTTAGTTCGGTATTCAATCATCAATGGAATGAACACAACAGCTACATTGCGGGAGTTGCCGTGAATACAACCAAAGGGATGCATTATAAAAAAATGAAGGATTTGCTGGGCGGACAGCTTTATACTGACGTCGACAAATTTGCAGTGCGCGATCATGGAGCTAGTTCCAGTATGGTGCAAAATGATCTTGATAATCCTAACCGCCGTATTGGTGAAGGTGATAAATTTGGTTATGATTATAACATCTATGTGAATAAGCAGAGTGCATGGGTGCGTTATCAGGGTAACAATGGCGGGTCATTAAATTATTTTGCTTCCGGTAAGATAGGATCTACACAGATGTTCCGCGATGGATTGATGAGAAACGGACGTGCTCCGTTGAAATCACTTGGTAGCAGCGGTACGGCTAAATTCCTTGAAGGAGGTATAAAAGCTGGTTTGAATTGGGCTATCAATGGTAACCATTCCTTCACGTTGAATGCCGGATATGAAGAACGTGCACCGTTGGCCTATAACTCTTTTATTGCTCCACGTATTAAGAATGACTTTGTGAGAGACTTGAAAACAGAACGCATCATTGGTGGTGATTTGACTTATAACTTCAACACTCCATGGGTGATGGGACGTTTGACTGGTTATTACACTCGCTTCCAGAATGAGGTAGAAATGGATGCTTTTTATAATGATAGCGAAGCACGTTTCACTTATCTTTCTATGAATGGCATTGAAAAGGAACATTGGGGAATAGAAGCAGCGGCTACCTTTAAGTTGACAAGCGAACTTTCATTGACGGCTATCGGTACTTGGAGTGAGGCTAAATACACCAATAATCCGGATGCTGTATTGACATATGAAAGTGAGAATGAGTCAAACCTCGATCGTGTTTATGCTAAAGGTATGCGTGCTAATGGTACTCCGCTTTCTGCTTATAGCCTTGCTTTGGATTATAACGTAAAAGGTTGGTTCTTCAATTTGACCGGAAACTATTATGATCGTGTATATATCGATTTCTCAAGCTATCGTCGTCTTGGCAGCGTATTGGATAAAAATGGTGCCGGCGTAGATGCTAATGGAAATCCGGTTCTCCATGTACCGGGTCAGGAGAAACTGGATGGTGGATTTATGTTGGATGCTTCCATCGGAAAATACATTCGTTTACGCAATGGAAAGAGCATTAGCCTTAATTTGAGTTTGACTAATATCTTGAACAATACAGATTTGCGTACAGGTGGTTTCGAACAGAACCGTGATGATAATTACAAAGACGGTGACGCACGTGTTTACAAGTTTTCTAAGAACTCTAAGTATTTCTACGCATTCCCGTTCAACGCTTTCTTGAACATTGGTTATAGATTTTAAGAATGTGTAGTTATCAATCCAAAACAATAAGAAAGGAAGAAACAATTATGAAGAAATTACTATCTATATTATGTACCGGATTGCTGCTATGTGGCGCAGGTCTCACTTCCTGTGAGAACTATGATGATCCGGTGACGGGAAATGCTTATGGCAATAATTCAATCCCGGAAGGACGCACCATTTCAATAGCTGCGCTGAAAGAGAAATACAATGATTTCATTGATACAAGTAAAGATACCTATACCACTATCGAAGGTGAAACGCGCATTGAAGGAGTGATTACCTGCGATGATGAAAGTGGGAACTTATATAAGAAGCTGGTGGTAGCAGATGAGACAGGTGCTATCGTTATTGGTGTTAATGCAACCGGATTGTATGCATTCTGCCCGGTAGGACAGAAAGTGGTAATCGACTGTAAGGGTTTGCAGATAGGTAGCTATCGTAAACAGGCACAGATCGGAACAGTATATAATAATTCTGTAGGCCGTATGCCGGAATATGTGTGGAAACAACATGTACGTCTGATTAATGAACCTAAATTATACTATCCAGAACTAACACCGATTGAAATTACTACTCCAGCTGATCTTGCTGCTATAGACTTGAAAGAAGCTCCGGTACTGGTTACTTTCAAAGATATAAAACTTTCCGAAGCAGATGGAACAGCGACTTATGCTCCAGGAGATGAAGGTTCGGTAAAACGTTATTTCACTTATGCTGACGGAACGCAGAGTGGAAGTAATCTATTCCTTTATACCAGTGCTTATGCAAACTTTTCAATGGAAGTAATGCCGCAAGGTAGTGTAAATATTACAGGTATTTTGTTGCGTTACAATAACCAGTGGGAGGTTGTTGTTCGTACTTTAAGCGATATCAAACGAAATAATTAATTCAATTAACACATATAATTATGAAAAAGATTCTAAATGCTTTATTCTTGACACTGCTTGCGGTGTTCACATTTAGTTCATGTAGTGATGTACCGGCTCCTTATGATATATTGGGAGAAGGTGATGTTCCGGGATTGACGGGTGATGGTACGAAAGAAAATCCATATAGCATAGAAGCAGCACAACAGAAACAAGACGGTACAATTGCTTGGGTGCAAGGATATATTGTGGGTACTGTAGAAAATTACGAAGATCCTTCTGGAAGTGCAAAATTTGCAGCACCATTTACAGCTAAAAATAATCTGTTGATAGCTGCTAGTGCAACAGAGACAAATGTAAAGAATTGTGTTTGCGTGCAATTAAGTTCTGGAACAGAGCTGTATTCGAAATTAAACCTTGCAGAAAATGCCACTAATTTGGGACATATTCTTGCTATCCAGGGTTCATTGGAAAAATTCTATGGATTTCCAGGAGTGAAGAGTACAACTGCAGCGACATTAGATGGTAAAGATGTTGGTGGAAGTGGTGAAACAGATCCGGATAATCCTCTCGGACTGGATGATTCTAATCCTGTGAACTCATTCTCTGCTACTTTTGATGATGCAGTAAATAATAACGATTATCTTTTGACAAACTGGTATAATGTAGCTGTTACTGGTGGCAGACGTTGGCAAGGAAAAATCTTTAATAATACAGATAAATATATTCAGGCTACTTCTTACAATGCTTCAGGTAGTAATTTTGAATGTTGGTTCGTAACTCCGGCTTTTAAGGTTGATGAAATCGCAGATAAGACTGTCTCTTTCAAGTGTGCGGTTTATAATTATGCAACAGCAGCTGCTAATTCTAATTTGGAAGTTTACTTCTTGAAATTAGTGAATGGTAAGATGGAATCTAGTAAGCTGACAATTGATGGGATGCCTACAACTGATAACACATGGGTGCCATTGGAAGCTAAGTTGGATAGTTATGCAGGACAAACGGGTTTTGTTGGATTCAAATATACTAGTACAAGTAGCACAGAAGCTTTAAGCTATCGTTTAGATGATATTCAAGCAGGAAAAGGCCAAGGTGGTGGAGAAACCCCGGGAGAAGGTACAGAGTTATTAACTAATGGAGGATTTGAAAACTGGGCAGATGGATATCCGATAGGTTGGAAGTCTACATCTACAGCTGGTAATGCGACTCTTGAACAGTCTACTGATAAACGGAGTGGTACGTATTCTGTTTTAGTAAAGGGAGTTTCATCAAGTAATAAGCGGCTTGGTAGCGCAGAAATGACATTAAAAGCTGGTACTTATATGTTCTCTGCTTATTTTAAGGCTGCTACAGCAGATATAGCAAGTGCTCGTTTAGGCTATGTTCTTGTTGATGAGACTGGTAAAGCTGGAAGTTATGTATATGATGCTGATTATGTAAATGGTATATCTAATGAAGATTGGGTTACGAAAAGCTTTACATTTACTTTAAGTGGAGAACAAAAGATATGCTTGGTTATCATGAATTCGGGAAATCCAGGAAAAGATTTGTTAGTAGACGATGTTAGTTTAAAAACTGAAGATGGAGGTATTGTAGGAGGTGTGGAAGAACCTGATCCTGAACCGGGTGATGCTGATGGAACAGAAGCACATCCATATTCTGCTGCAGATGTAATAACACTTAATAGTACTCGGAAAGGTCCTTTTTATGTAAAGGCTTATATTGTTGGTGCTGCAGATGGTGCGATGAGTAAAATTCAAACATCTAATTTTAGTGTAGATACTAATATTGTAGTTGCTGACAAACAAGGTGAGACAGAAGTTAATAAACTGGTTCCTGTACAGCTGCCTTCTGGGGCTATCCGTACAGCGTGGGCATTGAAAACGAATCCAGACAAGCTTGGAAAACAGGTTATTATTCAGGCTAATTTGGAAAACTATTTTAGTACTCCTGGATTGAAATCTCCAACTAGTATTACAGAGGTGGGGAAATAAAAAATAGTTGTAAGATACAAGAAAGCTGCCCTCCACAAGAGTGGCAGCTTTTCATCTTTTGATGATTAATTATAATTTAATGTTTAGGAAGAAGGAAATGAAGTATAGAGGAATTAATGTGTGGGTAGCTTGTTTGTGTTTGCTTTTAGCTGCTTGTGATAAAGATGAAAACAACAACTCCAATAATTTTGCCACCGGCATCGTAGAACTCCCTGCCCTTCGTAATGGTGCAAACGATGTGTTTGTAACTCATTATACCACATTCAATGGGCAGAAAGTAACCTCTTTCAGTATGGAATACGATAAGAGTAAGAAACATTCCCGTTGGATTGCATTCCGGTTTGACAATCAAACAAAACAGCAAAATGTATCACGTAGTGATGAGCCTTTTGATGCTGATCCTGCTATTGGTTCACAGTATCAACGTGTACAAGCAGATTTTGGAAAACAAGGTTATGACAGAGGACATCTTTGTGCTTCCGCCGACAGACTTTATTCACGTGAGGTAAATGAACAGACTTTTTATTACACTAATATGAGTCCTCAACGAAATAAATTTAATACAGGCATTTGGTTGACTTTGGAGGGACAAGTGCAATCATGGGGGCGTAGCTGTACAGCTTCAGATACTTTGTATGTAGTAAAAGGAGGAACGATTGATAAGGAAGATCAGATCAGAGGATATATTAGTAACGACCGTAGCAAGCCCATTCCTAGATATTATTATATGGCTTTGTTGTTTAAAAAAGGAGATTCATTCAAAGCGATCGCTTTTTGGATGGAGCATACCGACTCTCCGAAATCAACAAAGTTAGTTGATTATGCATTATCAATAGACGAACTGGAAAAAAAGACAGGAATTGACTTCTTTCCGAATCTGAATGATAATTTAGAAAATGCGCTTGAGGCTACGTATTCAACAAAAGCGTGGCCGGGATTGGAATAAGATCACCACGTTAATAATAACAGTCTCTTTGTCAAGGCAGGGTATACTTCAGGATGCTACCACCCATTTCTCGATATTACGGGTTTTCTCACTGAAGTTAATTCCTATCTTGAATAGTTTGCGTCCATCCGCTTCGAAAGGCAGCGCATAGCGTTTGTTGTTAATCTGCTGCAAAGCCTCTTCTGCTGTTCCGTTTAGCTTGAATTCCATAATATAAATGAATTTGTCTGTTTGCAGAATGAGATCTACACGTCCGTTATTGGTGTGGTATTCCACTTTGGTATAGAAACCAACCAATTTGAAAACAATGAAAAGTACGTTCTCATAATGTAGTTCTTGCTCCCGGATTACTTCGTAAGTCGTATCGGCAAAGAAACTCTGCAGGCGGTGGAAGAAAGAATCATAATCTCCCGTTTCTACTTCACGGACGAATTTTTGAACTTCAAATGGGGATTCCACCTTATTCACATTCGCGTAAAAAGGAAACAGAAAGCGAATGAATCCTTCTTCTACTTCACGGTTGGGGAAACCTAAACGGTATATGCCAAAACGTTCGTCATATCCTTTAATGGTGAGGTATCCGCTTTGGTAAATCACTGGAATCGGGTTGGTTGATTCGGAGTCGATGCTATTCAGTACTTGTGCATCAGTTTCTTCGTGTGCCATCCGTTCCAGATCATAATGATGCTTTTTTAGTAACTTAACCAGATAGGTAGGTGTCCCCGTCTCAAACCAATAACTGCCGAATTCTTTATATTTGAAAGCGTTGAGCAGACTAAACGGATTATATATACCGATAGAATTATGTGTAAAATGATAGCCATCATAATATTCTTTTAGTTTTGTACAGAGTTTGTCATACGACAAACTTTGCGTCTCTGCAAACTCATGAAGTTCGATATCTAAGTTTTCATGAAGCTCCTGATCGCTGACACCGCAGATTTCAATATAATCTTTTCGCATTGAGATGTCATCCAAATTATTCAAGTCGCTAAACACACTGACTTTGCCGAACTTTGTAACGCCGGTCAAGAACGCGAACTTTATATAGCCATCCATTGTTTTGAGTGCCCCATAGAATGGTTTTAAGGTATTCCGGAATTGTTTTTGCAACTCTTCATTGCCGATAGCTTGTAACATGGGTTTGTCGTATTCATCTACCAAAATAACTACGCGTTGTCCTGCCTGCTTGCAGGCGCGTTCTATGATACCGGCAAAACGCAAAGAAAATGAGCGTTCGGATGGCTCGGCACCATAGAGCTTTTCCCATGCAGTCAACGATTTTTCGAGTATATTATCCAGACTTTCCGGCGTATCATATTTTTCGATATTAAGGTCCAGATGTAGTATCGGATATTTAATCCAATCCTTTTCCAACCTTTCTACAGCCAGTCCTGTAAACAGTTCTTTTTTTCCTTGAAAATAGGCTTCAAGAGTAGAGATGAGCAGACTCTTTCCGAAGCGGCGCGGGCGGCTTAAGAAATAGTAACTACCGGTTTTTACCATTTGATACATCAATGCCGTTTTATCAATATATAAATAGCCGTCATTACGAATCTTTTCGAAATTCTGTATGCCGATGGGATAAATTTTAGTGCTCATATACTCCGGTTTTATAAATCAATTACACAAAGGTAATAAATTTCCGGGTACTTCATTGCTTTTAAAAAGAGGAAAGTATAAGTATAGTTGCTTTTAACTGAATGGAGTGTAGAAAACAGTACGTACTGTTTGAAGTCTATATTTTAATGCCTATATTTGTCTACATTTCAATTTTATAAGAATAGGCATTATGGATACTACTGATACTACTTTCAGAATATACCCGATAGGGATACAGAATTTTGAAGACTTACGCAATAATAACAACGTTTATGTAGATAAGACGGAGTTGATTTATCGTTTGGCTAATACCAATAAGGTTTATTTTTTGAGTCGTCCCCGTCGTTTTGGAAAAAGTTTGCTGGTGTCCACTCTTGATGCTTATTTTCGGGGGAAGAAGGACTTGTTTCAAGGTTTGGCAATGGAGCGTTTGGAGAAAGAGTGGAATGTCTATCCGGTGTTGCACCTTGATTTCAGTATGACAAAGTACACAGCACTTTCCGACCTTTTGGGACAGTTGAATCTGAACCTATACGATTGGGAAAAACTCTATGGAAAGGAAGAAGTAGAAGGTACGCCTGCGGAACGTTTCCGGGGAGTGATTCGTCGTGCTTATGAACAGACGGGCAAACCGGTAGTAGTACTTATCGACGAATACGATGCTCCTTTATTAGACAGTAACCATTTGCCGGAACTGCAAAATGAACTTCGAGAAGAAATGCGGAAATTCTTTAGTCCCTTGAAAGCGCAAGGAGAATATCTTCGTTTCCTTTTCCTGACAGGTATTAGCAAATTCAGTCAAATGAGTATTTTCAGTGAACTGAATAATTTGCAGAATATCAGCATGAGAGATGATTATAGTGCTATCTGTGGCATAACCGAACGGGAATTGCGTACACAATTGAAAACTGATATTGAAATGATGGCACAGGCTAATAATGAAACCTACGAGGAGGCTTGTACGCATTTGAAGCAGCAGTATGACGGGTATCATTTTAGTGAGAACTGCGAAGACATTTACAATCCATTCAGTTTGTTCAATGCTTTTGCACAGAAGAAATATGCCAATTTCTGGTTTTCTACCGGGACACCTACTTTTTTAATTAATATATTGCAGCAGAGTAATTTTGATATTCGCGAATTGGATGGTGCAACGGCTACTGCAGAACAGTTTGATGCGCCAACGAGTGTTATTACCGATCCTCTTCCTGTACTTTATCAAAGCGGCTATCTTACCATCAAGGGATATGATCCGGAGTTCCAACTCTACACATTGGCTTATCCTAACAAAGAAGTGCGGAAAGGATTCATAGAATCTCTTATGCCCGCGTATGTGCATTTACCTGCCCGTGAGAATACCTTTTATGTAGTCTCTTTTATCAAGGATTTGCGTGCCGGAAAACTGACCGAATGTCTGGAGAGAATAAGGTCTTTCTTTGCTTCAATTCCCAATGATTTGGAAAATAAGCAGGAAAAACATTATCAGACAATTTTCTATTTGTTGTTCCGTTTGATGGGGCAGTATGTAGATACAGAGGTGAAAAGTGCAATCGGACGGGCAGACGTGGTAGTAAAGATGCAAGATGCCATTTATGTCTTTGAATTTAAGGTAGATGGAACTCCGGAGGAAGCACTGGAGCAAATAAATAGTAAGGGGTATATTATTCCTTATCAGCCTGATCATCGGAAAGTTGTAAAAGTAGGAGTTAACTTCGATAGTGCGACAAGAAGTATTGGTGATTGGAAAATTGTAGAGGAAGTATAATTCTTTCTTTCCCTATTGATTTTGTCAATACCTCTTTCAACCTATCACCATCGTTCTGAAACTCTTTATTCATTGTATTTACAGAGTGGTGATAGATTGAAAGAGGATTTTCATTTTTATGTATGAGAGAGCTTGCTGGCGCAGTCTGGAAATTGGGGGATTTGATTCAGGACAATCACATCCTTAAAAATAGATTTATTTCGGTGCATAAATGAACTGTTTCACCACAGAGGACACGGAGGACGCAGAGGTTTCAAAGTTCTAATTCATAGATAATTATAACCTCTGTGTCCTCCGTGTCCTCTGTGGTGAAAAGAATCAAAACGGTACGGAAATGAGTAAAATCGTGTAGGAATGAGCTGAAATATAATCTCACAACACTTTACTAGAGATTTAAAAAGTGAAAATTTGCTGTCATCTGTCACCTGTTTGTGTTTAAATGTCTAATTACAAATATATTATGATGTGACAGCAGTGTGTGACAACACGGTGATAGCACTTTTGCTGTCACCGTTTCTTTTCCTTCTCTCTTTCTTAAGAATCACAACTTACATCGTTCATATTTCTTAGCCGTAAGGAAGTATTTGCTTTCCCGCCTTAGAAACTTCAGTTTCAAGCCTTGAAACCCTAGTTTCATTTACTAGAAACCCTAGTGTCGCACGTTTGAAACTCTAGTTTCTCATTGCTGAAACTAAAGTTTCAAGTTAGAGAAACTAACTTAGAACTTTCTTCGGTGATAACAAAGATGCTGTCACCGTGTTGTCACAGGTTGCCGTCACATTATAGTGCGTTTATAATCAGATGTTTAAATGCAAATAGGTGACAGATGACAGCAAATTTTCACTTTTTAAATCTCTAGTGAAATATTGTGAGATCATATTTCGGCTCAAATCAGTGCAGGAATGAATCTAATTTTAGGGATATGGCTGTGCTAAACCAAATCCTCCAAGAATTACAATTGAGTCGGCTTGTTGAATATACATAACTTCCAGCATTTATTTCCATATTTCCACCACATTTAAAAAAATATGTATATCTTTGTCATACGGTTTCTGCTCATCAGCGTGATGAAATTAGTAGAAAGCGGTATATATTACTAAATGGAATATGTAATGTATTGTCTCTCCCACTCGAAACTTAGCAATTTCATATAGAGGAGAGATGATTCAACAGATATTCCACGCGAACGGCTTTATATCAACATATCCGTTGGAGATGTGTTATATATAAACGATTGGCGTGGATGTCTGTTGTTATCATTGTCTTTCTATAGGGTATGCTAAGACCTCGAGTGGAGATAATGGTGCAACAGCATTCACGTCTTTTTTGTGTCCGGTCGGTTATGATTACCCCTAAAAGTCTAACCTAAACAATTCCCCGTCCGCCCGAAATACAGAAAACGTGGATGCACGTTGTGCCACATAAACAAAATAATACTCCATTTTTATTGTGGAACACATTAAAACAAAAGCATTATGCCAAAATGGATTAGCGTAGAAGAAGCGGCGGCCAAGTATGGAATCAACAAAGAAGTAATTTGGCTTTGGGCGGATATGAAAAGATTCCCGATGTCGTATGAGAAAGGTATCACCACTGTTGATGAAGAAAGCCTTATCGGATTCCTGCATCAGAATAAGGATCGAGTTACAGCCGAGTATATCGACACATTGGAAGACCTATGTATTGAAAAAGCAAATATCTGTAACTTATATGCTGAAATTATTGGCTGTCAAGACAAAGAACTCTTGTATCAAAGAGAGCAAATAGCTCGAATGAAAGAGATACAAACAGCTATGAAAAGGCAAAACAGCCGGCTCCGGGATTGTGAGAAAGTGTTCACGAAATATGAAGAGAACTTTAGTACCTGCTGGGTTGGAAGAATCTGCGCTCACTTAAGGCGGCTGATATGGTTGATACGACGGTAAATACCATTCTATCTCCTTTTAAATAAGGAATAACCGATACCGTTGAGCGGAAATGTCTAAAAGTACTCTTGAATAGAAAATTTAAAGATGCCCATGAATAGTTATATTTAAAGATATCCCTAAATAGAAATGTTTAAAAATACTAGAAATATACTGTAGTAAGATTTTTTATCCATTCGTTTTATATTCTTAACTCCGAAAAATTCGTAAGTGTAGATAAACCAACTACTTTTGGCTCTCGAATTTGCAGCATTTTTGAATGTCTTGCGTCTAATAAACATAAACTAATATATTTCTAGTCATGAAACACAGACTGTTACTACTAATTCTATTCGTATTCACTACCTCCGTGGCGGGGTGGGCACAAAAATCCACAGCTCCTTCTTATACAGTCAAAGGAGTACTTATTGATTCTTTAACACAAGAGGGAGAACCGTATGCTACCATCAAAATAGCAAAGAAAAATGCTCCGGATAAAGCAGTCAAGATGGCGGTGACTGGGGCGAATGGTAAATTTCAGGAGAAACTGAATGTCGCTGCGGGCAATTACATCATCACTATTTCTTCGATTGGTAAAGCGCCGATAGTAAAGGAATTTATTCTAAAACCGTCCGTGAAGGAGGTTGACTTGGGCACAATGATTTCTTCAGAGGCCAATAACGTATTGAAAGGAGTGGAGGTAGTTGCACAAAAACCTTTGGTAAAGGTAGATGTGGATAAGATTGAATATAATATTGAAGATGATCCGGACTCAAAATCAAACAGTATATTGGAGATGCTTCGGAAAGTGCCTTTGGTAACGGTGGATGGAGAAGACAATGTACAAGTAAACGGCAGTAGCAGTTTCAAGATACATGTAAATGGAAAGCCCAATAATATGATGAGTAATAATCCGAAGGAAGTACTGAAAAGTATGCCGGCAAACACGATCAAATATATTGAGGTGATAACTTCACCGGGAGCTAAATATGATGCGGAAGGTATCGGAGGTATTCTGAATATCGTCACAGTAGGTTCCGGATTTGAAGGATACACGGCTACTTTCAGAGGAAATGCTAATAATAACGGAGTAGGTGCCGGCACTTACGCAATGGTGAAACAAGGTAAACTGACTGTTTCTGCCAACTATAACTACAATTATAATAATAGCCCGCGCAGCTATTCCGATAGTTACCGCGAAAACTACGAACCGGATAAAGAGAATGAAAAATATCTGGAATCGGAAAGTAGCTCCAAGTCGAAAGGGAATTTCCAGTATGGCAATTTGGAAGCCAGTTACGAGATTGATACGTTGAGGCTGCTGACCGTGGCTTTCGGAATGTACGGCAGCAGTGACAAAAGTAACAGTGACGGAAATACGATTATGCACGGAGCTGACCGACAGGATTTTGCGTACCGTTATAGAACCGACAATCATGGAAAAGGGTCATGGTATTCTATCAACGGAAATATAGACTATCAGCGTACTTCCCGAAAGAATAAAGAACGAATGATTACGCTTTCTTATAAAATCAATTCCCAACCCCAAACGAATGATTCATATAATACTTATCTGGATATCGAGCCTGATGAGAATAAACTGGATATCATCAAAGAATTGTCATTAAAGAATTTCCATTCGGACGGAAAGACAAATACGATGGAGCAGACTTTCCAGGTGGACTATACTACTCCGATTGGAAAGCTGCATACAATTGAAACCGGTGCCAAATATATTTTCCGACGTAACTCCAGTGATAATCGGTTTTATGAAGCCGAGGGAGCAAGTGAAAACTATGCATATAATGAGAATCGTAGTAGCGAGTACCGTCATTTGAATCATATTCTCTCTGCTTATGCCGGATATACGCTGAAATACAAGGGATTTACTTTCAAACCGGGATTACGTTATGAGCAAACCATACAAGAGGTGAAGTATCTGGTGGGTCCGGGCGAGAACTTTGATTCGAATTTTAGTGATCTGGTTCCTTCCGTTTCCTTGGGAATAAAACTAGGAAAGACGCAGAATTTGCGTGGTGGATATAATATGCGTATCTGGCGTCCGGGTATCTGGAATTTGAATCCTTATTTCGATAATCAGAATCCGATGTTTATCAATCAGGGAAATCCGAACTTGAAGAGTGAGAAGAGTCATTCGTTCGACTTGTCTTACAGCAGTTTTACGTCCAAGTTCAACATCAATATTTCTTTGCGTCATTCTTTCAATAACAATGGAATTGAAAGAATCAGCCGCTTGATTACTGATAAAGACGGAGAAATCTTAGAAGGCGGGCATAAAGCTCCCTACGGTGCACTGTATAGCACATACGGTAATATCGGAAAGAGCCGGGAAACAGGATTGAACTTTTATTTGAACTGGAACGCTTCTCCTAAAACGAGAATTTACGTCAATGGACGTGGCAATTATAGCGATTTGCGGAGTCCTGCCCAAGAGTTGCACAATTATGGATGGAATGCTTCTGCTTATGGAGGAATTCAGCAGACCTTACCGGGAAAAGTACGTTTGAGCCTGAACGGCGGAGGTAGCACACCCCGAATCAGTTTGCAGGGAAAAGGTTCAGGATATAGTTATTATAGTTTGGGATTGAGCCGTTCTTTCTTGAAAGAAGAACGTCTTTCTTTGAATATTTATTGTAGCAATGTTCTGGAGAAATACAGAACTTACAATAATCACACAGAAGGAGCTAACTTTATTTCGAAGAGTTCGAGCAAATATCCGAGCCGGTATTACGGTTTCAGTATTAGCTATCGGCTTGGAGAGTTGAAAGCCAGTGTGAAGAAAGCCGCACGAAGCATCGACAATGACGATGTGAAAGGTGGCGGCGGAGGAGGTGGAAACACCGGTGGTGGAGGTGGTCAGTAGACCACTTCCGCACACCGAGATTCCCTCTTATTTCTGTCTCACGTCTTGCTTGTTGGTGTTAAAACCAAGTTTGGTTAATCCGGCCTGTACGTCGGGATGGCTCATGAAGAGTTTCCACAATAATCCGCTCCGGTAGTTTTCGATCATGACAGCAATAGGACCCTGGTCGATAGCCAGATAACGTTGCGGATACCAATTGTCCGTTTCGCTGAAAGCATCGTAGAATCCGAAAGGGCCGAACACTTTATCTCCCATACCATATAGATGGCGCATCACTTGCATGGAATATTCCGGTGTATAGACAATGGATGAAAGTGCGGCGGTAGGGGAGATCACTCCTTTGTCCTCCTGCTCATTGGGCGAATGAGCCGCATATCCATCGACGGAGTAGCTGGCGGTCAGTCCCCAACAATCCGGTCCGAAACCTTTGTAATGTTTAGGGTTGCGGATGCAGTAAGCACGGTTCACCAGTGTCAGGTTGCGCATTTCGTGGAAGTAGCTGGGGCAGTATTCATCTTTTAGTCCCACCGGGTCAAGTCCGAGGAAAGAGTATTGAGCCCAGAAAAGCGGTCCGGCTTCGGTGCCCTGATAGCGGAGGTGCAACTCGATTCCTTCCACTTTATGCGGAGAAACGATGGCCCCGTTCTGTGCCCAACCGTCATGATAGACAGCCGCAGGTACTCCGTGGGTAGGAGAAGCAGCAGCAAGAATATACATAATCATACATTCGTTGTAGCCGTGTACAGGGAAATTCATTTCCCAGCCATACGTTGGACTCCAATGCCAGTAAAGAACGTTTTGCCCGCCTTGCCGATACCAGTTCCAGTCGACATCCCGCCAAATCTGGTCGATCCGTTGGGCGAGGGCTTTCTCTTTCTCGTTTCCGTTGACGTAATATTGGTGTACGGCCAGCAGCCCTTGGATGAGGAAAGCTGTCTCTACCAGATCGCCCCCATTATCTTTCTGACCGAATGGTTTCACTTTGCCCGTATCACCATACCACCAATGAGGGTAGGCTCCGTGGAAACGGTCTGCCTTTTCGAGGAAAGAAACGATGCGTTCCATTCGTGCCAGTCCCTCTTCGCGGGTGACGTAACCGCGGTCGATTCCCGCAAGGATAGCCATGATGCCGAAACCGCTGCCGCCGGAAGTGACTACGTTGGCATCGTTTTCTGGATAAACGCCGTCCACATGATAACGTTCGGGAGCTAAGCCGCTATTCGGCTCGGCACCTTCCCAGAAATAGAGGAAAGTCCGTCGCTGGACGGTATCCATCAGGGCGTCGTCCGATAACGAGTCGGTGGCTGCGGAAAGGTTGTTGCTTTTGCTTTTCCCTTTACAGCTCTGGAAAGTCAGGGCAACGGCGGATAGAAATAGTAACATGAGCGGAAGTGCACTCATTTCTATTATTCTTTTATATTTATCGTTCATAATCAAGGTGATAAAAGTTTAGTTTAACGTGAACTTCGCGGTTTTCACATCACGGCTGTTCGTACCGATCATCACTTCAAAGTCGCCCGGTTCGGCAACCAGTTGCAAGTCATAATTATAGTATCGAAGCATTTCCGGAGCAATCTTGAAACGGACAATCTTCATTTCTCCCGGTTCGAGGAATATCTTTTGGAAACCTTTCAGCTCTTTGACGGGACGGGTACTGCTACCCACAACGTCGCGGATATAAAGCTGTACCACTTCCGAGCCGGGCCATGTTCCGGTATTGGTAACCTCCACTGCCGCGGTCAACGAACCGTTCATGTCCATGGAAGAATGACTCAAGTCGATGTCACTGTAAGAGAATGTCGTATAAGAAAGGCCGTAACCGAACGGATAAAGCGGATCATTATCCACATCGAGATAGTTGCTGCGGAATTTCTCGAACCATTTGCCATCTTTCAATGGGCGTCCGGTATTTTTGTGCGCATAATAAAGAGGTATCTGGCCGACATTCTTCGGGAAAGTCATGGTCAGTTTTCCACCCGGATTGACGTAACCGAAGAGGGCGTCACCAATGGCGTAAGCGGCTTCACTACCTCCGAACCATACATTCAGAATGGCAGGCACATGCTCCTGTTCCCAGTTCAGCGTAAGCGGACGTCCGGTGAATAACACCAGTACCACCGGTTTGCCTGTCTTTAAAAGCTCTTTCAACAGATTCTGTTGTACGTCGGGAATATTCAAGTCCGTACGGCTGCTGCTTTCACCACTCATTTCAGAAGATTCGCCTAGCGCTGCGATGATGATATCCGACCGACGGGCTACGTTCAATGCTTCGTCCAACAACTGCTGGTCGGTGCGGTTGTCACGGTTCAGGGAACGGCCGAACATCGTTGCCCGTTCTTCGTAACTTGCATCACTAATCAGGTTGCTTCCTTTAGCGTACATGATATTCGCTTTTCCGGCTGTCATCTCTTTCAATCCTTCTACCAAAGAAGGGCAACGGTCGAGCACAGCTGCTACGCTCCATGTACCCGGCATATTGCTACGGCTGTTTGCCAACGGACCGATTACTGCAATATTTCCTTTAGGGTTGAAAGGCAACAACGGATTTCCGTTCGGATTACCGTCGGGACTGTCATTCTTCAGAAGAACGAAACTTTCTGCTGCAATTCTGCGGGCTGCATCACGATGGGCTTTGGTAAAGATGTCGCGTGCCGGACGTTTCGGATCGCAATATTTATAAGGATTATCAAACAATCCCAGTTTATATTTGGCTTCCAGAATACGACGGCAAGCCGTATTCAATGTTTCCATAGAGACTTTTCCTTCCTGAACGGATTTCTTCAGTGTCCCTACAAAACCCTCGCTTACCATATCCATATCCACTCCGGCGTTGATGGCACGGGCGGATACTGTCTGAAGATCGCCGATACCGTGGTCGATCATTTCTGAAATGCCCGTATAATCAGTCACTACAAAACCGTTGAATCCCCACTGTCCGCGGAGAATATCCGTCATCAGCCATTTATTGGCAGTGGCCGGAATACCGTCTACTTCATTAAAAGAAGCCATCACGCTGCCTACACCCGCTTCAACGGCTGCTTCATACGGCAGCATATAATCATTGAACATTCGTTGGCGGCTCATATCCACGGTGTTATAGTCGCGGCCGGCTTCGCCTGCCCCATATAACGCAAAGTGTTTTACGCAGGCCATGATTTCATCATTCCGTTCCATGTTTTTCCCCTGATAGCCGCGCACCATTGCTTCGGCAATCATGGCACCGAGAAACGGGTCTTCGCCACTACCTTCGGATACGCGTCCCCAACGAGGGTCACGTGAAATATCCACCATCGGGCTGAAAGTCCATGAGATTCCATCGGCACTTGCCTCTACGGCTGCAATGCGGGCAGACTCTTCAATGGCTGTCATGTCCCAGGTGCAAGACAAACCGAGCGGGATAGGGAACATCGTTTCGTATCCGTGAATAACGTCCATCCCGAACAATAACGGAATACCCAGCCGGGAATCTTCCACAGCCTGTTTCTGTACTTCACGTATTTTCTCTACTCCTTTCAGATTGAACAATCCTCCCACTTCGCCTTTCTTGATTTTTGCGGCGATGTCGCTGCTTTTAGCCTGTCCCGTAGTGATCTCTCCGGTGACAGGAAGGTTTAACTGTCCGATTTTTTCTTCTAGCGTCATTTTATTCATCAATACGTCGATGAAACGATCCATATCCTGTGGCGACTTTTGTGCCGACGCGGTTAGAAAACCTGCGGCAAACAACAGGATGGATAGGCTTAACTTTTTGTATATCATATTATTATGGTTACTTTTATCTCTATTCATATAAAGTCCTCCTGATGCGTTGAATGTTCGGCACCGAGGAGGACATTGTTCGACACCGAGGAACAGTAGTTTCGGCACCGAGGAAACAACCGTTCGGCACCGAGGAACTTTCTTATTGGTAGTCGGGGTTCTGTACTAACACTCCTTTAGACTTGTCGATCTCTGTCTGCGGCAGTGGAAGCAGTGCGTTTTTGTCCTGATAATTGGTTTTACCGGCTGCGTGCAACACTTCTTTTGCAATGCCCCAACGAACGAGGTCATAGAAACGGTCGAATTCCAACCCTAATTCCACACGGCGTTCGTGGCGGATGGCTTCACGCAATTCTCCCTGATCGGTAGTCGTCACTTTAGGTAATATATTGGTATTGGTGCCTCTGGCGCGTGCGCGTACTTGTTCCAAATAGTCGATTGCTTCACCCGGAATACCTTTTTCATTAGCTGATTCGGCTCCCATCAGCAGTACATCTGCGTAGCGGATCAGACGAATGTTTACCCAGAATCCTTTGTTGGTATATTCTTTACGCAAAGCCGGGTCGGTATAGGCTTTCTTGTTAAAGTAAGCACCTATTGCCGGAGAAACCGGAGATTCACCGTATGGCTCGTTGGTATTTTCCGGAGTGATAGGATCGCTGTCCGAGTGGCGGAAGTAGAGTAGGGTGGAGTTTTTGCGTGGATCACCCTGTTCGTATGCTTCCGCCATGTATTCTGTTGCCATGTGCCATCCCCAGCCCAAGTCCCATTGACCTGCTCCGCGTACACCTTGTACTTCACAGAACTGGCTACCGATAACGGTACTTTGAGGAAGAGCGGCAGTAGCTGTACATTGCAACTCGAATATGGAACCTCCGTTATTTTCACCATCATCCGTGAAAATCTCATTATACGGAGTCTTTAAGTTGTAGAGCCCCTTTTTGATGACATCGGTGGAGGCTGTGTACATATTGTTCCAGTCGTTGCGCATCATATAAGTACGCGCGTGTAAGGAACGGGCAGCTCCCCAAGTCAGTCGTCCGGTGTATTCGCTGCTCCATGTTTCCGGCAATGACTCTTCTGCTGTTTTCAGGTCTTTGTCAATCTGCTCATAGATTTTATCAGCGGTTGTCTTCGGGATATTGGCTTCCGAAGCGTCGTTGATTTTGTAAGTCACCAAAGGAACTTCGCCGAAAGCTCTTACCAGATTGAAGTAGCAATAAGCGCGGAAGAAAGAGGCTTCTCCCTTATTGATGATGTCTTCAGTTTCTGTTTGTCCGGCTGTTTCTTTTTCTGCAATGGCATCAAGAATCTCATTACATTGGTAGATGATGGCATAATTCTGTCCCCAATAAGCACCCAGTAGGCCGTTGGTCGGTGTATACACAAAATCATCATACATTTCGGCTACATCAGAGCCATCGCTGGCAATACTTCCTTTTTCCGAATCTTCCGAACGGAAACAGTGGATGGCAAAAGCAGGAGGACCGGCTGTCACATTATAGTTACGCATCATCGTATAGACATTATAAATCTTACCGTTGACCAGAGCGTTCGGATTATCATCTTCCGTAAACTGTCCTTGTGGACTACGATCCAGAAAGTCACTACAGCTGCCTAGAAATAATGTAGTTGAAGTAATAAGGGCTGCAAATATATATTTATTCAGTTTCATATAATGATAGTTTTAAAGATTAAAGTTGTGTTCCGCATGGAAAACTGGCAGTGGCACCTTGCCACTAGAATGTTAGGTTGATACCGAAGGTATAGACTGCAGGTACAGGATAACTGCCGTTATCTACTCCGAATGCGGTGGCGGTTCCTCCAAGTTCGGGAGTATATCCGGTATTATGTTTCCATGTCTTCAGGTTCTGTATGTTGACATAGACTTTCAGGGCTTGCAGACGTATTTTGGCAATTAAGCTCTTGTCGAACGTATACGCTAACTGTACGTTGCGGATACGGAAGAAACTACCGTTCTCAATGTAATAGTCGGAATTCAAGTTATTGATAGAATGTTTGGTGTTCAGCAACGGTTGGGTGTTGGACGTACCTTCTCCGTGCCAGCGGTCCAAACGTTGTTCCAGGTAGTTGAACTGGGCAAAATTGTAGTTATCCCATGTACGGAAAATCTTGTTTCCGCCTTGTCCCATCATGTCGATGCCTAACGACCAATTCTTGTAGTCTACTCCAAGAGAGAAACCGTAAGTTACCTTTGGAGTCGGGTTGCCTATCATGGTACGGTCTTCCGGGGTGATTTCTCCGTCACCGTTCACATCGGCGAACTTCAGGTCACCGGGGGTAACGGTAGCCAGTGTATTTTTGGGTGATGCGTCAATATCCGCTTGTGACTGATAAACGCCTGCCACTTTGTAACCATAGAAATATCCGATAGGATAACCTGCCATTGTGTAACTTTGCTGCTTATCTCCGGCAATGATGGAGTATCCTTCCTGAACAAGACTTTTTACCTCATTCTTGATAGTAGTCAGGTTGGCACTGACGGAATATCCCCAATCACCAATCTGATCGCGCCAGGTGACAGCCATTTCCACTCCTTTATTCTGGATCTCTCCCAAGTTACCGATACCGGGGATAGTTCCGGAAATTCCGGGAACTTCGGCTAACAAATCTTTGGTATTCTTCTTATAGTAAACACCCTCAAAATGCAAGCGGTTGCGAAGCAGGTTCGTTTCAAATCCGGCTTCCCAGGCTTCTACTTTTTCCCAACGCAGGTTAGGATTAGGAAGATAGGCAAGCTGGTATCCGGGATAAATGATGGACGGTTTACCGAATACGGCCGAATAAGCATTGGTCAATAAGGGTTCGGCAGGATAGGCTTTATCCAGGTTCTGGTTTCCTAACGTACCGTAAGATGCTTTGATTTTCAACATATCCAGCCATTTGATGTCTTTCATAAATTCTTCTTCAGACATCAACCAACCTCCACCCAGTGAGAAGAAGTTCTGCCATTCATTACCTGTGTAGGAGAAAGCGGAAGAACCATCCCGGCGGAAAGATCCGTTGAACAAGTATTTACCTTTATAGTTGTAGATCACACGTGCAAGTACGGATAATGTACTGCGTTCCCATTGAGTACTTCCATTGGTAGCGGTAGCCGCATCGCCGATGCTGACAAACCATTTGTCCGGATTATCCGGAATAACCAGTCCGACCCCCTGCTTGCGTGCTCCGTCCAATCGGCTCAACGAATTATAATAGGTAGTAAAACCGGCAGTAGCTGTCAGGTTATGATTTCCATTATCAAAGCTGTTGGTGTATGTCAACAGGTAGTCGCTCTGAACTTTTGTTTCATTCTCTTTAAACTGGCTGACCTCGGTCTTGCCTGTTCCCAAAGTAGAGATCCCTCCGTTGACAGCGGCATCGTATACTTTTACGATCGGTGTATACGTCCGTCCGTTGTTCGACGCATAATCCATGGAGAACATTGCTTTGAACGTGAAATGTTTCAGGAAGTCTACCTCACCATAAATGTTACCGGATGCCCGGTAGTTCTCCGCTTTGGTAGTATTTGCTTTTAATTCGACGTCTACCATCGGGTTGTTGATCTGCGCTTTCTGGAATTCGGGCAGAGCCGTATATAATCCGTATTCGTTGTTATACACCGGAGCGATAGGAGTTGCACGCAGGGCATTCAATACCTGTTTGGAATCAGCAGGAAGCATACGTGCACCGTTGAATTGGAAACCGACTTTCAAAAAGTCCGTAATCTTATAATCATTACTTGCGTTGATGGTTACCTTACTGAATTTCTCATGCTCGATGTTGCCTTGTTCGTAAGAGTAGCCTACACCCAGATAGAAACTATGTTTGGGCGAAGCCCCTGTAATACTGATGTTATTGTTTGTAATGAAAGCAGTCTGGAAAATTTCGTCTTGCCAGTCGGTATTGGCATCCCAGCCGGTATAATCGAAAGGGTCATCTTTCTGATTGGCAAGCTGTTCGTTATATAGTTCCTTGAATTGTGAACCATTCACCAGTTTCACTTTATCTACCACTTTCTTGAAACCGAAAGAAGTATTAATATTGACTAGTGTCTGTCCCTCTTTGGCTTTCTTTGTGGTAATGATGATAACACCATTCGCACCGCGAACACCGAAGATAGCCAGAGATGACGGGTCTTTCAGGATTTCCATGGATTCGATGTCCTCCGGATTCAGGAAATTGATGTTGTCATTGAATAATCCGTCGACAATGTACAGCGGTTTATATCCGTTGATGGAGTTTGTTCCGCGAATACGTATTTCCGGATCAGATCCGGCCCGGCCGGAGTTGACAATCTGCACACCTGCTACCTTTCCCTGCAGGGAAGACAGCGGATTCATTGCCGGTTTGTTGGCTAACTCTTCTCCTTTGATATTGGTGATAGAACCTGTCAAGTCTCTTTTCTTTGCACTACCGTATCCGATAACGACTGTTTCGGCTAGTACTTGTGAATCTTCTTTTAAAGTGACATTGATGACGTTCTGTGTCCCCACTTTAATGGTTTGCGAAGTCATCCCCACGTATGAAAATGCCAGTACGTCCTCCGGTGTGACAGAGATTGAATATTTACCGTCCATATCCGTGATGGTTCCGGTGGAAGTTCCTTGTACGAGTACCGATGCGCCGATCAATGGTTCATTGGCAGCGTCCGTCACTGTTCCTGTCACCGTCTTTGTCTGTGCAAAGGCTGATGCAGAGGCCAGTAGCAGGCAAACAAGCGTCATGATGCTCTTTGACCTGATGGCTTTTTTCTGAAGATGTTGTAAAAGTCTAGTCCTCATTGCATTAAATTTTTCCATTTGTTATTATTTAGGTTGAAGTCTTTTTTCTGCCGTCTTTTGGCAAGAGTAACAAAGGAAACAAACGAAATTCAAAAAAGATTTTGGAAAAAAGAGGGAATGGTTGATTTTAACACTAAAAGAGAGGTGACTGTTGAAAAAAGTCAGGCACGAACCGGTGTTGTTCGTGCCTGAATAATGGGATGAGGATTACCCGTTGGGGGAGGTATATCCTATGTATACGTTGTTCGTTTTATGATTTCCTGTTTTAAAACATCTGTTCCGCAGTGGTCATACATTGAATGACATCTTCTTTGCTGCCATTGAAAGGACCTGATTTCTCTATTTTTAGAGTTGACATGGCGGCTGCAAAACGTCCTGCTTCTTCGATGCCGGCACCCGATACCCGTTGGTATAGATACCCGATGGTGTAAGTGTCTCCACACCCTGTTGCATCTACCACTTCTTTGGGTTTATATACCGGAATACGATAGAAGTCTTTTCCGTCGAAAATAAGTGATCCCATGCTTCCCAAGGTGACAAGCACTTCTTTCACGCCCCATTCATGTAATTGGCGGGCAGCTTCATGCGGATCAGAAAGGCCTGTCAGCACTTCCATCTCGTGCTCGTTGACTTTCAGGAAATGGATATATTGCAGAGCCTCCCGCTTATCTGTCCAATCCACCGGATAGACGTGAGTGTCACGCACTTCACGTAAATAGCCTTGTGAGTCTACTGCAATCAACCCTTTTTGAGATAGTTCTTTGATTACTTCCAACGAGAAGTCGTCTGCCAGCAGAGAGCCGAGATGGTAGATTTGCGCATCTATATCTTTCAGCTGACCGGCAGTGAACGGATCGGCTTTCGCTAATACACGTTGAGTACGGTCGTCCGGATTGGCGCCATAGATATTCTCAAAGTATACGGAATATTTGCTTGGCAAGGCGGTTATATGAATACCCATTTCACGTAGTTGCTCCACAACGTTCATTTCAGTGGCACCAACTGCTGTTACTAAAGCGTAATCGATGTCGTTAAAATGGCGGATGGCATGTGAACAATAAAAAGCCGTTCCTCCTGGCATATAGACAGTGTTTTGGGGAGTGACTACTTTGTCTAATGTGATGTGACCGATGCAGCAAAGTTGATGTTTATTCATGTCTAACCAATTAAAAAGCCTCCAAGATAGTATCTTGAAGGCTTCTAGTTTATTTTTTGTGCGGCTGATAGCCGTAAAACATTTTGGCTATTTCGCACTTATTATCAGTTATTTACAGAGCCTTCATTTTAGTCAATGCCACCGAATTAGCCACCGACTAAGTCACGAACTCCTTTTTTTATCTAAATCAATGAACTCTTATTTGTAATACAAAGGTATCGTTTTTAATCGGATAAACCTAATTAAAGTGACAAATAATGATAAATATCGCATTTAATTTATTAACTTCACAGCGTAAAAAATATAAATTATGCAAAATAAAAGGTATCAGAATTCTTATATTAAAGGCTTAAAAAGAAATGTTATCAATAACACTATAGCAGGAATCGTTATAGCAGGAATAATATTCATTATACAACTGATAGGAGGCTGCGAACAACCGGAAATAACTCATCAAAAAACTCTCATTGACAGTCTGCAAATAAACACGAATGATGAAATTAATGACTGGGACACAGACACCACCATCTACCATACAACCACTAAACCAACTAAATAAAACATTTTTCTTGCTAAATAATCAACCTATAAGTTTATTATCTCGTTACTTTTGCGTATCTTTGTCTTACTATAAAACAAGGAGATATGACATTTGACGACATTACTGGAGACAGAAAATTATGGGCTGTACACTTTGAAGGCGAGGATGATAACGAATTTTATAAGGTGTTCAACAACTGGGCCGACGTGGTTTGGCTACGCACTTTCTTCAAGGAGAACATTGACGACTTGAACGCCTATTTTAAAATAACGGATATAAAAGAAGCTATCAGCGATACTATTGAAGATAGTGAACGCCTTCGATACATCATAATGGACATCTCCCCGGAAACCGATTTAAGCAAGATATTCCGTCCGCTGGACAACAACCAGGCTTCGGATGTGATGCTGCAAAAAGAAAAGGCCCGGTTAAAACGTAAATACGGTCACTCGTCGTGGCTCCGGCTATACGCTATCAAATTGATTCAAGGCAACTACATCATCACCGGAGGCGCCATCAAGCTGACGGCTACGATGCAGGAAAGAGAGCACACCAGGCAGGAACTTGTGAAAATAGACAAAGTCCGGCGCTACCTGCTGGAAGAAGGAATTATTGATGACGAAGGGTTTATAGAGTATATTAGTGAATTATAATTTGGGAGGAATGATATGGAAAATCGTATGAAATCTATCGCACAAAGGCTTGAAGAACATGCTTCTCCAACGCCTTCGAAATGGCGTGAGCTGTTTGACTTCCTTGAAACAAACAAGTCTTGGCTCCGACATTCGCAAAATATTGCCATGCTGATGCTGGACAGGATGGAAGAATTAGGAATGAGCCAAAAGCAATTGGCTGAAAAAATGAATTGCAGCCCGCAATACATCTCAAAGGTGTTGAGAGGACGGGAGAACCTTTCACTCGAAACTTTGACCAAGATTGAAAACGCACTGGAAATCTCGATTATCAAAGAGGAACCGATGGCTGTATAACTCACATCGGCTGCAGTAGGAAAGATTTGCTATCAGATTTTTCCGGATCAGCTGCTGCAGCTCGGGAATAGTGCTAGCAAATGTTTCGTCCTGGAAGAAGCCGGCTGCCGGATTCTGCTAGCAGTTGGCAGGGGATAACAGGTTGATGAAGCCGGGATCCTGCCAGGTATGTGCTAGCAAACTGGAAAAAAGTCATGCTTGAAACTTTTCGTCTGACTGCTCACCGTGCCGCCGTGTGGTTCGTGGCAATGCGTGCAGCGGGAATACCGCCGCCCACACAGCCCCGCTCCCCACAGCAGCACTCCGTCAGTGTTTAATCGGAACATTCCTTCACCGGCAGCGTTTCTCGGACGTTCAGTGTTTCTGTGCACCGTGCCGCTTTCCTTGCTTTCCCGTAGCCGTCGGACTGGCGCAAAGAAAGCCGCCCTACGGCAGTGTTTCTATGGGAGATTCTTGGGGAAAGTTTCTTTAAAGTTACTCCGGTGTATAATAGTCGAGGCTTGCCAAGTGGGTGATTACAGAAGTTACTACCGCCTGATGCATTCAGCTCCGGCTCCCGCCCACACCCCGGCACAGCCGGACCACAGGCGACAGCCTATGCGGTGGACACCCTTGCGGACGATAGCAGAAGTTACTCCCGTCTTATATACGGCTCCGGTTGCCGCTCCCTCACTTGCCGAATACAGCAAAGGAAGCAGCACCCTATGCGATGGGGACCCTTTCGGATGATATCCTTAGCGGAATGTAAGCCCTTGCGGCACGGGTGATAGCTGCGATGCCCGGTGCGGTTTCGCTCCGCCCGGCACTAACGCCGGGACTAAAGCGAGAATCCGCTACCTCTTTTCGTCTGACTATAGGAACGGGCTGTTAGTCAGGAGTGCAGCCATGCGGTGCGAGGTTCCCGTGTTTTATGATTGAGCGGGTTTGTCTGTTTGGATAGGAGGCGGCGCAAGCTTCCGCCGCCATGCTGACGTGATGCTGCTTGCGCCGTGTTCTTCCGGTTTTTCTGATGGAGTGCAGCTTTTGCGCAGGAAATCCGGAAGAGCAATTATGTTTAATTAGTCACAAAACCGTTCCGGATTTTGTGCTTTAATTCAACATAACAGCATCTTCCAAATATTCCTGCTGTTTGCGGGCTTTTCTGTTGTTTCAGGAACGAGCATAAAGTTACTCCGTTTAATGTTCACCCTTGCGGACTGCGCCCTGCGGAATGTAAACGCCACCCCGACCACCACCCCTTAGTTACCCCTGCCTATCCCGGTTCCCTGCAGGGTTTCCGACATCTTGCGGGTTTCCTGTTCCTGCGGACTTCGCCTTGCGGCGTGCCCGGCTGACTGTTTGCACCCTGCGGACAGTCTTTGCAGAATATCGGAGATTCCCGGCGGTCGGCTTCGCCGTCCGCTTCACGAAGCGGGGCAGACGCCCCGCCGAAAAGTTACGGACAAAAGAAATTTGTGACAATTGCCCGAATATCACAAATTTCCTCTGCCAACAAACATATATAACTATATCTACCAAGTATACAGGTAACAACCAGCCACTAAAAAGCCTATCTTTACATCTGTAAACCAACACTATAATTATGTATACCAACATGCACCAACAAAACAACTGCCAAAGTTTGACCAACCGTAGCTACGGTTTCAAAGAACTGGCCGTTCTCTATTTCCCGAATATAGCACCTGCATCCGCTTCTATCCGCCTCAAACAGTGGATAAAGGACGATTCCGAACTACTCGAAGCATTGCAGGAAACAAACTACCAGTTAAGTAACCGCATCCTCACCCCCAAACAAAAGGAACTGATAACCATCTCTTTCGGCTCACCCTTTTAAGCCCTAGCGCAGCAGCTCCTACGGCTACAGCCCGAACCCTCTTTGCTAGGGGAACGCCCTGCGGCAAGGGGGAAGAGCACTTCCCCCGACAAGCGTCTCCCCCAAAGGGGGACGGAAGGGGGGTAGAACAAGAATACACAACTAAAAATCATCCACATAATCACCCACAAAAAACAATGATTAAACAAAGAAACATCACCCTGATTGTGGTGCACTGCACCGCATCCCGTTGTACAAGCAACCTCACCCCGGAAGCCCTCGACTCCATGCACAAACGCCAAGGCTTTGCCGAATGTGGCTATCACTATTACATCACCAAAGACGGAACAATACATCACATGCGCGACATCACCCATGTCGGCGCCCACGCCAAAGGCTACAACACTCCGTCGATAGGAGTTGCCTACGAAGGAGGCCTGGACGCTTCCGGACATGCCGCCGATACCCGCACCGACGCACAAAAACAAAGCCTTGAAACCCTTCTCCGCTTCCTGCTGCTCACCTACCACGGAGCAAAGATTTGCGGTCACCGCGACCTCTCGCCCGACCTCAACCACAACGGTACCATAGAACCCTGCGAGTACATCAAACAATGCCCCTGCTTCTGTGTCTCCGTCGAATACGGGTATTTAATGAAGAATGATGAATGAAGAATGATGAATGAAGAATTACTATGCAGATGTAAATGTATGAAAGCGCAGCCAATTCTTCATTCATCATTCTTCATTCTTCATTTCCCCTACCTTTGCGGGAAACAATTAAAAAGGAGGTCATTATGAAACCATTTTGGAGAACGACGTTGAAGGTATTGAAAGTTATCGGTAAAATTTTTGTTTGGCTCACCGGGGCAGACAGTCCCGTGAAAGACGATGAAAAGAGAAACGATTAAGGAGTAAACTTTACGATCGGAGTGAAAACCCCTGTTTGGAGGGCTGCGGAATACAAACCGCAGCCCTTTTTTCATGTACATAATCGTATGATGAAACACGTATCATCACAGATAAGAACATACGTCCGCACGCCCACGCACGTATATGTAGATTTGCAACATTATTAATCATTAAAACACTAATTAACATGGCAATTACAATCAAACCCGCTTTGCGCAAGAATCCGCAGGACAAAGCCGCTGCAGCAAAATACTATGCGCAGGTAGTGCTCGCTCCAGAAATGAAACAAAAACAAATCGTTGACCAGATCGCAGACCGTTGTACACTGACCGGCTCTGACATCAAGGCAGTTCTTGACGCATTGATGGTCGTTATCAAGCGCAACCTCGCAAACGGTTCACCCGTCCGCCTGGGAGATCTCGGTTCATTCCGTCCTTCCGTTTCCGGTAAAGGCACCGAGGATGCCAGCAAGTGCGGCGCAAACAGCGTCAAGAAAGCACGTGTCATCTACGTTCCTTCTACGGAAATCAAAGAAGCCGTTGCAATGTATTCTTTCTCAAAAGCAGGAGCAAGCGCAGCGAATGAAGAAGGCGGAGACGAGAAACCAGACCCGAAACCTGACGAAGGCGGCGGAGAAGCTCCGGACCCGGCAGCTTAATTATCATCGTTTCGCACATCACAAACCAGTCAAAGAAAAAGCCCGATGAATGAGAAATCATTTCACCGGGCTTTTCATTTGCGGGTATTTGGTGAACGGAATATGCTTCTGAAAGCCTCATAAAAAACATCAGGAGTTTTTCGAAAAACGTCTGACGAAATAAAAAAAACGTCTGATGAATTTTTGAAAACATCTCGAAGGGTTTCAAGTACGTTTTTACTTCCGTTCCGACTGTTTTCGGGGTTTTTACGTTTTATTCCCGTATGGTTCTATCCGTAAATAAACAGAATGACACAGACAGAAACGCAATTATCTATAAAGTGACGGGAAAGGATAAATGATAAGTTTGCTGTTTTACAGCGTATTTTTCCTCTTTTCTTCTACAAAGATAGGTCACGGCCGTCCGTCAGTCAAGAACCGCTACGCTATTTCAGATAAAAATATCCTGCGCTCCTACGTCGTGCGGTATTTTTATCTGAAATTTCTTGTCTGCCGTTCATCCATGCCCTTGGAGAGGTAGATGAAAAAAGGAAAAAATGTGTTCCTGTGCAGTGTGGGGCGGATAAAAGCATGTATTAGTCTTAGGCCCAATATTCGCCGAAGTGATTGTGCCTGGTTACTTTGTCTAACTTCAATTGCTTGCGGCGAAACTTGTTGATTGCCCGTTTGAGCGATTTACGTCCCGATGTGCTGCAGTTCTTTTTTTTTCATTCGGCATTGGTAGCAACGGCAGATACCAATACCTGTATGTGATTCTTTCATTTCTATTCTGTTTAATATAAGTTTTAAGAACTTACGTTTTTTACTATTTTATTTTGTGACATTTGCCCGATTGTCACGGATTTGTTATTTGCACTTTTCGGCGGGGCGCTTCGCCCCGCTTCATGGAGCGGACGGCGAAGCCGACCGCCGGGAATTTCCAATGTTCCGAAAGGCGTAAACAGTCAGCCGGGCACGCCGCCAGGCGCAACCCGCAGGAAGCACCCGCAACAGATCAGAAAACCGCACGGCTCGGGACTGGCAGAAGTAACTAAGGGGCGGTGGTCGGGGTGGCGGCTTGCCGCCATAGTGGTGGCGTTTCCACTCCGCATGGCTTTTTTCGCCTGGGGGCGGAAAAATAAAACAATCCATATTAAACATAACCACGCATTATGCACCCGACTTGCCTGAATGGCAAGGCGTGCGGGCATAATGACCCGTTATGTTGAATATCGCTACCCCTTTGTTTTTCTGCCGGTCTCTTTTTGGGTGTCCCCCAAAAAGGAAGGCGGAAGGAAAACAATTGCTGTCACGGCGCACGCAGCATCACGTCTGCACGCGCCCGAAGGACGGCGAAGGGTGCTTACTTCCACAATACAAACCCGCTCAACCGTAAACCCGGGAACCCCGCACCGCAGGGCTGCACTCCTGACTGACACTTCCGTTCCTATAGTCAGCCGAAAAGAGGTGGCGGATTCTCGCCTTAGTCCCGGCAGCAAGTGCCGGGCGGAGCGAAACCGCACCGGGCATCACAGCTGTCACCCGTTCCGCAGGGGATACCCTTCCGCAAGGGTTTCCACCGCATAGGCTGTCGCTTGTAGTCCGGCTGTGCCGGGGTGTGAGCGGAAGCCGGAGCCGTATGCGTCAGGCGGTAGTAACTTCCGTAATCACCCACTTTGCCAGCCTCGACTGTTACACACAGGAGTAACTTTTGGGAAGACTTCCCCCAAGAACGTTCCATAGAAACACTGTCAGAGGGCGGCTTTCTTTGCGCCCATTGGGCAGCTACGGGAAAGCAAGGAAAGCGGCACGGTGCACAGAAACACTGAACGTCCGAGAAACGCTGCCGGTGAAGGAATGTTCCGATTAAACACTGACGGAGTGCTGCTGCGGGGGACGGGGCTGTGTGGGCGGCGGTATTCCCGCTGCACGCATTGCCACGAACCACACGGCGGCACGGTGAGTAGTCAGACGATAAGTCGCTCGCGAAAGTAATCCGCTTGGTTCGGCACTTGCCTATTACCTTCACTTGCTATCACATACCTGTCGGGATCCCGGCTCCATCAACTTGATATCCCCGTTAATTGCTAGCAAATTAGTTGCTCCGGAACGAACCGGGAACAAGAATCCGCTAGCAGAATCCGGCAGCCGGATTCTTCCAGGATGAAACTGTTGCTAGCATTATTCCCGATCTGTAGCACACGATCCGGAAGAATCCGCTAGCACTTTTACGCAGCTCGAGCACACGATCCGGAAACATCTGCTAGCAAATATTTCATTGGCCAAGATCTTCCGGAGCGTATTTTGCTAGCAATCGTTTCCCCTACTCTTTCTCCCTGCCCGCTTTCTCCAACCTGTCGAGTGCCGACAGAAAACCCCGCACGGCTTCGCCTTGCTCCTGGTACCTTCGTTTCAGTTCTCCGTGTTCCTTCGCTTCCTGCTTGTAGTGGGTACAGAAACGGGGGTACTCCTGCACAACGTGTTTGATTGCTTCGCTGGCCGTTCGCTTTCCTGTAAGATTCTTCAAAATTTCAAGCTGCGTGACTTCCTCGGCAGTCAACCGTAGCGTGATGGTGCTTACTTTTTCGCTCATGATCGTTCACCCCCTTTCTCGCCATCGGAGGCGGACGGTTCCAGCGAACCGATGGTTTCTCCGACTTGTGTTCCTTCGCGCCCCGCTTCCGTTTCCACCTGTTGTTTCCGGTTCATCACTTCCGCCCGCCGGTATGCTTCCGCATACGTCTGGCAGTGTATTCCGTATCTCTCGATAGTGATGCCTGCGGCTGTCACTTCGTGCGCCACGCACCACCCTGTACGCATTTTGCGGGGGTAGTAGAGCGGCGTGTCGGTTGCTTTTTTGTTTTCGCTCATCGTTGTTGCTTTTTGTGAGGCTATGAAGCCGATTTGTTTTTTATTTCGTCATCTCCGTGACTGCTGTCCGCTATCACCCCCACGGCATCCCGTAGCCGCTTCAACAGGAACAACCGGGGCATCCGCAGGCGTTTGTTTCCATGCATTTCGCCTAGAATTTGCCATACGGGATTTCCTATTTCGCCGTGTCCGGACAGTTTGAGCACCTCCTCAAGTTCCCGGGGGGAAAGATTGTAAGGGCTTAGGGCCTCTATCAGCCCTTTGGGATTGCGTGGCTTTTGTTCGTGCGCCGCCGCCTCCACTTGTGGCGGGCGTTTCCCGGTAGTTGTGGAAGCAGTATTGCCACCTGTTGCAATGGTCGTTTCAGGCTTGTTTCTCCCCAACGGAGTGGAAGAAAGCAAAGCTCTCGCTTCCTCCTCCGTGAGTTCTCCGATAGTCGGTAGGGGGATAGAGGAGGACTTTTCTTTGTTTTCTTTTTCTTTGCTTTTCTTTTCTTTGTCGATTTTTTCCGGAAGGTTTCCAGAAGTTTCCGGAAAGTTCTGGAAATCTTCCGGAAGTTTCTCGAAAGTAGGTTCTACTGTTGTCGGTGACACCGACACGTCCGGTATGTTTTGCCCGGTCGGTTCCGCGGCTGTCGCAGCTTCAAACAGAGGCATAGTGACGGGTTCCTTTATGGGCTGCTCCGGTTCTACGAGAAGAATATCCAGCGGGATATACATTTTCTTCTTCGCCAGCTTGCAGATGTCTATATATCGGCTTTGAATGGCCCGGGAGGTGAGAATACATTTCATCTTCCACACGACGGGGTCAAACAGGCAGATTTCAGCGCAATAGTCTACGATCTCTTTCACCCGTTCCTCGTTCATGCCCCAATAGTCGGCACAGTCGAAAAGCTGATCTTCTGTCCAGCGGATATACGAACCGTCGACACGGTAGATTTCGTTCAATGCATATTGGTATACGGCATAGCCGTCGCACCCGTATTTCTTTTTCAGGCGTTTTATTTTGATGTCCTGAAAGCGGTCTGTTTCCGCTTTGTAATAGGAAAATCCGTTCTTGCTCATATTCTTCTGCTGTAATTAGATGCCAGGTAATTCATGATTTCTTCTTTGCTGTATAGGAAAGTCCCACCCAGTTTATAGAACGGGATAGCTCGCTCCGCGCGCAGGTTTCTCAATGTCGAGTTGCTGATGTTGAGCAGCTTGCATACATCGGCCGATCGGATGAATACAGCATCTTCGGGCACGGTGTCAAGCATAACGGGCGTAACGGGCTTGTATTTCGATTTTTCAGGGTCTTTTTCCTGTTGGGGAGTTCCGGCTGTATCTGTCTTTTCAGGTTTCACGATTCTCATGCTGTTGGTTTCTGTTTTCATAATTCTGCTTTTTATATGGTTAATATTCATTCAAGTGATTAATGTTCATTCAGGTATTCAAAAGTAATCCGGTCGAGGTCCTTCAGTTGGTTACTGTCGAGAGCGTAGATCGTCTTTATAATCCACCCTTTCAGGACAATTTTCCGGTGTCCTTCCCTGCTGCCATAATGCCGCAACGCATCACTAACCGCCTTCTTCATTTCTGAATAGGTGATGAAGCTTTTCTCATACGCTATCATGCTGTCGATAGCTTTCAGTTCCAGTTCTTCCTGATTGATAATTACGGTTGCTTTCATTCGTTTGCGGCTTTATTATTGGGTGATTTATCTTCTTTATGTGAATACATATCTTTGAGTGTTGCCATATCGCGCATTACCTTCGTATCGACTACTCGTGCATATACCTGTGTCGTTGTGATTTTGGTATGTCCCAGCATTTTTGATACGGTTTCGAGTGGGATTTCATGTTGCAGGGTGATTGTCGTTGCGAACGTGTGGCGGGCCATGTGGAATATACACGGCAAAGCAAGCAACAGCGAACAGGTATAGATTAAACGTAAACCGTTAGGAATAAGCGATATTTCGGTATTTTGCGAAGTTGAAAAAATGCAAACGACAACGGAATATTGAGGTTGTTCAGTTACCAAACCGTTAGCCGGGCAGTTACCGAAACGGGAACAGGTAACGGAAAGCGATGAAAAGAAATCCCCACCGTTTTGTTTGCGTTAATACACAGTGTTTTGCGCATCAAGGGACGCTTATATGGCAAGTAAATTTGCACTTAAAAATATAAGCGTATGAAAGTAGAAAAATTCAAGGTGCTGCTCTACCTCAAAAAGAGCGGACTGGACAAGTCGGGCAAGGCTCCCATCATGGGACGCATTACCGTCAACCGCACGATGGCGCAGTTCGGATGCAAGCTGTCATGCCCTCCCGAACTGTGGAATCCCTGTGAAAGCCGTCTGAATGGCAAGAGCAAGGAGGCGGTGGAAACCAACACCAAGATTGAGAAACTGTTGTTGGCGGTAAACAACGCCTTTGACAACCTTGTGAGCCGTAAAATGGATTTCGATGCCACCGATGTGAAGAATCATTTTCAAGGAAGTATGGAAACGCAGATGACACTCATGCGAATGACTGATGTTGTCTGTGACGACCTCAAAGCCCGTATTGGTATTGACCGTGCGAAAACTTCTTACTCGACTTATCATTATATGCGTCTGACACTTGGTGAGTTCATTGGGCATCAGTACAAGGTCAAGGATTTAGCATTTGGGCAGCTTACGGAACAGTTCATCCATGACTATCAGGTTTTCGCTATGGAGAATAAGGGTTATGCAATAGATACTGTCCGACATCACCTTGCCATACTGAAAAAAATATGCCGTCTGGCTTATAAGGAAGGCTATGCAGACAAAATCCATTTCCAGCATTTCACCCTGCCCAAGCAGTCGGATAAAACCCCACGGGCATTGAGCCGTGAATCGTTCGAGAAAATCCGTGATGTGGAAATTGAACCGCATCGTAAATCTCACATACTGGCAAGGGATATGTTTCTCTTCGGGTGTTATACCGGGGTCTCGTATGCGGATGTGATATCCATTACCGATGAGAACTTGTACACGGACGATAACGGAGCGTTGTGGCTGAAATACCGCAGGAAGAAGAACGAACATCGGGCAAGCGTGAAGTTGCTTCCCGAAGCGATTGCACTGATTGAAAAGTATCACAGTGAGGACAGGGACACATTGTTCCCTTTACTACGCTGGCCTAATCTTAGAAGACACATGAAGGCGTTGGCGGCATTGGCTGGCATCAAGGATGATTTGTGCTATCATCAGGCGAGGCATAGTTTCGCCTCGCTGATAACGCTCGAAGCGGGTGTGCCGATTGAGACCATCAGCCGGATGCTGGGACATTCCGACATTTCCACCACTCAAGTATATGCCCGTGTCAGTCCGAAAAAACTCTTCGAGGATATGGACAAGTTCATAGAGGCGACACAAGATTTCAAACTAACCCTATAAATCCAACAACAATATGCGAAGCACATTTTCATTATTGCCATATATTAACCGCAGCAAGGTGAGGGCTGACGGTACGACCGCCGTACTCTGCCGTATAACCATTGACGGCAAGCAGACCGCCATAAGCACAGGTATCTATTGCCGCCCCGAAGACTGGAACGGCAGGAAGAATGAGATAAAGACCGTCAGGGAGAACAACCGCTTACGGGAATACCTGCGTCTGACTGAGGAAGCCTATACCGAGATACTTAAATCGCAAGGAGTGGTCAGTGCGGAAATGTTGAAGAACCATATTTCCCTGAATAATATCCATCCGACTACCTTATTGCAAATGGGTGAATGGGAACGGGAGCGGTTGAAGAAACATTCCGAGGAAATAGATTCCACTTCTTCCTACCGTCACTCCATGTATTATCAGAAATACCTGACGGACTTTATAGCGTCAATCGGGAAAAAGGAAATTCCTCTTGAAGAAGTGACGGAGGATTTTGGCAAGTCCTATAAAGCTTTCCTGAAGAAGTGCAAGAATTTCAGCTCTTCCCAAACCAACAAATGTATGTGCTGGCTTAATCGTTTATTGTATTTGGCAGTCGATAAGGAGATTATCCGTGTGAACCCCTGCGAGGACTTGGAGTATGAACCGAAGCCGGAGGCAAGGCACAGGTACATCAGCCGCGATGAGTTCAAAAAGATACTTTCCACCCCGATGTATGACAAGCGTATGGAACTGGCAAGACGGGCTTTCATCTTCTCGACCCTGACGGGACTGGCGTATGTGGACATCAAACTTCTTCATCCCCATCATATCGGGACGAATGCGGAGGGCAGACGGTATATCCGCATCAACCGCAAGAAGACAAAGGTGGAGGCTTTCATACCCTTACATCCCATAGCGGAACAGATATTGTCGTTGTACAACACAACCGATGATGAGAAGCCCGTGTTTCCTCTCCCAAGCCGTGATTCACTTTGGTTTGACATCCACGAGATGGGTGTTGCCATAGGCAAGGAGGAAAATCTGAGCTATCACCAAAGTCGGCACAGCTTCGGAACTTTCCTGATTTCAGCGGATATACCGATTGAGAGCATCGCCAAGATGATGGGACATTCCAACATCAGAACTACTCAGGGGTATGCACGGATAACCGATGATAAAATCTCCAAAGACATGGACAAACTGATGGAGCGAAGAAAGAAAATATCGGCTGGCGAAAAGAAAGAAAACAGTATATAATCATCATAAAATAAAGGGATTATGAGCAGAGAAATAATAACAATCAGTAAAATGGGAGCGGTCACCGTACCGACAGCCCCAGTGTGGATGACCCAGTTCGAGATAGCCGACCTGTTCGGGGTGTTCTCTTGCAATATCCGCAAGATGATACAGGCAATTTACAAGAACAAAGAGTTGAACGAAACTGATACGATGAAGTATATCAAGCAAACTGACGGCATCAGTTATGATGTGTATAATTTTGAAATGATTATAGCCATCGCTTTCAGAATATGTAGCAAAGAGACCCTTTTGTTCAGGCGGTTCGTAATAAATGAAATCTGCACCACCAAGAAAGGAATCCCGGTTACATTGTTTGTTTCCTATGGTAAGAATGGCAACCTATGGTATAGTCGAGGTTCTTCCCGTCAGCCACCTGTTCCCGATGCACGGATGCAAAGGTAGCGTGTGGCTCTGACAGCATTGGCAAGGTCGGGCGGCATAGCCGTTTCGGGCAGAATCTTCCTCAACGGGGTTGAGCGTATTCAGCCCGAAAACCTTGCCCCTGCCAACCACACGCATTTTGGGCATCCGGCAACGGAAACAAGCGACTGACGGGAAATCAGAAGAAAGAGAAGGAACGGCTTACAGACGAAGCTAAACATTGATGCTTCATCCGTAAGCCGTTCCTTTTTTATTGTACCATTGCTGTCGCAAACATAGGGCAGACGGCAAACTGCGCTCTTTCAAGAAAATCAGATAGCCGTCTGTCGGTAGGCGGTACGGTAGCTGTCAGTCAGCATCCTTTCGATGTCGGACTCTCGGTAGAGGATTTTGCCGCCCAACTGAATGTAGGCTATCCGCCCTTCGTTGCGGTAATCCTGAAGTGTTCGGCGGCTCACTTTCAACCGTGCCGACACCTCCTTGTCCGTGAAGAAACGCTCCCCGTTCAGTGTCGGGCGGTAGCTGGCAGTCAGATGCTCTACGTTGTCCAGCAGACGGTCAAGACTGCCCATGAAGTGGATTATCCACTCGTTGTCTTTGTTAATCAGTTCGTTCATATTACTCTGGATTTAGTGGAATTATTGTCATTACTCTATTCGGTTATCAGATTGTCCTGCCTTTGAACTTTGCTTCCTTCCGTCTGTCCTCCACGATGGAGACGATACGTTGCACATCTTCGGGACGGTAATAGGTCTTGTGGTTGATTTGGCTGTATGCCAAAGTCCCATTGTCCCGAAGCGTCTGCAAGGTTCGTGGGCTGATATTGAGCATCCGGCATACGTCCTGATTATCCATCCACTCGCTCATTTTCTTTTCGCCGTGCCGATGGCAGATGGCATCCATACGGCAGACGAAGCGGTCGAACTTGGCGACCAGCTCCTCAAAGGTCTTTCTTTCGATTGATACGATTTCCATATTGTCTTTTTTTAGTTGTTACTGTTTCTTATGCCGCAAAGGAATGTATAATCCGTTACTTGACAATGGGTTTCCCGGAAGTGGTAGCATGTTGCGCTGATACGGTAGTCATTGTCCGTGATACCGACTTTTCCTTTGGCGGCTATCATTCCTTCTCCCGCAAAGAAATACATAATCCGGCATCCGGCAATGGATTCAATTTGGTCTGGCAGCAAGTGGCACAGGGTGGTAGAGGTTGGCACAGGCATGGTTCACCGATTGCCCAATCCGCCCAGTCCTTAGCCCTTAATTCCTATATTTAATAAGGACACCACAGCCCAAATAAGAGCTTAATTCAAAATCACCCGTAACTAAACCTTTTTCCCTTTCGGTTATATACATCCGGCAAAACGGTGAAGTCTGCACCGTTATTTCTATCACCATAAAGCAAAACCATACAAAATTGCCTAAGAGAACCCAAGTGCTTGACAGACTGCACTGAAGCATCTTACTTTGCTCCCGATAATCGGTCGAGGTGCTTACCAAGACCACAGTTAATAACTTAATCAATTTGTTTTTTACAATGAAGAGAGAACCAAGCATTACAGAGCAGCAGGCTCGTGAAATCGTGGAAAAGATGGGACGCAGGGAATCCTACACTCCCAAGTCGATGAATGACATCTACAGGCGTATCGGCCTGGAGCCGGATGAGCCGGAACAGCCCGGCAAGACCGTCACGGAAGAAACGGAGACCGCTATGGCGGATGAACCGTCAAGTGAGGCGGTCGGGGAAACAGCAATGCCGCAGAAGCGTGTCAGCAGCAAGCAGCGCAGGCTGTCGCTGGAGGAGTACCGCGCCACCTATCTCCAAGTCCCCAAGATTATCAACCGCAAGCCCGTGTTTGTCAGCGAGACGGTGCGTGACGAACTGGACAGGGTTGTCCGCTTCCTCGGAGGAAAGGGTATGAGCGCATCGGGGCTGATTGAAAACCTCGTCCGCCTGCACCTCGACACCTATCGGAACGACATCGAGCAGTGGCGCAAGCTCTGACGGGATTACAGAAAGTCGGTTAGGCTGGTGAATACACTTCATCGGCTTAACCGATACCCAAGATGAGTGATTACACTCGGAAAACAATCCGACAAGCGGAGGATTGTTATGTCTTCAAAGACATAGCAAGATATATTTTCAGTTACCCGAATAATTCTAAGTAACTGAAAACACCTTCACCGCCGTGGGCAGAATTATCCTCCGCAGTCGGATAATTTCGGGGTTCATTAATCAAAGATTAAACAATGGACAAGCCATAAAATTGAAAAAATAAGAAGTATGAAAAAGAAGAGCAAGTACGGGAGAAATCCCAAGTTGAACCCGAAGACGCACTGCGTGATGGTGCGCTTCGATGATGTGGAATGGAACAGATTCCTGACGATGTACGAGGAATCTAACGTGTACGCGAAAGCCGTCTTTCTCAAGGCGCACTTCTTCGGACAGAAGTTCAAGGTGCTGAAAGTGGACAAGACGCTGGTGGACTACTACACCAAGCTGTCGGATTTCCATGCCCAGTTCCGTGGCATAGGCACGAACTACAATCAGGTCGTCAAGGAGCTGCGCATCCACTTCTCGGAGAAGAAGGCGATGGCGTTGCTCTACAAGCTGGAGGAGTGCACCATCGACCTTGTGAAGCTGAGCCGGGAGATAATGGAGCTTTCAAGAGAAATGGAGGCTAAGTGGCAACAAAGACGGGATGATTCTATGGTATAGCTGGATGTCCCTTTGGTTCGCAGTTCGGCAAGTGAACGAAGTCCGACGGGTAACTTCATTGCCGACCATGTCATTGTCGGACATCTGTTAAGAATAAGAACTAACTGAAAGGGATGAAAATATAGTAGAATCAAGTATCTGGCTTTCTAACTGATAAATAGAAATCTAGATACTTGATTTACAAACTAAATATATTTGATACTCTTTTTGCAAGAATAGTCTACCTGTCAATCCATTCTTTAAGCCTCTGCGCCTTTTCCTTGCTCACTTGTATTTCCGTCTTCGGATAACCTTTCAAACGGACAATCAACTTTCCTCCAAAATAATTACCGAGGAACAAAACGTGCTCTACATTGATGATATATTGGCGGTTTGCCCGGAAGAAATAGTCCGGGTTCAGTTGGTGTTCAAGTTCATCCATTGACACATTGACCACTTCGGAAGTGCCATTGTTGAGACGAAGATGTACAATCTTGTTTTCTGTTTCGATATGGTTGATGTCCGAAACTCGCACGGTCTTATATCCGTCACGATAAGGAAGCAGGAAACGCTCCCTATAACGGAACTTGCTCTTCTGTAAGGCGTCAAAAAGCTGTTGCAAGTTTTCGTCGGTATAATTCTTTCCGGCTTTGACTGCCTTGTCAATGGCCGCTTCAAGTTCATCCGGATCCAGCGGTTTCAGAAGATAGTCAAAACTGTTGAACTTGAATGCCTGTACTGCATATTCATCGTATGCGGTGGTAAATATGATGGGAACGGTTGCCTGGGCATGTTTAAGAGCCTCGAAACTCAAACCGTCAGTTAGCCGGATATCAGCAAGGATGAGGTCTGTGGTTTTGCCAGATTGAAAGAATTCGACTGTTTCTTTGATGCTGGCAAGCGGACCTTCAACAATAAATGTTCTGTCAATATCGTTCAGCAGCCTTATGAGGCGTTTGGCATTGCGCTGTTCGTCTTCAAGAATCAGTATTTTCATAAGGGTTGATGTTTTTTATGATGGGCAGACTTACCGAATAGAAGTTTTCGGCATTCTCTATCTTGACCTTTTTATCACAAAGTAAAGCATATCGTTCTATGATATTTTTAAGTCCTAAACCGGTTGATTCGATTGGGGACATCAAAGGTCGTTTCAGGTTGCAGACGGTTATGTAATCATCGGACAACTTTATGTTGATAACCAACGGATGTTCAGATGAAAAGCTGTTGTGTTTTATTGCGTTTTCTACAAGAAGCTGCAATACAGCCGGAGGAAGAAAACCTTTGCATTGTCTGACGCCCGGACTTACTTTTGCAATGACCCCTTCGTTGTGGCGTACTTTCATCAAATACAAGTATGAATCAAGAAACTTGATTTCGTCGGCAACGGGTATCAGATTGCGGTCCAGATTGGTGATGATGTATCGGTGGTACACTTTCGATAGGTTACTCAGGAATTTTCCGGCAAGCTCGGTATCTTCCTTAATCAGTTCCAGCAGGTTGTTGAAGTTGTTGAACATGAAGTGCGGGTTGATTTGCAGTTTCAGCGAGTTGAGTTGCGACTGCAAGGCGATCTCTTTTTCCTTCATCAGCGCCATTTCGAGTGCTTGTTTCTCGTCGCGCGCCTTGATGTAAGACTGAAGGTAGAAGGAGTTGGCATAGACGCTTGACAGGAAGGTAGATATCATGGCAAAGGTGTATGCGCCTTTCATGTTGAGGAGTTCGTCGAGAAGCCCGTTGTCGGTTTCGTCCCATAGGAAATTGAACAAGGTTATCATACCGAACGCAACGATATTGTTCAGTGCCATTAGGCAGGATGCATAGACCATTCCCCACACGTAGGATGTCCTGAACGGCAATACCCTGAAGACCAGAAAACAGAATCCTAAGGATATGTAGGTAAAAAGCATACACAGCAGAAAATCGACCATGTAATCAGCGATTGTCATTCCCGGCAATTGGTCGATGGTCTTGTCATCGAGTATAAACCACATGACAAGGTAGAATACATAGGAGACGGCAGATAGCAACAGGCCGTTCTTCCAACTCATTATTTTCATTTTCACTTGGGTCATATCGGGTGCAAAGTTACTCTTGATTCGGCAAAGATAAGGCTTTACTCCTTTGGTTGATAGGATAAACAGGCTGAAACGGATAAAATTACTATCGAAACGATAATAACTATTGGTGAAATACACATTGTATTTGTTAAAACCGATCTGCACTTGAAAGATTATCCTTTTTTCGGTCTTAACTGTCAGTTTGGATAGTTCGGACTTTAATTTATCCGCTTCGATACTCTTTGAATTGCAAGAACTTTTATAGGGGTATAATTTTGCATCTCAAAAAAAAGTGTATGAAAATTGAAACAGAACGTCTTGTAATCAGAGACTTTCAAAAGAGAGACGTTGTTGGACTTTTGGAATATCTTTCAAATCCTCGTGTGAATTGCTTTGCCGCCGACCGCCTTTGTTCTGAAGAGGCGGCATTCGTATATATGCAGTATTCCCAAAAAGATATGCAACGCTATGCAGTGAGTTTGAAAAAGGAGGACTTTATAATCGGTGATGTTTTCGTTTTGCGTGAAAATGAAGATACTTACAATGTGGGCTGGCATTTCAACAAACGTTTTGAGGGCAAAGGATTAGCTCGTGAAGCGGTTATCGGATTGTTGGATTATCTTTTTCGGGAGGCGGGTGCACGGCGTATCTATGGATTTGTGGAAGATGACAATATTCGCTCCAAACGCTTATGCGAACGCCTTGGTATGCGCCGCGAAGGATGCTTCAAGGAATTTGTGACATTTATAAACAATCCTAACGGCACCCCGAAATATGAAGATACCCGTGTTTATTCCATTCTAAAAAAAGAATGGAATTCAATCAGTGCTAAATCAATTACGAATAATTAAGAACAAGAAAAGAATATGAACAAGCGATTCATTATCATTAATTTCGCCGCATTTGCCGTCATGCTGTTTCTGTCGACTGGATGCAAGCAGGACGGTAAGCAGGATGCGGTACCGAGTTATCGGGTCATAACAGTATCGTCCATGCCGGTGGAAATATCCGAATCTTATTCCGCCACTATCCGCGGGCGACAAGATGTGGATATCATGCCGCAAATATCCGGCCGCATCACGCGTCTATGCGTGAAGGAGGGCACACGGGTGACGACAGGGCAAGTACTGGCAGTGATAGACCAAACACCCTATCTGGCAGCCTTACGCACAGCTTTGGCTAATGTCAGCGCAGCACGGGCAAAAGCGGAAACGGCACGAATCGAACTGCAAGGTAAGCAAGCCTTGTTTGATGAGAAGGTAATATCCGAATACGACCTTTCTCTTGCCCGAAACCAACTAGCTGTGGCACTTGCCGAACTCCAACAGGCCGAGGCGCAGGAAGCGGATGCACGAAACAACCTCTCTTATACTGAAATCAAAAGTCCGAGTAACGGCGTGGTAGGCACATTGCCCTACCGCATCGGTGCGCTTGTCAGTCCCAACATGGAGCAGCCTTTCACGGTCGTGTCCGACAATGCGGAGATGTATGCCTACTTCTCCGTGTCGGAAAACATGCTGCGACACCTATCCACTCGCTACGGCTCGATTGACAGCCTGATAGCCAAGATGCCGGAAGTGAGCCTGCAACTCAACGACGGTAGTCTGTACAAAGCGAAGGGACGCATCGAGACCGTAAGCGGTGTGGTGGACCCTGCGACCGGAGCGGTGCAGATCAAAGCCCTGTTCCCCAATCCCGAACGCGAACTGCTGAGCGGCAGCATCGGCAACATCGTCCTTCGGAACCCCCAAACGGATGCCATCACCATTCCCATGACCGCCACCGTGGAACTGCAAGACAAAATCATCGCCTACCGACTGAAAAACGGACGGGCGGAAGCTGCCTATCTCACGGTGGACCGCCTGAACGATGGCAACCGGTTTATCGTAAAAGAAGGTCTCTCGGTCGGCGACACCCTCATCGCCGAAGGCGTGGGACTGGTGAGAGAAGGCATGAGCATAACCCCTAAAGACGAAACGAAATGAAGCTACGATTTTTTATAGACCGCCCGGTGTTCTCGGGCGTTATCTCGGTGGTGATTGTGCTGTTGGGCGTCATCGCCATGTTCTCCCTGCCGGTGGAGCAATATCCCGACATCGCCCCGCCCACCATCAATGTATGGGCATCCTATCCCGGAGCCAACGCCGAAACCGTGCAGAAAGCCGTGATAGTGCCGCTGGAAGAAGCCATCAACGGCGTGGAAGACATGACCTATATGACCTCCACGGCATCGAACACGGGAGACGCCTCCATCAACATCTACTTCAAGCAAGGAGCCAATGCCGACATGGCAGCCGTGAACGTGCAGAACCGTGTGAACGCCGCATTGAGCCAGCTTCCGGCAGAAGCCACCAAGACCGGTGTCACCACCGAAAAGCAGCAGAATGCCGAGCTGCTGACCTTTGCCCTCTACTCGCCCGATGACCGCTTCGACCAGACGTTTCTGAACAACTACATGAAAATCAATGTCGAACCGCGACTGAAGCGCATCAGCGGCGTGGGAAAGGCGCAACTGTTCGGCTCCAATTACAGCATGCGCCTCTGGCTGAAGCCCGACCGTATGGCGCAATACGGGCTCATACCCGACGACATATCCGCCGTACTCGCGCGGCAGAACATCGAAGCCGCCACCGGCTCCTTCGGTGCCAATCACCCCACGGCCAACGAATACACAATGAAGTACCGCGGACGCTTGTCCGGTGCCGATGAGTTTGGCGAACTGGTAGTCAAGTCCTTGCCGGGTGGCAACGTGCTTCGGCTGAAAGAGGTTGCCGATGTGGAGCTGGGCGATGAATACTACAACTACTCCTCCCAAGTGAACGGCCATCCGGCAGCCATGATGATGATAAACCAGAAGGCAGGGTCCAATGCGTCGAGCACCATCAACGAGATTCACGAAGTGCTCCACGAACTGGACCGTGACCTGCCCGAAGGAGCGGAATTCGTAGTGCTTACCGACACCAACAAGTTTCTGTATGCCTCCATCCGCTCGGTCATCCGCACCTTGCTGGAGGCGATACTGCTGGTTATCGTAGTGGTATATGTATTCTTGCAGGACATCAAGTCAACGCTTATTCCTGCCATATCCATCTTCGTTTCCATCATCGGCACGTTCGCCGTGATGTCCATGATAGGCTTTTCCATCAACCTGCTCACCCTGTTTGCGCTTGTGCTTGCCATCGGCACCGTGGTCGACGATGCCATCGTGGTGGTGGAAGCGGTGCAGGCGAAGTTTGATGAGGGCTACCAGTCGGCGGTGCTTGCGGCCGATGATGCCATGAAAGACGTTTCATCGGCCATTCTGACCTCTACCATCATCTTTATGGCAGTGTTCTTTCCCGTTGCCATGATGGGCGGCACTTCGGGAGCCTTCTATGCGCAGTTCGGCATCACGATGGCGGTTGCCGTGGGCATCTCGGCCATCAATGCCTTCACCCTCTCACCGGCACTTTGCGCCCTGTTGCTGAAGCCCTATATCGACGAGCACGGCAATACAAAGGACAACTTTGCAGCCCGTTTCCGAAAGGCGTTCAATGCCGTTTTCTACCGTCTGAGCCGACGCTATGTGCGTGGAGTGATGTTCATCCTCCACCGCCGGTGGCTGATGTGGAGCTCTATAGCAGTGTCCTTTGTATTGCTGGTGCTGCTGGTCAACGCCACCAAGACGGGCCTTATCCCCGAAGAAGACACCGGAACGGTCATGGTGAGCATGAATACGAAGCCCGGCACGTCAATGGCGCAGACCGTCAAGGTGATGGAGCGCATCAACAGCCGCCTCGACAGTATCGGCGAGATAGAATACAACGGTGCGGTTGCCGGCTTCTCTTTCAGCGGTTCCGGTCCGTCGCAGGCCATGTATTTCGTGACACTCAAAGACTGGGAACAGCGTGAGGGAGAGGGGCAGTCGGTCAACGACGTCATCGGAAAAATCTATGCCGCCACCTCCGACATCCCTGATGCCACGGTGTTTGCCATGTCGCCCCCAATGATAGCCGGATATGGCATGGGGAACGGCTTTGAGCTCTACTTGCAGGACAAGGCAGGCGGAGACATTACCGCTTTCAAGAAAGAGGCGGACAAGTTTGTCGAGGCCTTGTCGCAGCGGCCCGAAATAGGCGAAGTCTATTCCTCCTTTGCCACAGACTATCCGCAATACTGGGTGGATATCGACGCCGCCAAATGCGAGCAGTCGGGAGTGTCGCCCGCAGAGGTGCTTTCCACCCTGTCGGGCTATTATACCGGACAATATGTTTCCGACTTCAATCGCTTCTCCAAGCTCTACCACGTCACCATGCAGGCTCCGGCGGAATACCGTGTGAATGCAGAGTCCATTCATCATATCTATGTACGCACCTCTGATGGCGGCATGGCACCGTTGAGCCGGTTCGTGCGTCTGACCAAGACCAACGGTCCGTCAGACCTCACCCGCTTCAACCTGTTCAATGCCATCTCCATCAATGGGTCTCCGGCCCGGGGTTACAGTTCGGGGCAGGTGCTCGAAGCCATCAGTGAGACGGCACGCAAGGTTCTCCCGGCAAATTACACCTACGAGTTTGGCGGCATCTCGCGCGAGGAGAGCAAGACAACCAACAATGCCACGCTGATATTCCTGCTCTGTATGGTCCTGGTCTATATGATTCTGTGTGCCTTGTACGAAAGCGTGTTTATTCCCTTTGCGGTTCTGCTGGCAGTGCCTTGCGGGTTGATGGGCAGTTTCCTGTTCGCATGGCTCTTCGGTCTGGAGAACAACATCTACATGCAGACCGGTCTGATTATGATTATCGGCCTGCTTGCCAAGACCGCCATCCTGCTTACCGAATATGCAGGCAAGCGGCGGTCGGAAGGCATGACACTGGCACAAGCGGCATACAGTGCGGCAAAAGTCCGTCTGCGCCCCATCCTGATGACCGTGTTGTCTATGGTGTTCGGCCTTATCCCGCTGATGCTGGCTCACGGAGTGGGTGCCAACGGTAGCCGTTCGCTTGCCACAGGTGTAATCGGCGGAATGATTGTAGGTACATTGGCTCTGTTGTTCCTCGTGCCTTCATTGTTCATCGTCTTCCAATATATCCAAGAACGTATTAAGCATAATTAAATGAAAAAGACAGCAATATATATCATATTGTCAGGATGGATGCTTACCGGCTGTGGCACGTACAGCCGGTATCATCGCCCCGACCTCTCGATGGAGAATCTGTATAGCACCCTTCCGGCAGACGCCGATACCACCACTCTGGCCTCCCTGTCGTGGCGGGAAATGTTTACCGACCCTAAACTTCAGTCCTTGATTGAAACAGGACTTGACCGAAACACAGACCTCAATGTGGCACGGCTACGGGTGGAAGCGGCAGCCTCCGCCTTGCTGACAGCTAAACTCTCCTATCTACCCTCACTCGGACTGAATGCCGAAGGTAATGCCGGCAAGCACGATGGAGCAACGGCAAAGACATATAATGCAGGAGCGACAGCAAGCTGGGAACTGGACATCTTCGGCAACCTCACAGCTGCAAAACGTGGTGCCGCTGCCGCCTTGCAAGGAAGCCGTGATTACCGGCAAGCCGTACAGACTCAGCTTGTCGCCACTATTGCCGACAGTTACTATACCCTTGCCATGCTCGACGCGCAAATGGCAATAAGCCACCGCACCCTTGAAAACTGGCAGACTACCGTGCGCACTCTCGAAGCATTGAAAAAAGCCGGACAGTCAAACGAAGCCGGTGTATTGCAGGCAAAAGCGAACGTGATGCAGCTCGAATCGTCCCTATTATCCATCCGCAAGAGCATCTCCGAAACAGAAAACGCCTTGTTTGCAATACTTGCCATGCCGTCACACTCAATAGCACGAAGTAATCTGGTCGAAGCAGCTTTCCCCGATACCGTCTCTATCGGAGTCCCCTTGCAGTTACTTTCCAACCGTCCCGATGTGCGTCAGGCAGAAATGGAACTGGCGCAGGCGTTCTACACAACCAATGCGGCACGTGCCGCATTCTACCCCCATATCACCCTTTCGGGAACACTTGGATGGACCAATAACGGTGGCGGTATAATCACCAATCCCGGACAATGGTTGCTCAATGCCATCGGTTCCCTGACACAGCCCTTGTTCAATCGAGGCGCAAACATCGCCAACCTGAAGACTGCCCAAATCCGCCAGGAAGAAGCGAAGTTACTGTTCCAACACTCTTTGTTGAACGCAGGCAAAGAGGTAAACGATGCTTTGACCGCATGGCAGACTGCGAAATCGCAACTTGAAATCAATGCTCGGCAGGTGGAAACATTATGCGATGCCGTGCGGAAAACAGAATCACTGATGCGTCATTCCAATATTACCTATCTGGAAGTATTGACCGCCCAGCAATCTCTCCTTGAAGCGGAAGTGCAACAGCTGCAAACTCGTTTTGAACGCATACAAAGTGTAATCAAACTTTATCACGCGTTGGGAGGAGGACGATTTTAATTCGTAAGAGAATAGATGGAATTTGTACGTAAGGCAATAGCATTAAGTCACACTTTCATAATTCTAATAGTAGTAGCCATTGCATTTACTTGTCATAATGAATGGCAGGAAGTGGAAGCATTGGAGGTTGGCAACCGGCATATAGATGAATTCAGGAAGGAGGTAAACCGTATTCATATCCAACTGATAGAGTTTTCGCTATTAGGAGAAACTGCATTGGATTGGGACGAAACGGATTTGGAGAATTACCATGCCCAACGCATTGCATTGGACAGCACATTGTGCCTGTTCAATGAAACTCATGTAATTGGACGTATTGACAGTGTGCGCAGTCTTTTGGAAGATAAGGAACGGCAGATGTTTCAGATTGTTCGGTTAATAGACGAACAACAATCCATCAACAAGAAGATTGCCAGTCAAGTACCTCTCATTGTTCAGACAAGTATGCAGGAACAGCCCAAGAAACCGAAACGAAAAGGGTTCTTGGGCATATTCGGCAAAAAAGAGGAAACGAAGCCGCCGACAACAACAACTACGCTTCGTTCACCCAATAGAAGCATGGTCAGTGAACAGAAAGAGCAAAGCCGTCGATTGTCGGAACAAGCCGACAGTCTTGCCGCCCGCAATGCAGATCTTAACAGGCAGTTGAAGGGGCTAATCTGTCAAATAGAAAATAAGGTACAAGCCGACCTGCAAGGGCGGGAAGACGAAATAGTTGCCATGCGTGGAAAGTCATTTATGCAGGTAGGCGGTTTAATGGGATTCGTCCTTCTGCTGTTGTTAATTTCCTACATCATCATACACCGTGATGCAAAGAGTATCAAACAATACAAGCGCAAGACAACGGATTTGATAGGGCAACTGGAACAATCCGTACAACGGAACGAGGCACTGATAGCATCAAGGAAGAAAGCGGTACATACCATCACCCACGAACTGCGCACACCACTAACGGCAATAACAGGTTATACTGAGCTGTTACAGAAAGAGTGCAGCAAGGAGAACAATGTGAATTTTCTTCAAAGCATACAACAATCTTCCGACCGTATGCGGGATATGCTTAACACCCTGCTGGACTTCTTCCGCTTGGACAACGGCAAGGAGCAGCCCAAACTGTTGCCCTGCCGCATCTCCACAATCACGCATACCCTTGAAACGGAGTTCATGCCCGTCGCCATGAACAAGGGGCTTTCCTTGACCGTAAAGAACGGAAACGATGCGGTTGTACTGACCGACAAGGAGCGAATCATCCAAATTGGAAACAATCTGCTGTCAAATGCCATCAAGTTCACGGAGAAAGGCGGTGTGTCGCTGACTATCGATTATACCAACGGAGTGCTGACACTGATTTTCGAGGATACAGGCACAGGCATGACAGAAGATGAACAGCAACGTGTATTTGGGGCATTTGAACGCCTCTCAAACGCCGCCGCAAAAGACGGTTTCGGACTTGGACTTGCCATCGTGCATAACATAGTGGCGATGCTTGACGGCAAAATCCATTTGGAAAGCGAGAAAGGGAAAGGAAGTCGTTTCACAGTGGAAATACCCATGCAGAAAGCCGAAGAAATACCGGAAAAAGAGATACAGACTTATATCCACCGGGAGGAGAGAAACCTCAATGTTGTCGCCATCGACAATGATGAGGTGCTGCTCCTGATGTTGAAAGAGATGTATGCACAGGAGGGAATACATTGCGACACTTGCACCGATGCGGCGGAACTGATGGAAATGATACGCCGAAAAGAATACAACTTGTTGCTGACGGACTTGAATATGCCCGGCATAAACGGCTTCGAGCTGCTGGAACTGCTCCGATCGTCCAATGTTGGCAATTCACAGACAATCCCCGTGGTCGTGGCAACCGCTTCGGGCAGTTGCGATGCGGAGGAACTTTTGGAACGAGGCTTTGCCGGATGCCTGTTCAAACCATTCTCCATATCGGAACTGCTGGAAATTTCCGACAAGTGCGCCATTAAAGCGACACAGGACGGTAAACCGGATTTTTCCGCCTTGTTGTCCTACGGCAATGAAGTTGTCATGCTGGAAAAACTGATAACGGAAACCGAGAAAGAAATGCAGGCGGTACGGGATGCGGCAATGCGAAACGATCTGCAAGAACTTGATGCCTTGACACACCACTTACGCAGTTCGTGGGAGATACTCCGTGCCGACCAGCCGCTGAAGGTGCTTTATGGTGTGCTTCATGGAAAGGATAAGTCCGATAACGAGGCGTTAAGTAATTCCGTGACCACCGTGTTGGATAAAGGAGCGGAGATTATACAGTTGGCAAAGGAGGAAAGGAGAAAATACGAAAATGGATAAGACAAGAATAATCGTGGTGGAGGATAACATCGTGTATTGCGAATATGTCTGCAATCTGCTGGCACGGGAGGGATACAGTACCGTGAAGGCTTACCACCTGTCAACAGCGAAGAAACATCTGCAACAGGCAACGGATGATGATATAGTAGTTTCTGACCTGCGCCTAAACGATGGCAACGGAATAGACCTGCTGCGCTGGATGCGCAAGGAGGGAAAGATGCAGCCGTTCATCATAATGACCGACTACGCCGAAGTGCATACGGCAGTCGAAAGCATGAAACTCGGTTCGATAGACTATATTCCGAAGAAACTGATAGAGGACAAACTCGTCCCCCTTATCCGCTCCATACAGAAAGAGCGTCAGTCGAGACACAGCCGGATGCCCGTTTTCGCCCGTGAAGGTTCCGCCTTTCAGAAAATCATGCACAGGATAAAGTTGGTAGCCGTCACCGACATGAGCGTGATGATATTCGGAGAGAACGGCACAGGCAAGGAGCATATCGCCCACCATCTGCACGACAAGAGCAAACGGGCTGGCAAGCCCTTCGTGGCGGTGGACTGCGGTTCGCTATCCAGAGAACTTGCGCCGTCGGCTTTCTTCGGACACGTCAAAGGCGCGTTCACGGGTGCGGACAGCACCAAGAAAGGATATTTCCATGAGGCGGAAGGAGGCACGCTGTTTCTTGACGAGGTGGGCAACCTTGCGTTGGAGACCCAGCAGATGTTGCTCCGTGCCATACAGGAGAGGCGGTATCGCCCGGTCGGTGACAAATCGGACAAGAGTTTCAACGTCCGCATCATCGCCGCCACCAACGAGGATCTGGAGGCGGCAGTGAGCGAAAAGCGTTTCCGGCAGGATTTACTCTACCGTCTGCAAGACTTCGTGATAACCGTGCCGCCCTTGCGTGACTGTCAGGAGGACATCATGCCGTTGGCGGAGTTCTTCCGCGAGATAGCCAACAAGGAACTGGAGTGCAATGTGAGCGGTTTCAGTTCCGAAGCCCGTAAAGCGTTGCTGACCCACGCATGGCCGGGCAACGTGCGGGAGCTTCGGCAGAAAATCATGGGAGCCGTGTTGCAGGCTCAGGAAGGTGTGGTCACGAAAGAGCATCTTGAACTTGCCGTGACGAAACCGACCTCACCTGTCAGCTTCGCCCTGCGCAATGATGCGGAGGATAAGGAGCGGATAATGCGTGCGTTAAAGCAGACAAACGGCAACCGGAGTGCCGCCGCCGAACTGTTGGGAATAAGCAGAGCTACACTATACAGTAAACTTGAAGAGTATGGACTTAAATATAAATTCAAGCAATCATAACTGATAATCAGACACTGTTTCACTGAGTGTGCCTGAGCAAAAGCTCTAAAAGAAACAGTATCTTATTCGGTTAATGAAAGAGAAAGTCTGATTCTGATTATATATCGACCAAGAACCCAAAGAATACTTTCGGCATTTAAGCTCCTTTATTGTGGTCACCGGAAGTTTAGTCATAAATATACCGTTTTATCATATTTTCAAAATTTCTTTTAAACTCTTGTACTTCGATAGGAATCGAACGTAAAAAGGGATTAAAAACCTTATTACCATTTCGTCCCCAATATTCCAACTGACCATTAAACCATTTTTTTGCATCTTGACGCCCCAACTCACCTCCTGCATTTATTTGTTCCATAGTATAGTCTCGGAAACATAATTGTTTGGTATATCCATTTGCTATATTGCCCCATAATGGATCTGCATCAGAGAGATTATACAAATAGGATGCCAGCAGTCTTTCAGGAGAGTTGTTCCCTGGCAATATTAAAATGTTATCTGCATTTTTTATTTTCTTAAGATACGCCCTATTCATCCTAACATCTCCATCCAATATGATGATAGAATATGGGTGTTTAAATGCAGGTATGTTTTTATTTACAAGTTCAGTTAAGGTTGAACACGGCAGAGTTACATCTACAAAATCTAATATAGATGCTTTAGTCTTTAAAATAGCTTTAACGAATAATATATTTTCATTATCCTCTGTATATACAGTAATTTTGTTTTTCTTACGTTTTTTTCCTTCTGCAACAACATTCAAATCCAATTTAATACCTTTAAAATCTACATTTTGTTTGATTGTTATCTTGTCATCGACTTTCTTTAGATAAAGAATCTTTACCTACTTAGCTGTTTCTTCTTGTTTACTTACTTCTTGAACTAAATCGTCCATAACCTTAAGAAGAGACATTGAATGAGTAGTAAATAAAATTTGCAAATTAAGTTTAGACGCATATTTGCGCAAAATCTTTAATAGCTCAACTTGAGACGCTGGATACATTGTAGCATCCATCTCATCAATGGCAAGAATTCCACCTTTATATTGTTGGGGATATTTGTCATGCAATCTTTTAAAAGAAAATAATGCCAAGATAATTTTGCCCAGATTATCTTGTCCCATAGAGTTTTGATTCCAATCGTATAATTCAGTGGATACGCCTATAGATTGCTTATTTTTTGAGGTTATTGTTGTTGCAGAAGAAATGGGAGTTTGTACTATTAGAATTTTATTGTGTAATTGTTTAAACTCACTTAGTTCCTCTGGAGTTAATAATGTGTCATCAGTTATAATCTTGGCCTCCTCTGCCATAGGAACTAACCGCTTTAAACTTAAAAAGATTGTGGGAAAGGAGATATATCCATCCCCTTCTTGCCTTGCTCCTTTCTTCCAAAATCGCACATTAGGGTCTCCAGTACGTTTGATGCTTTCGACAGTAAAGTCATCTACTCCTATATCAAAAGAAATGGTCCATTCATGACCTTTAGGTCTATCAAAAATGGGCGATAATCTAAACTTATCTTTGAATGCAGAAATATAGCTACCACCACACAAAGGTTTTTCCGCTCTCATTGGATCCTCAGGCTTAAGAGTGAAGGTTTGTGTTACAATACCCAGTAATGTTGACTTTTGAGTTCCGTTTTGTCCTGCAATTGCTGTTAATTGAGAGCCTACTTCAAAGTCTTCATTTTGGAAGCCTCGAAACCTTTCGATATGAATGTGAGTTATTTTCACTTTGTTGAATGATTAAATAATTTGTGTTTGGGAATAACTATATCGTCACAAAATATCATTATTTCTTCACCTTTTCCTGAGTTACTCGCACTATAATTCAATTCAAAACATTGTTGCCTATATTTTGAATATAGGTTGGTTATGAATGGCACATTATCATAAGAGACAATCCACTTACAATTTACTATTGCACCTATAGCATTTGCGATGTTTTGATGGTCTGTGTCATTATAGTAGTTCAGATAAAGCCCTTTTCCTTTTATATAGTATGGCGGGTCTAAATATAATAGAGTATTGTAAGGTAATTCATCTTTTAATCGTTGCACTAAAGTAACAGCATCGTCATTTGTTAGATGAATTCTCTCCGCGTAGTCTGCTATACGTTGAATCCTTTTTATCAAATCTTCTTTGTTAAACCTCGCATCAATCTTGTAATTTCCAGTTTGGTCGTATCCACCTATGATTCCAGCTTTTAAAATTCCTGAACGATTTGTTCTATTTAGGAAGAAAGTGGAAAACCCTAAATTTAATAAATCAACATTTCTATTTTCTTTATTCTGCTGAAACTCTTTTTGCTTAAACCATGTTTCGACATTTATGGGAGTATCCTTAATTAATTGGCAAAGAGCATCCGTGTTATTAAGAACACTATACCAAAAGGCATAAATAGATATGTCTTTATCGTTTATATATATATCACTAACATATTCATTAAAGAGCAAGGATAAAGCAACAGAACCACCTCCTACATATGGCTCAACATAAGTACCATCAAGCAATGCATTTTCTTTGATTAAACACTGTACGAAATCAGCGACTTTTGCCTTTCCACCGGGATATCTTAAAGGTGATAAAAACTCCATAATGTCATTCTTTATTTATAGATTCCCATAATTGGATAAAAAAACTTTCTATGTTGTCCCATCCTATAATCAAATTGTCTGCTTTAGGATAGAAAAACTCATTATGAACATATGCATTCAAGGATTCAATGGATAGGACTGAATTTTTATCATTTATTTCAGACCTTATACCTTTAGATAAATCATTACTCATTGTTCCTAATTGGGTCATATGATTTAATACTTTACAAACTTTCCCGTTCAAATCCTCTTTGGAAGAACACGCAGTTATAGCATTGTTTTTTACCAAATCATATCTTTCCAAATAAGCATCAACTGACAATTCTAAAAACACTCTCAGCAGTACAGAAGATGCATTAGGACATGTTTTAACTTGGATATGTTTTAACTCCTCAAAAATTTTATTGATTTTGGGGTTGTTGATATGCAAAATCAAAGTCTTGGGCACTAAGCCAGCTCTGTTTCTAGCTTTCTGATTATTAGCCTTTTTTATTTCTCTGCGTTCACTATTTATTAATACCTGCCCTTTATTGTCTACAATATCTTGAACACTCCATTGTTCAGACGCTTCATTAGATAGGTCTGGCTTTTGGTTCGTGTCAAAATTGTCAATATATTGCTTCCTTTTTTCTCTATTATAGATTTCTGAAACTTTGAATTCTGGATTAAGAATATCCGTAACAACTTTTATAAGCCCCTTGACGACTTCTGACACTTCAACCTTTGAAACTAAAGTTCCATTGTTAATTCCCAAACCAAGGTGTTCTCTAACATAAGGGTCTGACATCAAACGTTGCAGGTTGGTAATATTTAGTTTGGATAACGAATCCTTAATCGTATCAGAAACATTATCTTGTGATTTCAATAAAGTGATAATTTGCAATGGAATCGATGATTTTCCTTCTGTCTTCTCCTCGAATCTTTGCTTTTGTTGAGCATTCCAAGTAACTGTACCGATACCATTCAGCTCTCCCGAGTGTTTACGTTTTATCCAAATATCAGCTTCCGTTGGGTTTTCAAAAACAGCGCAAGCAATATTCTTCAATTCAGAAATAGCATTAGGATTTTCTTTTTGCAATTTCTGAAATTTTTTCCTTAAAGAAATGTACTTGTCATCAATTAATGTTGGATTGTTTAATAATTTTAATGATGTTATTCTCCTATTACCTTCGAGTACTATATATTTGTTGTTATCTTCGTTAGGCGTTACAATGATTAAATCGACTGGACTAAGACCATTAGTTACAATATCGTCTACAAGAGAATATAATTTATCCCCTTGGTCCTCTACCATCTTGTCTATCGCTTCCTTTTGTGAAGACAGAGGCTCAAATCTATAATTTTCAGTATTGACAAATAGTGATGTCAATTTTATTGTTTTTACAACCATGGTAACACTCATACTTATTAAAGTACAAAATTACTCATTTTTAGTGAAGTTAGCAGTAATTGAGCAATAAAAATATATGGAATTCACTTTTTGTAGGCTAAAACCTATTATAATCCAATTATAATGCCTATCTTTGTAATGCTAAAAGGCGTTCTTTTGAATTACTGCAAAACGAAGTGGAATACAGATTTTCGCTGGTTTCTAAATCGTTACCTGTCAAACTGGGATATTTTGTAAGCTATTGATTTTTAAGAAAAAAGAAAATACACTATGGCTTGCAACGTGATACGTAACTCTGTCTTCTACTCCGGCGAGTTTGGCTACTTTTTTGAGATAACGGTTCATGATCTGATTGCTGACATATGGGAATAGCGGCTGGTTCTTTTTGCCGCCTTTGTGGTAGGTGTCATATCTATTGATAATTTCCAATGCAGGTTCTAGTAATGGCAATGATACACGGACACCTGTTTTGACCCGTTTGTAATGCAGCCACAGGCTTTTGTCTATGCCGATAACGATGTTCTTTTGCGTTAATCGTGTCATATCTTCGTATGAGACTCCGGTATACACGGCAAAAATGAACAAGTCTCTGACAATGCCCAGATTAGGAGGTAGTATTACAGTGGAAAGTCGTTTTACGGCTTCTTCGTCCAGTTCGTTGATGTCGGTTTTTTCTTTATGTGCTTTGAGTGCTTTTACCGGATTTCGATTTATCCATTCGTTATTGAACGCCATTTCCATGACTTTTTTGAAGCGTTCCATGTGTTTCAATGCTCCGTTAATATCGCATCGTTTCATGTTGTCCTGTCGCAAATAACCTTGCAGATAGGCGAAAAACTCATTGACAAAAGCTGCGTCGATGATACTTATATCGTAGTCGGCCACTTTGTGTTTGATTCGCACGTAGCTTAGTAGATATTTCAAGGTAACTCCGTATTGGTAGCATGTTGACTGGGAGAGTTTTTTCCCTTCCATAATCATGTGATATTCGAACAGCGTTTTAATGGTAGAATATTCGTTATCCTCTGATTGGAACATGAGTTTAAAGTTCTCGATGTTGAGGGGATAGTTCTTTTGCCGGAGCTTGTTACAGGTTTCTTCAATTTGCAGTTTTAAATCTTCGATATACCTGTTTGTTTCCTTGTCTACAGCTGTTTTTCCGAGTGACTTTTGGGCGACTGCCGACCATGAAGCGGGGGAGATATGACAATTCGTCGGAATTTCGTATCTTTGCCCCATGATTGTAACTCTGCAGAACAGAGGTGACAGACTTTCATTTGTTCGACTTTTCCGTAGCCAAAACAGAACGTTGAAAGTTTTTTTTCTTTCCATACTTGATTTTTTTTGGTGAATCCTACTTTGAATCCAAAAAATCAAGATAAAAAAAGGAATCCTGTCACCGAGAATGGCACCGAATTGTTGTTAGCATTTTTCGGATAACCAGCGAAGAGGACACAAAAAAGCCCCTAAAATGTCCGTTTTAGGGGCTTTTTAACTGTAAATACAGTGTAGTTTGTGCGGCTGATAGGACTCGAACCTACACGTCTCACGACACCAGATCCTAAGTCTGGCGCGGCTACCAATTACGCCACAGCCGCATGCGTAGCTTTTTTGTTTAGCGGTGCAAAGATAGGAAGATTTTCTGATTTGGCAAATAATTCGGCAATAAAGTTATTCACTTAAGATTTCGAATGCTTTTTCAATCAGTGGATCTTTCTTTTGTGATTCTATGTCACCCTGCTCTATCCCTTCTTCCAGAATCTTATCCATGTTTACGTATACATCAGGTTTTATTCCATCCTCCAATGACTTTCCATACTTATCAAAGTGGGGGCTGGCAGAGAAGCGGACGCTCCAACCATTGGGTAATTCTGATGAAAATGGTAGTCCTGATCCACCACCAGTCTGATCGCCCAGCTGGATGATTCTTTTATCCTCGTTATCATTGTTTAAACTGCGCATTATGTTAACAAAATCATTTGTGGCACTATAACATCGACGATTGGTTAGTATCACGACCTTTTTTTGCCAACGAATACTGTTGGAGGGTTCTAAATAAATGGGTTCCATCTCTGAGAAATCATTGTGTCCCGGACCTGTCTTATGTTGGATATATCCTGTTAGTGCCAGTTTATCAGTGAACCGGGCAGCTATGCGTGAAGAATTGGTTAGATTACCTCCTCCGTTATCACGGACATCGATAATTAATCCATTGCAGATTTGTAAATAGTAAAGGACCTCATCCAAATTGCCATCTCCAACTCCGGCACTGAAACTTTCATAACGTATGTATCCTATGTTATTGTCGAATATTTTATATTTAAGACCAGCGGATGTGCGATAGCCTGAATTGGTACTACCCAGATAATAGTTATAAAGAATATCTTCTCTATAATTCCAGGGGTAGCCCTGATACCATGCATCGTAATAAGAAATACGACTGGCAGAAGATAGATTGACATGCCCGTCTTTCAAGATATAAAGCATTTGGCTTAGGATGTCGAACAGGTCATCATTGGACATCGACGGAATAATCAGTTTGCTGTATTCGTCATGAACAGCATCCCAGTCAATACCTTTCGTATCCAGGAAACAATACTGTTCGTCGATGATCTTCCATAGTTGTTCGAAATTACCTCTAGGATCATTGGCGTAGTCATCTTCCCCAATGCAACCAGTCAGCACCGGAAGGCAGCAGAGCAGCCAAAGTAATTGTCTAATCTTATTTCTCATCATTAATTGATCTCTCACTTGAAGTTTCAACATTAAATTTTGTTCTCTTAGTAAGCTCTAACCGATGAAGGAAGAGCGGTTCCTTTCTTATTTCGGATACGGTATAGGTCTTTCACAAATCCTACCATGAATACGTGTGAGTAGGTATGTGTCTTGATATTGTTAACGTTGGATTGCTGCAAATCAGCCAGGTAGCTGAAGCGCATTTTGGTATATCCTATCGGCAGGTCGACGGAGAGCATCTGTCGCAACGAAGGTTGATTGTGCAGGGAGGTAAATCTTATTACTCCACTCGAATTTCCCAAAGAGAATATCTCGTAATAAGATTGTCCGTAGTGGGGAGAGAACATCACTCCCATAACCGGCAGATTGACCTGATAACGAAGCACCATCGGATACCGTTTGATTTTCAGGTGCCAAATAGCCATTCCGGAGGCATCCAGATTGACGTATGCCCGTGCGGATGCCGGATTGTTGGTGTTCCGCAGATTATAGACAAAGCCTCCGTTGACATCTATCAATCCTCCGGCTAATAATTTGAAATTATCTGTCAGGCGGAACTGGTAGTGTAATCCATAGTTCCAGTTGACTAATCCGGAGAAAGTGTTATTGTTATCAGCCCGGTTGTGCGTATAGCCGATGTCTGCTTGAAAGAAGTTCTGCACAGATACATTTCCATCAAACAACTTGGTCATCCGAATCAACTCACGGGAAACACGGAAGTCGATACCTTTGTATTCCTGCGGTGAAAGATAGGTGTCGAAAACGTTAGTAAATCCGATACCATACATGGTGGCACGTGTTACATACCGATGGGCTTGCAGACTGTCGATCTGCGCTTGTAATCTTGTGCAAAGGGCGAACAGGATGCAACCTGTCAGCCCCAGGTATATTAGTTTTTTCTTCATCAGAATAATTTCATCTGCCCGGTGATTTCATCAATAATATCGCCTTCGCTTTTGCCGCTGTCCGGATCCAGATTTTCCGGCTCCTCTTCAGGAACTTCCTGTTGTTCTTGTGAGGGTTCGGGGAAGCGAGTTGGTTCAAGCTCATTGATCGTCTCCACTGCATAGGTAGTAATACGTTTTCCCTTGGCTTTGAAACCTTTGACAGCAATGAATTCATCCGCATCGATATTCAACGGATCACGGAAATTGTCGTGTCCGCCAAATATGACTTCCAGACGAGGATAGTACTCGTCAGTCAGCAGGATCAGACGGTTGTTCTTATTTTCTCCCAAGTAGTTCTGTTTACGGTTAGAGGCCTCAAAACAGAAACGTTTCAGATACGGATAATTCTGTTGGTCGGCATCGTAAAGCGCGGCAGTCCATATCTTGTTAGGATCAAATTTCTCCACGATGCTTACATTATCTTCATAGTGGTTGCTCAAGTCGAAGTTGGTAGTATAGAAATCACCGTTGTTCAGAACAATCAATATGCTGTCGTCGCTTTGGAATTCACCCAGATATTCACCTCGTCCGTCATAGTTGAGGCGGAGTATGTCACGGTCAAACCATACTTTACGTCCACCGAGCGTAGAACCTCCTTTTTGTTTCAGGGATATCTTATGTACCGGCAAGCGGGTGAGAATCACGCCTCGTGCCTGACGTCCCTTGATGCTGACCTCACTGAAGTCATGCTCGAAAATGATACGGCGTACACGCGGATTCGGTTTCAGTGTCACCTTGATGATTTCGGCTTCTCCATTCGGGTTGGCGCTGAAATAGGTAATCCGTGATTCGGGAGTTCCCTGTGTGACATCATATTCGCGGTCGCGAACTACAGAGGTCACGGCGAAACGTTTTACGTATGTCGTTCCTTCTTTTCCGTCGCGGTAGGCTACATTGTAGATCGTACGTTTATCGTTCTTCTTGAATACATTGACATAGAGAACGTTTTTGCCGACGAATTTCTTGTCGGCAACAGGAGTAACGATATACTTACCGTCGCGGAAGAAGATAATGACATCATCGATATCCGAACAACATGCAACGAACTCGTCTTTTTTCAAGGCTGTTCCGATAAATCCTTCTTCGCGGTTGATATAAAGTTTCTCGTTTGCTTCTACTACTTTGGCAGCTTCGATGGTGTCGAAGTTACGCAGTTCCGTACGGCGCGGGAAGTTCTTGCCGTATTTGTTTTTCAACATCTGATACCAGTTGACGGTATAATCTACGATGTGAGCCAGATGATTATCAATCTCGGCCACTTCTTCTTTCATCCTGGCAATTAGTTCATCCGCTTTGTCCGAATTGAATTTCAGAATACGTCCCATTTTGATTTCCATCAGTTTGAGAATATCCTCTTTGGTTACTTCGCGGATAAACTTCGGATAATAAGGCGTCAGGCGTTCGTCAATATGTGCACAAGCTGCGTCCATATCTTTGGATTGCTCGAACTCTTTGTCCTTATAGATGCGTTCTTCGATAAATATCTTTTCGAGCGAAGCAAAGTGTAACGCTTCCAGTATTTCGTTTTTCTTGATTTCCAGCTCCTGCTTTAGCAAATCCAGCGTGTTGTCTGCCGACTTTCTCAAGACTTTGCTGACAGTGAGGAAATGAGGTTTGCTGTCGTCAATCACGCAGCAGTTGGGTGAGATACTAACTTCGCAATCGGTGAATGCGTACAATGCATCGATTGTTTTGTCCGATGATGTACCTGGTGCCAGATGCACTAATATTTCTACGTTGGCAGCTGTGTTGTCATCTACCTTGCGAATTTTGATTTTTCCTTTATCAACTGCTTTCAGGATAGAGTCGATCACTGTTGAAGTGGTTTTCCCATAAGGGATCTCTGTAATTGCAAGCGTTTTGTTATCAATCTTGTTGATCTTGGCACGTACTTTCACTGCTCCGCCACGTTCTCCGTCGTTGTATTTGGCTACATCGATCGATCCGCCTGTCTGGAAATCGGGATACAGTTGGAATTCTTCCCCATGCAGATAGCTGATGGAAGCATCGCAAAGTTCGTTGAAGTTATGCGGCAATATCTTGGAAGAAAGTCCAACGGCGATACCTTCCACTCCCTGCGCCAGTAATAACGGGAATTTCACAGGAAGAGTGACTGGTTCTTTATTTCGTCCGTCGTATGACAATTTCCATTCGGTAGTTTTGGGATTGAAGACAACATCCAGCGCAAACTTGGATAAACGTGCCTCGATATAACGGGGAGCAGCCGCACCGTCTCCGGTGAGAATATTACCCCAGTTACCCTGACAGTCAATCAACAGGTCTTTCTGTCCCAACTGTACTAGGGCATCCCCGATAGAAGCATCCCCATGCGGGTGGAACTGCATGGTGTGTCCCACAATATTTGCCACTTTGTTATACCGCCCGTCATCCAGACGTTTCATAGAATGCAGGATACGACGTTGCACAGGCTTTAAACCGTCATTGATGTGAGGTACGGCACGTTCCAGAATAACGTATGAAGCATAGTCCAGAAACCAATTCTGGTACATGCCTGTTAACTGATGTTTTACGCTTTCGTCCCGCGCGTCCGCTGGTTTGTAGTCTGAATGTTCTTCCGTTATCTCGTTGATTTCGTCACTCATATATCAATCTTCGCTTTGCTTTAACAACAAATTATCTTCCTGAACATCAAAAAAGGGGATGTCCACGCAAAAATACGAAATAAATTCATATGAGGACGAAAAGAACTCACGTTTTTTATGATACTGACAGTTCTGTTAATCCTTTGATCTCACATTCCACACCAATAAAGCGAAAAAAACGGAAAGTAATGCTGCTCCGATCCAAAAAATATTGATGTAAGAAAAATCATAGATTTCTTTACCATCAACGATGCTTTTGTGCCCTTCAATGAGAACTCCGCTCATTATATCTTGTATACCTGCTCCGATGTAACTGGCAATGCCTACAATACCTAACGCTGCACCAGAAGCGTTCCGGGGAGCAATGTCGACAGCCATTAATCCACCCAAAAAACAGAGAAGTACTCCGATAGCGGTTCCGAATAGTACCATGGATAATGCGTCTATCCAGAAGTGGACGCCCGGGACTAGTAGAAACAGGCATAGTGCTGCTACATTCATCAAACCGAAGATAAGCGCAGGAGCATTTCTACGTCCATTGAAAAACTTGTCGGAGATTACCCCGGAAAACATCGTACCAATAATTCCACAAACCGAACTGATGGAGATGATAAAACTGGCATCTAACGTAGAATACCCTTTCTGGGCTTCCAGATAAAAGACTCCCCAACTGTTCACTGCATATCGGCTGACATACATCAACGCACTTGCGATGGCAAGTATCCAAATTGCCGGCATCATTAACGCCTGTTTTTGTGCCTTGTTGAAGTCAGCTTTATCATCGGTTTCATCTTTTATTTGTGGATGATTAACTGCTGACAGTCCTTCACTTTCGGGAGAGTCGTGGAAAAAGTTCCAGACAATTAGAACTCCGATTATTCCAATACTACCGGCTCCTATGAAACCATATCTCCACCCTAAAACGCTCACAATGGAAGCGACAATGATGAAAGTCATAGCCTCTCCGATATTGTGACTTGCCGACCAAAAACCGTAGAACGACCCTCGTTTCTTGTCCTCAAACCAACGGGATAGTCCGACTACACAGGAAGCTGCTCCCATTGACTGAAACCAGCCGCTGATTCCCCATAGTACGGCAAATAGAATAAAAGAATGAGTGAACCCTAAACATAAGTTAGCCAAAGCGGTAATCAGTAATCCGGTGGACATGAAGCGTCTGATATTACTGCGGTCTGCTAGAAATCCATTGGTGAATTTTCCGATGGCATATGTGAAAAACAGCACGGCACCAATGATACCGAGTTCGGTTTCTGAAAATATACCTTCTTCGACAATCGGCTTTTTTACTACATTCAGACTAAGTCGGCAAACGTAATAAATACCGTATCCGGCAGTTGCGGAAAAAAAGGTTGCCCATTGTAGCTTTTTGAGCTTCTTCTTGTTCTCTTTAAGAACTGGTGCAGGAGTACTGATTTGATAGAATTTGATAAGTTGTTTTAACATGGTAATTAGTGTTTGTTGCTTTAAAAAAAAGCAATAGTGATAGTAAGGTGTATCGGGGATTACCGATACACCTTACTGATAAAAATATAAATTGTGGATTAATTAGTAACTTAAGCCGTCTTCCCAACCCGGATTTTGGGTCAGAATGCCTTGTGTCAATACGCGTTGATCGGCAGGAATTGGCCATAAATAGTCTCTTTCCTCTTTCCAGTCATTGCCATAAGTAACTTTAGGAAATCCGATAATATAGCCGGATGTACCATTGGAGAGGTAAATATCCTTATCCAGTTTCTTTTTATTATCACATTGCGAAGTAGCTGTGGTTTCGTAGATTTCCAAATCAGGTTTTCCGTCTCCATCCATGTCATACGTTCCTACTCCAGGAATATAGATGCCGTAGTAAGGAATGTACTGATTGAACATTTGTTTTCCTTCTTTCCATCGGAACAAATCCCATTGTCTCAAGCCTTCCATAACTAATTCAATGGTACGTTCGCGACGTATTTCGAGAATGACTCCTTTGTTCGCTCCCTGCTCAACGTTCGGATAGCAGGTACCCAAATACGGATCAGGATTGTTGTTGGCGTCTGTAAGAATCAAATCCGGCATTTTTGCCCGTTCACGAATTTTATTGATAGAGATATCCAGATCTTCTTGTTTAAGAGTTCCTAATTCTGCTTTAGCCTCGGCATAATTCAGGTACACTTCTGCGGCTCGCATCAGTGGCCAGTCGGAGGTACTTTTGGCGGCTCCGTCATGGTCTTTCGTTCCTACGAATTTGATAGGTCTGTATCCGCAGTAGGCAGTTAAATCATTAGCAGTAACGGTGGTTTCTCCTTTCTGGATATAGTTCGGGCAAAGTACAGTTTGTTGTAAGCGTGGATCACGGTCTTTTACCTCTTCCGTATAGAACATAGTTTCATATCCTTGTTTATCTGTGAAACGCGTTCCGTCAGTCATCAGGTAGTGATTCATAAACCGGCGGGTGAAGCCCATCTGCAGATTGGCGATGCTGAATTGTACGGAATGTGATAATTGTAGACCTTCGAAGTTATAAGCTCTTGCCAGTACAACTTCTGTTGTTTTGGCATTGTCCGCACAGAACATATCTCTGTAAGGTTCTGTTCCTTCTTTATACAGACTGAAGCCGCTTTCATCAATAAACTGCTTGGCAGTGCTTGCTGCAATTTCCAGATATTTCTCATAATTGTCCAGTCCGTGGTATTTCCGATAAGTTCCTTCATAGAGTGCAGCTTGACTGGCAAATGCCAGTGCTGCCCATTTAGTGACTCTTGTATTCCGAGTGTCTGTGCTTTTAGTTGGTAAGCTGGTGGCGGCATCTTCGAAATCTTTGAGGACCCGATCCATCACAAATTCGCGTGAATCTCTGGCTTTAGCCAGTAATTCCTGATCTTCCGAACCTAATACCTGATCATACCAGGGCACGTCTCCATAACGACGTACCTTTACGAAATAGAAATAAGCTCTGAAGAACTGTGCCACACCGTTATATTGGCTGCGGGCGGTTTCATCATCACAATTGGAGGAATGTTGCAGAAAATAATTGATGTGACGGAGTTTGCTCCATGACCATCCGGTTTCGCTAGCAGCCGAACGGGTACCTTCAATCACCTGTCCCATGCCTTTGTCAATCATATCGTCTGCATTTGTACCGGCTGAAGCGTCCGGTTCATCCAGCAAAGTATAAAATTGATTGGTCCATAACTCCAGGTCGGATTTATTTTGAAAGTAATTCTCCGGTGTCACTGCATTTTCCGGTAGGAGTGTCAGGTCGCAACTACTGAACAGGGTTGTCACCATTCCCAGGATAATTATTTTGTTGATAGCTTTCATACTATATCTGATTAATCATTAATTAAAAAGTAATATCTACTCCAACAGTATAAACACGTGGATAAGCATATCCCGAACCTGTGTTGGATGAGTAAGTGCTACTAGAGATAGCCAATTCCGGATCAATGGTTTTATTATGCTTCTTCAGAGGCGACCAATAATATAGATTCTCTCCTGAAACATAAACACGGACTTTTTCGAAAAAACGCTTGTTGATGGGCAGGGTATATCCGATAGAGAGGTTCTTGAAACGCAGATAAGCAATGTTCTGTATATATCGGTCATTGACTGTTCCGAGTGAACCTCCGGAGTAGGATTGATAACCTCTGATGCGTGGGAAGAAGGCATTTCTGTTATCTTCAGTCCAACAGTCTTCCGGAAATGACTTTTCTATAAATGAGGTAGAAGGGAAAGAATAGGGGCCCCAGAAAGAATTCGCTCCTTGTGAACTAGAACTGGAGGACGGATACCAGTCTCTTTTACCGATCCCTTGAAAGAAAGCAGATACGTCAAAACCATTCCAGCTTGCATCCAGGCGGAAAGAATAGTTGTATCTTGGAGTCGTATTTCCGATGATCCGTTTGTCGCCCGGGTCATCTACGGTTCCTGCTCCTGCTCCGATCACGTTGTCTCCATTCAAGTCGGCAAAGCGTACATCACCGGCACGTAGATAACCGTCTACTTTACTGCTGTAAACACGTCCGTTCACGGCTTTGTCATTAATCTTTGCCTGATATTCCGCAGCTTCTTTGTCTGTTTTAAACAATCCGTCTACATGGTATCCCCAGATTTCTCCCATTTTCTTTCCTACATAGTGGTCGGAAATCAGTTTGTCCGGGTTGTTGTATTTGGTGATTGTGCGCTGGTAATCTCCCAAGGTAGCTTGTATCCCATATCGGAAAGGCTTGTTGGCTACTTTGAACGAATCGTTCCATGAAACAGATAATTCCCATCCGTTTGTCCGTAAGTCAGCGCAATTGGCTTTTGGGGTAGAAGCACCGTATACATCCGGTAAAGTCAATGAGGTGGTCAGCATATCCGTTGTTTTACGGACGTAATAGTCGGCACTCATACTTAGACGGTTTCTAAGGAATGACATATCCAATCCGACATTGTATGTTGTAACAGTTTCCCAGGTCAGCCCGGAAGAGATTGGATTGGAAATTTTCGCATAGTATGCTTTTCCTTCTCCATCAAAGGTATAACTGAATTGGTTATCGGAAGTGATTGTTTGCAGATAAGCGTAATAATCTACTTGTTGGTTACCCAGACTGCCGACAGAAGCACGTAATTTTAAACTGCTCCACCAGTCACTTACAGGTTTGAAGAAGTTTTCTTCAGAAATTCTCCACCCTGCTGATACCGAGGGGAATACTCCCCATCTGTCTCCTTCTGCAAATCGGGAAGAACCATCAGCACGGCAGGATACCTCAAGCAAGTATTTGCCCATGTAGTCATAGTTGATACGACCAAAGAAACCAAGAGTCTTATAGGCACTGATATCTTGTGATACGGTAAGCACACTTTCGGGTGTTACTGCCGAAAAGGAGTCGAGGTTATCATTGGACAAGTTGGTCATGGAAGTATCTTTGTTGACATTACGGTAAGTCTCATACTGACTACCTGCCACCACTTTAAGATTATGTTTCTTTGCCCATGAATGTTCAAAAGTAGCATAGTAATTCAGCATATGAGTGACGGGGAAAGATTCGTCTTCTTCATAGTTGTTAAAGATACTTCCGGAAGTGAATGTTTGTGTCACTCCCTGACTACGTGAATATTCAAATGAGTTGTTGCGATAGCGATACAGCTGTTTTCTTTGCTGATAACTGTAATTGGCAGTCAAAGTCAATCCTTCCAGTAAAGTAATATCAATCTGGTTGACTACAGACAAGAGTGTTCTGGATTTGGTGTTATGCCCTCTTTGAGATGTCAGATAGCCACCGTCGCCGGCTCCGAGAGGGGAGTTGGCATAAAGTTGGTTTGTATATTGCACAATTGTTCCGTCAGGATTGAAAGGCACGAATGACGGACTGATATTCGATTCCAGACGAGCAATGGTCATTGCATAATTGGAAGTTCCGTTATATCTGTAATTGTTGTTGTCCAATCCGATATTTGTCGACCATTTTATCCATTTATTCAGTTGGGCATCCATCTTGGCACGGAATGAGTAATCTTTATAGAGGTCTTTATCAATGTTGAACATACCATACTGCTGATAGTAGCGTCCACTGATATAATAATTCACCTTCTCGCCACCTCCGGTGATGGAAACGTTATGTTCCATCTGTGGGCGGGTGCGATTGTAGAAGTGTCCATACCAATCTGTATTTCCATAATAATAGTACTTCCCGTCTTCTCCGATTTCTACCCAGGGGCGTTCAGGATTCTCAGTCATATCATTCCTGCGGTCGTAGAGCTTCTGGAGTTCTTCATCTTCATACAAATACATATTCACACCATTGTATGCATGGTAGAACTTGTTGGCGAAAGTTACATAATCATACCCGGTACGGATAAAATCAGTGGAAGTCGTATTCTGTGTCCATCCGAAACGACCGTTATAGGAAATTTTGGCTTTTCCTTTTGTTGCGGCACTTCCCGATTTAGTGGTAATAAGTACCACACCAGCCGATGCTTTTGCTCCATAAATGGCACACGAAGATGCATCTTTCAATACAGAAATCGATTCGATATCATTTGCATTGACTTGATTTAGCGGTACTTCTACGCCATCACATAATACTAACGGAGTGCCACCGTTGACAGAGATACCTCCACGAATGTTTAATGAATACCCTGACTCGGGCGAACCTGTACCAAAAGTAAGATTTACAGATGGATCGGCTCCCTGCAATGCATTGGCAGCAGACACTACCGGGCGGTTGTTCAGGTCTTTACTAGAGATGGTGGAAACGGCACCTGTCAGGTTACTTCTGCGTTGACTACCGTAGCCTACTACGACTACCTCGTCAATCATCAGGCTGGAAGGAATCAGGCGGATGGTCTTGGTCTGATTGTCTTTTACATTGACTGTTGCCATTTCATAACCTACGTACGAAATTTCGATTGTTGAAGGTATGAAAGCTTCTAAAGAAAACTTTCCATCCAGATCGGTAATTGCTCCTTGTGCGGTTTCTTTGTTCATCACTGAAGCGCCTATAACAGGATTACCTTCTTCGTCATAAACAATACCGGTAATCGTCTGTTTCTTTTTCTCACCGGGCTTTTGCTGACTGGTATCTGACTTTTTACTGATAATGATACTATGCCCGTTGATGGCGTAGCTAACATTCTGTCCCACAAAAATCTGATCCAAAACGGCCTTAATAGGCGCATTAGTGGCATTGACTGACACTTTTTTACTCATGTTGATCTCTGCGGATTTGATCACAACAGAATAATTTTTGGTCTTATGTAAAGCTTCTATTGCTTCTTTTACAGTAACATTCTTTAATTGTAAGGTTATGTCTTGTGCTAGAATGGGTTGAGAGAAAAATATCATCACACAAGCAAACCAGATCGTTGATATATATTTTTTATAAATATTAGTTTGCTTCATATCAGGTTATACTACTGCTAATTTTATGGAGCTGCAGAAGTAATCAAGATTACTCCCTGACTCCGGGTTATGGACATTTGTCCGTCTGTATTGAGATTGGATAAAATCTCATCGAGAGTTTCCCCGTTAGTGAAGTAAGCAATGTAAGTGCTGTCACCTAGCTTTTGATCTAATATGATGATTCTGGTATCGAAATAATATTCCAGTTCCTTCACAATATCATTAAGGGGAAGATTACTGAAATAGAATCCTTCGTTTTTGGCCGGACACTTGTACAGATTGGCAAGGAATGTATCGCGGACAATCTTTTGTGAAGTTCGGTTATACTGAATCATTTCTCCTTTCTTCAAAATCTCATTAGGATGAGTTGGAGTTTTGAACAGTACCGAACCTTCTACGAGCGCGACTTCTACTGTCTCGATATTCTCGTAGGCACGGAGATTGAACTTTGTACCCAGCACCTGCACATGGACGTCACCAGCAGAAATGATAAAAGGCTTGTCCGGATCCTTTGCCACATCGGCAAAGAGTTCTCCACTGACAAAGATTTCTCTTTTATTTTCTGTGAAATCGGAAGGGTAAATTACTCGCGTGCCTGAATTGACATGGAGCGTCGTTCCATCCGAAAGAGTGAGTGTCTGATGCATACCGTGTGGTACGGTGATATCATTCCAGTGTGTATTTGCCTTCTTGTCAAGAAGTAAATATCCGGCTAAAAATAAGAGTGGTATAAAAAGGACGGCTGCCACACGCTGCATCCAGCGGATTGAACGCTGAAGTCCCGGGCGTGGTGTGCGGACCTGTTGGGGTTGAGTTGCTTTTTGAAATTTCTCAAAAGCTTTTTGAGATAACTCATGATTCTCCATTTGAATTTCAGAGATAATCTCACGGAAACTCTGGTCCACTAGGCTATTGTCATTTTCTGTCAACCACTTTTGGATTTCTATTTCTTCCTCGTGAGAACACTTATCATAGAAATAATCTTTTAATATGTCATTAGTTATCTTCATAGCGTATTTGTTTAAAGTACAAAAATGCATTTTTTTTCTTTATCAATGAGTATATTATGTTGATTATTTCTGAATAAGATATTCTATTTGGGATAGATTTGTATTTTTAATCTGATCTCATATTCATAAGCACTTGTTTTTATTTAGTATTTCGATTATTTTTTTCTCTAAATTCTTAGCCCAAAAGTAGTAGCCGAGGTCAGACGGATGGGTTCCGTCGGTACAGGTATCCCTGTTTTCGGGAGATGGCAACGGATTGCCTATCAGGTAGATATTCGGATATTTCCGGATGATCTCTTTCATAAGAGTTTCTACTATTTCCAGTTTGTCACTCTCCCTGGCTCGAATCAAGGTGTTAAATGCTTCATTGCCCCGTTGAATAGTTTGTACGAATATCAGAGGAGTCTTAGGGTGTTTGGCTACAATGATATCTACAAATGCTTGTAAACGTTCCTTGATTTGCATTGCGTCGGGGTTGGAAAACACATCAAATACAAAAGCATCGGCTTCGGTGGCTGCTATCACTTCCGCAAAATAAGACTGAAGTTTGGCATTGCCACTGAATCCTAAATTGCAGACATGTAAGTTTGTATTACGCTCTATTTGCAGCGGATAACTCATCCCCGGACGACTTGCTCCAATACCTTGCGTAAAACTGGAACCGAAGAATACGACTTTTTGCCCAAAAGGATTCGGGATCGTTTCGATTGAAGATCCCGGCTGAATGCCTATCTTCAGAGATTCGAGTTCGCTGTACATCGGCAGGTAAAGCAGACATTCTTTTTCCTTTGGCTCCATACCATACATCAGTGTGAATGCTTCGTTCCGTTTAGCAGGAGCTAGCGAATTGGCATATATCCATTCATTATTCTGTCTGATATAGAGGTCGAAGCCGGCAGCTGCTATTCCTGTTACATTATCTTTCCTGTATTCCCATTTATACGAGGGAAGCAGGTCAATCTGGGGTGAGTTGGTCCTGAAAACAACCGCTAATCCTGCTGAACATCTGGCTTGCTGGTTTTCTGATTTTGAAAATCCCTTGAAAGCTACCGTATCTATACGGTGATATAGATGTGGGGTAGGCAAGGCTTTTCCTACAAGGGTCAATTGGGAGGCATCTACATAGCGGATGTCTTTTATACTTTGTCCCCATAGGATAGTCGGTGCCAAAAGCGAAGCCAAAAGGAGCAATCTGAAATTTCTCATGTTTTCTTATCTGGTAAATAGAATAATTACTTTCGGGGATTAATTGTGCCGTCCGATTTTCTTCAGGTAGCTGATTAATAACTCCGGTCGGTCGGTTTGTATGATGGATGTGCCGAGATCTAATACCTTTTGGTAAACTTCTGCCCCATGTTCAAAAGCATAGTCATCGTACATACCTGCTTCTTCACCTCCGCAGAGTGAGGCCCAAAGAGTATTTACCCAGATTTTAGAACCTTGTGCAAGTATATCCTTCATGCATTTTTTTACTTCCGAAGTTTCTTGCTGCCAGCATACTTCATATGCTAGAGGAATGATTTTCTTGTCCATATATTGACGGAACAAATCTTGTCCGCTTGGTTTGTTGATATCAATAATGGGCATGTACATCATGGCGTGTTTATACTTCTTAGCTTGTGCATCTACAAAATCAACCGACTTTTTACCTTTAATCAAGATTTGTTCTGTGACTCCCAATTCTTCTGTGATAGCCATTACCAAATCATAATATTGGTACCCTTGGTCTATGTTAACCACTATACGGTCTTTGCAGACGGCCAATGCTTCTTTTAAGGTCGGCATCTTGTATTTAGTGGGGCAGTTATGACCTGTTTTCAGGAAACAGCTTTTGATATAGTCGTAAGTTACGTCGCTGACTCTGCCTTTTCCTGTGGTAGTCCGGTCGATAGTACCGTCGTGACAAAGGACAAGTACACTGTCTGCTGTTAGTTTCAGGTCTAGTTCCATGACATCAACTCCCATGCGGATAATCGATTCGATGGCAGGGATGGAGTTCTCCGGATAATCCCGCCAGTCTCCCCGGTGGGATACTACCACTACATAGTCTGTTTTCGGATTGTGAATGGCTTCTACTATCTTTTGCGCATGTGTCTTGTCCGGAGCGACAGGAGTGACTGCAAAAGTGCCTAGAGTCAGCAACAGAAGAAGTCCGGTGAATAAGATTCTTTTTTTCATATTCATATCATTTTAAGGATTAATTTTTTTTGAATAAAAGAGGACGAAGTACAAGATGCTGAAGATCGTAAGCTGTGATGATCACATGACCTTCATCAAAATTGTTTTCGAATATTACAGTAAGGGTATGAGTCTCTTTGTCGATTGTTGCTTTTACGTTCACCGCTTGGGCAATAGTGACTAATGCTTCTTCTGCAGATGCTCCCGTTACTTCATATTCAATTTTTAGGGGACTGGAAAGATCGGTTATTTTTGTAACAGCATTTGCTTTTAACCTGAGATTCAGAGAACTGAACACTTCCAGTGTGAGTGTTTCCCCATTACCCAATGTGATTTTGAGATATCCCTCATCAGTCTTGGTAATATTTTTAAAAATGGCCGTCTCGTCGGTTGTAGCTGTAATAGGAGTCCCCTTGTTATCCTTGAGTATCTCACCATTGACTGTCCAGTAACCGTCGGCATTTACCCCCATTTCGGGGGTATAGCCACAGACGGGTACTTTTTTTTCGGTATCATCTGTGAGCCAGTTTGTCTCATTGCCAATAGTGGTGGTCCAGTAATACAACTGGTCGTCATCGTTGAGGCGTACACCGAGTATAGGGGCTTCTATTACATCTTCCTGGGTTGCTACAACAACTGCTTTTTCTTCATTATTGTTGTCTTTATAGGTAATAACATATTGCCCGTCCGAGTTTCGGGAAACAGAGGTAATTACATTTCCTTCCGTCAAATATCCCAGTTTTGAGATATCTTCATTGAGTTTATCCGCTTTGGTTTGAAGGGCGGCTATTCGCTCTTTGAAATCATTGAGCTTATTCTGAATCGAAGAGTCATCATAATCCCCACAACTGGTGAGCAGGAGGGAAAGAAGCACCGAACAGACAAAATATATTCTTTTCATATCTTGTGTCTTTTAGAAATTAATACTAGGATCGAAATTTTGGTTTGCATGACAAAATGCATTCTGGTTAGTGGCATCTGGTGCAGAAGTAGGATCGTCCTTATACTTGCTGTAATCACCGACATAGCCTCCACATACACAAGCCTTGCAATTGGTCCAGGTTGCAGTGGAAGCACCAGAATAACCACATAACCAGCCCGGACCATGTCTGTTGGTCCCATTTCCTTCGGTGAATACATCTCCCAAAACAGCACCTTTGTTTACGCAACCGATAATCTGTATGTTAGAGTGACCGATGATGCCTCCTGTGCGGACACTTAGGTGAGTCATGACATTTCCGTAATTTGTGCAGGACTCTACTGTATATTCCGGTTTGGTTTTCAGGTCGTCTGTACCTCCTACAATTCCACCCATACGTTTGTAATTGTAGGTCACACTCGCTTCTTTGCCTTCATGTTGCCCTACTTTGTCATCTTCAATGGTTCCTCTGTTGTCACAGTTGTAAATGTTACCATACATTAGTGTTGCTATAATTCCGCCCGTTCTTCCACTCGGACAACTGATATCGCCATAGTTGGTGCAGTAATTCAATTTTCCTCCTTCTGCTTTAGCCATGAAGGCGCAGATTCCGGCTGTCTGCATACCTGTACCGCCATTAGCTGTATTGCTGATGCGTCCTGTACGGACAAATCCTTTGTTGGAACAACCTTGTGCTTTGGATTCTCCTCCAATGGTTGTGTTGACAATTGTACCTACCAGGCCGGAAAGTGCGTTAAATTCTCCGGATTTATTATCGGCTGTGAAGTCGATATTATAATAGTTGGTACAGCCCTCTATTACCGATTTTTTGGCGAAGCAGACAAGAGGAGCTATGACAGTATATTTAGGTGCTGTTCCGCTCATCATCCAAGTTATAGTGGTACTGGCATCTCCTAAAACTAAATTTTTGACTGTCGCATTTTCTATCGAACCGAATAAACCATACGCCAATCCACCATTTGTTATATCTGCACTACAATTCAGGTTCTTGATAGCATGGCCTTGTCCGTTGAAAGTTCCAGTAAACGGATGTATGGAAACATAGGGCTCGGCCGTAGTATAGTTGGAAGCATCTATATCACCGATAGGTGTCCAACTGGTCACGGATGACATATCAATGTCATTCAACAATACTATCTCTCCGGCGTCATTCTGCCAGCGGGAGGTACTTGTTCCGTTATTTACGGCTTTTGCAAAATTAACTAGATCGGCAGCAGTACTGATTCCTCCTTTAGCTTCCACTTCTTTAGCTTCTTGTATCACATCGATACTTGAAGATATATTATACAGCGAATTAGAGAATATTATTTTCCCGGAACGTTCGTCACCCGTTTCATTAGCCAGAATGGTGAAGGCATGTGTGGTTGTAATTAATGCACGGGTTCCTTTGTAAGTGATCCACTCGTTTTCTGTACTGACCTGATAGAATATGTTGGCAGATATCTGCATTTCTATGTCCATTTGGGTGCCTTTGAGTTGGATAGGACCTACATGACCTTGGTATAGTGGCTCGTCCAGAATTGCGGTACCGTATGTAAAGTATATCGGTTTCAATACGGTATTATTTCCTGCACTTGCCAGCAACAGAATATTTCCTTCAGTCGCTCCTTCTTTCATGGTAGCGATGAGGGTGGAAGAGGCTTTATCTATTTTGACTTCCATATTGTAGGCAGTAAACAAGTCTACATATGCATTTTCCGATTGGGTACCATATATTTCATATGGAATACTAACCGGAGTAGCATAGTCTGTTACTGCATTGTAAACCGGACTGTTGAACCGGATACCGAGTGCCTCTTGTAAACTCATACGCAATTCCTGACCGTCTGCCAGAATAAATACGGCTTCTTCTGTTTTATCATCTATATAAGCCGATTTGAATAACAGATTACTTAAATCATTGGCTAATACACCGGTGCTGGCGCCATTCACACTCCAATAACCGTTCTCGTTTATTTTAACGTCAGGCATCGTTCCGCCTATCGGAAATTTCTTTCCGTCACCGTCGAGAATGAATGTATAAGTCTTCCCTTTATCAGTCGTCTGCGCCCAATAGAATTTACTGTCAGTATCCTGTTTGGCCGTGATGATAGGAAGTTTGATGGCATCTTTTTGAGTAGCGATCGTAACGGTGTGGGTTTCCCCACCACCGTCACTGTAAGATATTACGTGGTTGCCATCGGCATCCTGACTGATTAAAGTGATAAACGAACTCCCGATCACTTTAGACAGTGAAGTCATTTGCTTGGTCAATGTTTCGGCTTGAGCTTCATAATCTCCGATCGTCTTTTCTATTTCGTTGAGGTCCTGCCAGATTCGTTCGTCGTCGTAAGAACTGCAACTTCCCAGAAAACAGGCAGATATAAATAATGATATACTTATAAACTTTTTCATATATTCAGTGATTAACATTCGTTTGATTCATTATTCGAGTACTCTGACATGCAGATAGTTCATACAACTTCTCTCACCTTTCGTATCCGACACGTGATTGATTACTTTTCCGATACCATTCTCATAAGTCCACATTACTGTAGAGCCTCCCCCATCGAAACGGATTACATCATATAATCCCAACTTTTTGCAAACACGGTAAGCTTCGTAGAAATCAAGTCCTCTGTCACTATCTGTCCTTCCGTCTACACAGAAAATAACAATCTTTGATTTATCCTGTGTCATACCGAGATTGGTGGTCGGGTTGATTGTCTCTGCATCTTCTTTTTTAGGAGGTGCAGAGTATACGCCATTATATACATAGCGGTACATACTGGAGTTGTGTACTTTGATTGGATTAGTAGAACTGCCTATTTTAAGTTCGGCACTGATTTGTACTTTATCACCGGTTTTTAGGTTTTGAACTAGTTCGTCAGCTTTGTCTCCTGTTACTTGCAGTACCCATTCATTTTTATCTGTTACGTATGGGGCTTCTACTGTAGTGCCTCGTCCGTCAATGATTTTAGTAATTGTGGCTTCAAAATCACCAGAGTTAACCTTTAGCGGTTGGTTGTTCTTGCCGATGATAAATAGGGCTTTAGTTCCTATCGGGTTAGTTAATCCGGGATGGGGCTCTTTTACATACCTGAAGGTGTACAAGTTTGCATCGTATGATGGTTTTCCACTCAAACGGACAATAGTATCATTGACTGAATAATATTCATATTCCTTGGTACCAACTTTCAGTTTGCCTGTGAAATCTCTTTTTTCGAAGCTAACCGTACGGTTGTCAAAGAAGGTGAATCCCCAAACATGATTAGTTAAGATAGAACGTACATACGGGTTATTGATGAATACCGGTTCTCCTTCTTCAATATGCATTCCTCTGGGGAAGCCGTCATGTGAATTGAAGAAGCCGGTATTTATACCTACAATAATGTTTCTTCCTTCATCTCTTCGTCTGGTACAAGTCTCCGATAAGGTTTCACGGAGGACTTTACCATTATTTGAATTATTATTACCATTCGGGTTTGGGCAAATTTCGTCTGCCATGACTGTCTCGAATGTAACTTTGGGGTTGTTCATGTCAATTTCAATAGCATAGATATTTTGATTGAAATTGGTAAAGGAGTAGTGTTTGTACACAATACCTGATGCCAGTTCACGGTCCTCGGTCACCTGCCAGTCATAGTATGCCTCATCCTGATTAGAGAAATTATTGGCTTCTTTGGAGAAAGCTCCGTGACGGACAGCGTTGCTGTAAGTTGCTCCCGGAGTATCTTCTGGATTATTTTTGTAAATACTGTAATCTCCAACTTTACCTCCGATATGACAATCCGTGATATAGTCCGTACCGTTTTTGGTGCCACTATAACCACAGGCCCATCCGGCACCATGTTTGTTGGCTCCATCAGCAGTTGCATCGGACAAGATGATTCCATTGTTTGTACACGATTGAACAAATCCGGCATTGTGTCCGACAAATCCACCTGCACGACTTCCGTTTTGGGAATAGACATTTCCGTTGTTAATACAATTTTTGAGGTATTTATCTGTATTTATACCTCCTGCAAGTCCGCCGATGCGTTTCACATTATATCGTTTGGAAGTTGAAGCAAAAACACCATTCACGTCATCTTGAATGACTCCTTCGTTAGTGCTGTTTTCAATAATTCCTTCCTGTAGAGTTCCTGCAATTCCACCACCACGCCCGGAAGGTGCACTGATATTTCCTTTGTTGATTGCGTAGCCGATATAAGCCTCATCATTTTCTATATATCCCGCAATACCTCCTTGGTTGAAAGCTGAATAGGCACCGGAAGCAGTGTTGACTATGTTGCTGCACGTCAGGTTACCTTCGTTGCTGCAACCGTTTGCTTGTGTTGTGTCGCCTATTTTATTTCCGTATAATACACCTGCTAAACCTCCCATTCGAACACCTACATTAGCAGCGTCTGTTCCTTCAAAAGATAGATTTATTTGGTTGGTACATGCCAGTATGCTTCCCTCACAATAGCCTACTAAGCCGCCAATAGCAGCTCCTTGCGGAGCTTTACCTGTAATGGTGGCATTACCCGAAATCACTAAATTCCTGATGACACCGGAACTGCCGAGTGCATTGAATAATCCATGGGCAATATTGCCGTCTTCAAGATTATATGTAAAAGTCAGATTAATAACTGAATGTCCTTTACCATCAAATACATCGTTAAAGGTTTGCTCGCCGATTGTATAAACCACTTTTGTATTGGCGTTGGTCGTATTGCTTGTTACATTACTTCCTGCACCGCTCGTCAACGTGATATCTTTCATATCAATATCGTTCAACAGAATAACATTTCCTTCCGTATCTTTGAATTTACGCAAACTACTTCCACTGGTCACAGCATCTATAAATGCTTTGAAGTCTGTTGCAGTAGCAATGCCTCCGTTTTCAATGATAGGCAAAGTGAAGCGCATCGGTTTGATCAGTACGTTATCTTCAGTGTCATAAAGCATAATCATTGTTACCCCTTCTTCGAAATCATCAGCGAAGGTGACGACCAATGTTTTATTACTACTATTTAACCTGGCTTCTAATCCATCGTCGTTGCGTGTGATGAGCATCAATGCTTGTGCTGCCTTTTTCCCAATGATATTATAATTTAAGGTAAGGTTTTTTGTTCCTTCCTCTATAATAATAGGAGAAATGGCAGTCTGATCTGCATTTTTAAACTCCACATTAAATAGTGTAAAGGTATTGACCGATAGAGTTTCTCCGTTGCCTAGAGTAATTGAAGCAGTTCCGTTATCGTTCATTTCCACTTTAGTAATAAGTGAAGTTGTTTTTCCTTCAGCTTTAATCGGCTTTTGGTTGCTGTCTAGAATTTGCCGGCCGTTAATAATCCAATATCCATTCTCATCCACTCGTATTTGAGGGGCGCTACCTGATACCGGTATTTTTTGTTTGTTGGCATCCAGCAGGAAAGTCGTTTGACCTTTGGTGGTAGTAGTCCAATAATATGTTCCGGCTTCTTCTTGTATTCCGATAATCGGACTGGAAACCATTTGGTCAGTGGTAGCAATGGTGAAACTATGCTCAATATTGTCACTTCCTTTATAAGAAATGACATAACCACCGTTAGCAGCTTCTGTGACAGAGGTGATGGCTCCTCCTTTCACAATCTGGCTCAACGCATTCGCTTGCAGTTGTAAACTGTTTAGCTTCTCTTTCAGTTGATCGAGATCTTTGTAGATTCCATCAATGTCCTTCCAGGCAGCCGAGTCATCATAGTCATCGGTGCAACTGCCAATCACGGGCATGAGTAGCAGGAATAAAAGTAGAAAATTTCTCATGTTCTTTAAATAAATTGATTCAATGGTTAATAGCGCGCTATGTGTGATTCGTTTCTATAATGAAGAACACATCATCTAACGGGGGTACGTAATCGGATTTGAACTTTTTTTTTTAATCATCACTATTTTCAATAAGACTTGAATTTTTCATATTAATTTCATAGTTTTGTCACCAGAAGTATGCTACTCCCTGTTTATTTCTCCCTTACATATTACAATATGATGTGATTTTAAATATGGCTTGGTATATCTTCTATATTATTTATAGCTTTGTTGACTAGAATCTTTTTTAGAAAAAACGATGAATAAAACTGATTTATCTTCTGCTACTGAAGAGCAACTGTTGTTACAGCGGTTGAGAGAAGGGGACATGGGGAGCTATGAAACCTTGTTTCATCGTTATTATCCTACCTTTTTTGCTTTTGCCAAAGGTATGCTGAAAGATGCAGGGGCAGCGGAAGATATTATTCAGAATGTGTTTATGAAAATCTGGATACACCGTGAGGCGCTGGACGAAACAATGTCAATCAAAAACTATATTTATGTACTCTCCAAACGTGAAGTCTTTAATCATCTTCGGGCCAAATACAATACTCATGTAGTGTTAACGGAAGACATGATGACATTGGAGCGACCTTCAAGTATAGATGAACCGACTACAGACTATCGTGAATTGCGAGAGGCAGTACAAAGTGTGATTAACACGATGCCACCTAAACGCCGGAGTGTGTTTTGCCTTAGTCGCTTTAAATCTCTGACTAATCAGGAGATTGCAGATAAACTCGGTATTTCCATTCGTACTGTCGAGAAACATATAGAACTGGCTCTCCGTACTTTTAAGGAACAATTAGGGAGCTTCTTTGCTCTTTTTGTAGGGTGGCTTCTTTAGATGGAGAGAAGGAAGTGTGATGATAATGGGTGGATTTTATAGTAGAAAGAGATATGTCGTATACATGACATATCTCTGATAATTTAATGAGAAGTTGATTTAAACCCGTATTTCCCAACCTTTTTCGTACTCTCTTCCCCAAAGTTTATTGGCTTCCAAATCGTTGAGAATTCGTCCGCTTCCCGGATCAATCTGTAATGAATGTCCAACACGTTGGGCAATGTTACCTAATTGTACTAACTGGGTACTGATACAGGCATCTACAATTCCGGAATTTAACTTTGTTCCTTTACGAATGGCATCAAACCAGTTTCGGAAGTGGAAGGCATCCAACTTTTCGGATGGATTCAACAGATTTCCGGTCTCAAATTTTAAATCACTTTTTACCTCTTTAATCGTTTTACCTTTTATATCTGCAATTTTATATTCATTGCCACCGCCAATGAAGAGAGTTCCGGTTTCTCCATAAAATGCGGTTCCTACTCCATATCCGTCTACCGGCATCGTATTACAACTACGTCCTTCCCATGAAAAAGATGCTTCGTCGCCAAATTGGAAGGTGATGAGTTGTGTGTCAGGAGTTTGCCAGTCGTCCTGAAAACGATACCGACCTCCGATAGAATCAACCTTTGTAGGATAATCTACACCCAATCCCCAGCGGAGTATATCAACAAAGTGAGTTCCATTGTTGAGCGCTTCACCTGTTCCCCAATTCCAGAACCAATGCCAGTTATAATGGATGAAATTATCTTTGAAATCAGCAACACGTGGGGCAGGACCTTGCCATAAATCCCAATCCAGATAATCAGGTACAGGTACAACTTTCCCTGTTCCAATGGAAGGGCGATTATTGACATACCAAGATTTGGCATATCTCACTTTTCCGATAGAACCGGATTTGATTTCTTCCATAGCTTTAATTACATTGGGAAAGGAGCGGCGTTGGTTACCCACTTGAACAATTCGGTTATATTTCAAAGCGGCTCGAATCAGCATTTCATTTTCTGCCGGATTATGACTGGTCGGTTTTTCCAGATAAACATGTTTTCCGGCCTGCATAGCCATAATGGCTGCTTTGGCATGCCAATGGTCAGGGGTAGCAATCACCACTGCTTCAAAATCGTTCGACTCTAACATCTTACGAATGTCTTTTTCTCCTTTGGGAGTACGTCCGGTAATTTTGTGGATAGCAGCCTGACATTTTTCTAATGCTCTTGAGTCCACATCACAAATGTAAGTTACTTCACAATCTGGAAGTTTGGCAAATCCTTGCGCCAGGGCCTTACCTCTCGAATTCACTCCAATGACTCCGATACGTATTTTTTCGTTAGCTCCCAGAATATCTTGATAACGGCTTGAACCGAATCCTGGAAGTATGCTTCCTAATGAAAGTGCAGCTGTACCTGCTACTGTTTTTTTGATAAAATCTCTTCTTGTTGTCATAGTATCTATTTTTCTCCAAAATTAGGTTGTTATTAGAATATGTGAATGAGCTTTTCCGTCAATTCTCCTTCAAAAAACGTAAATCTCTTATTTTTTTCTTCGGAAAAGGTGACTCAAGAATATCAAGATTCCTCGGGGAATCCATAATATAAGATAGATGAAAAAATTAATCACGATGACATACCCGATTTGGGATATTATTTCAATCCATGGGCGGGAATAGATAATGATTGCAATTACATTGATGATAAATGCAAGCAGGAAACTTAGAAGAAAGATATTCCTTTCTTGTTTCAACTTTTTTGAGGTGATAATAATATCTTTCATAGTTTAGAATTTCATATAGGGTATTTTATATTCGTCGGGGAAGAGGATATGGCGTTGTTCATTCATTGCTTGATTCCCAAGTAAGCAAAGGACCGTAGAACAATAAGCCTCTTCTACTACATTCTGTGCTTTCTCTCCAGTGATACAAGATTGGCAGAAAGAGGATAGAATGATATCCGATCCGTCTTTGTCTGCTCCGATCATACTTAAACCACTGTTAACGTGAATATCTCCGTCAATGATGAAATGTGGAGTGTATTCCATTTTCGTTTCCGGTCGCCAGCTGGGGCCTGCCGTTGGGATGGCGGCAAAAACTTTGTCTTTTACCTGATCGATTAATTGGCGGATACCCGAAGTAGAATGATCTTCTTCCAGGTAATAAATACCTTTAGCCATTTCCATTGTACCTTTGTGACCTAGAATCTGGTCTTCCATACCATTGAACTTATTGGAAATCAAAGATTCATAGGCAATCTTGGTTCCATCGGAATATCGGTAAGTCACATTTACACTATCGTATACTTCACGACCGTCTTTCCAGTAAACAATATCACCCATCCCCATGATACTTACCGGCATTCTTTTAGCTGCCCAGTTACATACTTCTAATTGATGGCAAGCTAGTTCAGTCATTAGTCCGCCCGAACTGTCTTTATATAATCTCCAATTGATTTTGCGCTCCAATTCCGGTGAAGGAACAGGACGACGCCAGTCTGCATTTCTGAACCAATGACAGCGCATTCCTACCACATCTCCGATCAGTCCGGAATGAATCATTTGCATCCCTTTGATATACTTCTCGTCATACATTCGTTGCATACAAAAGTAGAGTACTTTTTCAGACTGGTTGTAAGTGTCATAGATAGCCTTGCACTCGTCAAGGGTGCGTGCCATTGCTTTTTCACAGAAGACATGTTTGCCGGCAGCTAATGCGTCCAACACAATAGGTGCGTGCCAGTTTAGTGGTGTGGATATGATGACTCCATCGATGTCTTTCGATTCCAGCAACTTACGGTAATCTGTATAGGATTTGGCATCCGGGCAAAGCTCCAATGCTTGCTGAAGATTGGGAGCATAATTGTCACACACGGCTACAATTTGTGCATGAGGTATTTCCTTGAGGTTATGGATGTGGTATTGCCCTCTGGAACCTGTGCCAATTAAAGCAATCCGTGCTTTTTCATGTTTAATCTCTTTCAATTTTTCGGGGGTACAAGAGGTAAGCCAGGGAGTGGTAGCTAATAAAGCGGTTCCTCCGGCAACATATCCCAGACTTTTTATAAATTGTCTGAGCCCTAAGTCTACTCCTTCTTTTTTATTGTCTTTCATGTTATAAATCATATAGGGTTGCTTGTATATTTTTAAAATTCTCTGTGAGTAATTGTTGCTGTTCTTTATTCGCAATCATCCATACGGTACTTAGAATTTCAGCCTCTAACGGATCTGTAGATATGATAGAGCTTGCTTTTCGTTGTTCATTAAATAAACCCGTAAGCGGATTCATAATGTGTCCGGTATATTGCAGCGTATTACCGGAAGTGGATAATGCTGTATTTTGAAGGTTGAACTCATTTAAAAGAGACAGATTATAAGGATTCAGAAAACTTACTCTCCAACTGTCTCCATAAGGATGATGTCCCATGCCCAAAATGGAGCTATTACCGAAATTGACAAATGCATGGTTGATGTTTTCTTGTTCTATGAGTTCTTTGATTTTCTTCAAAGCATACCCTTTGGCAAAGCCTCCGAAATCGAGTGAAATAGTGGAAGATGCAAAGGAAATGCGTTGATGGTCGTGAATTTGTATTTTGGAGAAATCTTTTAATGTAATGTCAAATAGATGAAAGGTGTTTTCGTAATAATATTGGCAAAGTTGCAATATTTCCTCCAGTTCTTTGCTAATTTGAATATAACTTTGCAAAGCATGTTTATTAATTCCGGAGACCTCACTGTGGGGATCAAAACGGTTCAAGATCTTATCCAAACGTTCCAGCTCGTTGATGATATGGCACCAAAGTCCGTTTAAACGTTCTGCATCAGAATGAATAAGCAATATATCGAATCGTGTCCCCATGATATGAGGAATGAAGCCATGAAACATGGCTTCATCTTTATAATATTTACATCCTGTCTCTAACACCTATTGTCTTATTTATTTTCTTTCTTTGCCATTTCTACAGCAGTTGTAGTAATGTAATATTTGGTTAATGTATTTTCGTTTTCCCATTCCGGGATGTTTTTGTTACGTATATAATGCAGGAAAGCTTTTGCTACTTTACTGAAGTGCTCTTCATGTCCTAGTCTGTATTCCTGTGGTATATCAATAAGATAAATCCAGTTACTTTTATTTTTGACGGATAAGAACGGATAGCTTTCTTGAAGTTGTTCTATCGTCTTTTGCAATTGAGTCTCAAAAGTATGGCTGTCAATGTTTGGCTTTTTCTGAATATACAATTCTTTCACAAAACCATTCTTCTCATTTTGAACGATTTTTAAAGTTGCTTTGCTACCTTTTTTGATAGAAGTAAACGTATCTCCTCCATGAACTGGTGGCATATAATTCCATGTGACTTTCATTCCCATACAAATTCCTTTGACGGTGTAGTTGAGACTTCCGTTTGCCATAACTTCCAATACATCATTTTTTATGTATTGATTCAGATAAATAGGGAAAGAGTCTGTTTGCGTTGATTGGCTGAACTCTGCCAATGTGATTGGGGTTGGCCAGTGTTTGGCCGAAAGTACTTTGACATCCGATTGATAATGAATTGCTTCATCTGGAAAACATTGCCAGTTGATAAGATCTATCAAATGTGTTGTTACATCTGCAATTCCTTCTCCTTGTTGTGCTATATCATAGTACCATGCAGGACGGACCAGCGGTTTACCGGAAACCTTTTTAAAGAAATGATGTACGCTTTCCATTATTACAGAAGGGTTGTCCGGTGAGCCTTTTTGTAATTCTCCAAATAATTCTGTTTGATGTAAGAGCTCTTTTTCTATGATGTTGAGAATATCATATCGCTCCGTCATCAAATCATATAAAAGGAGCCCCTTTTGTTGTGCTAGCTGATAAGCCTCTGTCAATAATTGGAAGTCCTGTGAGTTAATAGCCAGTGGCTTATCTGCAAGAACATTATATCCGGCTTTGATAGATTCTATAATATATCGTGTCTTCTTCTGATTATTTCCAGCCAGAATTACGACATCACCTTTATGATCTGAAAGCATTTTCTGGAGATAATCTTCGCCTGTATATACTTGTTTCTTCCATGTGGTGGGAGACTTTGGCCGATGGTTGTAAGAATCTATACTTTCCAGGTATTGATTGACGCCTATTCCTTCAGGAGCGTATATCCGGATGGTATCATTAATAACAGCTAATGCATCTTTCTGAAGCAGACTGGCATGGAAATGTCCTGGATCAAGAACGACTACTTCTATTTTACATGAATCATTGGCTTCCGCCTTATTCATAGTCTGTTTCTTGGAGAAAGAACATGAAGAAACTATAACTAAGATTGATATAAGCCCGATTCCTTTATATATAAATTTCATTTTCTTATTTATTATAGGTTTTGATTAATTTCCGGGCGTCTTTCCATCCTTTTTGGTAAGCTTCTTCCAATGTGACAATTCTTCCATTCTCTTCTTTACTCATATTGGATGCTTTCATGAAAGTGAATATTTCAATTGTTTCTTCTCTGGAGATAGGAGAGATTCCTGTTTGAAAGTATTTAAGAATCTGTTCAAGAAGCGCTTTATAACCTTGGTAACCTCCTGCGGCTACTGCTCCTTTTGAAGTATAGGCAGTTCCACCATAAATTTGCGGTCCTTTTATAATCGCTCTGAAAGTTCCGATTCTACCATCTTTCCATCGTCCTACTACTACATCCCCTCTATCTGAAGACATCCGGTTGACTGATTCGCATCCTGTTCCCATAATTGTGTATAATGTTTCTACTCCATGAATGCCATAGAAACCGAAATCCGGATGCGTTGGCTCCACTTTGTGAGGAGAATAACAATCGGCTCCAAGGATTTTGCCAAATTCTCCATTTCTTAATTTCTGGTTTTGAGGAGTAAATCTAAGAGCAGAAGAGGAAAAAACAGGTGCATTGTATTTTTCTGCCATTTCATAAATAGCGATTGCATCTCCTAAAGTAGCTCCGACAGGTTTGTCAATATAGCATATCTTACCTGATTTGAATACCTCGACGGCTTGTTCCAAATGTAGTCTGCCGTCATTGGTTTCCAAAAGGACACAGTCTACTTTTTCCAGTAAATCTGCTATTGATGAGGTGATTTCCACGCCATTTGCTTTGACCTTTTCAATGTATCCGGGGATTCGTTCGTAACTGGATTGAATAGTCTTTGAACCGTACGGATACGCTGCTACTACCCTAAAACCTTTGGAAAAGGTCTCATCCGAACCACTATTAATCAATTCGGTGAAAGCGGTGGAATGGGATGTGTCCAGACCAATAATTCCGATTCGCATAACTTTTTGTGCGTGTATACTGAAGCTGATAGCCAGTAGTATAAGAAGAAGTGAGATTCTGTTTTTCATAATCCTTTATAAATTAATTCTTTCTGCACTTTCCGGGTCCAAATATAACGAAGAATTTTCTTTTCTTCGCAATATGCTGGCCGGACATTTTTCTGAAACTTCACCATAAACAGTCTGATAGACTGCTTGAGCTTTATTTTTGAACGGGACGATACAAAACATCCATTCAGCTTTTAGCAAAGCCGGTATCGTGAGTGTTAAAGCTTCTTTGGGTACTAAGTCTAGTGTCTTGAAGCATTTTTCATTGACTTGCTGTTGGCGACATATTGGGTCCAGTTCAACTACTTTCACAAGTTTGGGATCATTAAAGTCTGCTACATCCGGATCATTGAAAGCAATATGCCCATTTTCTCCAATTCCCAAACAAACGATGTCAACCGGATGCTTAGTCAGCAAGTCTGCATATCGCTGACATTCCTCTTCAAGGTTTTCCGCCAGACCATTCAGATAGTTGACTTTCTTGAAAGGAACTTTGTCAAAGATACGAATTCTAAGGAAATGTCCAAAACTTTGTGGGGCTTCCGGATGTATACCGATGTATTCATCCATATGAAAAGCGTTTATTCTGGTCCAGTCGATGCGTTTGTCATGAATCAGATGACTCAAAAACTCATTTTGTGAGGGGGCAGCGGCGAAAATCATGTTTATTTCCGGTTTGCTTTCCAATAAGCGACAAATTTGGTCGCCGACTTCTTTTGCGGCTACACTGCCCATCTCTTGAATGGACGGGAAAATTCGAACTGTTAATTGTTCCTGCTGAAAAACTTTGGTCTTAGTTTCATTTAGTATAGATAACATGGCCTTTTAATATTGTATTATTTATATTTATTTGATTATCAAAAATGACTATGTCGGCATCCTTACCGATTTCTAAAGAACCTTTTTCTTTGTCAATATGAAGAATACGGGCGGGCGTCAGGGTCATCATACGGACGGCGTCAATGAGAGGAACACCGGCTAAATATATCATGGTTCGAACCAGTCGGTCGGTTGTTGCAACACTACCGGCAAAAGCTTTCCGATCCGGCATTTTGGCCACTCCGTCTTCGATAATGACTTTCTGACCGTTGTTGAGGCTACCTAATATCGATTCACCGTCCGGCATACCCGCTCCTCTCATGGCATCAGTGCAGAGGGCTGTTTTATCAACTCCTTTGAACTTGTATACGAATTGGAGCAGGGGTTTCGGAAGATGTATGCCATCGGCAATAATCTCCACTGTCATATCTTCAATCAAGTAGGCGGCTTCTACTACTCCGGCATAGCGGAAAGCATTTTTGCGGGTCACTGATGACATGGCCGAATAAAGGTGGGTCACATGTGTATAACCTGCTGTAAAGGCTTTCTCAACTTCTTCATAAATCGCGTCGGTATGAGCGATGGAGGGCAGAATATGATGTTGTTGCAGAGTTTGCCCTAGTGCTAGAGCACCCTCCAACTCTGGAGCTACGCTCCAACGGATAATATCTTTTGAGGCTTCCAGAATGGCATTATATTCTTCTGCTTGCGGCTTTTTCAGGAAGTTCGGGTCTTGCGCACCACATTGTTTCGGTGAAAAGTAAGGTCCTTCCAAATGTAAACCGATAAACTGCGAACCATTGATATTCATTTCTTTGGCTTTCCGATATACGGTAAACGTCGTCATTAACTCCTCGTTAGTGCTGGTAAGTGTGGTGGGAACCATTGCGGTAGTACCATACTTGGCATGTGTCTCGGCCACTCCGAGAAAAGCTTCGATAGTACCATCCATGAAGTCATGTCCTCCTCCTCCGTGGATATGCATGTCGATGAATCCTGGTGAAACATAATTCTGACGGGCGTCTATTACCTTGTCACCGACGAGCGGCTGATAGCTTCCATTGGGAATAATCTGCTCAATTTTTCCATTTTCGCATATCAATGTTTGCCCCATTTTTATGCCTGTTGGTAGAATGAGTTTTCCATTTGTTATGATGAGTCTTTCCATATTATTTTGTTTTTAATTTATTTCCAGGAGTCTATTTTATGACCTTTAACTGCAAAGAAAACCAAATATAAAAAACAGGGAATCAATACCCAATAACCGAAACGCAGACTATACATATCTGCCAGATGACCATATATCAGAGGCAGAATGGCATTGCCACATAATCCCATGATAAGAAGAGAGGAACCGGTTTTGGTGAATTTCCCCAGTTCATGAATGGAAAGTGGCCAGATACCTGCGTAGATTAAAGCATTCGGGAAACCCAATGCATTCAGAAAGAAAATGGAGGCATTGGCATGATGACCGAACAGAGTTACTTCAAAATCTGCAAATACAACTCCGAATGAAAGGAGTAATCCGATGATGGTACAACCTATAAGTGCATTTTTTTGTGAAACATATTTGGGTATTAACAGGATCCCCAGGAGGTAACCAATCATAGTACAGGCCAATGTATATGAGGGAAATGTTTTAGCTTCGAGCAGGTCCATACCCATCGAATTGGCATAATTGATGATTGTATCAATTGCGATAACCTGTGTTCCTACATGAAGAAATATAGCCACTGCTCCCAAGATAAGGTAGGGAAAGTCGAAAATACTTTTTCTGGTGTGATGGTGGCTACCTGTATCTTCTGTGCTGTTTTCTTCGTCTGTATTGATTTCAGGCAGAATGGAGTAACGGATACCGATACCGGTAAGCAGTAAAATAACGCCTAGAACAGCATAAGGCACAATGACGCGTTGTATTAATTCGTCAAGCATAGCGTTCTTTGTGACTATGTCTAAAGTCCCCGATTCTATAGTGGCAAAAAGCTCCTTGTCGGTAACATTTAATATCAATGCTGCAAATATGAGCGGTGAGACGATACCTGCGAATTTATTGCATATTCCCATAATACTGATTCGTCTGGCGGCACTATCAATAGGACCGATAATAGTGACATAAGGATTAGCGGCAGTTTGCAATATGGCTAATCCGGTGCCGATGGAAAATAGACCGGCCAGGAATATCTCGAATTGACGGGCTAATGCTGCCGGAACAAATAAGAAAGCTCCTAAGGCGGTAAGCATAAAACCATACATAATACCTCGCTTGAATCCCACTTTCTTGAGAAGTACTCCCGAGGGGATAGCCATTACAAAGTAGGCGATATAAAATGCAAAGGCGACAAAGTAGGATTCGAAATGTGTCAGTTCACAGGATATGCGGAAGTATGGAATCAGTATGGCATTGACCCACGACACAAATCCGAAGATAAAGAACATCCCTGCCAGAATTGCAATTGATATGTAGTATGTCTTTTTGCTGCTTATAAGGTTATTGTTTCCCATGTGTTTTTATTTTTTCAGTTCGAAATTTTTCTGTAATTTGATGTCCCGTGACGATGCGCCTATTAATACAGTAAACATACCCGGTTCGTCTTTCCAGTGTTTACTTTCGGTATCGTAGTATTGTAAGGCGCGGCGCGGTAACTTGATAGTGACTTGTTTGGATTCACCCGGTTTTAAGCCAACCTTAGTGAACCCTTTTAATTCTTTAAACGGGCGTTCTACAGAACATTTGTTTTGATGCAAATATAACTGTGCAATTTCCTGGCCATATCGTTTTCCTGTGTTAGTAATGGTGAATGATACGGCAAACTCTGTGTCCGATTCTTTCCATACAGGTTTCATCTTTATGTCTGAATAAGTAAAAGTGGTATAGGATAATCCATAACCGAATTCAAATTGGGGGACTACACGGTAAGTATCGAAGTAGCGGTAGCCGACCATAAGCCCTTCTTTGAAACGGACGGTGTCGTTTATACCCGGATATTCTCCAAATACGTGATCGGGCATATCTTCCAGACACTTACACCAGGTAGTAGTCAGTTTTCCTGAAGGATTGACTTCTCCAAACAATGTACGTGCCAGTGCATTTCCTCCTTCCATCCCTAGAAAACTGCAATACAGTAATGCCGTAGCATCATTATACCATTCTCCTATCTCGACGGGGCCACCGGAGATTAGTACCACTACAGTGTTGGGATTAACCTCCAGGATACCTTTTAATAATCTGTCCTGTTGGTAGGGAAGCTTTAAATTCGGCTTATCATACCCTTCACAGTCAGAACCATGTTCGTGGGAGGTTCCACCTATATAGATAACCAATTCTGCTTGGGCAGCTGTATTGATTGCTTTCTTATATAGCTCTTCATCGGATTTATCAAATTCGTTCGTGAACCAATGGCCAACCTTATATGCCTTTTTATTTAATTGATAACCGGGTGCATATTCGATCCGGGCTTTTCCATCTAAAAGATTTTGTAGCCCTTCCAAAGGAGTGACTTCATATTTAGCTTTGAGTTTTGTACTGCCACCTCCTGCTGCAAATACTTCGGTTGCATTTGCGCCAATCACTGCGACATTCTTGTATTGTGCCGGGTCTAGTGGTAGCATATCTTTGGAATTCTTCAATAATACCAATGATTCCTCCGCTATTTTTCTGGCAGCCTTGGTATGAATTGGCATTGCAAGTTTGGCTGCCATGCCTGTGGTGTCATAAGGAGCTTGTCCTATTAAATCAAGTCGAATCATCAATTTCAGAATATTACGTACTTTTTTGTTGACGGCTTCTTCCGGAATCTCTCCATTACGTACTTTCTTCAATAAAGGATCGGCTAAATAATATTTATTGAAAGCATATTTCCCATTTTCTTTGATGCTTGTTCCCATTTCGACATCCATACCACACAGAGCTGTTCGCTCTGTGTTATGGACTGCATTCCAGTCTGATACGACTAATCCGTCAAATCCTAGTTCATCACGAAGTAAAGTATCAAGAAGATAAGGACTTTCCGTACACCACAACCCTCGAACCTTGTTATATGCCGCCATGGCTGCCATGGCTCCACCTCGTTGTATGGCAGCTTCAAAAGCCGGAAGATAAATTTCGTGTAAGGTGCGTTCGTCTACTTCTACACTCACTTTGTACTGGTTGTATGCCTGGCTATTCAGAGCAAAATGCTTCACACAAGAGGCTACTCCCTGTGACTGTACTCCTTGTATATATGGAACAGCCAGTTCACCGGAGAAGAAAGGATCCTCACTGAAATATTCCCAATTACGTCCATTGAGTAAGGAACGGTGAATGTTGACTCCCGGAGCCAGGCTCACATGCTTACCGCGTGCTTTACATTCAGCTCCAAGAACTTCTCCATATAGCTGTGCCAGATCACGGTTCCAAGTAGATGCTAAGGCGCTTAATGCAGGTAGATAGCTACATGCGTCGTTATCCCATCGGGCGGATTCCCACCCATTGGCTACTCCCTCAAATCTTACTCCGTGAGGTCCGTCGGAGTAGTGCAGGTCGGGGATGCCAAGCCTTGGAACACCGGTACTTGAAAACATCGTGTTACTGTGCAACATTCCAATTTTCTCTTCCAAAGTCATTTGTGATAATAAACTTTCTATCTGTTTATCAGTACTTGCTACTTTATTACCAGTCAGGCAGGAGGAGAATATAATCAGAATCAGCCAGCTATATGGAGTCAGTCTTTTCATACTAGAATACTTGTTGTCTTTGATTATTTTGAGTTATTTTTTCTTGTTTCAATTTCACTGTACACAGCATCCGGGATCAGATCAAGCCAGTAAGGATCCTGGACGAGTTCCTTGTACAGTTCAAGTGCCAGAGGGTCACTTTGCAGACGGCGGTCACCATTCTCTGCATTTTCGTGATTCTCCCATACGACGGCCTTGACACGTGGCTCTTCATCCTTCAGCTTAAACCATTCTCTTACCCATCTCTGGTGGTCGCATGTACTGGAGTATCCTCCTTCACTAATCATGATAGGCTTGTCTGCCGATACCTGCTTGATGCCTTGCATCAGCGTGAGCGGATATCTTCTATCTTCCGGATAAGTAGCACTAAGCGATGGTGGATAACAGCTTACTCCCAGCCAATCTACATACATATCTCCTGGATAATAGTTTTTCATTGCGTTTGCTTCCGTACCCGGCATGCTTACACTGTTAGGTGACCATACGAAGACATTGTAGGCAGTGACACCCAACTGTTCTGCAATGTTATACATACGTCTCCAAGCCTTGACATAGTTTGTGGGATCTCCGTAATACGGAGTCCAGCTTCCATTCATTTCATTGGCTGGTCTGAACCAGATAGGTCCCATGTCACGTACTTTTTGGGCAGCCACTTCGGCGAAGTATGATTTGTGAAAATCGTCGAGTTCGCCATTTGCCATTTGTTGGGTGGGAATGACGGGCAGCCATCCGTAAAGGAAGAATCGGTATTTGCCCTGATAGTTTTTTCCCCAGTATTTCTCACGTACTGTTTGCATTTCGCTGAAATTTCGTCCCGGTTCCATATTCTGATACCATAAGATCATAGATAGTTGCTTTCCCACCAATTTTTCAAATAAGGCAACGGCACACTGGTCAGTACTTCCTTCGCGGTCTTCCGGATCGAATCCGTATAATGGTGGGAATGCTCCATGATAACACCCTTTTTCGGGGACGTACTTCATGTCATTATGAAATTCTCCCATTACCTTGATTTCGTCGATGAGCATCATCATACTGGTGGAAGCTGAAGATTTGAGAGTCGCTTTCACATATCTGCATGCTACATTACTAAAGTCTGTTTTTCCCCAAGCATCCGACTTTCCGTTGCTGTCGGAATAGGTAATTGGTGAGGCTGCTTTTTCCCATTGGCTTTTGTCCTTGCTGGTTGATACTTCTATTTGAGCAGGGAATACAATTTGTGATGTCGGATCGGAAATAGCATGTACTGATACTTCTGTGATACTGCGTAATGATCCCAAATCAATTATAACTTCTACAGTTTGTGCATCCCAACCGACTCCTCTGTTTTTAGTCGAGAGGGTACCGGTCTCCTCATCCGTCAGTTTGGTGCCGGATGTCCAGGGATCGAGAGGGGCTTTATCAGCATAGGCACTGTTGGCTACAACATTCATTTTATAGAATTTGCCTGCCGCCACATTAATAATGCTTTGTTCATTTGGATCTTTGGGCTTATTGGGATCAAAAGTAACTTCCCACGATCTCGTTTCTTCTGCATTGCAAGCGTATATGAGTATTGCAACTGCTATTAACCATAAATTTTTTAATTTCATATTTAGTGGTATATTGTAAGGTTGATTACTGGTTGTTTGTATTACATATCAATACAGTCATATTGGTAGCAGGCGATGCCTCCATTAGAGAATACGAGATAAACGTATAGATAATAACCATTTTGGGCAACTTTAAATACGACATCTCCGGTTCCTTCGGTGTTTTGACCGGAATTCTCGAGACCTCCATATATCTTGTCCGGACATACTACTATTTGGTTGTCGAACGAGCCGCTACTAAGATCATACATACGGACAGCATCAGAACCAGTTACGGCATAGTTGAAACTATTTACATGATTGTAAATGACATAAGGTACTTTGTTGAACACGGCATAGTCTACAGCATTGATAATTGTGTTACCCGGAGCACCTGTATTTGCCGCTTTTATGCTGTTGTCTGTTCCTTTAAACCAGTAGAAATAGCGTTTGGCAGAAGTGTCTGTGACATGGCTGGCCAAGAAATAGTCACTTTGAGTGTCAGTGTCATCAGCATAAATCACATCCGCCCATTTAATCCAGTTTGAAGTCAGTAGAGAGGAACTCATAATGACAAATTCCGGACTTTGTGATTGTAAAGTACCATTTATGACACGCCAGCGGGCGAATTGCACTTTACTATCCTTTTGGAATACTGGAGTTGTGATAAGGGCATTGGCATCCAAATCTCCTTGGATAGAGATCTTCCAACCAAATCTTATATTAGTGCCAGTTTTATATTCAATATATTTCTGTGGTTTCTCATTCACTCCATTAGCTTTCCATACGGTGAAAGTACCTCCTGATGGAGTATAGCTGCAGAATAAAATATTATTTCCCCGATCTGCTGTTGCATGGAAGTTTGAATTGTCACCGGCAAATTGGCTGATATCCATAGAACCTGCTATTTCTCCGGTCTGGCTATTTAAGTAAATGGCACGATCATTGGCACGTTCGTTGATGACAACATATTTGTCGACTACTGCAAGTCCGGTTACTTTACCCGGTAGCAGAATACCGCTTATTTCAGATAGTCTTTTAGACCATAATAGCTTACCGCTTCCTTGGCGAATACCTGCAACAGTTTTTTGCGGAATATCTTTTTTTACCGTATATGTTGCTTTATCTATGCCATTCTGTGCTGTGACGACGATGGTCTGTTCTTGTTCATAGTCTAGTGCTTCTGTTTCGGGGTTGGGACTGCATGTTGCTCCATGTGAGATATCAATGTTAGCTATCTGCTCCCCTACATTATCTATGGTTACTAATGAAATTGTTTTTTCGTTTTCATTAATGACTCCCAATAGCCCTATGGCAGGAATATCGAATTTGGTGATGCTACATTCGTTGCTCTTACGGATTTCACCTATTACTTTGAATTCGGTACTAGTCCCGGAAGTCTGATCTTTCACTGTGATATAGTTGTCTTGGGTAAGATCCATATAAAGTAATGGTGGAGTTACACTGACATTATTCGCTAAACTGGCACTCAATCTTACCCGTTTTAGTGCAGAGGTCGGCAATACATTATCCGACAATTTGGGATAATTGTATGGGAAAACAAATGTGATTGAATGATTGGTATAATCTATCTCACCTTTGAAACTATTTTCGCTGCTGTCATCGTTCGGAAACGATGCAGTGATGCTGTTGATACCTTCGCGTTGAATGTCAGAACCCAACTCTTCAGGACTGTGACAACTAGTTACTCCCCATAGAAGAACTAATGCCTGGATGATTGATATAATTTTGTTTTTCATTGTTCTAAGAGTTTTATTGTTATTTCCATTCATCATATTGCTCAATCAATGAGTTATTCTTCAATTCTTCAGACGGTACAGGAAGGACATATAATTTCTTTATAAACTTGCGGTCCTGCCCGTCGCAATCAACATATTCGTATGTATTGGTAGCGCCAATGATTTTGAAGCCATGTGTGCGATAGTTGTTGTATTCAATATGGGCTAATTCCCAACGACGCATATCCCAGAATAAATGACCTTCATAGGCTAGTTCAACCTTTCTTTCATTTCTGTAATCTTTGAACCAAGCCTCGCCTGTAGAGGATTTACCCGGTAAATTCACTTTTACTCTGGCGCGTACCTCATTCATTGCACTTTGGGCTTCCCCGATCTTATTGAGTCGATAAGCTGCTTCTGCTTTGTTCAATAAAACTTCTGCATAGCGAATTTCAACCCACGGTTGGGCGCTTTTCCCATTTTTGACGTCTGTCAGCGTTTCATCTAACAATTTCCTTAAAAAATAACCGGTTGTGGTTTTGCCGTATGAAGTACCCTGTTCCCGGTAAGGCATAAACACACCATTCTTTCCGTCAAGGCTGCAATCCATCTTTTTCCCTTTCCAGGTACATCCTCTATAGATTACAGTTGCGGCGAAGCGAGGTTCCAGTTGGTCGTATGGAGGAGTTTCATCAGTAATGCCATGCCAGGGTGTCCAGTCTATCTTTTCTCCATTTTTGCTTTCATAACATTCTACCATTTCCTGGGTAGGAGTTCCTGTTGAACCATTGTCATAACCATCACATTGTGGTACATAATATCGGTCGAAAAGATGATTAGGCCCGTTGGCAGCATCATAATCAAACTCCAGAATCGCTTCTTTATTATTCCCTTTCCATGCATCTTCATATTTGTCCGTCAGACCATATAATTTGAGTGCAATTACATTATTAGCAGCATCATAGGCATCCTGCCAACGTTTGGCATATAACATTGCTCTCGATTTCAGTGCATAGGCTGCTCCTTTGGTGATACGCCCTTTATTTGCCGCATCCCATTCCTTGGGTAAATTATTGGCTGCAAAATCAAGATCGTCGGCTATGAATTGCCAGGTTTCTTCAGCACTGCTGCGGGCTTTATTAGTTGATACCGGCAGATCGTCATACAAGATGACACCTCCATGCCTTTTGGCTAACTGGAAATATACAAATGCACGGAAAAAGCGTACTTGAGCTTCCCAAAGCTTATTTCTGTCTGCTGAAAATTCGGAATATTTTCTTTGTAGAGATAGAAATTGGTTTGTTTCTCGGATCTGTTTGTATGCTGTTGAACGTAGCCAGATACTGTATAGACAGTTATCCGGAGAGATAGCATCCGGTGTTAGTACATAAAGATTAGGATGGCCGGCTCTGTGTCCCAGCGTATATGAACCATACTTAAATGCGTCAGTCAGACTTTCTGTAAAACTTCCGTAGAATTGGGCCTCCCCAAATTGACCGTAATCATGCAGGAGGGGATAGAAACTATTCACATATTTGTCAACCTGGGTTTCATCTTGCCAGATGATTTCATCACTAACGGTAGTCGTTTGTTTTACTTCATCCAGCCAGTCGTTGCACGAACTTAAAGTCAGCAACATAAAGAAGAGTGATATATTAATACATAACTTTTTCATATAGCGTATATTTTAGAATGTGATTTTAGCTCCAAGTGTATAAGTCCTTTGTTGCGGATAATATCCATTGTTTACAGCTGGAGATTCCGGGTCGATGTTGTACTTGGACACAGCGCTGAAAGTCAGAAGGTTGTATCCCTCAACATAGAGGCGAAGAGCTTCCACTCCCAATGGACTCAACCATTTTTTAGGGAAATTGTATCCTATTTGCGCTGTTTTTATTCTCAAATAGTTTCCGTTACGATACCAGAATGTGGAGGCCAGCCCGTTATTCAAACTTCTCGGATTGATTTCCAGACAAGGGAACTCTGCATTTGTATTTTCGGGTGTCCAGGAGTTTGCCACCAGATAGACTGGTGCATTGCCATTCTGATAGAATGGACGCGTGAAGGCCGTAGCGCTTTGGATTCCGGATGAACCGGTTGCCGTATATACTCCGGTTAATGCAACATCGCTGCCAAGCCCCCATGATGCCAAAATATCAAAATCGAATCCTTTCCAGTTACCAAATAAATTGAAAGAACCTGTGTGGGTCGGTCTTGAGCTTTTACCTACATACCCCTGATCTTGATTGACGGTTATAATACCGTCTCCATTTCTATCCATATACTTGATATATCCGGGATAAGCCGGTCGGTCGGGCATGGTAGCGGAGTTGGCTATCTCTTCCTCACTCTGGAACAATCCTTGGGCAATGAATCCCATTTTCGAACCGATTTGCTTTCCGGTCAGTCGTCTGTATTCCGGTGTGTTTTCAGAGTCACCTGCATATTTGAGCCACCTTCCGTATGCGTATGACCAGATTAATTTGGCTCCATAGCTGAAACTTCCGATTCTGTTCTGATGTGTAAAGGTGACATCAAAACCCTTATAATCTGCTTTATTAACGTTGGCAGTTGAAAAATAATAGCCTCCCATAGAAGGAGTGTGCGAACCGGTTACAGAAGATAATTTGTCATATTCATATTTATAAAAAGCATCCAGTTCCATTCCTAATAATCCATTCCATAAAGTTACATCTATTCCGATATTATAGTTGAGGCATTGCGCCCATGTCAAATTGGGATTTCCCAATACGGACGGATAGATAGCTGTTTGACTGGCTCCGCCTATTACTACAGAATTGGGGGATGTGCTCATCGTATTTCTCCATTGGAAAGGCTGGATACCGCTGGTTGCAGTTTTTCCAATACCTGCTCTTAATTTCAGATTGTCTACCCAAGTAGCATGAAACCATTTTTCATTATTGATTCTCCAGGCAAGAGAGAGACCGGGCAGGGTGACCCAGCGTTTGTTCATACCACCAAACAGATAACTACCATCGTGGCGTAGTGAAGCCTCCAAATAATATTTGTCAGCGTAATTGTAGTTCAAACGACCTACAAAACCGGCTACACGTGTCTGGCTGCTGCTACCCGAAGGTATAGCAGGTTGCTCTTTCCCCTCTTTGGTGAATCCTGTGATTTGGTTCAACTCATCCAACTGAATGAAATCTAATCCGGTTCCCGTTACACCGAGATTGTTGCTATTACGTTCCCGTGTTTCGGCCAGCAATAATACTCCGATCGAGTGATCTCCAAATTTGTTATCATATGTGATACTGGTTTGCGTAGTGAACTCTTGGGCGCGTGATGCCGATTCGGATAATATAGGTGTATCTTTCAAAACACTGTAGTCCTTATGGTAGGTGAGTGTGGTAGTGGCTGCATTAGGTAAATCCATAATCATGACTTCATTCGGCTTGGTCAACTGTTTAGTCATCCCATGAACTAAGTCGTACGCTCCCTGGAATTTTAAACTTAATCCTTTAAGCCAAGGTGTGTCGTATTTCAGACTGAAATTAGACTGCATATATGATTGGTTGGACCTGTTATATCCTGAATCGTATATGGATGCGATAGGAGCTACTGGAGAACCGGAAGTCGGGGTTGAAACATCGTATATTTTCCCATTATATTCATAAGTGTCCTGTACGTATGGCAAAGCATAGCATACCTGTTGGGGAATATTCATCCAATCATCCGGATCGGCAGAAAATTTGGGAGCATCCCGTTTTTCTATACGCCCCGAAACACCTAATGACAGACTAAGTCCTTTAGCCAGCTGTGCGTCGATATTAGAACGAAGATTCATTCGACGGTATTTGAACTTATCTATATTTCCTTTTTCCTCCAGATAACCGATAGATGTGAAGAAACGAATCTTTTCACTTCCTCCTGATGCTGAAATATTATGATGTTGGCGAACACCGGTTCCATATACTTTATCGTACCAATTGGTATTTCCCCATCCGTCGACACCCTCGCGCATTTTGCGCACCATGTCGACAGTAAACACTTCCGTATCACCTTGTAGAAGACGGGCTTTATTGTACCAATAAGCATATCCCGGTCCGTCGAGCCATTCTTGTTCTTCTGCATTCTGGCTGATGCCCACAGTACCTGTATAGCTAATGGTGACTTTATCTGTTTGTCCCTTTTTGGTTGTGACAATGAATGCTCCATTTGCGTCCAGACCATAAACGGCTACGGCTGATGCATCCTTTAATACAGACACAGATTCTATTTCATTCGGATCGAGTCCGTTGAAGTCACTTGCGCTTCTTCTGATGCCGTCAATAACATAGATAATACCACTTTGCCCGCGTATGGATAAGGAGGCATTATCCGCACCGGGTTGTCCACTGGCTTGTACGGCGGAAATACCGGCAACACGTGCACCGATGATATTACTGATTCCCATGGTTGGGGCTTTAAGGATTTCTTTATCGGAGACAGTAGATATGGCGGCGGTCAGACTACCGCGCTTTTGAGTTCCATAGCCTACCACTACGATTTCATCCAGCGAGGAAACATCTTCTTTAAGAGTGATATTGATATTCGTCTTATTACCTACTTTGACTTCCTGGCTGACCATTCCGATATAGGAGAATACCAATACGTCATTCTTATGGGCATTAATGCTATATTTGCCGTCAACATTTGTAATGGTACCGACATTCGTTGCACCCTTGACAGCTACAGATACGCCAGGTAATGGTTCATCATTACCATCTTTCACAAACCCTTTTATTACTTCTTGTGCAAGACAATCGAGAGTGCACATTAAAAGAGTAATAAACAACGAGGTTACTAACCTTGGATTCCATCTGATTTTCTTCATTGCATGATAAGTTTTTAAATATTAGATCGTCGATTTGAAATTTTAATTTCTAACAATAGTCTCTTTAGACCGGTTAACTAGTTAATGATACAAAAGTATTCTGTTTCAAAGATATGTGCGGTGGCAAAAACGAAAAACTATCTTCAAAAAACGAAGAATAATGCATCGTTAATCTTCTTTTGGCGTTTTTCTTTTTAAGAACCATTCGAAGAACTTATATATAGTTTCGTTTGATTCGGGAGTAGGATCATGTTTGGGCCTGTTCGTCATTGCCACTCGATGATGATAACCCAAAAGTCGGTTGACTGCGACAGAGTGATTTAATGGAATCCATCTGTCTACATTATCAGAATAACCTCCTGATACGAGAAATGGGCGAGGAGCCAATAAAGAATGGAGTTCATGTAAATCATGCCCCTCTTTACATAGTCTGGCATAGACACTTGTTGAAGAGTTATTGCCGTTGTTGCTCCAGATTTTTTTCCAGGGTGGAGGATAATACCCCAAGTACCAAGGTTCCCAATAATTGATATAATTATCTTTGGTTTCATCAAAGACGATACCCGGATCACTCCAGGCGGTGCAGGCAAACTTTTCATATAAACAAGAAGCAAACATAGCCCATTTAGCACCGTAAGAGTGTCCCATGATACCAATTCGGGTAGAGTCGACACTTTCGACTCTGGCTAATACTTCCCATGCATTGGCTGCCGCATAAGCAAGTACTGAAAGAGGTTGCATAGTGGAGTTGTTAATAGTCGGGTAATAGAGAGAGTAAGTCTTATCTTTGGTGGTCTGTCTAGTTCCTAATGAGAGAGTAACGAATCCTCTTTTGGTTAATTGGTAGGCGAAATCTCTATTAGCTTTTCCTCCCCATCCGATAGCTGTTTCCGGTTCGTAGAATACTGTGATAACGGCAGGATGTTTTCCTTTCTTATTTGGTTCCAGTAAATAGCCGTAAGTCTGTTCCAGAGGAGTCCAATAAAAACGCACTAAATGTTGTTTGAAATCTTCGCGTTCTGTGGTTTTTATAATCTCCAGTTTTTGATTGGTGATGATAGCCGGCCAATGACCGATCAGGTTCAACCATTTGTCTTTTATTTCTTTTCTTCGTTTTAGCCAGTCGTCTGCGTTTTTGACTGTATCTCCATTGTAAAATAAAAGAGGGTTGCGGTAAGTTCCAAATTTCTCCTGATACAGTGGTGGTGGGGTAAAGTAGGCGGATAGCTTCTCCCAGTTTCTTTTTGTTTGGTTAATCTCTAATCTTTTGCACCCCATTATTGAGGTGATCCCCAAACAAATAATAATAGGATAGATAATCGTTCTTGTTTTTCCTCTTATGGTATGTCTTTGCATAGTATTAATATCTAAAATGTATTTCGAAAGGTATGAAAACAAAGGTAGGTCATTCTCATGAATGATCTTAATGTCAAAACGAAAAACAGTCTTCAGAAAGCGTTTATTTTATCTTTGTCTAGTCTTTTTCTGCCGGTATTCAATAGGTGAACATCCTTTGAATTTTTTGAAAATCCGGGCAATGTTATTATAGTCTGTAAAGCCTACTTCCATTGCTAAATCGGCCAATGGACGGTCGGTTGTGAGCAGTAGATCTGCAAGATGATTACACCGGCAATTCAGAATATATTGGTATATAGAGGTATTCAGTGCGTTTTTGAATTTCACTTCGAAGTTTCTGCGGGATAGCGGAATGTTTGCAAGCAGAGACTCTATGGTCAAATCGGAGCTGTAATGTGAATCTATATATTTCACTACTTCGAGAATGTAAGGGTCTTTAATATTGTGTTTCTCCGTCGATTGGCGTAGTTCGATGCGGATGGGGTTGATAACAATATTGAAAGTGCCTTCATGTTCCTTCTTTATTTGTTGATGAATAAGTCTGCCGATAGAATAGCCTCCTCTTTCTACTTCGAGCTCTATGGATGAAATGGGAGGGTCGGAAATATTACACATCAGTTCGTCATTGTCCACGCCTAATAAAGCAATTTCTTCCGGAATAGGAATATTCGTCATTTTGCAAGTTTCAGAAATGAACAGGGCGTGCGCATCATCACAACAAAATAGAGCGACTGGCTTTGGGAGTTGCTGCAACCATTGGCTTACTTCCATTCTTATCTCGTCTTCCTGCTTATCCGATTCGAAACTGAAAAATTCGCCTCCGATACGTTTTACCTCCTGCCGATAACCTTCGCAGCGTTCGTCAGACCAAACAACTCCTTTAACACCGAAATAAGCAAAATTGCGAAACATTCTTTTGGCAAAAAACTGGGCTGCCATTCTTCCCGTACCTTTATAATCACCTGTCAGATTAGAGTAAGTGACGCTCCGGTGATGGTAGTTTTGTAGTACTACCGGAATATTCAGCTCCTTCTGCAAATCGATCGTGTCGTTGTTCCACTGGCCGATAATGGCGTCGGCTTTCCATTCTTTCGCCCATTTCAAAATGCCTTGTTCGCCATGCATTGTGCTATAATAAGAAGGCAGCCGGTAAAAGAGCCAGGGACCGTTTTCTTTGGAGTATTGGACAAGTCCCCGTAGCAGTTTCCTGTCAAATTCGCTTGAATAGTCTATCAATAGAAGAATCTTAATCATAGTTCTATGTTTTTCTTTAGTATAATGTAGGGATGCACAAATATAGAAGAATTCTTTTGTTCTCTCGCAATAAAGACTTAATTTTGTTGCAGCCAACACTTATCTGACACCCGGGTCTCATGAGCACTGACACCCGGGTGTTGGTATGCTTGACACCCGGGTCTCAATGGTGTTGACACCCGGGTGTCAGATAGAACGCGAGTATAAACGAAAAAAGAAAGGAGTATAAACGATGGCAGTGCCTTATGTAGTGAGAAAAAAAGCCGATTTAACATCGGGAGAAAGAAAAGAATTATGGTATGGTGTACCCAAAAAACTGATAGATCCGATTCGGAATAGAGAATTTGCCGAGTACATGGAAAAACGGAGTGGATTTCATCGCGGGCAGATAGATGGTATATTGACGGAAATGGTTGATGCTATCCGTAGTCTGTTGTCTATCGGACAGCCGGTTACTATCGAAGGACTTGGCACATTTCATACGTCACTGACCAGTCCGGGATTTGAACGCCCCGAACAGGTAACTCCGGGAAAAGTGTCCGTTTCACGTGTCTATTTCGTGGCTTGTCCTGAATTTAGCCGGGAAGTGAAAAAAATGAAATGCATGCGTATTCCTTTTAATCTGTATATGCCCGAGGAGATGCTGACCAAAGAAATGAAGAAAGCGGACCGGGAGCAGGAGCGGGAAGAATATGACCGTATGGTGGCACCGGAAATCGAGGAAGAAGTTCAGGAATAAGATAAATTAATACCCTCCCTGTCTTATTTATGAGATAAATCCCTATCTTTGTGGCACTTTTTACGAAAAAAGCAAATTCAAATTAATAGATATAGAAAAGAAAATGGCACAAGAAGACGTTTTTAAGAAGCTTGTATCGCATTGCAAAGAGTATGGTTTCGTATTCCCTTCGAGCGATATCTACGACGGACTAGGCGCTGTGTATGACTACGGTCAGATGGGCGTTGAATTGAAAAATAACATCAAGAAATACTGGTGGGACAGCATGGTGCTGTTGCACGAGAACATTGTCGGTATCGACTCTGCCATCTTTATGCATCCTACTATCTGGAAGGCTTCCGGACACGTAGACGCATTCAATGACCCTTTGATTGACAATAAAGACTCTAAGAAACGTTATCGTGCTGACGTGTTGATCGAAGATCAGCTGGCTAAGTATGACGATAAAATCAATAAAGAAGTAGCGAAAGCTGCCAAGAGATTCGGCGAATCTTTTGATGAGGCTCAATTCCGTTCTACCAACGGACGTGTATTGGAGCATCAGGCAAAACGTGACGCACTTCACACTCGCTTTGCTAAAGCTCTGAACGACGGTAATCTGGAAGAATTGCGTCAGATCATTATTGATGAAGAAATCGTATGCCCGATCTCCGGTACAAAGAACTGGACAGAAGTTCGTCAGTTTAATCTGATGTTCTCTACTGAAATGGGTTCTACTTCCGAAGGAGCCATGAAGATTTATCTTCGTCCGGAAACTGCACAGGGGATTTTTGTAAACTACCTCAATGTACAGAAGACGGGTCGTATGAAAGTTCCTTTCGGTATCGCACAGATTGGTAAGGCTTTCCGTAACGAGATCGTTGCCCGTCAGTTCATCTTCCGTATGCGTGAGTTCGAACAGATGGAAATGCAGTTCTTTGTAAAACCGGGAACTGAACTTGACTGGTTCAAGAAATGGAAAGAAATCCGTCTGAAATGGCATAAAGCTCTTGGATTCGGCGATGCAAGCTATCGTTATCACGATCACGATAAACTGGCTCATTACGCAAATGCCGCTACTGATATCGAATTCCTGATGCCGTTCGGATTCAAAGAAGTGGAAGGTATCCACTCTCGTACTAACTTCGACTTGTCTCAACATGAGAAGTTCTCCGGCAAGAGCATCAAATACTTCGATCCGGAACTGAACGAGTCTTATACTCCGTACGTAATCGAAACTTCTATCGGTGTTGACCGTATGTTCCTTAGCATCATGAGCGCATCTTATTGCGAAGAGCAATTGGAGAATGGTGAAAGCCGTGTGGTTCTGAAATTACCTGCAGCTTTGGCTCCGGTGAAACTGGCAGTTATGCCGTTGGTAAAGAAAGACGGCCTGCCTGAAAAAGCCCGTGAGGTTATTGACAGCCTGAAGTTCCACTTCCATTGCCAATATGACGAAAAGGATAGCATCGGTAAGCGTTATCGCCGTCAGGATGCTATTGGTACTCCGTACTGTGTAACAGTCGATCATCAGACATTAGAAGATAACTGCGTGACATTGCGTAATCGCGATACCATGCAACAAGAGCGTGTAGCTATCTCTGAACTGAATAACATCATCGCAGACAGAGTAAGCATCACTTCTCTATTGAAAACTTTACAATAAACCTTTAACGAATGAGTAAAAAGATCTATTTATTCTCCTTAGTATTGTTGGCTCTTGCATTCACTGCTTGCAGTGAGACGGAAGAGACTAGCCGTTACGATAATTGGCAGGCACGTAGTGTGGCTTTTATAGACTCGATCGCCAGTGTGTATAATAGTCCTGAAAATCAAGCTTTAGCTAATGATGATCCGGAGAAACTTCATGCTTTTCCAGATCCGACGAATAGTCAGACTATATATGTAAAGAAGATAAAAAAAGGGGAAGGAACAGAATCTCCTAAATATACTTCTACAGTAAGTGCACATTATCGTATGTCTTATTTCAATGGAGATGTAGTTCAACAGACTTATACAGGAACAGAGCCAACAGAGTTTGATTCTCCGACAAATTTTACATTGAATGGTGTTATTTCCGGTTGGTCTTATACGCTGATGTATATGAAAGTTGGTGATTTTTGGACTTTGTATATTCCTTATCAAAGTGGATATGGTTCAAGCACCAATGATGGTAACCTGCAAGCTTATTCTGCATTAGTATATAATGTTAGGTTAGAGAAGATTGTAGAGAGATAATCTTATAACAATATAATAAATATGAATATAGGTGTTGGGTCTAAACGATGCAACACCTATATTTTTTCATAATAATAACCGAGTTGCCTTCTTAGAGATTATGCAATATCGTTTTTCTAAAAGTATATAAGGAATTATTCCTTTTGTTTTGTTCCTCCTTGCTTAAATTACAGAAGATTACATTTTTGTTTTTTTTATACTACTCTCCCTAATCTGCAAATGTGTCGGAATCGTCACCTGCTTGATAGTCTTATCTCCTTTTATCTGATCGATAAGTAGTTGGCAGGCAGTTTCTCCCATTTTATAGGTCTGATGTGATACTGCTGATAATTTCGGTTCCACATAATTAGCATGCTGCTCGTCTGTATACCCGATGATTGCCACATCATTCGGAATCCGGAGGCCATGGTTTTTGATAACTTCCATTGCTGCGAAAGCCAATGTGTCATTCATGGCAAGAATAGCATCCGGAGGCTGTGGAAGTGACAGTAAAGTTTCTGTGGCAATCTTGCCTTCCTCATAATCAATCTTCCGGCAGACTACCAGCTCTTTTTCGATGGGAATACGATTCTCACGCAAGGCTTCCAGATAACCATGTTTTCTTCTCTTTACAATATCCAGATGATTGGCTCCACCGATAAAAGCTACCCGCTTACTTCCATTATCCAGAAGATGCTGTGTAGCTATCTGTGCAGATTGGGCCCCATCTGCTATCACCGAAGAAAATTGATCCGTCAGGCAAACACGGTCGAACAGGATAAGTGGCATATTAATGTCTTTCAAGGCGGAGATGTGGGAGAAATCGGTTGTTTCTTGAGACAGACAGGCGATGATACCTTCCACGCGCATATTGACCAGATTCTCAATGTTTCTTTTTTCGTGCTCGTAAGACTCATACGAGGTCGTGATAATCACGAAATATCCGTTGGCAATAGCCATATTCTCTATTCCATTCAGAATTGATGCAAAGAAATGAGTGACAATATCCGGAACGATCACTCCGATGATACGTGGCGCATTTTTCCGTAGGCTCATGGCAAAAGGATTGGGACGATAGTTCATCTCTTTAGCCAGTGCCTTTGCTTTAGCACAAAGTTCACGGCTGATTTCCGGACTATCTTTTAGTGCCCTGGATACAGTAGGAATTGATACCCCCAATGCTTGGGCGAGATCTTTGAGTGAAGTATGTTTCCGGTTTTCCATTTGAAAGTCTGCAACTTAGATTCTTTTTACAAAGAAAGCACATTCCCGGAAAATTAAAAGCATCTGAAGCAATATTTTTTACGTAAACCGTTACGTTGGTTTTTCGACCGCTCTCTGCTGCACTGAAACTATTACTGACCTATTTTTGTCGCATACAAAATGATTTAAAACCTAAAAGTATGCAATACCATGAAATCGGAAAGACAGGGATGAAAGTATCATCTCTTAGTTTTGGAGCTTCTTCTTTAGGAGGAGTTTTCCATGATTTGAAAGAAAAAGAAGGCATTCAGGCTGTGTTTACCGCTGTTGAGGCAGGAATGAACTTTATCGATGTGTCTCCTTATTACGGACATTATAAAGCGGAAACTGTTTTAGGAAAGGCACTTAAAGATCTTCCTCGCGACCGTTATTACCTTTCTACCAAAGTGGGACGTTATGGAAAAGATGGAGTAAATCTGTGGGATTACTCTGCAAAACGTGCGACAGAAAGTGTGTATGAGAGCATGGAACGTTTGAATATAGATTTTATCGATCTGATAAATGTACACGATGTTGAATTTGCCGATTTGAATCAGGTAGTTAATGAGACTCTGCCTGCTTTGGTTGAGTTGCGTGAAAAAGGAGTGGTAGGACACGTTGGAATTACCGACTTGCAACTCGAGAACCTGAAATGGGTAATTGACCATTCACCAAGCGGTACGATTGAATCTGTGCTTAGCTTCTGCCATTATTGCCTGTGTGATGATAAATTAGCAGACTTCCTGGATTACTTCGAATCCAAAGAAATCGGCGTGATTAATGCTTCTCCGCTTTCAATGGGACTGTTGAGTGAACGTGGTGTTCCTGCCTGGCATCCGGCTCCCAAACCCTTGGTAGAGGCTTGCCGTAAAGCAATGGAACATTGCAAAGCTAAGAATTATCCGATTGAGAAACTGGCTATGCAGTTCTCCGTCAGCAATCCTCGTATAGCAACGACTTTATTTAGTACAACTAATCCGGAGAATGTGAAAAAGAACATCGCTTTCATCGAAGAACCTATTGACTGGGAACTCGTTCGGGAAGTGCAGGAGATTATCGGAGAGCAGAAACGTGTAAGTTGGGCAAACTCATAAAACAGCGTCATTCGTATGGACTATACAATTATTGATGCGCACGCCCATCTGTGGTTACGGCAGGATACTGTTGTGGACGGATTGCCTATCCGGACTTTGGAAAATGGCCGTTCGGAATTTATGGGAGAAATCCGGCAAATGGTTCCGCCCTTTATGATAGACGGAGTGAATAGCGCGGAAGTTTTTCTTTCGAATATGGACTATGCGCAAGTGGCTGCGGCTGTCATTACCCAAGAGTTTATTGACGGTATTCAGAATGATTATTTGTCGGAAGTCGTTTCCCATTATCCCAACCGTTTCTTTGTTTGCGGAATGTGTGAGTTCCGCAAACCTGGATTTCTGGAGCAGGCGAAAGAGCTTATAGCCAAAGGTTTTAAGGCTATAAAAATACCTGCCCAACGCTTGTTGTTAAAAGAGGGACGGGTAATGCTGAATAATGAGGAAATGATGCAGATGTTTCATTCTATGGAAGAACGGAATGTCATGCTCTCCATCGATTTGGCTGACGGAGCAACACAGGTTCCCGAAGTGGAAGAGATTATTCAGGAATGTCCCCGCCTAAAAATAGCTGTCGGGCACTTCGGAATGGTGACACGTCCGGACTGGAAAGAACAAATCCGCCTGGCACGTCATCCCAATGTGATGATTGAATCCGGCGGAATCACCTGGCTTTTCAATGATGAATTTTATCCTTTCAAAGGAGCAGTGAAAGCCATTCGGGAAGCGGCGGATTTAGTTGGCATGGAGAAACTGATGTGGGGATCGGACTATCCGCGCACCATTACAGCAATCACCTACAAGATGTCATACGATTTTGTGGTGAAGTCTTCCGAGTTGACGGAAGAGGACAAAAGACTCTTTTTGGGAGAAAATGCCCGGAACTTCTATGGATTCACGGATCTCCCCGTACTTCCTTACATCAAGAACATGTCCGAATGATAGAGAAAACATCCTTATTGTAAAACTAGATTTATACCATGAAAAAGAATACATATACAATACCTTTAGCGTTAGTTTTCTGCCTTTTCTTTCTGTGGGCGATAAGCAGCAATCTGCTTCCCACGATGATCCGGCAATTGATGAAGACATGTGAACTGAATACCTTTGAAGCCTCCTTTACCGAGACTGCCTACTGGTTGGCTTATTTTATTTTCCCCATCCCCATAGCGATGTTTATGAAACGTTACAGCTATAAGGCGGGAATTATTTTCGGACTGGTATTAGCAGCAATCGGAGGCCTGCTTTTCTTTCCTGCCGCCATTTTAAAAGAATATTGGGCTTACCTCTGTATCTTCTTTATTATCGCTACGGGAATGTGCTTTCTGGAGACAGCTGCCAATCCGTATGTGACGGTTTTAGGAGCCCCCGAAACAGCTCCCCGCCGATTGAATCTGGCGCAGTCTTTCAATGGACTCGGAGCTTTTATCGCTGCCATGTTTTTGAGTAAGCTCATCCTTAGCGGAACTCATTACACGCGAGAGACCCTTCCTGTAGATTATCCGGGAGGCTGGCAGGCCTATATCCAATTGGAAACGGATGCCATGAAACTCCCTTATCTGATATTGGCTATACTGTTGATTGCCATAGCTGTTGTCTTCATCTTTTCAAAATTGCCAAAGATTGGGGACGAAGGAGAAACGGCTTCTTCCGATAAAACGACTTCTTCGGGTAAAACGAAAGAGGGCAGCCAGAAAGAAAAACTGATAGACTTCGGTGTATTGAAGCACTCACATTTGCGGTGGGGAGTGATTGCGCAATTCTTCTATAACGGCGGACAGACGGCGATAAACAGTTTGTTCCTGGTTTACTGTTGTACTTATGCCGGATTGCCGGAAGATACGGCGACTACCTTCTTCGGATTGTATATGCTTGCATTTCTTTTGGGGCGTTGGATCGGTACCGGATTGATGGTGAAATTCCGTCCACAGGATATGCTACTGGTTTACGCCTTGATGAATATTCTTTTGTGCGGGGCAGTGATGATATGGGGAGGTATGATCGGGTTATACGCAATGTTGGCTATCTCTTTCTTTATGTCTATAATGTATCCCACGCAGTTCTCATTGGCGCTAAAAGGACTGGGGAATCAGACAAAGAGCGGTTCGGCATTTCTGGTAATGGCTATTGTCGGCAATGCCTGCCTGCCACAGTTGACGGCTTATTTCATGCATGCCAATGAGCATATCTATTATATGGCCTATTGTGTACCGATGATTTGTTTTGTCTTCTGTGCATATTACGGCTGGAAAGGTTATAAAGTAATCGATTAATAAATTTATTTATCAAACATATCCAATGAAAGCAGTTCAAATTGTCAATCCCTCCGAAATGAAGGTGGTTGAACTGGAAAAACCGACCGTTGGTGCCGGTGAAGTATTAGTAAGAATCAAGTATGTGGGTTTCTGTGGCTCCGACCTGAATACCTTTTTAGGACGTAACCCAATGGTGAAGTTACCGGTAATCCCGGGACATGAGGTAGGAGCGGTGATTGAGGAGATTGGTCCGAATGTTCCGGCTGGCTTCGAAAAAGGGATGAACGTGACATTGAATCCATACACCAATTGTGGTAAATGTGCTTCTTGTCGTAATGGTCGTGTCAATGCTTGTGAGCATAATGAAACGTTAGGAGTGCAACGCAATGGAGTGATGTGCGAATATGCCGTATTGCCTTGGACAAAGATTATTCCGGCAGGTAATATCTCTCCTCGCGATTGTGCGTTGATTGAGCCGATGAGTGTCGGATTCCATGCGGTATCTCGTGCGCAGGTGATCGATAATGAATATGTGATGGTTATTGGCTGCGGTATGATTGGTATCGGTGCCATTGTACGTGCTGCTTTGAGAGGGGCAACGGTTATTGCTGTCGATCTGGATGACGAGAAACTGGAACTGGCGAAAAGGGTAGGTGCTTCTTATGTGATTAACTCCAAGACAGAAAATGTACACGAACGGATGCAACAGGTAACGGAGGGCTTCGGTGCCGATGTGGTGATTGAAGCTGTCGGCAGTCCGGTCACTTATGTGATGGCGGTGGATGAAGTCGGTTTTACAGGACGTGTGGTTTGCATCGGTTATGCCAAGAGTGAAGTAGCTTTCCAAACGAAATATTTCGTTCAGAAAGAACTGGATATTCGTGGTTCCAGAAATGCGTTGCCGGCAGATTTCCGTGCGGTTATTAATTATATGAAAGAAGGGAATTGTCCGGTGGAAGAACTGATTTCGAGGATAGCAAAACCGGAAGGGGCTTTGGAAGCTATGCAAGAATGGACGGCGAATCCGGGAAAGGTGTTCCGTATACTGGTTGAGTTCTGATAAGTTCTTGTAATAAGAATAGTTGTTGATGCCTGTTGTTTCGGGTATGTAATAAGTGAGAGGAGGCTGAATACAGTCTCCTCTCTTTGGGAGATAGGGTGATGTAACATGAGTAAATATAGATGTAACATTCTTCATTCGATATGTAGCATCACAAAGAAATCATGTAGCATACTTTGGTCAATATATCTGTTTGCATTTTCTATTTTTGTGATGTGGAAGATAACAAGGAACATTTTAAATAATTAGCTTTCAAATAATAGATAATGTAGCCAGTTAATAAAAAAACGATGATTATGCTGAAAACAAAAATCAACACTATTCTGCTGTGTATTCTTTTTACATTGTTCTTCCCGCTATCAGCCGGAGCACAATACCGTAATCCTATTCTTTATGCTGACGTTCCCGATATGTCGGTGTGTCGCGCAGGCGATTACTTTTACATGGTTTCTACTACTATGCACCTGATGCCGGGAGCGCCTATCATGCGTTCGCCGGACATGAAACATTGGGAAACTATCAGCTACGTATTTCCCCGCATTGACGATGGTCCCCGTTATGATCTGCTCGAAGGTACTGCTTACGGGCAAGGACAATGGGCATCATCTATCCGCTATCATGACGGTAAATTCTATGTATGGTTTACAGCCAATGGTGCGCCCGGACGTGGGTTTGTCTATACTGCGACAGATCCGGCCGGTCCCTGGAAACTTCTTTCGCGCCCCCCGCATTTCCATGACGGTTCGCTTCTGTTTGATGATGACGGGCGGGTGTATCTCTTTCACAGTACGGGACAGCTTACGGAGTTGAAACCTGATTTGACCGATGTACTTCCCGGTGGCATCAATCAGCAAATATTTGAACGGGATGCTGACGAACAAGGTCTGTTGGAAGGTAGTTCTGTCATCAAGCATAATGGAAAATATTACTTGCTGATGATTTCTATGGATTGGAGTATTCCCGGCCGTCTGCGTCGTGAAGTATGTTATCGTGCCGATAAGATTACCGGACCTTACGAAAAGCGTGTCATTCTTGAAACAGAGTTCGACGGGCATGGCGGTGTTGGTCAGGGATGCATCGTAGACGGGAAAAACGGTGAATGGTACGGACTGATTTTTCAGGATCGTGGTGGCGTAGGGCGTGTGCCGTGTCTTATGCCTTGTACATGGACGGAAGATGGTTGGCCTATGCTGGGAGACAAGGATGGGCACATTCCGAATGATACCACTTTATCGTATATGTCAATGGATGGTATCTGCGGTTCGGATGATTTTTCCGCTTCCGGGCTTTCCCTCTATTGGCAGTGGAATCATAACCCCGTCGATCAGGCATGGAGCCTTACCGACCGTCCCGGATTTCTGCGTTTGAAAACCTCCCGTGTGGTAGATAACCTGTTTGTTGCTCCCAATACGTTGACTCAACGTATGGTAGGACCGAAATGTATGGGCACTGTCAGTCTCTCTCTGGGGGGGATGAAAGATGGTGACCGTGCAGGATTATCGGCTTTTAATGGTGACAGCGGTGTGCTTACGATTGAAAAGAACGGAAATAAACTGTCTCTTGTGATGAGTGAACAGAAAAGCGTATTTGAGAAAACGAAGCGTGCCATTAGCCGTGTGAATATGACCGAACAAGCCCGTATACCTCTTAACAAAGAGCTTGTCTATTTGCGTGTGGAAGGTGACTTTACCAATGGACGGGATGAGGCTCGTTTTTCTTATAGTCTTGATGGGAAAACATGGCTACCTGTCGGTCTGCCTATTAAGATGAAGTTTGACTACACCCGTATGTTCATGGGTAGTAAGTTTGCCATATTTAACTATGCTACACGTTCCGTGGGCGGTTATGTGGATGTGGACTCTTTTGATTATTCGTTCTGTGATGCGTCAATGTAACACACAAATATGTATTTGTAACCAATGAAACATTGTTTTATTGGAAAATAGGTTATTTTTGTTTCTAAATTAATCATAACTAATAAGTATAATATTATGAAAAGAGGTTGGATACCGATTATGGGTGTTTGTTTGGTGTTATCGTTTTCGGCATGTAAGCAATTGCTGCCTTACCAGGACACTTCTTTAACGGCGGAACAACGGGCGGAGGATTTGTTGCCCCGGTTGACTTTGGAAGAAAAAGTATCATTAATGCAAAATGCGTCACCTGCTATCCCTCGACTGGGAATTAAAGAATATGAGTGGTGGAATGAGGCGTTGCACGGTGTGGGACGTGCCGGATTGGCTACTGTTTTTCCCCAGTCTATCGGTATGGGAGCTTCTTTTAATGATTCATTATTATATGAAGTGTTCAATGCCACTTCCGATGAGGCTCGCGTAAAATCGCGTATTTTCGGTGAAAGCGGCGTGCTGAAACGCTATCAGGGATTAACATTCTGGACACCGAATGTCAATATATTCCGTGACCCTCGTTGGGGACGCGGTCAGGAAACATACGGTGAAGACCCTTATCTGACAGGACAAATGGGAATGGCTGTAGTCCGTGGTTTGCAAGGACCGGAAGATGCCAGATATGATAAGCTGCACGCATGTGCCAAGCACTTTGCCGTTCATTCAGGACCGGAGTGGAACCGGCATAGTTTTGATGCGGAGAATATAGATCCCCGGGATTTATGGGAAACCTATCTGCCTGCTTTTAAAGATTTGGTACAGAAAGCACATGTAAAGGAAGTGATGTGTGCCTACAATCGTTTTGAGGGAGAGCCTTGTTGTGGCAGCAATCGCCTGTTGATGCAAATATTGCGGGATGAATGGGGATACAAAGGCATTGTAGTCTCTGACTGTGGAGCGATCTCCGATTTCTATAGACCGGGAACGCATGGGACTCATCCGGATAAGGAACACGCTTCGGCTGGTGCCGTGCGGGCAGGTACAGACCTTGAATGTGGAAGTGAATATGCTTCACTGGCGGATGCTGTAAAAGCCGGTTTGATTGACGAAAAAGAAATAGATATTTCATTGAAACGTTTGTTGACGGCACGTTTTGAACTGGGAGAAATGGACGAACAATCGGCTTGGTCGGAAATTCCAACCTCTGTCTTGAATAGTAAGGAACATCAGGCATTGGCTTTGCGTATGGCCCGTGAATCATTGGTGCTCTTGCAGAATAAAAACAACATCTTGCCTCTGAATACCCATCTGAAAGTAGCTGTTATGGGACCTAATGCCAATGACTCCGTGATGCAGTGGGGAAATTATAACGGTATTCCGGCACATACGGTTACCTTATTGGAAGCTGTCCGTGCCAAACTACCGGAAGGACAAATCATATACGAACCGGGTTGTGACCGTGTGGACGGAAAGACACTCCAAAGCCTGTTTGATGAATGTAGCATAAATGGTAAACCCGGTTTCTTGGCAGAATATTGGAATAATCGTGATCGTGAAGGGGAAGTGGTTGCTACCGATCAGATTTCCACTCCGTTCCATTTTGCGACAACAGGGGCTACTACATTTGCGCCCGGTGTGGAAATCACTAATTTCTCGGCTCGTTATGAATCTGTCTTTCGTCCTTCGCAGTCGGGTGATGTTGCTTTCCGTTTCCAACTGGATGGTGAAGTGACTCTTATTATAGATAGTGAGCAAGTGGCTCGGAAAATATATGTTAAGAATCCGACGAACCTCTATACGTTACAGGCGAAAGCTGGAAAAGAGTATCATATCGAGATTTTATTCAAACAACGGAATGAAAGGGCTACACTTGATTTTGATTTGGGCAAAGAGGTAGGGATTGACTTGAACCTCGCAGTGAAGAAAGTAATGGATGCTGATGTGATTCTTTTTGCAGGTGGAATTTCTCCAAGTCTGGAAGGTGAGGAAATGCCGGTAGAAGTTCCCGGATTTAAGGGTGGTGACCGTACGGATATTGAACTTCCGGACGTTCAACGTGATTTGTTGAAAGCTTTGAAGAAGGCTGGTAAAAAGGTTGTCTTTATCAATTATTCCGGTTCAGCTATCGGACTAGTGCCCGAAACGACTACTTGTGAAGCGATTCTGCAAGCATGGTATCCGGGACAGGCGGGTGGTACAGCTATCGTTGATGCCCTTTGGGGAGAGTATAATCCCGGTGGACGCCTGCCGGTCACTTTCTATAAGGATGTGAATCAATTGCCGGACTTTGAAGACTATTCCATGAAGGGGCGTACCTATCGATATATGCAACAGCAACCACTTTTCCCATTCGGTCATGGGTTGAGTTATACTACGTTTACTTATGGAGAAGCTAAATTGAGCAAGAATACAATCGCGAAAGGTGAAAATGTAGTATTGACTATTCCGGTAAGCAATGTCGGGCAACGTGATGGAGAAGAGGTGGTTCAGGTTTATTTGAGACGTCCGGGTGATAAGGAAGGTCCCCGTTATACCTTGCGTGCTTTCAAACGCGTTCATATTCCGGCAGGGAAAACTGAATCAGTAGCTATTTCTCTTACACATGAGAGTTTCGAATGGTTTGATGAGGCGACTAATACCATGCATCCGGTGGCAGATACTTATGAATTGCTGTATGGAGGTACTTCCGAACAGAATCAATTGAAGTCAGTAACTGTGCATGTACAATAATTTATGGATGATAAAATTAAGCATAAGATCAAAGAAATATTTTTAATAATAATCGTTGTTATTCTATCCGTTTCATTTGCGCTTGTTTACGGCTTAAATCCGCTAAATCACAATTATCGGTTATCGTATATAATTGGTATGGGGGGCTTTGCTATATTACAACTTATTGGTGAATTCCCTTTTATAAAGTGTAGAATGAGGCGTTTAATATATTGGTTAATAATTATGCCTATACTAATTGTTTTATATTTTTTGATTTAAGAAAAGAGCTGTATTAATTTGTGTTCCTTTTTAGGGAATGTCATAATTGAACTTACGTTTAGGCTAGTCTGAACAACAAACAGAGAGAATGTGTCACAAACCTATAGTGATACATTCTCTTTGTTTTATAGCCTCTTGTTACATCAGAAAAGAATCATGTTACACGTCTGTGATAAATGTAACCTGTATATAGATGCCTGTATCATGATTGTACATATATGATAAAACCGAATCGATACATTTGCAAACACTACTATGGAACAGAAAATTATAGAAAATAAAAAGTGATAATATGAGAACATTAAAATTGATTTTGTCGGGCTGGCAATCCGTGGGTCTTGTCGTATTTTTTATGCTGTTTTTTAATATGGAGGTGAGTGGCAAGGGTAAAATAACAAAAAATGCTCCTGTCTTTACGCAATTTATTTATCAGGGGGAGGATGCTATTTATCAAAACAATCCTTTAAAGCCGGGTGAGTTCTATAATCCTATTTTGCAGGGTTGCTATCCCGATCCGAGTATAACGCGGAAAGGGAATGATTATTATTTAGTGTGCTCATCTTTTGCTATGTTTCCCGGGGTGCCTATTTTCCATTCTAATGATCTGGTCAACTGGAAACAAATCGGTCATGTGCTGGACAGAACGTCACAATTAAAGGTTGAAGATTGTGGTATTAGTGCTGGTGTATATGCTCCTGCTATAAGATATAATCCCAATAATGATACGTTTTATATGATAACCACTCAATTTTCCGGTGGCTTTGGAAATATGGTGGTAAAGACAAAGAATCCGGAGAATGGCTGGAGTGATCCGGTCAAACTTCAATTTGAAGGCATTGATCCTTCTCTTTTCTTTGATGATAATGGCAAGGCATACGTGGTACATAATGATGCTCCTGCTAAAGCAAATGAGCGTTACTCGGGACACCGTGTCATAAAAATATGGGATTATGATGTGGAGAATGATAAAGTGGTTCCGGGAACGGACCGGATCATCGTAAACGGTGGCGTCAATATAGAAGAAAAACCGATATGGATTGAAGCTCCTCATATCTATAAGAAAGATGGACGTTATTATTTAATGTGTGCCGAAGGAGGAACCGGAGGCTGGCATAGCGAAGTCATTTTTGTAAGTGATCATCCGAAAGGACCTTATCTTCCGGCAAATAATAATCCTATTTTAACTCAACGTTATTTTCCTGCAAACCGGGCGAATAAAGTAGACTGGGCTGGTCATGCAGACTTAGTGGAGGGACCCGACGGAAAATATTATGGTGTATTTTTGGGAATACGCCCTAATGAGAAGAACAGAGTGAATACCGGACGCGAAACTTTTATTCTTCCGGTGGACTGGAGCGGAACATTTCCTGTTTTCGAAAATGGGCTTATCCCTATGAAACCTACATTGAAGATGCCTTCGGGAGTAGAGAACCAAACAGGGAAAAACGGTTATTTGCCTAGTGGCAACTTTGTCTTTAAGGATGATTTCTCCGATAAAACATTAGACTTAAGATGGATTGGTCTTAGAGGGCCTCGTGAAGAATTCGTTGATATGACCGATAAAGGGTTGCGGATCATCCCTTTTACCTCAAATATTAATGAAGTGAAACCTACTTCTACTTTGTTCTACCGTCAGCAGCATAATCAATTTACAGCAGCAGCAACCATGGAGTACAAACCGAAAAATGAGAAAGATTTTGCCGGTATAACATGTTATCAGAATGAAAGATATCACTATGTTTTCGGTATCACTAAAAAGGGAAAGGACTATTACCTGATACTGCAAAGAACCGAAAAAGGACAAGCGAGTGTCCTAGGTGAGGTGAAGATAGAAACAGAGAAACCTGTGACACTGCAAGTAACAGCTAATGGAGATGATTATCGTTTTAATTATTCGATTGATGGCAAGGGTTTCCTAAATTTAGGAGGAACCGTTTCCGGCGATATTCTTTCTACTAATGAGGCTGGTGGCTTTACAGGAGCAATGATTGGACTGTATGCAACATCTGTTGGTAATTAATTAGAAACCTTATTATTCTATAATTATGAAAATACATCATCTATTTTGGGGTATATGTTTATGCTTCAGCACAAATATCTTATTCGCACAGAACTATCAGAAAACATCGTCCGGCATCAAAACCACTGTAAATGCAGTGGATATAGAAGTACAATTTTTTGCGCCTGCTGTGGCGAGAGTAATAAAGTCACCGGAAGGTGTTGCCTATGAAAAACAGAGTCTTTCTGTAATTGCCAAACCTGAAAAGGTGAGTTTCAAAGCTGATATACAAGATAATAAGATTGTATTGAACACCAGTGAACTAAGTGTCAGTGTGGACACCGGGACGGGAATTGTTTCTTATTTCTCAAAGGATGGCAAATCATTATTGGCAGAGAAATCCGGTATGCAGTTTATCGATTTCGATGATGCCGGGACAAAAACTTATCAGGTTTATCAACCTTTTGTATTAGATAAGGAGGAAGCCATTTATGGTTTGGGACAATTGCAAAATGGAAAGATGATTCAGCGGAACATGACTAAAAATCTGATACAGGGAAATGTTGAAGATGTGTCACCTTTCTTCCAGTCTACTAAAGGATATGGTGTGTTTTGGGATAACTATTCGCCGACTCTTTTTACGGATAACGAAGTTGAAACATCTTTCCGTTCTGAAGTAGGTGACTGTGTGGATTATTACTTCATGTATGGGAAAAATGCCGACGGTGTTATAGCACAGGTACGCAGCCTGACCGGGCAAGCACCGATGTTTCCTTTATGGACTTATGGTTACTGGCAAAGTAAAGAAAGATATAAGAGCCAGGAGGAAGTGGTAGACGTTGTTCGTAAATATCGTGAATTGGGTGTTCCCTTGGATGGTATTATTCAGGATTGGCAATATTGGGGGCATAACTATTTGTGGAATGCGATGGATTTCCAGAATCCGACTTTCAATCATCCTCAAAAGATGATTGAGGATGTCCATGCGATGAACGCACACATGGCTATATCTATCTGGTCGTCATTCGGACCGATGACCAAGCCTTATAGAGAATTGGATAAAAAAGGAATGTTGTTTAACTTCACTACCTGGCCGCAATCGGGATTGGAGTCATGGCCCCCCAACATGGAATATCCTTCCGGTGTAAGAGTGTATGATGCTTACAATCCCGAAGCGCGTGATATTTATTGGCAATATCTGAATGATGGAATTTTCAAGCTGGGAATGGATGCCTGGTGGATGGACTCTACCGAACCCGATCATCTGGATTGGAAGCCGGAGGATATGGATACCAAAACCTATCTGGGCTCGTTCCGTAAGGTGCGCAATGCTTATCCGTTGATGACTGTCGGAGGGGTTTACGACCATCAGCGTGCAATGACTTCGGACAAACGTGTGTTTATTTTAACCCGTTCGGGATTCTTGGGGCAACAACGTTATGGTGCAAATGTATGGAGTGGTGATGTCGCTTCCACATGGGAGAGTTTTAGAAATCAGATTCCTGCCGGATTAAACTTTTCTTTGTGTGGTATGCCTCACTGGAATAGTGATATTGGTGGCTTTTTTGCAGGACATTATAATAAAAGCTGGAATGATGATAGTGCTTCGAAAAATCCATTGTATCAGGAGCTTTATGTGCGTTGGTTGCAGTTTGGAACGTTCAATCCGATGATGCGTTCGCACGGGACGGATGTTTATAGGGAAATCTATAAGTTCGGAAAGAAGGGTGAGCCTGTATATGATGCTATCGAGAAGATGATAGGTTTGCGTTACTCTCTGTTGCCTTATATTTATTCTACTTCTTGGGAGGTGAGCAATCGCCAATCGAGTTTTATGCGCGCTTTGATGATGGATTTTGTAGATGACAGAAAGGTGTGGGATATCAATGACGAATATATGTTTGGAAAATCGCTCCTTGTGGCTCCGATTGCTCATGCACAATATACACCGGAAGCTGTGGTAAAAGTCTCCGAAGAAGAAGGATGGAACAGAGATGGAGCGAAAAAAACAAAAACTGACGTTGCTGTGGATTTCATGGAAACGAAATCTACTAACATATACTTACCGGCAGGAACGCTATGGTATGACTTCTGGACAAACGAGAAACATGAAGGCGGAAAGGAAATTACCAAAGAGACTACACTGGATGTTATTCCATTGTATGTAAAAGCGGGTAGTATTATTCCTGTCGGTCCACAAGTTCAGTATGCAACTGAAAAACCGTGGGATCATCTTGAATTGAAGGTGTATGCGGGTGCGAATGGAAACTTCATTTTATATGAAGATGAATTTGATAATTACAATTACGAAAAAGGAGCTTATACGGAAATTCCAATCTCTTGGAATAATGTATCTCGTAAATTGACGATAGGGGCAAGAAAAGGTACGTATGAGGGAATGTTGAAGAACCGTAAATTTACTGTAACTCTTCAGGACGGGACTCAAAAAAACGTCGATTATAATGGGAAAGCGATTTCTGTAAAGTTTTGATTGTAAATAGAATGTGTGATTATGTCAGTAGAAAAGAATCTAAAAAGTAGAAATATGATGAAGTTTTTTATAGTAATGGCTATGCTATTGGGTAGTAGCGTTGCAAGTGCAGAAAATAAACAGATAGCAAGTCCTGATGGAAAGTTGGTAGTAACAGTCGCAGATATGGATGGAAGACCCTCTTATTCTGTTAGTTATGACAATGTTCTTTTTTTGAAGCCATCTCCATTGGGGATGATTGCAAATATAGGAGATTTTTCATCGGGGATGTCGTTGGAGAAGAATGTTTCAACCAATAAAATAGATGAAACATACGAGCTGGCTTCTATTAAAAAGAGCAAGGTTCGTTATGTGGCAAATGAAGCTGTATTTTCGTTTACGCAACAAGGGAAAACAATTTATGATGTTATATTCCGCATAAGTAATAACGATGTTGCTTTTAAATATAAGATATATCCGCAAGGTGAGACACTAAGTTGCGTGGTTAAGCAAGAAGTCACAGGATTTGTATTTCCTGACGGAACCACCACTTTCCTTTGTCCGCAAAGTAAACCGATGGGAGGATTTGCCCGTACTTCTCCAAGTTATGAGACGTCTTATACGGCAGATGATGTCGCAGGGAAAAATGGCTGGGGAGAAGGATATACATTTCCCTGTCTGTTCCGTAATGGAGATAACGGTTGGACACTTGTTTCCGAAACGGGAGTAAATGGCGGATATTGCGCAAGCCGTCTGTTGGGACACAAAGAAGGGGTGTATACCATTGGATTTCCGCAAGAAGGTGAAGCAAATGGGAATGGTACGGTTTCTCCGGGGATAGCGTTGCCGGGCGAGACGCCTTGGCGTACTATTACTGTGGGCAAGACTTTGGCTCCAATAGTGGAGACAACCGTTCCTTTTGATGTTGTAAAACCGCTTTATTCGGCAAAAGGAGAGTATACGTATGGCCGGGGTTCATGGAGCTGGATTATCGGTATGGATGGAAGTACTAATTATAAAGAGCAACTCCGGTATATTGATTTTTCGGCAGCAATGGGCTATCAGTCCGTGTTGGTGGATGCTTTGTGGGATAAGCAAATAGGGCATGATAAAATTGAAGAATTGGCTAAATATGGGAAGGACAAAGGGGTAGCTCTTTATTTGTGGTATAATTCGAATGGGTATTGGAATGATGCACCACAAACTCCGAGAGGCATTATGGATAATGCGATAGCCAGACGTAAGGAGATGAAATGGATGCAAAGCATTGGCATTCGTGGAATAAAAGTTGACTTTTTCGGAGGTGACAAGCAAATGACTATGCAGTTGTATGAGGATATCTTGTCGGATGCAAACGAGTACGGTCTTTTAGTTATTTTCCATGGATGTACTTTGCCTCGTGGCTGGGAACGTATGTATCCTAACTTCGCATCGAGTGAGGCTGTATTGGCTAGTGAAAATCTTCATTTCTCTCAAGGCAGCTGTGATAATGAGGCTTTTAATGCCACCCTGCATCCGTTTATCCGTAACACTGTGGGTAGCATGGATTTTGGAGGTAGTGCATTGAACAAATATTATAATGCGGATAATGCTCCACGGGGAAGCCGGCGGGTGACATCAGATGTCTACGCACTAGCTACGGCGGTGCTATTTCAGAGTCCGGTACAGCATTTTGCTCTGGCACCGAATAACCTGACCGATGCTCCGTCGTGGGCAATTGATTTTATGAAAGAGGTTCCAACGACTTGGGACGAAGTACGTTTCATTGATGGTTATCCTGGTAAATACGTTATTCTTGCCCGTCGTCATGGCGACAAATGGTATATTGCCGGAGTAAATGCGCAGAAGGAAACACTGAAACTTAAAGTTAATTTGCCGATGTTCTCCAATGGAGAAAAGGTGAGACTATTCAGTGATGATAAGGCATTACAGGGTAGCGTGAAACAAATAGAAATAGGAAAGAATCAAGAATTGCAACTATCTATTCCTTGCAATGGCGGAGTATTAATAACCAAATAACTGTTTAAACTGATAGAATATGAAAAACTTGAATTTTTGGGGTGTATCACTCCTGTTGGTCATGATGGCTGTTTCGGGAACGGCACAAAATCCTATTATCCAGACAAAATATACCGCTGATCCGGCTCCGATGGTATATAATGATACCGTTTTCCTTTACACCACTCATGATGAAGATGATGCCGAAGGATTTAAAATGTTGGACTGGTTACTTTATACTTCCATCGATATGGTCAATTGGACCGATCATGGAGCGGTCGCTTCTCTGAAGAGTTTTGATTGGGTGAAACGTGATAACGGTGCCTGGGCAGAACAAGTCATCGAACGTAATGGCAAATTTTATATGTATTGTCCGATTCACGGTAATGGTATTGGCGTATTGGTCTCCGACTCTCCTTACGGTCCTTTTAAAGACCCATTGAACAAACCATTGGTTTGGCAGAAGGAGCATTGGTATGACATTGACCCGACCGTATTTATTGATGATGACGGACAAGCGTATATGTATTGGGGCAATCCGAATGTTTATTATGTGAAACTGAATGAGGATATGATTTCATATTCGGGGGAAATTGTACAAGTGGAAAATAAACCGGAACATTACCAGGAAGGTCCGTGGGTGTATAAACGGAACGGGCATTATTACATGGCTTTCGCTTCAACTTGTTGTCCGGAAGGGATTGGCTATGCCATGAGCGACAAAGCTACCGGACCATGGAGTACAAAAGGATATATTATGCGTCCAACAGAGCGGAGTAGAGGGAACCATCCTGGAATTATCGATTATAAAGGTAGCTCTTATGTATTTGGCCTAAATTATGATTTGCTTCATTTAGAGACTTTGGATCATAAGGAACGCCGTTCGGTATCTGTTGCAAAAATGCATTATAATCCGGATGGAACTATTAAGGAAGTTCCTTATTGGCAGGAGACGAAACTGGAACAGATTGAAAACTTTAATCCTTACCGTAGAGTGGAAGCTGAAACGATGGCTTGGGGATATGGTCTTAAAGCTGAAAATCATAAGAATGGTGGTTTGTATATAACCGATATTGATGATAATGAATATCTGTGTGTGCGTGGTGCCGACTTTGGCAAGAAGGGAGCAAAGAAATTCAGTGTAAGCGCAGCTTGTGTTGAAAAAGGCGGAATGATAGAAATTCGTCTGGACAGCACTGAAGGTCCGGTAATAGGCAGTGTCAGTATATCACCGACAGGAGGACTGGATATATATAAACAGATGTCATGCCGGATAAAGAATGCAAAGGGTGTACATGATCTTTATTTCTGCTTTAAAGGAGAGAAAGGAAACAAACTTTTCAATCTGGATTATTGGGAATGGTTCTTCGTCAAATTTGGTGGTACTTCTTCTATTGTGAATAAAGAATCTTGGCTCTCAGTAGTTTACTTCCTGCCCTATTGTACATCTGCCTTTTTACCGCTTTAATTTTATTCACTGTCCCCTCCAGTAATCCGTTATTAAAGGGGATATCAATAGCTGCCTGTACTGCCTCCCAGTCTTTTTCAATACCATATGCAAAGTTCGTCAGTGCCATATTCCGTGTTGCCTTCGCTTTTTCAATCCACTTTCT
>NZ_JH114331.1:245953-321236 GCF_000157095.2 Bacteroides sp. D1
CCGTATGTAAAAAGACCGTCAATGAGCCAACAGCTTCAGAGATACCATCTTGTTGCAGATTATCGTAGCCAAGACTGAATCTGAAATCATGGAATAATCCCCTATTTGTAGGAGTATTTTCTTTTTTTGATGTATATTTGTACGTTGTAGATATGGCTTGTTGCATTGTAACTCTTAATGATGTGGTGTCTTTAAAGTTACTAAAAAGCAAACATATCTACAACTTTTTATAGGATTAAGAAAGAAGAAGAGGGAAACCGTCGAAATAAAAAAGAGATTACCACCAAATTTGACGAAGAACCTTGGGAATTTGAATAGCTTTTATTCAAAAAAAATAAGATTGTAATGTGCTTATAATCAGTGTAATTATTTGGGTGTGCTACAAGGGGAAAGATAGATGTAACATTGAAAATGAAGATGTTATTTAGGAAAAGAAGCCCGTAACATAATTATGTTTGTAGTTTTATAAGCTGGCATATCTTTGCAGAAAAAGATCAGTAATTCATATTTGATTATAAAGAAAATAAGAGGTATTATGAAGAATACACAGGTAATACAATTAATGTCAATCGTCCGGCTCTCCATATTTATGTTGGGGATAACAATGATGTCATGTAACTCAAAGAAAGAACAACAATTACCGGCTATTGGAAAATCTGTGGCTCTCTTTGACTATTTTTCTTATAAAGGAAATGATGATTTTTATATTTCCAATCCTCTGTCAGATGAAGACTATTTCTATAATCCTATTTTGCCGGGATGGTATTCTGATCCTAGTGTTTGTACAAATGGAGAAGGTGATTATTTCCTAGTAACATCTACATTCACTTATTTCCCCGGTGTTCCTATTTTTCACAGCAAAGACTTGGTGAATTGGAAACAGATAGGGCATGTGTTGAACCGTGCTTCGCAATTAGTGAATATGGAAGGACAGAAAGTGAGTGGCGGTATTTTTGCTCCGGCTATTTCTTATAATCCGTATAACAAGACATATTATATGGTAACAACCAATGTCGGAGCCGGAAATTTCTTTGTTAAGACGCAAGACCCGTTTGGTGAATGGTCGGAACCCGTCATGTTGCCGGAGGTCGGAGGTATTGATCCTTCTTTCTTTTTTGATGAAGATGGTAAGGCATATATTGTTAATAATGATGAGGCTCCGGATAATAAACCTGAATATAGCGGCCACCGTACTATACGCATACAAGAGTTTGATGTGAAAACAGATAAGACGATCGGTCCTCGTAAGATTCTTGTAAACAAAGGAGCTCAACCGGCAGACAAACCAATTTGGATAGAAGGTCCTCATTTATATAAAATAAATGGAAAGTATTTCTTGATGTCCGCCGAAGGTGGAACGGGTAACTGGCATTCGGAAGTGATTTTCCGTGGTGATTCTCCGATGGGTAAATTTCTTCCATGGAAAAACAATCCGATTCTGACGCAAAGACATTTGAATTCTGGCCGTCCTAATTCGGTAACCTGTGCTGGTCATGCAGACTTGATTCAAACAAAAGAGGGAGATTGGTGGGCTGTTTTTCTGGCTTGTCGCCCTATTAATAATCAGTTTGAGAATTTGGGACGTGAAACATTTATGATGCCGGTGAAATGGAGTGAAGATGGATTCCCGTACATGACACAAGGCGATGATTTAGTACCTATGATTGTAAAACGTGAAGGTGCGAAACGCGATACGACAGTTACTTATGGTAACTTCGAGTTAATAGCGAACTTTGATTCTCCTGTACTTGATATGACTTGGATGACTTTGAGAGCTTCTGCTTCCGATTTATATTCGTTGACGGAAACACCCGGATACCTGACCTTGAAGTGTGTAGATATTAGCGCTACCGAAAAGAAAACTCCGGCATTTGTTTGTCGTCGGTTACAACATCATAAATTTGAATGTGCTACACGTATGTTGTTCAATCCTTCTAACGATAAGGAAACAGCCGGAATGCTGTTGTTTAAAGATGAGACACATCAATATTTCTTCTGCTTGAATAAAGTGGGTGAGAATAAAAATATTTCTCTGAAACAAATCGGTGAAAAGGAACAGACATTGGCTTCAGATGAAATAGACGCAGATACAAATGAAGTATATTTGAAATTAGTATCTCAAGGAATTGGTTACGATTTCTATTATTCTATTGATGGTGAAAAAAGCTGGAAACTGCTTTGTAAAGATGTAGATCCCAGTTATCTCTCTACTACAACGGCTGGTGGATTTACCGGTACTACAATTGGATTATACGCTACTTGCAAATAATTATTTTTTTTATATAAATCTAATACTAGTAACTATGAGTGATATTTATAATGATAGCTAATGCAATTAAAAAAAGAATGATGATTAGAAAACAATGTAGTTAATTAACATCTTAAACTAATGGTAATGAAAAATGTAACGAAGAAAATTCAAAAAATTCCTTACCTGTTTCTCCTTATGTTGTTTAGTTTTGTAACAGCATCAGCACAGAAAGGGATAACGGTGAGGGGAACGGTTCTTGACAGTAATGGTGAGACAATCATTGGAGCCTCGGTAACTTTAAAAGGTAATAATTCAGTAGGTACGATCTCAGATATAGATGGCAATTTTGTGTTGACTGTGCCCAGTGAGAAGTCCGTCCTTATTGTTTCGTATGTAGGAATGAAACCACAGGAAGTGAAAGTATCTTCCAAAGGGATGATAAAAGTGACGTTGGAAGATGATACCAAACAACTGGAAGAAGTAGTAGTTGTAGGTTACGGACAACAGAAGAAAGCGTCAGTGGTAGGTGCTATCACGCAGACAAGTGGCAAGACACTGGAACGTGCCGGTGGTGTAACTAGTCTTGGTTCAGCATTGACAGGGTCTTTGCCGGGAGTTATTACTTCTGCTTCTTCTGGTATGCCTGGTGCAGAAGATCCTCAGATTATCATTCGTACACAGAGCTCGTGGAATAATAGTGAACCTTTAATATTGGTGGATGGTATTGAACGTGAGATGAGTTCGGTAGATATCTCGTCTGTAGAGAATATTTCAGTGCTAAAAGACGCCTCTGCTACGGCTGTTTATGGTGTGAAGGGTGCCAATGGTGTAATTCTTATAACTACCAAACGTGGTAAGGAAGGAAAAGCTAGTGTGCAAATCAAAGCTAATGTAACAGCAAAGGTGGCATCCAAACTACCGGAGAAGTATGATGCATACGATACTTTTTATCTGTTGAATAACTCTATTGAACGCGAGGCTTGTCTTAATCCTAATGGCTGGAATGACTATACTCCGACTTCCATTATTGATAAGTATCGTCATCCTGCCAATGCGGAAGAATGGGATCGTTATCCTAATACTGATTGGGAAAAAGCACTGTTTAATAGTACAGCCATGTCTTACAATACCAGTGTCAATGTTTCCGGAGGTACAAAAATTGTCAGTTATTTTGCAGCGGCTGATTTTGTAAGTGAGGGTGACTTGTTTAAAGTATATGATAACCGTCGTGGCTATGATTATGGCTTTGGCTATAATCGTATTAATGTGCGTAGTAATTTGGATTTCCAATTGACTAAAACTACAAAGTTTTCTACCAATCTATTTGGATCGAATGCTCAGCGTACCGTACCATGGGACTATAATGACCAAGATGCAACTTTTTGGGCAGCAGCCTATAAAAGTGCTCCTGATGCCATGCGTCCGATTTATTCTAACGGTATGTGGGGATGGTATCAACCTCGTGATGCCGATGTGCCTAACTCCGTATACAAACTGGCTGTAGCAGGGTCGGAGAAACGTACGACTACAAAGATGACTTCAGATTTTATCCTTGAGCAAGATTTGCATATGCTTACCAAAGGGCTGAAATTCAAAGCTAATTTCTCAATGGACTATACATTTGTTGAAAATAAACGTGGTGTCAATGATATGTATCATAATTCTCAGCGTATGTGGGTTAGACCTGATACTGGAGAAATTATTTTGGAACAACCGGAGCTTGGTACCGGTTTGGATGCTATTATCAATCCTATCTATTGGGAACATCAGGCTGGTAGCGTGAATACTGGTGCTACTTATCGTAAGCTTTATTATTCCATGCAAATGGATTATGCACGAAATTTCGGTAAACATGAAGTGACTGCTCTTGCTCTTTTCAGTCGTTTGAAAGAAGCGTCGGGCAGTGTGTTCCCTATTTATCGTGAAGATTGGGTGTTTCGTTTAACTTATAATTATGCTATGCGCTACTTCTTCGAAACTAATGGTGCCTATAATGGTTCAGAGAAGTTCGGTCCTGATTACCGTTTTGCTTTTTTCCCTTCTTTTTCATTAGGATGGATGATTAGCGAGGAAAAAATTGTTAAGAACAATCTGAAATTTCTCGATATGTTGAAGTTACGAGCTTCTTGGGGTAGAGTGGGAGATGATGCGGTGGTTCAGCCTTGGCAAAGATTTACAGATGGTCGTTTCTTATATAAAAATCAGTTGGATTATGGAGGTAACACACTAATGGGTAATATTAAGCCTGCTAATACTCCTTATACTTACTACACAATCAGTCGACTGGGGAATCCTAATATCTCATGGGAAACTGTAGAAAAGAGAAATTTAGGTATTGATTATGCTTTTTTAGGAGGGGCGGTTGCCGGTTCGGTGGATATATTCAATGACACTCGTACTGATATTTTGGTGAAGGGAAGCGATAGAGCGATAGCTTCTTATTTTGGAACTGATGCTCCTTATGCTAATCTCGGTAAAGTGAGCAGTCATGGTTATGAGTTGGAGTTGAGATTGAACCATACTTTTAATAATGGTATTCGTGCTTGGCTCAATACTAGCATGACTCATGCCGTCAACAAAGTGAAATTCCGTGATGATGCACCTTTGAAACCTGATTACCAGAAAGGGGCGGGACATGCCATTAATCAGGTATATTCTTATATTGATCATGGTAATCTTGCTACATGGGATGACGTGATTGGAAGTCCGGTTTGGACAACGGGTAATGATGCAAAACTTCCTGGGGATTATAACATTGTCGATTTTAATGGCGACGGTGTAATTGATGCTGATGACCGTGCTCCCTATCAGTATTCTACGATGCCTCAGAATACTTACAATGCTTCAATTGGAGCTGAATGGAAGGGATTTAGCATTTTTGCACAGTTCTATGGAGTAAACAATGTGACTCGTGAAGTCAATTTCCCGACGTTCCGTAGCACTGCCCATGTAGCTTATGCTGAAGGTGATTATTGGACTCCCGATGGGAGTGCTACTCTGCCCGCACCGCGTTGGGGAACCACTATTGATCAAGCAGCATCAGGCACTAGATATTGGTACGATGGTTCTTATTTGCGTTTGAAAAATGTTGAATTGTCCTATACTTTCCAAAAATCAAACTGGTTGAAGAAGATGGGGATCAAAAACTGCCGTATATATCTGAACGGTGATAATCTTTATATGTGGACTAAAATGCCGGATGATCGCGAATCTAATACCGGATATAGTTCTTCTGATGGTGCTTATCCGACAATGCGCCGTTTCAATCTTGGTATCGACATTACTTTATAAATACTAAGTAAAGACTATGAATAAGTATATTAATAAAATATTCCTTACGTCGGTCATCACTTTGGCCGGTATGTTGGGAGCTACTTCTTGTACTGACTATTTGGACAAATCTCCATATAGTGACATTGAAGAGAATGATCCATATAAGAATTTCAAGAATTTCCAGGGATTTACCGAGGAACTCTATAACTGTATACCTGTTGTATCAAACAGTGAGTATCATACTAGTTTTAATTTTGGTGAGGAAGATTATTGGGAGCCACAGGAGCTTCGCCTCTTTGCCCGTAATATTGACTATGGTGATTTCTGGGGATGGACTACCTGTTATTATTCTTATCCTTCTTCTATACGTGGTGGAAAGGCTAATTCACAGGAACGCAGTGATAAGGGTAATTTGTGGAAACTTTGCTGGTATGGTATCCGTAAGGCTAACATTGGTATAGCTAATCTTGGTAATTTGGTAAGTGCTACAGAAGAAGAACGTAATCTTATTGAAGGACAACTTTATTTTTTCCGTGGATGGTTTCATTTTATGTTGATGGAATGGTGGGGTGGAATGCCTTATGTTGACCAAGTATTACCGCCGGATGTTGCTCCTGCATTATCCAGACTTACCTGGCAAGAGTGTGCTGAAAAATGTGTGGCTGATTTTGACCATGCTATTCCTTTGCTTCCCGTTGACTGGGACCAAACCACAGCCGGTAGAGCTACTCTTGGTTTGAATGATACTCGTATTAATAAAATTATGGCCTTGGCCTATAAAGGGAAGACATTGCTTTGGGCGGGTAGTCCGCTAATGAACTGGGCTTCCGGAGGTGACAAAGAGTATGATGCGGGACGTTGTAAGCGTGCAGCTGAAGCTTTTGGCGAAGCTTTGAAGATTGTTGAGGATACTAAACGCTATGAATTAGCAGATATGGAAAATTATAACGACCTGTTTGTCGTATACAATTCCGGCGGTAAGCTTAACGGGGTGAAAGAAGCTATCTTCCGCGAAAATTTAGTGCAGTATGATGGTCGTTGGAACTATAACATGAATACGGATTTTCGTCCGCGTTCTCATATCAATGCTGGTATTAAATGTTATCCGACTGCTAATTATGTAAATTATTTTGGTATGGCTAATGGCTATCCGATCAAAGATATGACAAAAGCCGATGCAGAATCAGGATATGATCCTAAGTATCCTTGGAAAAATCGTGATCCGCGTTTTTATAAAGACATCATATTTGACGGTGAATGGTGCGGAGAAACTGGAAACGGACAATATTGCCAGTTGTATACGAATGGAGCGGACAGTGAAGAGAAAGATCCGCAGAAAGGGTGTTTTACAGGTTATATGAATAGTAAACTCTGTCTAAAAATAGTGAATAATGCTAACGTCAGAGGTGCTCACTACGCTGTTTTAAGTTTGATGCGTTTAGCGGATGTTTATCTGATGTACTCGGAGGCAACGGCTGTAGGTTATGGCTCTCCGCAAAGTAAAGCTTCTAGCTTCTATATGACGGCTGAGGATGCTATCAATGAGATTCGTGATCGTGCCGGTGTGGCTCACGTACTTGATCGATTTACTGGAAATACGACAGACTTTCTTGGTGAGATTCGCCGCGAGCGTGCCGTAGAACTTGCTTTTGAGGGCTTTCGCTTTATGGATCTCCGTCGTTGGATGCTTCTTGATAAGAGTCCTTATACCTTGAAGACAAAGATTGAGTTTGACCGTGTACCTACCGCAAGCTATAACAAAGAGCATCCGGAGGAGAATGAAATCATGAACTTGAAAGAAGTGGTACTAGTGGAGAGAAAGTATACCGACAGACACTATTGGCTGCCATTACCCAAAGCAGATGTTTACTTGTATGAAGGCTTTGGCCAGAATCCGGGATGGTAATCATGACGTATTAACTAATAATGACGCGAAATATGAATAGAAAGTTTATATATATCGGCTGTACTGTTTTTGCCATGTCATTGCTTAGCATGACAGGTGTGCAGGCACAGGAGGAAAGCAAGGACAGCTTAGTGAATGTGGCTTTCGGCAAAGTTGCTCAGGAAGATTTGACTCATGCCATTTCTACTGTCAACACGTCAGAGCTGACAAAGAAGACTGCTAACAATAATAGCCTTGTGGGCCTTGAAAGTTTTGTCGGTGGTTACAATGGATCATCTCTTTGGGGACAAGGACCGTTGGTACTGGTAGACGGTGTGCCTCGTAGTGCATCAAGTGTAAAGGCTTCGGAAGTGGAAAGTATATCTATGCTGAAAGATGCGGCAGCCGTGGTACTCTATGGTAGCCGTGCCGCGAAAGGAGTAATTCTTATCACTACCAAGCGAGGCAAAGATTCACCCATGCATATCGATGTTCGTGCCAATGTAGGGGTGAATGTCCCGAAGGCTTATCCTAAGTACTTGGATGCAGATTGTTATATGACCATGTACAATGAAGCCTGTCGTAATGACGGTATAGCAGAAAGGTATGATGCCGGTACTATTTATAACACGGCAATGGGTACTAATCCTTATCGTTATCCGGACATAGACTTTTATAGTTCAGATTATTTAAGAAAGTTCTATACTAATTCTGATGTTACGGGTGAAGTGTATGGAGGTAATGAAAAGACTCATTATTACTTGAACTTCGGTATGAATTATGCTAATAGCCTGTTGAAATACGGTGAGTCAAAGAAAGCTTATGATATGAGTTTTAATGTACGTGGTAATGTGGATATGGCACTGGCTTCATGGCTTAAAGCAACTACTAATGCTGCTATTATCTTTGACAATAGTTATCAAGGCCGTGGTGACTTTTGGGGAGCGGCTTCTACATTGCGCCCCAACTGGTTTGCACCATTATTACCCATTGATATGATGGATCCTAATGTTGCATATATACAGGAATATATAACTAACAGCAATCATCTTATAGACGGTAAGTATCTGTTAGGAGGTACTTCGGCAGACACGACAAACCCGTTTTCCGAATTGCTTGCTGCTGGATATACGAAGGAAAAAGCACGTAGATTTATGTTTGATGTGGCGGTGATGGCGGATCTTGGAGGCTTGTTAAAGGGTTTATCTTTCAAAACTGCTTATAGCGTAGATTACACTTCTTATTATTCAGAAGCTTATGCTGAAAAGTATGCTATTTATGAGCCTAAATGGTCTAATGTGAATGGTAAGGATATGATTATCGGACTTACCAAATTCAATGATGATACAAAATCAACTAACGAATATGTAGGTAAATCGACTTACGACCAGACCATGACTTTCAGTGCACAGTTTGATTATAACCGTACATTTAAGACATTCCATAATGTATCTGCGACCTTGTTGGGATGGGGATACCAGACACAAAGTTCGGCTGATGAAGGTCATGAGAGTAGTGATTATCATCGTACCAGCAACGTAAATCTGGGATTGCGTGCTTCTTATAATTACGAACATAAATATTATGCAGACTTTAGTGGTGCTTTGGTACATTCAGCTAAGCTGCCGGAAGGAAATCGCAACGCTTTTTCTCCATCGGTCACTTTGGGATGGAGACTCAGTAAAGAGAAGTTTATGGAAAGTGTAGGCTTTGTGGACGATCTGAAGATTACGGCTTCTTATGCCAAGTTGCATCAGGATCTTGATATTTCTGATTACTATATGTATAAGGGCTATTTTTCTGACAAAGGCGGTTGGTTTCAATGGTATGACGGAACGGTGGGTGGTAATACGACCGGTTCAAAACGAGGTGACAATCCGAATCTTGACTTTATCACTCGTGAGGAAGTTCGTGCAGGTATAGACGCCACTTTATTCAATAGACTGTTGAGAATTAATGCGAACTATTTTACTCAGAAGACTAGTGGACTTCTAACTCAAGGTGCTTCTACTATTTATCCTTCGTTTTTCGATTTAGGTACAGATCTTTCATTTTTACCTTGGATCAATTATAATGAAGACAAACGTACTGGTTTTGATTTTTCACTAAGTGCAAATAAAAAGATAGGTGATTTCGACGTGACTCTCGGGTTTAATGGAATGGTATTTTCTTCAAAAGCTTCTATTCGTGATGAAGTGGCGAATGAGTCTTATTTGTTGCGCCAGGGGCGTGCACTTGATGCAACTTATGGATATGTTTGCGAAGGTTTCTTTCAAGATCAGGCTGATATCGAGAAACATGCCAAGCAGACATTCGGCACAGTTCGTCCCGGTGACCTGAAGTATAAGGATATCAATGGTGATGGTGTAATCAATAGTGATGACCAGATTGATCTGGGTGCAGGCGGGTGGTCTACATCACCATTTACTTTTGGTTTGAATTTGACATTGAAATACAAGAACTTTACTCTTTTTGCAATGGGATCGGGACAAACCGGTGCGGTGGCTTTTAAAAATAATTCTTATTACTGGAACAGAGGTACGAGCAAGTTCTCAGAAATCGTTATGGGACGTTGGACTGAAGAAACGAAAGAAACAGCTACTTATCCTCGTCTTTCTACCAGCAATGGTGATAATAACTTCCGTAATTCTACTTTCTGGATGTACAAGAATAATGTTTTCCGTTTGAGTAATGTGCAGCTTACTTATGATTTTCCTACAGATACTTTCAACGGAACTTTCATACGTGGACTTAGCTTGTATTGTGGTGGAAGCAACTTACTTACAATAGCAAAAGAACGTGAGTATATGGAGATGAGTTTGGGGGCTCCCCAATACCGGAATTTCTATCTAGGCTTTAAGGCCGCATTCTAAATCTAACTAAAAAAGATAGTACATAATATGAAAAAGAAAATAATATTTTTGGTAGCTGCTGCCTTGATGCTGAATAGTTGCGATGACCTTTTCGAGCCGGCCATCGAGAACTTCAAGGATGTGGAACAGATGTACGACGATGCTCAATATGCACAAGGCTTCCTGGTGAATGTGTACCGTTGCGTTCCGGGATACTATGATAATAGTGAATATGCAACAGATGATGCTGTCATTAATCAGAAGAACAATGCATTTCTCACGATGGCTACCGGTGGTTGGACTTCCCGGCTATGGACGCCTATCAATCAATGGACCAATTCGTTCAGTTCTATCCAGTATATCAATCTTTTCCTGGAAAATGTGGATAAGGTAAGGTGGTCGGATGATGCAGAGAAAGCACAATTGTTTGCTCGTCGTACCAAGGGGGAAGCTTATGGACTTCGCGGTATGTTTTTATACTATTTGCTTCGTGCACATGCTGGATTTGGAGAAAACGGAGAATTGCTCGGTGTACCTCGTTTGACAGAGTATCTTACTATAAACTCGGACCTTAATTTACCTCGTGCTTCGTTTGCTGATTGTGTACAGCAGATATATAGTGACTTGGAAAAAGCCGAAGAATTACTTCCTTGGGAGTATAATGATGTGAATGAGGTACCTGCCGATTTTCAGAGTATTACTCAGGATAAAGGTAAATATAATACTGTAATGGGAGAGAAGTCCCGTCAGTTATTCAATGGTCTGATTGCACGTGCTTATCGTGTTCGTACAGCTCTTTTGGCTGCTAGTCCGGCTTTTCAGGATGCCTCTAATCCTGCTTCATGGGCCGATGCTGCTAATGCGGCTGCCGCTGTACTCAACTACAATGGAGGATTGGGCGGATTGGATGATAAAGGAGTGGAATATTATTCAAAAGAGGTAGTAGAGAACTTGCAAAAAGGCATTAATCCTAAAGAGATTATTTGGCGTGAAAATGTTAGTAATAGTGAGGCTGCCAATTCACAGGAGGCAAATAACTTTCCGCCTTCTTTGAATGGTAGTGGCAATATGAATCCGTCACAAAACCTTGTTGATGCGTTCCCTATGGCTAATGGGTATCCTATCTCGGACATTGTTAACAGTAACTATGATAAGAATAATCCTTATAATGGACGTGATCCTCGTTTGGCAAAATATATTATCTATAACGGAAGTATAGCTGGAGTAGGCGATGTACCTATATATACAGGGCGTAAATCGGGCACTGATGACGGTATAGATGTGAAAGAGCAGAGATCTACACGTACCGGTTATTATATGAAGAAAAGACTGCGTATGGATGTAAATCGTGCGCTCGGATCGGTTACGAATCAGCAGCATTATATTCCACGTATTCGTTATACAGAGATGTATTTGGCTTATGCTGAAGCGGCTAATGAAGCGTGGGGACCTAAAGGAGATAATGGAAATGGTTATTCGGCTTATGATGTAATCAAGGCTATTCGTAAGCGTGCCGGTATAGGCGGTACTTCTGATCCTTATCTGGAACAATGTGCGGGCGATAGAGACAAAATGGCTAATCTTATCCGTAATGAACGTCGTCTGGAACTCTGTTTTGAAGGTTTCCGTTTCTGGGATATACGTCGTTGGAAAGAAAACTTGAACGAGCCGGTACGTGGTATCGACTGGGACAGAGATGGACATTCTTTTAATGAATTCGTTGTCGAAGAACGTAATTATGAAGATTACATGTATTATTGCCCGATTCCAAATTCTGAAATACTCAAGTTCAGCAACCTTGTACAAAATAGAGGGTGGAAATAATTATAGAATTATATTTAATTAAAAGTACGTTATGAAAAAGAACTTAGCATATATCGGACTGGTTTTATTGATCCTTACTTGGACGTCATGCGAAAGTAGTGACAATGAATTTCCTGATTTCGATTACCAGACAGTATATTTTGCCAACCAATACGGACTTCGTACCATTGAGCTTGGTGAGAGTGAATTTGTGGATAATACTCTTGACAATCAGCATAAAATGGTAATAAAAGCTGCTTGGGGTGGAGGATATACTAATAGAAACAATGTGGTGATAAACTTTAAAGTGGATGAGTCCTTGTGTGACAATCTTTATTTTAAAGATACAGATCAGCCTCTTGTCCCTATGCCGGCTTCTTATTACACGTTGGCTTCCGATCGAATTGCGATTCCTAAAGGGCAAATAATGGCGGGAGTAGAAGTGCAGTTGACGGATGATTTTTTTGCTGATGAAAAATCGATCAGTGAGAATTATGTCATTCCTTTGTTGATGACTAATGTTCAGGGGGCGGATTCTATTTTGCAAGGGAAGCCAGTTGTTGAAAATCCGGTGTTAACTAATGCCGGTGATTGGAGCATATTGCCGCAGAATTTTGTCTTGTATGCAGTGAAGTATGTGAATCCTTGGCACGGAGAGTACTTGCGTCGTGGTATTGATCATGCTACTGTAGCAGGTACATCAAAAGATATTATTCGCCATGAACAGTTTGTGGAAAATGATGAAGTTGTGAATATTTCTACTAAAAGTATGAAAGACAATCTTTTGACATTGAAAACCAAGGATGAAAGTGGTAAGGATATTAGCTATACTGTTCGTTTGTCATTTGCAGAAGATGGTTCGTGCACTGTACACTCTGGTTCGCAGAATGTAGTGGTAAGCGGTAGTGGCAAGTTTGTCAGCAAAGGTGAGAAAAATAGTCTTGGCGGAAAAGACAGGAATGCCATTTATCTTGACTATACAGTCAATTTGACAGACAATAACATTCAGCTTGCAACAAAAGACACTTTGGTGTTACGTACACGTAATGTGTATGGTGGTAAGTCACTCGAAGTAGTGAGAAAATGATGTTTTGATATGAACGTTAAAATCAAGAGTATATGAAATACATCAATAACAAGATAATTGCTTTTACACTGATCGCTGCGTCGATAATGTCGTGTACAGACGAATATAATTGCCAGCTTCAAGTAGAGAAACCACAGAATGCAGCTATCAACGAATATTTAGCTCAATTTGACCTGCTGAAGTCGTATATTGACCGTAGTGGCACACCTTTTCAGTTAGCTGTAAATGTACCGGGAAGCGAATTTGTAAAGAAAGAAATTGCATTCAGTACAGTGTTTACCAATTTTGATGCAGTGGATATGAACGGTTCTTACGATCCGTTAAATACACTAAAGGAGGACGGTACTTACAATTTTGGTGGCATGCAAACGGCTGCCGATGTAGCAGCGGAGGCTGGCGTGACTCTTTATGGAGGGGTACTTTGTTCAAACCAAGGACAGCGTGCCGCATATTATAATAAGCTTATCGAGCCGATAGATATTCCGGTAGAAGTTCAGAAAGGAACAACGAAATTATTTAATTTCGAAAATGATGCTATTGGTACGACTTATCCGATGACAGGTAATAGCTCGGCTATAGTTGAGGAAGACCCTGCCGGTGAAAGCGGTCATGTTTTACATGTGGGAACAAATGATGTGAAAGCTGCTTATTCCTATCCTAAATTTCACGTAGTTTTGCCTGCAGGAAGAAAACTCGGAGATTACGTTAGATTGAATGTAGATTTGCGTTTTGTAGGAACTGATGGGATTTGGGGACAAGGTTTACGAGTCTTGATCAATGGAACGGAGTTTAATGTAGGAAAAAATGGAAATGATTTCTGTGACGGAGGTGATAAATGGAAACGTGAAGGAACAATTAATCTGAAAGATGCTACTGCTCCCGGATTGGTAGTACCCGAAAGTTTTGGAAGTCTGACAGAATTTGATTTAGCGATAGGTTCTGCATCCACTAGTGCACAATTTTATATAGATAATATTTCTATGGACTATGAAGTATCAGGAAAAGGTACCACGGTTATCAATTTTGAAGGGGATGAACTAAATAAAACCTATCCTATGACTAATGGTGCAACAGCCACTGTAGTACAGGATCCAGCCAACGAGAGTGGTAAGGTACTTTTTATTGATCATGCAGCCTATTCATTCCCGAAATTTACAGTAAAACTAAGCGAAGGTAAGACACTAGGAGATTATAGCGGTATGTCTATGGATATGCGCCTCATTGCAGGTAAATATGGTGGTGGAATGAGTGTGGTAATAAATGGTCAAACTTTCCCTCTTAAGCAGAATGCGTTAGCATATGGTTGTGATGACAATAATACGTGGAAACGTGGAGGCATCTATGTGACCTTTGTAAAGGAAGGTACTTACCCGAAGAAGGATGAAGTTCCAGCTACTATAATTGAAATACCCGATGCAATGAAAGACCTGAATGAGATAGAATTTTCAATTGGATCCAGTTCTACTAACTGGACAGCATACATCGATAATTTGATTTTTACATGGGAAGCCAAGCCGCAACATATCGAAAAGACTCCAGAAGAGAAAAAGGAAATCTTCACTAAAGAAATGGAAAAATGGATTGGTGGTATGGTGTATGCAGGTGTGAATGAAACGAAGAGTGTAAAAGCTTGGAATATAATTGGTAATCCTTTGGATAAGACTGTTAATGATAATACATTTAACTGGGGTGAATATTTGGGTGAAGTAGACTATGCACGTACCGCCGTGAAGATTGCCCGTGATACAGTGAAGAATGCCAATGTAGATCTTGAGCTTTTTGTCAGCAACACATTTGGTCAATATGATGAAATGGGGAATATGGCTGATGAACTCATATCTTTAGTTGATGCTTGGGAAGCAGACAACGTTACCAAAATTGACGGGTACAATATTCTTCTCAATGCAATTTATTCCAAAGATGTTGTTTTCCAGGAAGGCAATAAAACGATGATCACCAATCTGTTTGATAAATTAGGTAAGACTGGTAAACTGATACGGGTATCCGATCTTAGCATGATGGTTGAAGAACTGGATGGCAACTTTATTGCGATTAATAAATTAACAGAAGAAGATAGAGCTGCCGCTGCTTCTTATATGGCTTTTATCATGCAGGAGTATCGAAGACTTATTCCTGCAGACAAGCAATACGGAATCTCTATATCGGGTATTACAGAGACCAATACTGGTTATAAACTGTGTCCTTGGACATCGGACTATAACCGTAATGAAATGTATGAAGGTATAGTGGACGGATTGAAATAATCCTCTCCTCTGGATTAAAAGGACTATTTATATATGAAGAATATTACATTATTATTTTGTCTCTTTCTTGCGAATATCCTCTTGGGGGCTTGTTCGGGAGGGGAAGATGAAAAAAAAGAAATGGATGAAGGAAAGGGCGCGTATGCGCTCTTTCTTAAAAAATCCATTACTGTGAGTACTGGGGAAAGTCAGACGGATGTTGTGGTGGAATGGGCGAAGACTTCTTGGGAGATAACTATCGGTGAAGGAGAGATCGTAAAAAGCGTTACTCCTACATCAGGTGGGAATAGTAGTGGGGAAAAACAGTACACGAAGGTTCGTGTATCTTGTGGGGCAAACAGTACGATGAAAAAGCGTACGCAAACCATTCACTTGTTCGATAAAACTAATGAAACAACTGTTGATTTGCTGGTAGAACAAGAACCGCCATTCAAGTCGGTTACACTAACTGTTGATCCTATGGTGAAATATCAGCCGGTTGTAGGATTTGGCGGCATGTACAATCCGAAGATCTGGTGTGGTGACAATCTTATTTCTGCACCACAATTAGATAAAATGTATGGTGCCGGCGGATTGGGGTATTCTATCCTTCGCTTGATGATTTATCCCAACGAATCAGATTGGAGTGCAGATGTAGAAGCAGCAAAGGCAGCACAAGCTAACGGAGCAATTATCTTTGCATGTCCATGGGATTGTACAGATGCGCTTGCAGATAAAATCACGGTGAATGGAAAGGAAATGAAACACCTTAAAAAAGAAAACTATGAAGCGTATGCAAACCATCTTATCCGTTATGTTACATTTATGAAGGAAAAAGGGGTGAACCTCTATGCGATTTCTGTCCAGAACGAACCGGATATGGAATTTACGTACTGGACTCCTTCTGAAGTAGTGGATTTTGTAAAACAATACGGAGCAAGGATACGGGAAACAGGAGTGAAACTGATGTCACCGGAAGCCTGTGGTATGCAGCCTGAATATACTGATCCTATTATCAACAACGCCGAAGCATTTGCTCAAACGGATATTCTAGCCGGACATCTCTATCAAGGGTTTACAGATTTGAGTAGCGGATATGTTAAGAACCGCCACGATTACATCTGTGGTGTGTATTCACGTATTCAAGGAAAGACATGGTGGATGACAGAACATCTTTTTAATGACGGTGAGAATTCTGATGATTCTTCGAAATGGGAATTCCTGAAATGGCAATACAGTCTCAATCATCTTGGTAAAGAGATTCACATGTGTATGGAGGGGTATTGCAGTGCTTATATATATTGGTATTTGAAGCGCTTTTATGGTTTGATGGGCGATACGGACAAACGGAGTCCGACGAGTGAAGGAGAAATCACAAAGAATGGTTATATTATGGCTCATTATGCTCAATATGCAACAGAAACAACTCGTATTAAGGCAGTTACAAATAATGAAGAAGTATGTGCTACTGCCTATTGGGATGAAAAGACCGGTGAAGTGACCATCGTATTATTGAATCTGAATGGTGCTTCTCAATGGCTGGAAATACCATTAGCAGGAATAAAAAAAGCAAGTGCCGTTGAAACGAACGAAACAAAAAATATGGAAGTGATTGATACTGGTTTGATGGAATCTGCTGAAGGTATAACGGTGTTGTTATCTGCTAACAGTATAACTTCAGTCAGATTGACATTTAAATGATAATAATAACTAGTTGGAATATGATGAATTTGTTAAATACGAAAAGTAAGCTATCATACCTACTTTTTCTCGGAATAGTATGCTGTGCATGTATTCTTGGTTCCTGTAAAGATGACGATGTCATTGATCCTGACGCTCCTTCCGTACCGAAACCCGGTACGGCTGTCGAGAATATTAATACTAATGTCAAGGCATTACGTAAGCTTATTGAGGCCAAACAACAGGACCTGGCTGTAAAGACATACAATCCGGTGAATAATGGCGCGAGTTATACGATTGAGTTGTCGGATGGTACAAGCTTCAGTATGTATGCTCAGATAGCAGCATTGGAAGGCGGAGGAGAGGATGTAGTTTATTCTCCAAAAGTAGGTGCCAAAGTAGAACATGATGAATATTATTGGACTCTTGATGATGCCTGGCTAACGTTTGAGAATGATGAAAAAGTCAAGGTGTTGGATGAAAACAATACAGTTGCACCGATAGTAGATATCAACACTGACGGCTATTGGACTGTAAAATACGGAGCTAAGTCTCGTACCCTTGACAAGGCGGTGAGCGGCAAACTTACCAGTCAGTTTAAACAAGTGAGTGCTATTGGTGACGAATCTGTCAGTTTCACTTTTACCGACCGGACACCTGTCATCGAACTGAATCTTTTTAAAGGAGATAATCCCGAAATTCCTCCGGTAACGGGGGCGTTACGCCGTCCTATTTCTCCTGAACAACCGGCATGGTTTGTTCATATCGATTCATGGAATTATGCCGATCCTCAGAAAATCATAGACCTTATCCCTGCAGATATTCGTCCGTTTACCATTTTTAATATCTCGTTGTCTGTAAGCCATGATGAGGCTACTGGGATCTATAATGTAAGCGAGTATGGTTATGAGATAGCAAAGTCGTGGTTGAGGACGTGTGCTGAAAATAATGTGTGGGCGATGGTGCAGCCTTCAAGCGGCGGTTTTAGTCATTTTAAGGATGTCAGCTTATATAGTCAATTTGAAAGTGACGATAAGGTTCGGGTATATGATGAGTTTTTCAGAGAATATCCCAACTTTCTTGGTTTCAATTATTGTGAGCAGTTTTGGGGGTATGATGACCAGTTCTCTGTATCGTGGTTACAACGAGTGGCTCACTGGAATCAACTTTTGAAACTTACTCATAAATATGGAGGATATCTGGTAGTTAGTTTCTGTGGTAATACTTGGTCGGCTAATATTAATCCTATTGCTCTTGTGAAGCGTAATTCTGATTTTGCCCAAACTGCCAAGTTGTACTCTGAAAATTTCATTATGTGTGAAAAATACACCACGCAAAGTGGCTTCTTCAATGTCGAAGGAATTTGTTTAGGCACGTGGCTCTCCGGTTTTGCAGGTCAGTACGGCATCCGTTTCGACCAATGCGGCTGGACAGAGGAGAAAGGACAGAATGGCGATAAGGATTTCCCGCCGGCTGCCGGTGCGCTGCCTATTATAGAGCATGTGATGCTGACAGGTCAGACTGTTATTGACGGACCTGAACTTATATGGCAGCAATGTTTTAAGGAGACGAATGCAGTCAGTGTAGGTGATGGTTATCAGAGCCGTAATTGGGAATGTTTTCCGCAATTTGTCAATATCAATATAGATATGTTCCGTAAGATTATTGATAAAACAATTCGTATTCCTTCCCGGAAAGAAGTTATTGACCGCACGAAAGTGGTGATTCTTCAAGATGTCTATTCCGGTGATGATAATGCTAAATACAGCAGCCCGAAGAATTTGCATGAAGGGCTTTACCTTCGCGATGATGATGGTAATCTTTGGGATAATCATTGTTACTTTAAGAAAACGGGCCGTTATCCTACGATTCCTGTTGCGTTCGAATTGTGTGACGATGTAGCTAATTCATTCCAGTATAAAATCAACCAATCAACTTTCGAAGGATCTTGGAGCGATGTAAATACTAAAGTTGGAAAATTCAACCGTTGGTTCCCGCAAGAGTATACGGGAGAACTTTATGCAGGACGTATAGAAAATGGTTGGGTGGTTTATAACGGACTTGCCGGAATACGGAATGCTGCAATTCCGTTTAAATACAATACATGTGACAAGATGGAATTGGCTTACTCCAAATATACTGTAAGTGTTATAAAAGAATATGCCAATAAGCTCACCTTCTACATGAATAACTATGACCCTAGTGGTTCGAGCAAGACGGAGGTAATCAAGATATATGGATGTACATCCAAACCAACTCATTCTGTGTCTTCCAGAGCCAATGGTACTGCACAAGTTTCCGAGAATTGGAAAGAAGATGTATATACGCTGACTGTCACTCATAACGGACCATTGGATTTGACGGTCAATTGTTCAGGAAAAGCCACCGATCGTTTAACTGTATCTACTGCAGCATCTATCCAGATTCCCGCTTCTCCACAAATTTATCAGGGCGCTTATCAGTATGAGGCTGAATGCTTTGATTTTAAAAATGTGACTAAGAGAGTGACAAAAGGAGATTCGGAGCCGATACGTAACTACACAGCACAGGGATATATAAATTTTGGTGCTAGTTCTGCAGCTGCCGTACGTGATGCTGTTACTGCACTGGAAGATGGTGTATATACAATCCGTATTCGCTACCGTGCTCCGTCGGCTACAGTCAATACCGTAGATATGTATATAAACAATACCAAAGTAGGTACTCCGGAGTTTGCACAAACTGATAATGACAATACTGTATGGAATACAGCCTTAATGTCGGTTTCCTTACGAAAAGGGGCAAATACGTTTGAATTGAAAGCCAATTCATCAGGTGCCGGTGACTTGTATCTCGACAACATTGTTATCGAAAGAAAATAAGAATTCTCTTAAATTCGATTATCCGCATTTTACAAGTAGTATCTTGCGGATAATTGTTTTTAGGACAGTATGTAACTAGAAAATAATGAAGAACATGTTTTTGAGTCGGATAATAATTATATTTCTATTCTTATGTGTATCTGTTTTGAATGCTGCGGAACCATTTGTCACTTTTATATCAGCGGATGCCAAGTTACCTTTGGTTACACCACAAAACAGATCGTTCTCTATTTGGTGTGATGATGCAGAACATCGTGGGGTGCTGTTAGCGGTGCGTAATTTACAAACGGATTTTGAAAAAGTGACTACTGTAAAACCCGAATTATCGAATATTGCGGGAAAAGAAGTGCGTATTATCATAGGTTCGTTTGACAAAAGCCCACTTATACGTCAATTAGTAAAAACAGGAAAACTGGATGGTAAAGAATTGAGAGGTAAGAATGAAAAATATATAATCACCACTCTTCATGCTCCTTTGGAAGGTTTACAGGGAGATGTGCTGCTGATTGCTGGAAGTGATAAGCGTGGAACGATTTATGGTATTTATGAATTGTCAAAACAAATAGGGATTTCTCCTTGGTACTGGTGGCTTGATGTTCCGCCGGTAAAGCATCAGGCTATTTATATTAAAGAAGGTGTTTATACTGATGGTGAACCGGCTGTAAAATACCGTGGCATTTTCATTAATGATGAATGGCCTTGTATGGGAGGTTGGACAACTGAAAAGTTCGGAGGATTTAACAGTAAGATGTATGTGCATGTCTACGAACTTCTCCTCCGTTTGAAAGCTAATTTTCTATGGCCGGCCATGTGGAGTGCAGCATTTTATGCAGATGATCCGATGAATAGTCCTTTAGCTGATGAAATGGGGATTATAATCGGGACTTCCCATCACGAACCGATGGCACGTAATCACCAGGAATATGCCCGTAATCGTAAGTTGTATGGTGAGTGGAACTATCAGAGGAATAAAGAGGGAGTAGAACGTTTTTTCCGTGAGGGTATCAAGCGAATGAATGGAAAGGAAGAAGTAATTACTATCGCTATGCGTGGTGACGGTGATGCTCCGATGGGACCCGATACAGATACGCATCTATTGGAGGAAATCGTAAAAGGACAGCGTAAAATAATAGCAGATGTAACAGGTAAACCTGCTTGTAAGACTCCACAATTGTGGGCACTTTATAGTGAAGTACTGGAATATTATGATAAGGGAATGAAAATACCTGATGATGTCATGATTTTGCTTTGTGATGATAATTGGGGGAATGTACGTCGTTTACCAGATTTAAAGGATAAACGGCATCCTGGTGGATATGGTATGTATTATCATGTAGATTTACATGGAGCACCACGTGCCTATCAATGGCTGAATATGACACAGATCCAGCATATGTGGGAACAATTATATTTGACTTATTCTTATGGTGTGGATAAAATGTGGATTCTAAATGTGGGGGACTTGAAACCGAATGAATTTCCTGTTGATTTTTTCTTGAATATGGCATGGAATCCTGGACACCTTACGGCTGATAATTTACAGGAATATACTTGTAGTTTCTGTAAACAACAGTTTGGGGATAACTATGCAGTAGAAGCCGCTCGCATCTTAAATCTGTATTGTAAATATGCTGCTCGCGTAACTGCAGAAATGTTGGATAGCCAAACTTATAATCTTTCCAGTGGAGAATTTAAGGCTGTAACAGATGAATTTCTTGCTTTGGAGGCGCATGCCTATCGTCAGTTTATGACTTTACCGGAAGAATTGAAGGATACATATAAAGAACTCATTCTTTTTCCTGTTCAGGCCATGGCAAACCTTTATGAGATGTATTATGCGGTTGCTATGAATCATAAGTTAGCATCTGAGGGTGATCCACGTGCCAATGAATGGGCAGATAGAGTGGAGTATTGTTTCAGGTATGATGCGGAACTTTGCTATGACTATAATAACAATATAGCTGATGGAAAATGGAATCATTTAATGGATCAGACGCACATCGGTTATACAAGCTGGGATGAGCCTAAAGGAGGAAATATAATGCCCGAAATCATAAGAGTGGATGTCTCTGCATATAAGCCGGGAGGATATGAGTATAAGGAGAAAGGTGGGGTGGTAGTAATGGAAGCGGAACGTTTTGCAGAATGTACACAAGGGAATAAGACGGAGTGGACAGTTATTCCTGACTTGGGACGTACTCTTTCTGGTTTGTCGTTGATGCCCTATACACAACCTGTAACAGGAGCTTCATTGACATATCGCATGAAGCTTAATTCTGAGATGAAAAATATACGTGTAAGATTAATCTTGGATAGTACTTTGCCTTTTATAAAAGGAGGACATAGTTATGCTATCAGTTTGGATGGTGGTAAAGAACAAATAGTAAATTACAATTCAGAGATGACTTGGGCTAATTGTTATACGAAGATGTATCCCGCCGGTGCTGCGCGGTTGATAGAGTCGGTGGTGGATTTTTCCAATGTTAATCTGAAAGAAGGAATACATGCATTAATTATTCGTCCGTTAAGCCCTGCTATTGTATTGCATAAAATTATAATTGATTGTGGTAGTGATGAAGTCAGTCGATTGAATCTTCAGGAAAGTCCTTATCGCAAGGTTACGCATTAATTAATATTTATGATATAGATACGCAAATGAAGAAGATTATTGTCTTATGTTGTTTATTATGTGCAGGCATATTTGCCTTTGCACAAGACCCGAATTTCCATATTTATCTTTGTCTAGGACAATCCAATATGGAAGGGAATGCAAAGATCGAGGCCCAGGATACGTGCAATGTCAATGAACGCTTTCTGATGATGGCGGCTGTTGATTGTCCGTCTTTGGGACGTGTCAAAGGACAGTGGTATAAGGCTGTTCCTCCGTTGGTACGTTGCCATACAGGGTTAACACCGGCCGATTATTTCGGACGTACGTTAGTGGAAAGGCTGCCTGATAATATTAAGGTAGGTGTCATCAATGTAGCTGTAGGTGGTTGCAGGATTGAACTGTTTGATGAGGAGAATTGCGAAGAGCATATTGCCTCTCAACCGGAATGGCTGAAAAATACCGCGAAAGCGTATGGTAATAATCCTTACCGTAGACTAAAAGAATTGGCTGTAGAAGCACAGAAAGCCGGTGTGATTAAAGGTATCCTCTTGCATCAAGGCGAGTCTAATACCGGTGATAAAGAGTGGCCTCAAAAAGTAAAGAGAGTCTATGAGAATTTGTTGAGGGATTTGAATCTTCAGGCAAAAGATGTTCCCTTGTTGGCGGGAGAAGTGGTGCATGCCGACCAGAATGGCAGATGTGCAAGCATGAATGAGATAATCAATACGCTGCCGCAAGTGATTCTGACCGCATACGTGATTCCTTCTTCGGGCTGTCCTGCCGCAGAAGATAATTTGCATTTCACGGCAGAAGGATACAGGAAATTGGGAGTGCGGTATGCCGAGAAACGACTCCTTTTGTTGGAGAAGGAACCAAACTCCGGGATTACTACCGAACCGGCATCCACTAATATTCCGGGATATGACTATCCCCGGGTGGATAAAGAGGGGCGTGCTCATTTTCGTTTCTATGCTCCGCAGGCTAACAGGCTACAAGTGGATTGTTGCGGAAAGAAGTATGATATGTGGAAAGATGCCGGAGGACTCTGGACGGCAACGACCAACCCTCTGCCTGTAGGATTCCATTATTATTTCCTGATTGCAGACGGGGTGTCGGTAACAGATCCTTCCAGTTATACGTTCTTCGGTTGTTGCCGTATGGCAAGTGGCATCGAAATCCCTGAAGGTGAGGAGGGGGATTATTATCGTCCTCAACAGGTACCTCACGGGCAGGTTCGTTCCTGTACGTATTACTCCGAAACGCAGAAAGAGTTCCGTCTGTGTATGGTATATACGCCGGCAGAGTATGAAACTCATCCGAAGAAGCGCTATCCGGTATTGTATCTGCAACATGGCATGGGTGAAGATGAAACCGGCTGGAGCACGCAGGGAAAGATGAATCATATTATGGACAACCTGATTGCATCCGGTCAGTGTGTGCCGATGCTCGTGGTGATGGATAGCGGTGATGTGGAAGCTCCGTTCCGGCCGCGTCCGGGAAAAGATGTGAACGAGGAGCGGGCTTTGTATGGCGCCACCTTTTATGACGTTATTCTGAAAGACCTGATTCCTATGATAGACCGGACATTCCGTACGAAAACCGACCGCGAACACCGTGCTATGGCAGGACTCTCGTGGGGAGGACATCAGACTTTCAATACGGTTCTGCCTCATCTCGATAAGTTTTCTTATATCGGAAGTTTCAGCGGGGCGATTTTCGGTCTGGATATGAAGACTTGTTTTAACGGAGTGTTTGCGGATGCGGACAAGTTCAATAAGAAAGTGAATTATTTCTTTCTCGGCTGTGGCACGGAGGAACAAATGGGAACAAAGAAGATGGTGGATTCACTCCGGAAACTGGGTATCGAGGTTGATTATTACGAATCGCAAGGCACAGCGCATGAATGGCTCACGTGGAGACGTTGCCTGAAAGAATTTGTACCACATTTATTTAAACACTGAAAATAGCATGAAAATGAAATCTACATTTATCGCAGCCACATTGTTGCTCGTTTCGGTTATGACCGAAGGAGGACTGTCGGCACAGAACCCGATTGTGCAAACTTGCTTTACTACAGACCCTGCTCCTATGGTGCACGACGGCACCTTGTATGTGTATACGGGACACGATGAAGACAAAGCGGATTTTTTCTGGATGCAGGAATGGCGTGTGTATTCTACCAAAGATATGGTGAACTGGACCGATCACGGCTCTCCTCTTGCCATCGAATCATTCGACTGGGCGGACGACCGTGCCTGGGCAGCACAATGTGTAGAGCGTAATGGTAAGTTTTATTGGTATGTCTGCCTGCATTCCAAACTTTCCAATACGATGGCAATCGGTGTGGCGGTAGGCGATTCGCCTGTCGGTCCTTTTAAAGATGCCATCGGCAAACCGCTTCATGACGGAAGCTGGGACTATATTGATCCTACGGTCTTCATTGATGATGACGGTCGTGCTTATCTGTATTGGGGAAATCCGAATATCTATTATGCAGAACTGAATGACGACATGATTTCCTTGAAAGGTGAAGTGGGCAAACTGGAACAGACTGTTGAGAGCTTTGGTGCACCCAATCCGGAAAAACGTGTCAAAGATGTTAAGTATAAAGATACTTATACAGAAGGTCCATGGCTTCATAAACGGGAAGGAAAATATTATCTTCTTTATGCTGCCGGAGGTGTACCCGAACATATTGCCTATTCCATGAGTGACGGACCTCTTGGGCCGTGGAAGTATATGGGAGAAATCATGCCTTTACAAGATACGGGCTCGTTTACTAACCATTGTGGAGTGATAGACTATAAAGGCAATTCTTATTTCTTCTATCATACGGGTAAGCTGCCGGGTGGTGGAGGCTTCGGGCGAAGTGCGGCGGTGGAGCAATTTAAGTATAACGCTGACGGCACTTTCCCGATTATTAATGCTACCCGGGAAGGGGTGTCACCGGTAGGTACGCTCAATCCTTACGAAAGGGTGGAAGCTGAAACAATCGCTTTTTCTGAAGGTGTGAAGTCCGAACCCAATGCGAAAACCGGTATATATATATCTGAAATTCATAATGGAGATTATATAAAGGTACGTGAAGTGGATTTCGGCAATAAATCCCCCAAACGGTTCACTGCTACCGTTGCCAGTGCCCTTCGTGGCGGGACACTTGAAGTACGTACAGACAGTATAAGCGGACCATTAATTGCGGAACTGACTATTCCTTCAACGGGAGGTTGGGAATGCTGGAAAACATTGCAGGCTGATATTGTAAAACCGGTCACAGGAATACAAGATATTTATTTTGTATTCAAAGGACGTAAAGGCTGCAAACTGTTTAACTTTGATTGGTACAAGTTTAACAGATAAACATGCTAGAGAGCAGTTGGGTTACTCTTCTTTTTTGCTCAACTGCTCTTTCATATACATTGAAGGCGGCATTCCATACAATTCTTTGAATGTTGTCGAGAAATTATTAGGATCAGTGAATCCTGTTAACATGGCTATCTCGGATATGGTATGCTGTTTTTCGGACAATAGACGAGCGGCTTCTTTTAAACGTATATTACGTATAAAGTCACGGGTTGTCTGGTTGGTGAGCTCCTTGAGTTTCCTGTGAAGATGTACGCGGCTGATACCTACTTCGGTGGTGATTGTCTCTATTGTCAAGTTAGGGTTACCGATGTTTTCATTGATCACTTTCATAATACGTTCCATCAATTTCTCATCGGGTGATTTCACTTCCAGTTTCTGAACCTTGTTTTCCAGATTTTGCTGTCCTGTAAATACTTTGCGTAACTGCTGCCGTGTATTAATCAGATTTTCTACCGTCTTTTGCAGAATTTCGATATTGAATGGCTTCATGATATAGGCGTCGGCTCCTGTATTCAGACCTTCAAGGTTGTCTTCTTCCCTCGTTTTCGCAGTAAGCAAAATGACTGGGATATGATTGAGATTTACATTCTGCTTGATCTTCCGGCATAAGGTAAGTCCGTCCATTTCGGGCATCATGATGTCACTAATGACTAAATCCGGAGTCTTTTTAAATATTTGCTCTAATGCTTCTTTACCATTACGGCTTTCCATGATATGAAATTTGTCCCCGAACTCCTTCGCTATATAATTTCGGATTTCTTCGTCGTCTTCTACAACTAATACGCGATATTTAGTTTTTACCCTGACTTTCTTTTCTTCCTCATTTTCTATAATGGGAGAGATGACAGGAACAGTTGGTACGGTTACTGTTACCTTTTGCTCATTGTTGTCAACTTCTTCAGGTCGTAGATGCTTGTTACCCAACGGTAATCGGATAATAAAACGGCAACCCGGTTGTTCTTTATTATTTTCTACATAGATAATTCCATGATGTAATTCCACTAATGAACGAGTCAGATGTAATCCTATTCCTGTTCCGCCTTTCGGATTCTGTTGGCTGTTACGGATCTGATAGAAACGTTCGAAGATATGTTCTTTTTCCTGTTCATCGATGCCTGTTCCGGTATCCGCGATAATTATTTCGGCATATTGTTTCAAGGGATCGGGCAGTGTATTGTCTTCTCCCGTACGGATGGTAATATCTATGTTTCCTTTTTCAGGAGTAAACTTGAAGGCATTAGACAGAATATTCAGGATAATCTTATCAAAATTACCTGTGTCTACCCATACATTCAGTTCCCGGAGTGTACTGTGAAGTTGTAGTTGGATATTTTTTGTATTTGCCTGTTGACCGAAAGTGGTACATAAATCCTCAATAAAAGGAATAATGTTGGTCTCCCGGAACATCAGGAACATTTGTCCTTTATCAATTTTCCGAATATCCATTAGTTGATTGACAAGATTCAGAATACGTTCCGCATTTCTGTAGATAATATGATATATTTTCAGGCGTTCATTGTTCTCCTCATTCTTAATCAGTTTCTGTAGAGGACTGATGATTAGAGACATCGGAGTGCGTATTTCATGAGAGATGTTGATAAAGAACTGCAATTTTGCTTCATTGATTTGTTCGGCATGGATATGTTGCAGCATTTCCTGATGCATTCTGTACCGATGTCTGATCTGAAGAATAATGATAAATATAATGGTCAGTAATAATAAGGAGTAGATAACTTTGGCCCACCATGAAGCATACCATGCAGGAGATATAAAGATGGTAATTTCTTTTATATTTGAATACACAGTGTTGTCTTTTGCTCTGATTTTAAAGTTATAGGTACCGGGTTTCAGATTGCTGAATGAGATACGGTTTACACCTTTGGGCAAACTAATCCATTTTTCATCGTTGATAGAATAAAGGTAGTTGATGTGTTCGGGGGCATTTAATTCCAGAGTGGCAAACTCGATACTGAACACATTGTCTTTATGGGATAGATAAAACTCTTTAGCGTTGAATACAGGGCAGTTGATAATATTGTGAATACCGGATTTCATTCCTTTTCTAACCGGATTGTTATGCAGGAAAAAGTCGGTAATCCGGATATTCCATGTTTTTGCCGGATTGATAATGTCTTGCGGATTGAAATAGGTGATACCATTCATTCCGCCAAACCAGATAATACCTTGTTTATCTTTGAAGGAGGCATTCTTGTAGAACTCATTTCCCTGTAATCCGTCGCTGACATAATAATTGATAAATTTGTCGTTTTTCTTTTGGAATTGGGAAATTCCGGCATTGGTGCTTATCCAAAGAAAATCTTTTCCGTCTCCTTGTATGGCATATATTGTATTACTGGGCAATCCGTCTGCAGTCGTATAAGTGGTTAGTTCTTTCGTTTTTTTATTCCAACCGGATAATCCTTCGGAACTGCCCAACCAGACAACTCCGTCGGCATCTTCAAAGATTGAATAAATAACATTTTGTGAGAGTATCTTATGACTTTGAAAATCAGGACTGTCAAGGTCTATACAGTTGACGCCGTCATAAGTTCCGACATACAGCTTATTATCATCGGAATAATGGAGGCAACCTATCCATTCGTTGATTAGAGATGTCTGAGATTGTACGGATGTAAATTCTTTCGTTTTCAGGTCATAGTAGAACAAACCGAATCCCATTGTCGCAATCCAAAGACGCTTGTTTTTATCTTCTGCGAAATCATATACACGTTGTATATAGTTGTTGTTCTTATCTACCAGTTTGTACTGGTAATCGCATAATCCTGTCTGTTTGTTCAGTTTTCCCATACCGTTGATAAATGAACCAATCCACATATTGTGTTCGGAGTCTTCATACAATTTAATAACAGTTGAGGGTACTGAATGAGGATGGGTGGTGTGTGAGAAATGTTTTGCCGGCTCCAATTTTTCTGTAAGGGCATAAATACCGTCGTTATCCGTTCCCACCCATAACATACCGTTGTTGTCTTTGCAGAATGAGGTTATACAACTGGAACCGATTATGTTTTTATCCATGGATTTATGTCCTATATACTTGAAACTGTTTGTTCGGGCAGGTATCTGCATGACTCCTTTCTGATAAGCAGCCAACCATAAGTTACCGGAATTGTCTTTTAGGATAGAATGTATTTTTGAATTTTTTGAATCAAAATAGTTGTTGTCAAAATTGTATTCGGAGATTTCATGAGTTTGGTTATTGTAGACACTCATACCTTTACCGTCAGTTCCGATATATAATTCATTTTGCGGTCCGGAATAGAGGAAACAGATAGGAAGTTCTCTCTTTTCTTTAAAATCAATAGGTATAAAGGAGTCTTGTCTTTTGTTATAGACGAATAGTCCTTTTCTCATACTTCCTACATAAATATTCCCACGTGAATCTTCACATATACTTTTGACATATCCGTTGTCTTTAGATAAATACAAAGTAAGTTGGTTATTAGAATCAAGACGATATACTCCTTCTTCGCCTTTTGCTATCCAGACATTCTGTTTCTTGTCTTCAATCATAAATCCTGTTGATGTCATGGGGATATCAATTTTTTGAACAGTCAACAGGTAATCTTTGATATTCAACCTGCACAACATATTTCCGGATACCCATATTTCTCCATTTCTCCTTTCGATAAAGGAAACAATATTGCTTTCAAATATTTCTCCATTGTCTTCCCTTATTGCAAGTGGGGTAAAATTGTCTGTGGCCGGATCATACATTTGAATTCCCATATATGTACCGATAAACAAATGACCTTTGCTGTCCTCAAAAACAGTACGAACAAAATTGTGGGCTAACGAATGTTCATTATTGGGCTCATGTTTGTATATGGTAAATTTAGCACCGTCATAACGGTTCAGACCATCTTCTGTTGCAATCCAAATGAAACCGTTCCGGTCTTGATATATTTGATTAATCAGACTACTGGAGAGCTCTTTGTCAGTAGTGAATAACTTAGGAGATTGTCCGTTGCATAACAAAGAAAACAATAATAATAGAAAAGTGAATACATTTTTCATAGTTATAGATCGTTGTTTGTTGTACAAAGAAAACTAAAAACCTAAATATAACCTAATAAAAAATGAATATTTTCATTAGGCTTCGGGGGTACAATCGGATGTTGTAACATCGTTTGTAAATAATGTAACATGGGAAAAGATTTATCCCTTCTTCTGTATTATTGTTTTCCTTCGATTGTATTTACAATATAGGTTTTACCCGCCTTTGTTTCGATGTCATATTCATAAACCTTCTGCAGTTTGGGAGATTGCGCACTTATCCCTTTGGCTACAAGAGGTCGTTTGATAGGAGTGGTGGCGAATAATCTATTTGAGCACTCTTTCCCGTTTACTTGTTTTAAGCCTTTCCCTTTCAGTGGGACATAAGACCGGATGCGGAGCGTACCGCCTATATTCGATCGGATGATCGCTTTATTTAACACATTGTTTTTCCAGTCCATATCGACAGTAAAGTTTCCACGTGCCACCAGCCCCTTCACACTTCCTTCTTCCCATGCATCAGGCAATGCTGGCAATAAATGCACGGCACCGTCATGACTTTGGAGCAACATTTCCGCTACTCCGGCTGTATAACCGAAATTACCGTCAATCTGGAAAGGCGGATGGGCATCCAGCATATTGGGATAGGTACGCCCGTTCGGATATTCTTTAGCCAAGTGATCGTTGGGCAATAGTTGAATCATATTTTTGATGATTTGGAAGGCATGGTTTCCATCCAGCATACGTGCCCAGAAGTTGACTTTCCAGCCGATACTCCAACCGGTAGCCTTATCACCGCGTTGAAGCAATGTGTTTCTTGCTGCCTGGAATAACTCGGGATTTGAGTATGGAGAAATTTGATTACTCGGATATAGCCCGTACAAATGTGAAATATGACGGTGCTCGTCCTTGGGATTGTCAATATCTTCAAGCCATTCTTGTAGTTGGTTATGTTTTCCTATTTGCATAGGTGGTAACTTCTCTAGTGTTTGTTTGAGGGAGTCTTGGAAAGAGGGGGCTTCACCTGCGATGTATGAAGCCAATAAGGTATTATGCAGTGCATCAAAGGCAATCTGATTGTCCATTGTGCAACCGGCCGTGATGGGACCGTGTTCTGGCGACACAGAAGGCGACACCACCAGCCATTTATAGGTAGGATGTTCTACCAAGAAATCCATGTAGAACTGCGCTGTTCCTTTCAGGATGGGATAATACTCTTTCAGGAACTCTTTATTTCCTGTAAAGAGGTAATGTTGCCAGATATGTTGAGCTAACCATGCGCCGCCGCTAGGCCACATGCCGGCTGCTGCAAAATCGACTACACCACAGATTCTCCATAAGTCAGTGTTATGATGTGCCACCCATCCCCAACAATCATACATGGTTCGGGCTGTTTCTGCTCCTGTGACGGATAAATCTTTCAACATAGAGAATAACGGACTATGTGTTTCACTTAAATTAGTGACTTCTGCCGGCCAATAGTTCATTTCTGTATTGATATTGATGGTGTATTTGCTATCCCAAGGTGCATGAGTACTGTTGTTCCATATTCCTTGCAAATTGGCAGGTTGTCCTCCCGGTTGTGAAGAAGAAATCAGCAAGTAACGTCCGTATTGGAAAAGCAAGGCTGCCATTGCCATGTCATTGCCTTGCCCGAAGTTTTCAATTCGTCGGGGAGTTTCTATTTGAGATGCTTCACTTGACGGCAAATGAAGTTGGACACGGTCGAATTGTTTTTTATAGAAGGCGATATGCTCTTTAAGAGCTTTTTCATAAGGAATAAGTATTGCTTCTTCCAAATAATCAGTAGTCCGTCGGGATTCATCTGCGCTCACATTCTGGTAATTTACATAGTTTGTTGCCGCCGATATGTAAAGAGTTGCTTCTGTACCACCGTTTATCTGAAGAATATTGCCTGCCGGGTGGATAATGCCATCTGTTTTTACTTGTACTTGACACTCTGCCCGTAGCGCGGCTTTCATGCCTTCCTGTTCTTTTCCTTGACAGGTGATAATCAGTTTGTCATTTTGAACATTGACCTCATTTTTCAGCGGACAGTTGTATGACACATTGAAATTTAGTGCATTAGGTTGACTCGCCTTGATGTGCATGATGATGACATTATCCGTGAATGAGGCGAAAGTAGTGCGGGTGTAGTTTATACCATTCACTTGATAGCGGGTAGTAGTTGTTGCATTTTCCAGATTCAAGTCGCGGTAGAAGTCGTCGGCATCCTTATGTCCGGGGAACTCCAGGTATAGATTTCCCAATGTCAGATAGCTCATTCCGTGTTGCCGGGTTAGAAAGTTGGCATCAATGAGCCTTTGTGCTTCCTTGTTTCTTCCTTCAAATATCAGTTTGCGCACAATAGGCAGGACATGTACTGCATTCGGGTTATTATTGTTATAAGGAGAGCCTGCCCAAAAAGTTTCTTCATTCAGTTGCAGTTCTTCACGCTCGGTTCCTCCATATACCATCGCCCCAAGGCGGGAATTGCCGATAGGAAGAGCTTCCGACCAGTTCTTTGCCGGTTGGCTGTACCAAAGTTTCAAATCTTGTCCTGAAACTAAATTGCTAGTTAACAGGAGTAACAGGAAGAGTGTGTTTCTATTCATATTATAGTATTTGTATAGGAATTAATATGGGTTTCTCATGATTCGAAAGCCTTTGTTCAAATCGGTTGGATGTATTTGTTGCAAAGATAGATTATTTATTTGTTACGAAAGATAAAATATGTATCCGATTTTTTGTCCGTAGGTTGCCTCTTCCTGTGTTTGTGTTACCAATACTATGATGTATGTTACATACGGCTTATTGGGGAAGGAATTTTTTTGCTTTTTGTGCGAGAGCAACGTACTTTTGCAATATCTGTTTGAAAAGTGGAAGTATTAAACGGGTGTCTTACATAACTGATAAAACACATTATGATAATTATGATTACTGTAAAAAATGCATTCATACTATTGATGGTGTTGGCAGTCACATTGATTGCGCAACCTCTTTCTGCTGTTATACGGCTTCCTCGATTAGTCAGTGACAAAATGGTGTTGCAACGTGATACGGAATTGAAAATCTGGGGGTGGGCGGATTCCGGTGAGAAGGTCACTGTACGTTTTCAAGGCAAGCATTATGATACGGAGGCGAATCAGAAAGGTGAATGGTCGGTAATGTTGCCTCCTCAAAAGGCGGGAGGTCCTTTTGTGATGGAAGTGAACGAGCTCATTATTCGTGATATTTTGGTGGGAGATGTTTGGCTATGTTCCGGGCAATCAAATCAGGAGACGCCTATTTCGCGCCTGACAGATATGTTTCCCGAGATTAATGTGTCGAATAACCATATGATCCGTCATTATAAAGTACCTACTCAAAACTCAGTAGAAGATTTAAAGGAAACGATTGCCGGTAACGCTGTATGGCATTCGGCTATTGCTTCTGAAGTGATGAACTGGACTGCATTAGCCTATTTCTTTGCGCAGGAAGCGTATCAAAAATATAGAGTTCCTGTGGGGATGCTTGTTTCTAGCCTTGGAGGTTCCGCCATAGAAAGTTGGATTAGCCAGGAACATCTGAAAGAATTTCCACAATTGCTCATTGACAGAGAGGCATTGGATAGTTTGCGATTAGTCAGGAGAGATAAGGGAGCCGGTAAATGGATGGCAACCGATGTTGATGATTCTGATTGGTCGACGATACAGGTTCCGGGTAATTGGAGAACAAACGGAATGGATGTAAACGGTGTGGTGTGGTACAGAAAAGACTTTGAGGTCCCTGCTTCTATGGTCGGTAGGCATGCGAAGTTGTATATGGGGACACTTATAGACAGCGACTCTGTTTTTGTGAATGGATGTTTTGTCGGTTCCACAGCGTATATGTATCCACCGCGCAAATATAACATTCCGGCAGGCGTTTTGCGTGAAGGGAGGAATAATATAACAGTGAAACTGACGGCTAATTCGGCTAACGGTGGTTTTGTGGAAGAGAAACCATATAAGATAGTCGGCGATGAGGCGGAAATAAATTTGGTCGGTACTTGGAAGTATAGAGTCGGCATGAACCTGAATGAAGCAGGGAAGTATGTTAAACGACTGGCTAACTTAAAGTCTGCGGGGTCGGGACTTTATAATGGAATGATTTATCCGATTAAAGATTATAAAATCAAGGGAACAATTTGGTATCAGGGCGAAACTAACGCTGGACATCCGCAGGGATATGCCACATTGTTGGAATCATTGATTACTAACTGGAGGGAACTTTGGGAAATGCCGGAGATGCCTTTTTTATTGGTTCAGTTACCTAACTTTATGAAGAAGCAGATGCAGCCTTCGGATGGTGGTTGGGCAAGGCTCCGGGAAGCACAGTTGCAAATTGCTATGAATGTGCCTCATACTACATTGGCGGTAACTTATGATGTGGGAGAATGGAATGATATTCACCCGTTGAATAAGAAAGCTGTAGCGCACAGGTTATTCTTGGGGGCTCGTAAGGTTGCTTATGGGGAAAAGTTGGTAAGTTCGGGACCTGTTTATAAAGAGATGAAGATAGAAGGTGATAAAATCATCCTGACATTTACGGAAACAGGCAGTGGGCTCACCAGCAAGGAAGGAGTGTTAAAGCACTTTGCCATTGCAGGCGAAGACAGAAAGTTTGTTTGGGCGAATGCTGTTATTAAAGGCGGTAGGATAATCGTTAGCAGCAAAGACGTAGCAAAACCGGTGGCTGTCAGATATGCTTGGAGTGATAATCCGGAAGAAGCTAATCTTTGTAATAAAGAAGGATTGCTGGCTTCTCCTTTCAGAACAGATAATTGGTAATATGAAGAAGGTGATTTTATTTTTTATTGTATCAGTTTGTTGCTTGTCGTTATATGCACAAACAAACTATCAGAGTAGAGTGATGACAGATACGCTCTACAGTGACGTATTAAAAGCAAAGCGTGCGTATACTGTTTATCTTCCTAAGAGTTTCGAACAGGATAAAAAGAAAATGTATCCTGTGCTCTACCTGTTGCATGGTATGTGGGAAAAAAATGATGTATGGATGAACCGCGGGCACGTAAAAGACGTGATGGACTGTCTTACGGCCAGCGGTGAAGCTTGTGAAATGATTATTGTCTGCCCCGATGCGGGGGGGAGGAGATCCGAATATATTTCAGAATGGGTATTTCGATATGCCGGGTTGGGCGTATGAAACATTCTTTTTTACGGAGTTTCTGCCCTATGTAGAGAAACGTTTTCGTGTGATAGGTGATAAACGGAATCGGGCTGTAGCAGGACTTTCGATGGGTGGTGGCGGAGCTACTTGTTATGGGCAACGCCATACGGAACTTTTTTGTGCAGTCTATGCAATGAGTGCATTAATGGATATTCCGGAAGAAGGGGCCGCCCGCTTTAATGATCCGAATGGTAAATTGGCTGTTCTGACTCGTTCGGTTATAGAAAAAAGTTGTGTGAAATATGTTACCGGGGCAGATGAAGAACGGAAGAATGAACTGCGCAGTGTAGCTTGGTTTGTAGATTGTGGTGACGATGACTTCTTACTCGACCGTACCGTAATATTGAATTTTATCGTGCAATGAGGCAGGCTGATATCCCCTGTCAGTTTCGTGTGCGCGATGGAGGGCATACTTGGGAATATTGGCATTCGGCTCTCTATATTTGTTTGCCTTTTATTAGTCGGTTTATGGGGGTGTGATTTTTGTTTTATTTTATACGGAAATAACCCAAAATACTATCGCTGACAATAACTCGTCAATATGCAGCTTTTATCTCTTTCTCTTGCTTAAAAATAACTAATAAAATCATTTGTGGCAATTGATTCCCAACCAGGCAGTTATTGGTTAAATGGGAATTTAGCAGTTAGGCTGAAAGCCTTACAATTATATATTTATTGGGGTGCCCTGAAAGGGCACCCCAATAAATGATCATTTAGTTCATTAGAACCCGATATGAATCAAATTTTGGTGTGATTACTCTGATATATTATGTTAATACGAATAATTTGAATTTCATTTATTTATGAGTATCATTTTATCTTAGTCCTTAATAGCCGGGTCATCAACTCTTTTAACCAAACGGATAAAATAAACTGCTCCAGCAGTATTTCCCGGAATGGATTGAAATTTAACTCTTATATGATTTTTACCTTGAACCATTGAGCTAGGTATCTTATATCTTATATCTTGAAATTTAGATTGATTCCATCGCCCTGTATTATCCTCAGTCAGAAGCTTTTCATCATCAATGTAAATATCAAATTTGCGTCCTCCCCATTCTGCACCCCAATAACGAACCATTAAAGACAACTCAGTTTCCGCATTAGTTTTCATTTCGTAGCTGAAGTAACCTTCCGAAGATGCTTCACGGAAAAATTGTTGGTTTGCATTGCCTGTTCTTGATTTTTCTTGTAGTATTTTGTGGTCGGTTTCGGGTTGTTGTTCGCCCGGAGCGACAAAATCAACTGTCAGTTTTTCGAGGATTATCTTTTCCTTTTCGATAGTCGATAAAGAGTCAATATATGTCTGATACCCTTTGTTGGTTAAGGTTAGCCAGTACATCATGTACCTTGCGTCATGGATATTTGCAAAAGGTTCCAGTTTTATATCAATAGAATTAGCCGCTTTGATATTTGCTTTAAAGTGTAAAGGTTCATTCTTAATGGGAACTAATTTGCTCGTGATGTTTTCCATATCATCAACTATCAGAATGGGGGCTTGGTCCACAGGCAGCAATTTCCCACTTGGATATTGCCCCCAACGTCCATCGCCTGCGATAAGCCCTCGTAAATCCTCGGTGCCGGTTTTTGCTCCTAACAATATGGGACCATGCATAAATGCGATATAATTGGGAACATTTGGCAAGTGCTCAATGGTACTTCGCATAGGCAGTTCCACTTCCACTACATCACCTTTATTCCATTTTCTGTCAATACAAATATATGATGAAGGAAGAGCAGAGTAGTTCATGGATTTTCCATTCACAGATACCTTTAAAGCACCTTTATCCACCCATCCGGGATATCTGATCATTAGTTTAAAGGGGGATGATGCTTTTGTCACAGTCAGTTTTGTGCGCTCTTCGTAAGGAAAGTTTGTTTCCTGCCTGAGCGATATTTTCTTATTTTTCCAATTAAGTTCTGATGCAATAAACAAGTTTACGAATAACGAATCATCCGAATGAGTATAAATAAACTGGTTATATTTACTGTGGTTTTCCATGCCGGTACCTACACAACACCACATTGCTTCGTTGGGTGCAGAATATACCCTGTAGTGGCGCGGACGGGCAGAAGTAAAATATACGTATCCACCATGTTCAGGATGTTGGGTAGATAAAATATGGTTGAAAACAGTACGTTCGTAATAATCTGCATAGTGAGCTGATGGTTGCATGCGAAATAAATCTTCAGTCAATTTTAACATATTGTAAGAGTTGCACGATTCGGGGCCATCAACGTCATTGATATAATCACTACACGAAGTTACGCTTGGAAAATGTTCTCTCCGGCTGTTACCACCAAAAGCTAAAGAACGGTTTCCTGTGATCGTTTCCCACGAAAAGCGGCTGGCATTGGTATATTTTGTGTCTCCACTAAGTTCTGCTATTCTGGCAAAACCGATGAATTTGGGTATTTGCGTATTAGCGTGTTTGTTGTCAAGATTGTCAATACCTTGTGATAAGGGATCAAGAAGTATGTTTTGTGAATACCTTTTAGCCGCGACTAAATATTTTTTATTTCCGGTAATCTGATAAGCATCGGCAAGAATCTCATTCATACCACCGTATTCCATTTTAAGTACCGTCTGCATTTGTTCTTCATTCAGGTCATCCGTGATGCTAATGGCCCAGTCGCAGAACTTAAGAAACAGCGTTTTTGCTTGTTTGTTATTACAATAAAGCCAGGCATCTCTGAGGCCGGCATACATTTTATGCAAATTGTAAAATGGTGCCCATGCGGAATTATAGATACGGAGATCACCTTTTTTGAAAGTCGACCACAGATTCTTACTATTGGGAAAGCCACCGATATAACCAATTGCCCATTCTGTATTGTTAATGGCATTTGCTTCAAGGCATAGTTGAAGCTCCGAAATCATATATTCCATACGCCGTCCACATTCCTTATTGCCTGTTGCAGCATAATTCATTGACATAGCCGAAAGGTAATGCCCTGCCACATGGCCGTCAAGACCATCCCAGTTGGGATAGGTTTTCTTTCTCTCGGTCAATCCTGCTTCTTTGCGGTAAGGCGCCAGCAAACGGTCAACGTCATATTTGAGCAGGACTTCAATATTTAACTCACGGGCATGTTTGAATACTCCGTCAAGTAACTTCACATCCGCTATAGGGAATTCATTTTTGTATAATTTTTCCTGAGCGTTAGTAGGCGTTAATAACAATACTAACGCACAACTTAATAAAAGAAATTTTTGTTTTATCATTTTATTCTTATTTATAATAGAAACATTGATTCTCAAACCAGATGTATTCTCAGTTTTATTATATGTTTTGAATTATTTCAGTGTTTCCGGTGCTCCCAGATAGCTCGGTTGCAATCCGCCGGTATTGATTTGGATTTTCTCAAATACGATTCCCGGATCTAGCGGACGGATGCGAAGTGTATGTTTTCCTTCTTTTGCTAATAAATGATTAGAACGGGATTCGATAATCGGATTTGCCTGCCACTTGCCAAGTTCGCCCTGATAATGCCCATTGAAATTAATAATTTGTTCTTTATCTCCGTCAAGGCAGATTGCATATCTTAATCCTTTATTATCGTTGAAATTAAGGGTAGGGGCGAGTAAAAGTGTGACTTCTACGCTACCTGCTTTTTCTATTTCAATATCATATTCCAAGCACATTTTATCTGGAGTTTTAGTGACGGGAAGAGTCGTTACTCCTGATAATGTCTTTCCAAAATCGGGGATAAGATTCCATGTCGTTTCACCTTCTGCTATTGCTCGTGTGAAGTGCTCTGCTTCGATAGAAATATATCCGTTTGTCTCTATGAAAGTATACGTTCCCGCCTGTTCCGGAACTCGTGTGATCTTAGGCATTATTTGTTTGGGAGGATTATTCCATGAAGTATAACCTATATGAACTTGATCCATTAGGTGGTTCCACTTCCCTTTAGACATCACTTTATGGTAATAATGGGTTAGTAGAGAATCCCGCTCATAGCAGGCTACAACTTTGTCGGCCCATCGGTTAGCTTCCGTCTTTTGTTCGGCAGCAAGACGTTGGTTTTGGGCCTGTGCGTAATACATGTTGTACAAGTTGGCGCATGCTTGTACCGGAAATAAAATTAGTTGGTCGTATGCGTCTTTGTACGAGGCCGGCATTAGAAATCCTAGATTATGTGCATCCAATGCCAACAGATTATATTCATTTACTACCCGTTCCCATTCGTTATAATGAAAGCTGTATGTTTGGGCATTTAAGAGTTCCGGTGTCACACGACGATTGTATTTAGCATATTGGGAAAGAATACGGGCAGCTTCTTTCGCATATTTCTCACCGAATTGTTGGGCGCAGAAATCTTCTGTATGTCGTTGTAAGTTTTGGGCATTGAATTTTTCCGGATTCCATGCCATATCCAAGAAGAATGTAATAGGATATTCCATTGGTTTCAAGTCTCCTACATTTACAATCCATAGTTTACGTACTCCATATTCGTAGGTAAGATTCATTTGTTCCCATACACGTGGAATCGGACTGATATTGATCCATTTGGAGTTTCGTGGAGCTCCTACGTAGTCGAAATGATAATACATGCCATATCCGCCCGAACGTGGTTTTTCGTTTAGGTTAGGGAGCTTGCGCACATTTCCCCAGTTATCGTCACATAAGAGTAGAGTAATATCATCCGGTACTCGCATCCCTTTATCGTAATAGTCTTGTACTTCTTTGTAGAGCGCCCATACCTGTGGGGTGTTTTTAGCTTTTTTCTTGGTGACGGTTTCGATAATTTTTCGTTGGTCTTTGACGATATTTTCCAGTAGTGAGATATTGGCGCCTTCACTCATAGGCTCGTCGCCGTCACCACGCATACCTACGGTAACAACGGTTTCCCAATTTTTTACACGTTCCATTCCGGAAGTCCAAAAGTTACGAAGTTCTTTAGCGTTGTGATTGTAGTCCCATTCACCTTTTCCACGACGTTTCCAGTCTTGTTGTGCCAGTGCCATCGGTTCGTGATGAGAGGTGCCCATTACAATTCCCATCGTGTTGGCTAATTCTCCATTTTGTGGATCATCGTCGTAAAATGCGCTTGCCCACATGGCAGGCCACATAAAGTTACCTTTCAAACGCAATACCAACTCGAAGACATGTTTATAAAATTGGCTGTTGAATCCTCCGAACTTTTCTTGAGACCAGCTCCCCAGGCAAGGCCACTCGTCATTCAGGAAGATTCCCCGATATTCCACTTTCGGTTCTCCATCTGTGTATGTACCTGGTTTGATGTATATGTCCGTTTGTTTCTTGACGGGTACGTCTGCCCACCAATACCAGGGCGAGACTCCGATTTGTTTGGACAGTTCGTAAATACCGTAAATTGTTCCCCGTTTGTCACTTCCGGTAATTACAAGTGCTTCATCCACTCCTTCCAAAGGAGCGGTAACAACTTGCAGGATATATTTTTCGTTTTTGCCTTCCAGCTCTTTTCTATCTATTTTACCGGAGGCTATTAATTTTTGTATAAGTGGAGTTTGAAGGGTACCTATTAACAGGCATTGCTTGTCACTAGCCTTTGTGTTGATTTCGGATTGGCTACCGCAGACATTCAACAAATCCTGTTGTAGATTATCAATAGCCATTTTAACTCCTTTGTCTTCGTTTATATCCATCAGAATAGAACAAGGCTTTCCATTTTTTATTAATGGGAAATGGTGGTCAGCTGGTGTGAAAATAACGAATGTATCTGCTGCTGATATTAAAAGGCTGATTATTGAAAAATACAAGAATAGAAATACCTTCTTCATGGTTAATAAATAAAATGGTTAATCATAATTTATTTTCTTGTTTACAAAGGTAGGACATCTTAAAATAGAATGTACAAAGAAGATGTTTCTATTCCATATAACCGGTGTTACAATGTTATTCTGTACGTTTCATATTGCTTTAGAGGTGTTACATCTTGCTTATTGTGAGTATATAGATACTAAGAATGTTGATATGCATCAATAGCCTTTTTTACTGACCCATGAAGTAAAAGGAGTTTTTGCGCACGGTCATGGTCCAGTCCTAATTCATCCATAATCATCTGCGTCCCTCTTTCTATAAGTTTATGATTGGTCAACTGCATATTCACCATCTTATTTCCTTTCACCCGTCCTAGTTGAATCATGACGGAGGTACTAATCATATTCAGAATCATTTTCTGTCCGGTACCCGATTTCATCCGGGAACTGCCTGTCACATATTCCGGCCCTACAATCATTTCGATGGCGACATCTGCTTCTGCCGCCATTGGAGAATCGGGATTACTGGTGATACAACCTGTCAGGACACCGTGTCTACGGGCTTCCCGTAAAGCACCGATTACGTACGGGGTAGTGCCGGAAGCGGCAATGCCGATGACGGTGTCTTTTTCGTTGATCTGGTGTTCGACGAGTTCTTCCCAACCTCGATTTTCATTATCTTCGGCTCCTTCTACCGGATTGCGCAAGGCTGTATCGCCTCCTGCAATCAGTCCGATAATCCAGTTGGGAGACATTCCGAAAGTAGGAGGGATTTCGGAAGCATCCAATACTCCCAGGCGACCGCTTGTGCCGGCCCCCATATAAAAGATGCGTCCGCCCTGTTTCATGCGGGGTACAATCTGATTGACGAGCTCTTCAATTTGTGGAATAGCCTTTTGTACGGCTAATGCTACTTTCTGATCTTCCTGGTTGATATCTTCTAAGATCTCTCGCACAGATTTCTTTTCCAGATGATCGTAAAGTGACGGTTGTTCGGTTATCTGCATTTTTATAATTACTGGTTATAAATTACAATAGGTAAAAGAATTATTGTTGATGGTATTGAATCAGTCCTTCCATCGGACTTTGAAGAATCTTACCGATTTGAATACCTGTTGTTTGCGCAGCTTCCTGCAAAATCTCCTTGTAACAGTGAGCTACGGAACCAATAAAATGTACCGGATATTGCTTATAATCATATTGCATCACGTTTCTGCGGAGAAAAGCGATAAAGCTGTTGAGTACTAGTGAACGGATAGCCGGTTCTTCCAAGTGCTGTGCAAGGAAAGGGGAGAGACTAGCCAGAAAACGGTTCGGGAAAGGCTGGCGATAAACCCGGTCGATGATTTCGGGAGCCGTCAGGTCGAACTGTTTTAAGAAAGCTTCTTTGATGGCAGGCGGAAGCTGATTTTTCAGTACATCGCCTACCAGTAGTTTTCCTAAGACTGCGCCGCTTCCTTCATCTCCCAGGATGAATCCAAGAGGGGAGATGTTGTTGACAATCTCTTCACCGTTATAGAAACAGGAATTGGAACCTGTGCCGAGGATGCAGGCAATCCCTGCTTCATGTCCGCATAGTCCGCGGGCAGCGGCAAGCATATCCGAGTTGGCTTTGATATTCCCGATGACGGGCAGGCTGTCGGCAATAGCCCGCCGGAGGACGGGAGCCTTTTCGGGAGTGCATCCTGCACCATAAAAAAAGACGGAGTTGATCGTTCCTTCCGGTAGTTGTGGTAGAAGGGAATGTGTCAGCTCTTGTTGAATTTCTTCTTCTGATTGGAAGAAGGGATTAATTCCCTTCGTTCCCATTCGTTTGATTGGGGTGCCGTTGAAAACGATGCACCAGTCGGTTTTGGTAGAACCACTATCTGCAATGAGTATCATATCTTTGAGTTTTTTATTGTTTCTTTCCGAAAGAATCCTCCAGTCGGTTGCGAATCATTAATGAGGCGACGATACCGGGCAGGGTACAAATACAAACCCAGATAAAGAAGTTTGTGTATCCGAGATGTTCCTGTATCCATCCGGCAGGCATACCGGGAATCATCATGCCCAGTGCCATAAATCCGGTTCCGATAGCATAGTGTGCCGTTTTATGTTCACCTTCTGCTATATAAATCAGATATAGCATATAAGCGGTAAAGCCGAAACCATACCCCAACTGTTCGATCGCTACACAAATGGCTATAAATATAGGATTGTCCGGGGTGGCGGCAGCCATCCATACATATAATAGATCGGGAATGTTGATGGCTAATGCCATGGGTAATATCCATTTCTTGAATCCGTCACGGGAAACGAGGAAACCACTAATGATTCCACCGAGCAATAAAGCTATGACACCTATGGTACCGTAGATCATTCCGACAATTGCTGTGGATAAACCCAGTCCACCTTTATCGGTCGTATCCAGCAGGAAAGGAGAAGCTATTTTGGCTAACTGTGATTCTCCCAACCGATAGGTGAGGAGGAAAAAGAACATGAGACCGAGGTTCTTTTTCTGAAAGAATGTGACAAAGGTCAAAAGGAAATCTCCTAACAACTTACCCGGTGTGAGGCCGGGACGTTTAATGTCCGAATCAGGATGGGGGAGGATAAGTCGATGATAGATAGTAAGAGCCAGAAATAATCCGGCAAGGAGGTAGAATGTAATACTCCATGCCAAGGGAATATTGTTCTGTGATGTTTCCAGCCATCCTGCCAGCATGACTAGAATTCCCTGCCCGAAAATATTGGCAAGCCGATAGAAAGTATTCCGGATACCGACAAAGAAAGATTGTTCCTTATTATTGAGTCCGAGCATATAGAAACCGTCTGCTGCGATGTCATGCGTAGCGGAACTGAACGCCAACAGCCAGAAAAAGGCGAGAGTCAACTGTACATAATGAGCAGTCGGAATAAAGAAGGCTATCCCCGCAAATCCGGCAGCGATGAAACCTTGCATGGCAATAATCCAGGCGCGTTTCGTTTTCACCAAGTCGACGAAAGGACTCCATAGCGGTTTGATAGTCCAGGGAAGGTAGAGCCAGGAAGTGTATAAGGCTATTTCCGTATTGGATAATCCCAAACGCTTGTACATGATAACAGCAATCGTCATTACCGCTACGTATGGCAGCCCTTCTGCGAAGTAGAGGGTGGGTATCCAGCTCCAGGGATTTCTTTTTGTAGTGGATGTTGTCATGGTATTATTCTTTTTTATTGATATTGTTTCTCGAGCGTACTGCCGGGGTAATAGTGAGACAGTATTTCTTCATATTTGTAACCTTGCTCTCCCATTACGGCAGCACCAATCTGGCAAAGTCCTACTCCATGCCCCCATCCGGCTCCGGTAAGGATGAATCGTGAAGGGATTTTATCCTCTTTATGTCCTTTTTCCTCATATTCCTTGTCTACTACAAAAGCGGAACTATACAGATGAGAAGTAGATAAGGTACGGCGTATTTCCAGTTCTTTCCCGATAATAAGCGTTCGCAAGGTTCCTACAATTTTCAATCGGACAAGACGTCCGGATGTTCCCCGTTCTACAGGAATTAAATCAATGATTTGTCCGAAATCAATCCCTGAACGTTGATGAATCAGTTCTGAAAGCTCCTGCTGCGAATAACTGATTTTCCAACGATAGAAGTCTGCTGTTTCCTGATCGTAGTTGTTTAGTACTTGGCTTAGAATTTTCTTATCCTGCGTATTACAAAAAGCAACAGGTGAGGTACGTATCCATTTATCAGCTTCCGCCTCTATGTTCAAATCGGGAAGTTGTTTTTCAGTCTTGCTATCCCGTTGTCTGATTAGATAAGGATGCTTTACGTTTTCCCAACAATTTTGGAACTCTTCAAAAGCTCCGCCACAACATTTAGAGAAACGGGCATCACAAATCGCGCCTTTATACATCAGCACTTCCCCCTGCGTGGCGGAGACTGCTTCGATGGCTTGTGGTGTTGAGGCTCGTGTAATTCCCTGATAACGCTGGCAATGATCATCGGCACATACATCGAAATTTCTATGTGCTTCATGGTCATACCACTTAATAAATGAAGAATTAGGAATGAAGAATGAAGAATTGGCTGCGCTGTCTTTTTGCAAAGTTCTTTTAAATTCTTCATTCTTCATTCTTAATTCTTTATTTTTTTCGAGTAGCCAGCTTCGGGAGATGACGGCGTGAGCCTTTAGTAGTTCTAAAGAAGCTGTTGCGCTCATTTCGGATGAAATTACACTGGTAAGATATTCTTCAATGGAAATCACATTGATGGCGGTTAGTTGTTCTCCTTCGACGATGATCTTTAATTCCCCTTTGAATTTCTGGACTTCTTTGCGTTCCCAATGGAAGTTGATTCCGATGGTCACATCTTTCAGTTCAAAGAAAGCATGTGCATTTTGTGGAGGAATGAAGGATAATTCGTCGTACTCTTTCCCTTGCCAATGAATCTTCCCATCCTGATAAATAACTTTCTGTGTCCCGGAAATTTCCGTTCCGACAGAAGAACTAAATTTCACCGGGAAAGAGAATTCAATCTCTTTCCCGGAAAGGATACCGACTGTTATTTGAGGTTGAGTCATAATACAGCTTTAATACGTTCTAGTATTTTTTGCAGTTTTTCTTTGGATATAGATATTTCCCGATAGATATCATATACTTTTTCAGGAGTCAGTTTCTCCATATCCTCTTCACGTACTATAGGGAATATGCCGTTCATTTCAGCAATAGCAGGACTGATGAGAATTTGTTCGTCTCCTTTTGCGTAATAGCAATCAGGACGATGTTTGCTGCGTAAGAAGATAATACAATTGTAAGGGTGTTCGGCCACTGATTCAAATTCTTCTTCGTAGCGCTCTCTAAAATCCTCTTTGGTGCGTTCCAAACCATACCAGGCAAGAATATTCATCATTGGTTCTTTTCCGTTGTTATTGGCAGCTAAAATGTCGTAAATCAGATGAAAGGTTTTCGACATTGTTTTCTTATTTTTCGCCTGAATCCTGATGAAACTGTACGGGAAACCTTCATAACTAATTTGCACCTTGTCGTTATCTATTAAATCTATGTGATCGTAATATGATCCCTGCATACTTTCCTCTTTACTACAAGCTTGAAAATGGGCATGATCGGGAGCGGAAGCTCCACATTCCGGTCCATTATACATAAGGAAGTATTCTCTCATTATGTCGGTGAATTCTATCATATCTTTAAAACGCCCGACGATGGATTGCGACTTGTGTTCCTTATCTACAATTGTAAAGTGGTGTTTAAATATGGGATAGGGATTAACCAGTATCTGATAATTCCTATAACTGATGAACTCTTGTTCCTGCGGTCGGTTTGTTTGGCAGAGGAAGCAAGGCCGTGAGTGAATGGAGGCAGTATCTGTCTGTGCGGTAGCTGAAAGAATACGTTTCGGATTAAAGAATAGTTTCGCACTTAAACAATTGTTACCAAACCACTTGGATATTTCTTTTGTTCGTGACCGATACTGTTCCAATGCTTGGTAATTCTCTTTGGCTAGTTCCCAAGAAAGAGTTTGCTTTTGGAATAACTGTTCGATTTTTTGCTGAATTTTCTCTAATGTCGTTTCTTGTTGCAGGATGCGCTGTTCCAATTCCCACGTACGAAGTCGGTCTTTATATAGATTATTCTGGTTGATTTTCTCAACAGGCAGTGCAGCATCCGAGTTGCCTTCCCAACGGCGGCAAAGGTAAATCACGTCGTATATTCTGCCTATCTGATAATCGTGTGAAATTTTCAATCCAAGGGCATAATCTTCTCCATAGCTTGTGTTCGGGACTTTGATTTCCCGAAGAATGGGCGTGTAGAATGCACGGGGAGCTCCCAGACCGTTGATACGTAATGCATTATTTCGTCCGTTGTCGGGTGTCCATTCCTTATGATCGATGATGCCGGGGGCAATTTCCTGCATATCAAAGTTAGTCATCATATAAGTGCCGATTACCATTGCACATTTCTGTTTATAGAAAGTATCAATGATGATTTGCAGGCTATGTTCGTCTTTATACACGTCATCGCTATCAAGTTGGACGGCAAACTTTCCGCATTTCTCGTGATGGATACCTATGTTCCAACATCCGCCTATACCGAGGTCATCTCTTTCGGGAATGACGTGAATCAGGCGCTTGTCCGAACTAAGTTCACGGAGAACTTCACTGGTTCCGTCTGTCGAATGATTGTCGATGACAATGACATTGAACGGAAAGGTCGTTTGCTGGTTCAGTGCCGAGCGTACGGCATCTTTGACTGTGCGAATACGGTTGCGTACGGGTATAATGACAGAAGCTTCATATTCAAAAGTGTGGGAAGAGAAGTCTACGGGACGGAAGATTGGATAAAGATATCCGCCAATTTCCTGCAAATGGTTGGTGCATGCCTGTTCCATTTCGATCTGTACCTGACGGTTTTTAGGGTCTACATAATCGAACTGCTTCTCACCGCTTTTCCGCTTGTCACTTTCTACTTCGGTATATAGATATTCGTTGATGTGTACCAGTTTGCTCTTTTGGGATATTTTGAGTCTTAAATCATACAAGCCTGCATATTGATATTCCTCTTCCGTATTTTCTATAACTTCCTTGAATGCGTTGGCATTGAACAGTAAAACCGAGCCGAAATTGAAGTCGTCACGCAGGCTACCGGGTTGGTAATCAATGACCGGAGCTGTTTTTTGCACACTGTCTATCTGTTGGTAATGGTCTGCATATACCATGCCAGCTTGGGTCATTTCCATTACTTGAACCATTCTTTCAAGAGCGAACATGCCTATTTTTAGTGCAGTGTGTTTGGTATAGAGCAAGGTATATGTTTTATCAGAATGTTCTGCAATAGCTCGCATCGCTTGTGTAGACTGCATTTTCTCTACAGAGATGAGTTCGCATCCGGGAATACAGACATTGGTAATTGGCGATGCTAATAAATAAATTTTGTCTACCAGCGTCGATGCACGTAACTCCTTAACTGTTTGCATAGTTTCTTCCAACCGGCTGAAAGGAAGAAAACAGTTGATTGTTGTTTTCATTATTTTACTTCTTGTTTTGTAGTATGAGTTGTGTAAGATGTTTCTTTGTCTTGTTTTTTGATGAACAAACAAAGTCCAAGGAATGTGAACAGGGCATTGATTATCAACAACTCGTAACTAATTTGGTAACCGTTGAGCCATGCTTCCGAATTTCTTTGCAGGATATAGCAAAGAATAGGAGAAGCGATAGCTACCAACGGAATATATTTATCATAAACTTGTTTCTTGGTGAAGATGCCGAAAGCGAACAGTCCTAAGATAGGGCCATACGTATAACTGGCCAATGTGTAAATCGCATCAATCACACTCGTGTTGTTCAGTAGATTGAATACGAAAATGACTGCTCCCATCACAACTGCCATACCGATATGTACATGTTTGCGTATTTGGCTAAGTGCCGCCTCTCCTTTTTTCTGTGCATGTAAAATATCTACAGTAAAGGAAGTGGTCAGTGCCGTCAAGGCAGAACCGGCTGCAGAATAGGCGGAGGCTATCAGTCCGATAATGAATAATATTCCGACTATGCCGGGAAAATAATTTCCGGTAGCAATCATCGGAAACAACTCGTCGCTTTTTTCCGGATTCCCAATGCCTTGCTGTGCTGTAAACGTATATAACAGTACTCCCAGCATCAGAAAAAGCAGAATGACAAAGAATTGTGAGATACCGCTTGTAATCATATTCTTCTGTGAATCCCGGAAATTCTTGCAGCTAAGATTGCGTTGCATCATATCCTGGTCGAGCCCGTTCATGGCAATAACGGTGAATACTCCTGCCAGGAATTGCTTGAAGAAATATCGTTTGTCATTAACATCGTCAAAAAAGAATGTCTTGGAAAAGTCACTGTCTGAAATCGTACTAACCAAACCACTGAAATTCAGATGCAAGCTGGAAGCAATATAATAGATGCAAAGTACAACCGACACTACCAGGCAGAATGTTTTTAGAACATCCGTCCATATCAACGACTTTACTCCTCCCCGGAATGTATAGAGCCATACTATAAATACGGTAAGTATGACATTCAACAGGAAAGGAAGATGGAAAGGTTCGAAGATCAGCAATTGTAGCGTCAGGCATACCAGGAATAATCGAACGGCAGCTCCTAGCATCTTTGAAATAAAAAAGAACCAGGCTCCCGTCTTGTAGGAAGAGCTTCCGAACCTGTTCTCCAGATATTCATATATGGAAACCAGGTTCATACGATAAAAGAGAGGAACGAGTACAAACGCAATGATAATTTGTCCTACTATGAATCCCAGCACCATTTGCAGGTAAGAAAAGCTACTTGCCTGTACCATACCCGGAACGGAGACAAAAGTAACTCCGGAAATGGTGGAACCAATCATGGCAAAGGCAACGATATACCAGGCTGATTTACGGTTTCCTACGAAGAACCCTTCATTGTCAGCTTTGCGTCCTGCTATATAAGAGATAGTGAACAGGATTATAAAGTATGCCACAATAGTAATAGATATAACGGCTGGACTCATATCTGCTATTTAAATTCGTTTGAGGATGAATGATCCGAATTAGTTTTTCTTTGTCTACAAAAGTAGGGAATTTATCATAGATATGTATACTCTTACCTATTTTTTATTCCCGGTGTGCCTCCGGTCGCGTGCTTGGACGAACGCCAGTTTTTGTTGAGCGAGGACAACTCCGGAGATTTCTTTTCAAGCGAAATGCCGGTTGTCTTTTTGTTGTCAGAATCGTGCATCTCATCTCTAAAACGGCAAGTATCAAAAGTTTGTCCTTTCTCCGGCTTCTCGCTACAGGAGAGTGCCAGATAGCCTCCGTCGTTATTAAGAGTCGGGAATTTGGATATTTCTATCAGGTTCTCTCCATTTACTTTATGTTTCCGAATGACCTTGCTGGTGTATTTGCTGAAGCAAAGATAACCTTTGGATAGAATGGTGAGGGGAGTGGAGGAACTCTCGTTACAAAGAATGGTAGTACTGTATACTGTGCCACTTTCATACATTTTGTATAGATAGAGAGTTGGCAGGGTAATAGTCTTTTCACCCGGATTATAGATTTCTACATATTCTGCACCGTCAGTAGCATTATCATACATTATTTCGTTGAAAAGAAGCATACCTCTCACATCTTCCGGTAATTCGGGAGTGTCGGGATTGTCCGGTAGGTCCGTATCGGGGTTATCGGGTGTTTCGTCGGGTGATGTGTTCGTTTCTACGTCATTGGACAACTGTATGTGATGGAACGTGAATCCTTTACAACGGGTTTTGGTGTAAATGCAGTATATACCGCAGTAGCGGGAAGTCTGTATATCAGTATCTTTTATCTGTTTTTCTTTTACGTATTCATTCTCGGATTCAAGCCGTGTCCAAAAAGTCCAGTAACCGTTATTGTCACATTCTACTTTTATATATAGTTTCGGTGAAGAGTTTCCTTTCATCAGTTCTCTTCCCGAAGCCAGTAGTTTAGACTGCTCTCCGTTCTGACGATAAAGAGTTACATTATCTTTTGCTCCTCCTATCTGAATATAATAGCCGTTTAAATTATCGGAAAGAATGTTTGAGGAAGAAGTCAGATAAAATCGTGCATAATTGTTGGCGGAGGGATTAAAGGTGAGGTGAACTCCAAATTCCCAACGGGTGTTTTTTACAGAGGTAGAAGGAATGGTGACATAAGCTGTTCCGGCGTCTTTCTGCGGATCATTCAGATGGATTCCTTCTTTAGAATTGATGGTGAATTTGTCCATCTCTCCTTCCCAGGGAAGTTCGGGTGTGAAAGTGTCTTCTCCTCCTTCTAACTCTCCCTTTTCTTCGTCATCAGCGGGGAGCGAACAATTATAGAACAATATGATGAAGATACTTAGGAAAGCAAATGCTTGGTAAACTTTCATACGGTTTTTAGTTTGAGTTATTTCGTTTTACCGTATTTGTTTGAGTATAATGCAGAAGCAATTGCGGTTTAAATAGTTGAATGAGTCGGCAAAGGTAAACCTTTCTGCTGGAAAAAAACATACTTGTTGAAGAAATAATTGTAAATCCTTTTGTTTTCTCTAAATGTCTGGAAAGGAAATAGTGAGGGGTTATCAAAAGTCACATTTAATTTATTGGCTTTTGATAACCCCTTACCGATGTTACATTCAATATTGAAACATTATTCGAAGCGTGGCATTACATATTTATCTGTGTAAGATGTGAACGTAATACCTGGCATGGAATGAACGTTCGATTCGTTCTCCAGCTTCTTTATCAGCGAATAGTCGTTGGCGTCCAATGCGTAATAGTTATCTGAAGCCGGGGTTGTCACACGGACTGTCCAGTCGAACATATTACCGATGATGGTGAGCGCATCCGTTTCCGGATCAAATGCCGGGATTCCTGTTTTAACGATTTCATACGTCCGGTTCTGCAACACATAGAAAGCCTTGTTGACATCGGTCATAAAAGCAAGCGTCTTTTTATTTCTGAACTCGGTCAGATACAGGTGTTCCAATGTCAGTCCTTCAGGCAAGGTGATGGCACGGACATACGGGCGTCCTTTCACTTGTTTCAGATGAAACAGACGACGGTCGGCGCCCAACAGAAGATAACCTTCGTCATACTCCTTTTTCACCGTCGGATTTCCTACGATTTCCGTTGCCGGGAAACGAAAATCCTTCTTAGTCATAGCTTCGGTAAACTGAAGGCTTTTGTCTTCCTTCACGCTGTTGGTAGCCATGTCGATAAATTCGATCCCTTTGGAGGTGATACGGAATACGTCATCCGGCATTTTCAGGTCTACACGTCCTGACATAGATTCCATCAGCGGGTAAAGTCCGATAGAAGGTGCGTTTATATCCGAAGGCACACTGCGGAAGTTGAAGTTTTCTGTCTGCACCATTTTAGGAGTTACTGCGATTCCTTGAATGGTATCCGGAAAACGTTCATCAGACATCAACTGACGGAAATAAAACATAGGCAGGATGCTGTCGAAAGCAGCTTCCGAATAAATGTTTCCTGCAAGGTCGCGGCGCACGGTTCCTTTCCCTTCTTCTTGTCCCATTTGGGCGAAATCGCCAATTACGAAACTATACAGGGTAAAGGGAGTCTTTTCCGGTTTTACGACAAAGAAATTGTAACACCAGGGCAACTGCCAAAGAAGCAGAAAAGCGATGGTTACATATAATAGTATGGTACTGAAACGTCTCATTTCTCAATCTTTTAATTTTAAATCTTTAATTTTTTTATTGGTTAATCCTGTTTTCCGGCCTTGAACCGTACGATAGAGAGCCACGAGAAAGAGGCTGTCAACAAAGTATAGACCACTAAATAAGGGAGAAACTTGTTGTATGCTTCCGGCGTAGGCAACAGGAAGAAGATTCGGAGTAACAATACTGCGATAATGAGATTCAGGATACGGCGTTTCCATGCCGGTTCGAGGCAAATCCATGCGACGAGCAGATAGCCGGAGATGCCGGCGAGATACCACGTTAAAGCGGTAAGCAGTATGTGGTTTTTGAGCTCATGGGCAAGTATTCCGTTCAGATATACCTCCATCAACAGGAAATTGGAAGCGAAGCAGACAAGAAGCGGTATGAGTCCGGAGAGTAACATATTGCCCGTCATTTTCAGTTCCGGATAAGGCAGATGGAGGGTCAGTTTCAAACATTTGCGTTGCATCTCGGGGACAAATTGCACGATTGCCATCAGGATTCCGGCAATCAGAGGAATATATTGCAACATATCAATGAAGATGACATCCCGTTGCAGCATGACTTCCCATACATGGGCAGCCCCTTTCATTTCTACCACCCGGTTGATACGGAGCATACAGTAGCCTGTAAAACCAAGTGTGGCGAGCACGGCAAGCAGAAAATACCACCGTGTCTTTATCCATTCTTTATAAAATATAGCGTACATTCTTGAGGATTTATGATTTATGAATGATGATTTATGGGTTACGAGTTGCCAACTCTTATTCTTAATTTAATCAGTATTTCCCGGTGAGGCCGATAAAGGCATCTTCTAAATTGACTTGCTCACAGTGCAAGTCTGTGTAGGGCACTGACATTGATTTCAGTTTGGCTTCTGTTTCTGCCGGTTGCAGGAAGGAGAAAGTCTCCAACTGGTTTCGCATGATGGAAGGATGGTAGAAATCATCCGATGCAGGAAGCTCGTAACCTTCGGGAATGGTGAAGGTGTAGCGGCGTCCTTTTTCCAGTAATTCGGCGATTGGTTTCTGAATCAGTATCTTTCCGTAGTCCATAATAATGCAGTCGTCAACGAGACGTTCCATATCCTGAATGATATGCGAGGTCAGAAAGACGGTTTTACCTTCCGAACGGGCATAGTCGCGGAGATAGTCCACAAACAGGCGGCGGTAGCCGGGATCGAGTCCGAGCGAGAAGTCGTCCAGTACCAGAAGTTCCGGGTTTTGTGCGAGGATTAGTCCGAGAGCTACTTGAGAGCGCTGTCCGCAGGACATACGTGAGATGCGCTGTCCGGTAGCTACTTTCAATTTATTCATCAGTTCGTAGTACGCTTCTTTTTTCCACTGGCCGGGGTAGAAGGCTGCGTAGAATTTTTCTATTTCGGTGATGGTCATGAATTGGTATTGCACATGACCTTCGATGAGCAGTCCGATATGGCGGCGCAGAGCCGGTGCCATGGTCTGTATCTCCTGTCCGAAGATGCGACATTCTCCCGAACGGGGTTTCAGGTAACCGCTCAAGATATTGATAGTGGTGGTTTTGCCCGTACCGTTCTTTCCCAATAGTCCCAGGATACGTCCTTTGGGCACTGTGAAACTAAGGTTTTCGTAAATCAACCGTTTACCGTAGTAGTGCGTCAGGTTGTTACATTCGATAATTTGTTCCATTTGATTTTATCTGTTATTTCGATTCAAAAGAAGAAAAGGAAAAGAATGGGAATTAAGATTCCAACAATGAGTTCTATTCCTCCTCTGCCGATAATGCCCTTGTTCCCTTTCAGCATGATGATGCCGGAGAGAGTAATGATAATAAGGGCGATAGCGAAAATATCCGCGAAGTAAGTCCACCATTGTCCCGGATTGTAATGTAAACGGGACATCGCTCCGATAAGCGGGCGACGGGTGACGGATTCATATACCGCTTCTCCTGTCTTCACGTTTATCAGGAGGTTGGAGCCACCTTTCAGGAAGACTTTCATTACGTCCGTTTTCGGGAAGTAAAATTTGGTATAGTTGCCGGTTTCTCCCAACGGTTCCAGTAGAGTAAGTACTTTCTCTTTACTCATTCCTGCTTTGTCCGGTAGCTTTTCCGCTATTTTATATTCTTTCCGTGTGATGGAGAAGTTCGGATTAATCGTGTCACGGTGATTCATTACAATTCCGGAAATGGCATATATCAATACCATTCCGGAAAAGAAAAATGACAGGTCACGGTGTATGAGCCGACTCCATTTACGGACAGTACTACTCCACTTCATACGAGTTGGCTTCCATAAAATAGAAAGATAAATACTCTTTTCCTGTTTCTGCCTTGCGGTCGGCTATTTTTGCGCGGAAGTCTGCGATGCGGGCTTCGGGACTGTTGGCTGTTTCGCCGCGTGCTTTCTTTTCAGAATCGCATCCGGCTTCACCGGTTCCGTGTTTTTCGGCAGCTTGTGCTTTGAGTTGTGCTTCCCAGTTTTGGAGGTAGGCTTCGTCGATGCGTTGTTCTTTCAATGTTCCGGTAACACGGACGATAGAGTTCACACATTTAGGATCGAAGGCTCCCAATGTCCCGGCTTCTACACGGATCACTTGGGTATCGTCACTGCCCATCAGGAAGATTTTCTTAGCACCATGTTTGCAGGCGTGTGTGCAGACGCCTTCAATGGTCACTTCTTGTCCTGCAAGGTTTTCGGCGTTGGCAAGGAGAGAATCAATTTCCAAAGCGGAAGATGCAGCCTGTTCTGTAGTTGCTTCTGATGCGCTTTTCTGTTGTTTGTTACCACATGAAGTTCCGATCAAAGTCATTACCACGATGGCAAGTGCGATTGTTAGCTTTTTTGTTTTCATTGTTATTGCTTCGTTTTTATATAGTTTGTAATCTGTTTTTCGTTTGTTTATAGCTTATAATAGTCATCTTTATGAGTGATGAGTTTTAACCCTACTTGAAAAACTATTTGTTTCACGCCGGGAAATCATTCGTTTCATACCGAGAAACAAAGTGTTTCAGGGCATGAAACAGATATTAGTCCTTTAATTAGCGGCTTGGTCCTTTACACAGCGAAGTTGCTGACCTGATTTAATGCTGATGTAAGGAACGTTGATGCGTCCTTCGGGATATCTTTTGGTAAATGTTGTCATTTGGGCGAAGAACTGGATATTGGTTAGTTTTGTTGGATCTGTCTTGTCTAGATAAAGTGGCGCGTAACAGGTAGACGACATAATATATGTCAAAGCCGGTTGTCCTTTATATTTTTCTAAAGTTTCTGATGTTGTATTACCTGAATAGAACGTTGTTAACTGGTATGTAGGTGTAGCGGCAAAATTATTTTGCATTCTCACACCTGATAAAACATAATTCCAGCCCGCAGCGTTGTATTTATTCATATTTCCTCCACTATATGTCTCATCATAGAAAAGAGCGTCATTTTTGGTCATGTTGCCGGTTTCTCCTACTGCTTTATTTGAAAGTCCGCAGAGTCCGACGAATTCCAGGCGTGTCGGGATGTGCCAGCCTTCCGGACAGATGCCTTGAGCACCTTCAAATTCATAACAATTTTCTTCTGTTACTTCTTTGCCGCCAAGTGCTGCATACAAGTCATAAAGATAGCCTGACTTTTTGATGGATGCTTCGTCTGTCAGGGCTTCCGCTCCACCGGCAGTGACCTTATCTGTAACTCCGGTAAGTTGATACGGATACCAAATGTGTGCATCCGCTGTCGGGTCACTTGAAGGTGTATATCCTTCCGGCACATAACGTAACGGTTCTGCCATCCAAGTCGTTCCGTTAGCAAGTTTCACTGTTTTATAAGTCTCTCCATAATAGACGAAATATCCGTCATGTTCCTCGAAATTAGTATCACCTGGTGTTTCGTCTTCTTTCGGTAATTTGTCATCATCACTACAAGATGCAAAGAGTGCTGCTGCGAGCATAAACATTAAGTACTTTTTCATGTTCTGATAAATTTAGTTTATATAATTATATTGATTCATTTAAAATGTATATCCTAGTTTGATGGTTTCACTCCACCGATTCGCTCCTACTATGTATTTAAGGTTGAAGCCATGTGTATATTCGGTTTGGATTTCCGCATACATTCTTCGATAAAACTTGTAGCGGAGTCCAACTTCAAGCGTTAGTCGGGGGGCTGTTTCGTATTCGTTCTGTAGATTATAATAGTCTGTCAATCGGTACGGAGGTTCACCCGTCTCTGATTCAGTTTTAACTGTTTTACTCTTCTCCGTATAATCTCCAACAGAGAAAACACCGGAAGTTTTCAGATCAAACAGTTTGGTGTGGAATGTGCTGGCAAGGTAGATACGCCCACATGTCATAGTCTGTGAAACGGAGTAGGGGAACATTTGTGTAGTCAGACTTTTGAATGATGACACATTCGCACTAAAACGTAGTTCTCTCCGGGAATTTATAAATTCATATTCGGGTTGGACAGAAAAGACATTTCTTTCAAAAATGCGGTTAGAACCATAAACATGAGTAGTCGTTATTCCGTTGGAGGTTTCCTGACCTAATACATTTTCATTATTAAACTGGCGTGACCAAGTCAAATTCAACCGTAAGAAGTGTGCTGCATTTCCTTTTGAGAAACGATAGCTCAAGTGTGAAGTGACCCGATTGGTCGGGAATTTGAACCAGATACTTTCCTTTTCTCCAGCAGAACCTGACGAATGGCTGTATTCCACCTCTCCATAAAAAGCCTTCCATTGGAATTGGACGGCTGCTCCGTGAGATAGTTCTTTAATAGGAAATCCATTAATACCCGATTCATTCAGATGAATTCCGCTGCCTTCCCATGTCTCATACGCACCGTACATTAGTCCTTTGTCCAAGAAGGCATAGTACGATGTAGCAGCAGTGCCGATTTCTTCTGCTTTGACCGATTCACTGTTCTTGCCAAAAATGTAAGAGAATCCTATGGCATAGTCATCCGAATGATACATTATACTTGGAGCTACTTTTAAGTCCAGTCTATAATTGGTATGCCGCAGATCTTTGCGTTTCGAGTAGTTGGAGGAGGTAAAGTCTATTTTTCCGCCTATACGCCAGCAGGGAGCGATGTCTTTGGCTATGCCTCCCATGAAAGCATAAGTTTGTAAATCTTTCCGGCCGGGAGTAAATTCCAGTATATCTACAGGGTAGAATCCCGGATGAATGAACATAGAACCACTCATGTTTCTACCGGAAGTGTGATCAAACGAAAATGAACCTGTCAGAGAATAGTTTTTTAGATGTGTGATAGACTTTGCTATCGCACCTGCGTTCCATAATTTATCAGCTTCGTAATAATTGTGGAAATCGCCATGATTATTCCTGTCATATAATTCAGCATAGGAGACGGTGATACTGTCCACCATTATTCCGGTAACGTTTGCTCCGGCATTCCAAGGATTACGCCGTTCCACAATATCGTAAGATTGTGCCGAGACTGTGGATGCCATGTACAAGAAAAGGCAGGTTATATATATTCGTTTCATATTACTCATGCAGGGATTGTTTTTCTCTTTCGTAAAAGTCCAAGGAAGAGTTATTGGTATCTTCCAGTATTTCATAGCCTGCTTCACGAGAGGCTTCTTCATCGGTATGACGGTACAGGGTTCGTCCGTCATATAGCGCACTTTGAGTAACATAACCCGCATCGACAGAAGGCGGCATACGTTTTTTATTATTGGAAGAACCGCCATAGTATATTTCTACTGCATCCAATACCCAGTCAATCGGTACTTTAACAATCCTGTCTACTATACTTCCGGGTTTTTGAATAACATTGTCTGCCTGAGATACAAAATCTTGTATGGTAGTGTCTTTGGCCTTAAACAAGACAGTGGCAGGAGAAAATACAGAGAAAGTATAAGCATTTGCCTGTCCTGTTTTTATTACAACATTCAGATAATGGTCTGGCGTTATCTGGTCGCCAGGTGCCGGGTGATACAATGTATTCCAGAAATATACGGGATTATAACAAACGAAATATCCGGGTTTGTTCAGATTGACCGATTGGGTATATTGCGCTGCGTGGTCGATAGCTCCGCAGATAACAATTACGGCATCTTCGCCAGGAGCCAGAGGGAATGTCTGTCCCGTGCCTCCGAACTGCCAGACACACTGTACCACAGGTAAAAAGTCCGGAAATATGGTAGCTCCAGTCGATTCATCTTGTGTTACCCATACGTTGGTTGCCTGCGAGTTATAAGGATCGAGTGAGCCGAAACATAAACCATCGAGATATTGTGTTTCGGAGGTGTTGTTGTGTAGAATCATATATTTGTCTGACTGATAGTTGCCTTCAAACGGTAGCTTGGCGCATCCCCCGCAATAAATCTCCTTGATAACAATGTCACCGGATCTGGAGTGCACCAGTGGAAGATTAAGGGCGAGGTCTCCATTCACAAGTTTCACCTTGTCTGCCAGTCCGTTGAAGATATCCTGCTCTGCTTTATCACTTATCTGAATGCGGTATATGCCTTTGGTCAGGCTGAAACGGACTGTTCCGTTTTTATCTGTTTTTGACGTATACGAATTTCCCCGGTCTATATCTTCGATTTCTACGGTAACTCCTTTCCGGAGATAATCCGAGTATTCGTTCGGATATACTGCATTTACTTGAAGCGTATACAGTTGGTTATCGTAAGGGTTGTCCTTGTCAATGTCTGTACAACTTCCTGTTGTGAGGAATGTCATCAGTAATAATATGTATGCTAGTTGCTTCATTGTTCTAGAATTTTATGCGGCAAGTTAATCCATAGTAAAAATCCGGAGTAAAAATGGCGCTTACTCCTGTTGCGTAAGAGGTTACATACTTCCGTGAATTCGTGAAGTTGATCGCATTGAGAGCGAGCGAGACATGATCACCTATTTCTTTGGTTATATTGATATTGGCGGAGAAATAGGGATCGTATCCGTCCGCAGCGAACGTATAGGCATTGCCCGATTTGCGTATCAGGTTTGCGAATGCAGAATTTTGGGCTTCTTTTTCGGTAAAAGGGCGTATCTCATTATTGAGATCAAGGTATGCTACCGGATAAATCGCTGTATACGAATTGCCGTTGTAAATACTACCTCCTGTTTCTGCATTACTATTATCACTTACGTTGAAAGCATACTCTTTACCGTTATATTCGGACAGGTTCTGTGACCGTTTTAATAGAGAGGCCTCCAGCCGGAATGATATAATCAATCTGGCTTTGGGGATACGGGTTATTGCCGTTATATTGGCGTCCAGAGAATGAGTACGTTTGCCGTTAGCTGTTGTCGATGAATTATCTCCGTTGGCATAGATACCTACATATTGGTAGGAACGATTTGGGATACCGGTATGTGACCACCCTGTTTGATAGTAGTAAGACAACGAATTATCTATATATTTCATATAATCATAGCTGGCATCCAGTCTCAATTGTGTACGAATAGGAGTTATTTCGGGAAAATCGACAATCATTTCCACTCCCCGACGATTGATATCCGGTCCATTGTCCGGTGAAACGGAATTGACAAAAGTACGGTTCGTTACTTTTACGTCCATAGGTACCCACTCTTCTGATTCATTTCCGCGTATATACACCATTCCAGTTTGGTTGTTTACGTTAATTTGCGGATTGGCAGGCATGCTGAATCCGTCCGGTAATTGCAGAACATCATAAGAAAACGGAGTATAGGCATTGGTGTATTTATAAGGATTTTTAGTACGGTTGAAGTAACCGACCAATGATATCTTGTTCTTTGCGATTTCGATATCGACTCCCAATTCTGCGTTTTGATTCCGTTGCCAACGCAAGTCTTTATTATGTAAGAATACGTATGGTTGGCTGTAATAGACGTAGGATGATTCGTTATTGTTATAAGAAACACCAAAAGTTTGTATGTCACGATACTCCTGTCTGGGATAGAGAATGTAATAAGACGGCAGTTTTTCGGCAACTCCCCATCCACCCCGGATTGATATATTCCGTTTCAACTGCCATTTGGCGTTGAAACGTGGTGAAAACGTATTCAGGTTTTTATATTCTGTTCCACTGATGAAAATCTTTTCCCAGCGTATACCTGCCATAAGTTTTAGTGTAGTGCTTCCGAGAGGTACTGTCAGATTTTCTTCAGCATAAAGTGAAACATTATGCATATACGGATAAGTAGTGTACGGACGTGGGCGATATCCGTTAGGGGCTAATGACGGGCTTAGGTAGTATTCTCCTTCTCCTATATTCCCAGTTGACTTCCACTGAATTCCTGCTATCAGATTGCTGTTCACCTTTTTTAAACGTCGGTTCCATTCGTATTTTAGGGAAGCGGCATAATCCAGCTCTTTTGAATCTATAATTTGGTCGGCGAAATACGAATAAGGCAGTTTATCGGCAAGGAAATAACCTTCCTGTTCAGCATGCACAGCAGGTTGTTCAGACGCATACGTGTAGGGAGTATGTGCGTGTGATTTGTTATCATTGTAATGGAGGGATGCATCCAATTTCAGATTGGTAATCCATGACTTGTTGAGCAACCAGCTTAATGATGTATTTGCCCGGAACACGTTATCCCTTACTTTTGTATATTCTCCGGTATAGGCATCGGGATCATCCTTGGTGTTCATACCTCCGATGTTTCCAGTGAAACCGATATTAAATCTGAAAATGTTCCGGAATGTATTATTATAGTTTGCAGCGAACCCCCTTCGTGTGTAGGAAGTGTAGGGTGATGATAATTTCCGGGTGGCTTTTGTCCACTCGCCACTGATATTAATGGTACCTTTGTCATTTCCCAGAGGCAGTCCTTTTGAAAATGAAAACTGTTCTGTGCGGGGATTAATGGCCAATAAGACTTCCCAAGGTGTCTTTCCTTTTTTTGTCCGGATATTGACCATGCCACTGTTCAAATCTCCATACTCTGCTGAAGGTACACCTGTTATGACTTCTACTGATGCTATATTTGTAACGGCAATACTGCGTGTATCAATTCCGCTCATATTACCGAAAGATGCATTATTTCCTATGCGTATACCGTCTACAGCTACTGCCGTTCCGAAAGTAGCGTTACCAACGGTTGAACCTCCGTCTCTTAGTGAAAATACATTATTGGTAGTCAGATCCGGGACTTTCGTCTTTCCTCCCGGAAGAAGGGCAGATATGTCGCTGACGTTAGATATTTGAAGATGTTCCAAAGCATTGCTGCCAATGATGAGAGTCGTATTCAATTCACTTTTGGGAGCTTGTGCTGTTATAACTACATCATCTAGCGCAAGGGTATTTTCTTTGAGTTGTATCGTTATATCTTTGATGCTGCTACGGATATTAACCGGAATTGTTGTTGTGACGTAGCCGAGAAAGGAAACTTCCAGATTACATTTCCCTTCCCGAACTCCTTGTATTGTGAAATCCCCGTTCTGATTGGATACAGCCCACAAATAGGTACCTTTGATAATAATGGATGCTCCTGGTAATGGATTGTTTGTCTTTTCTTCAGTAATGCGACCGGAGATTGTATAGGTACCCGGATTGGCTGTGGCTTTAAAAACAATAAAAAAGAGAAGCCCAAAGAACGCTATGTTTAGTCGAAAATATCCCATATACAATTTTTGTGCAAAGTTCTCTAAATATATAATGTAGAGCAATCACAATAAATAACTATTTTTAGACATTCGATACCTAAAAATAGCGATAGGAGTTCTCGCCTGTTAGCCGAAAAATGGTTTATGATATAATAAATAGGTATATAAAGGAAGTGACCGGCTTGCTATACGACAATCGTCGTAATACAAGTCGGTCACTTATTTTGTTTTATTTATATGCTTCTCTTGAAGACTAGATATTTTTTACTTTAATCAAATATTCGGCAATCTGAACAGCATTCAGGGCAGCCCCTTTCTTAATCTGGTCACCTACAATCCAGAAAGTCAATCCGTTTTCGTTTGTCAGGTCTTTGCGGATACGGCCTACGTATACCGGATCTTTACCTGCCAGGAATAGCGGCATCGGGTATTCCTTTTCTGCCGGATTGTCCTGCAGCACCAGACCTTCACCGTTAGCGAATGCTTCACGAGCTTCCTCTACGGAAATCGGACGTTCTGTTTCTACCCAGATACTTTCAGAGTGAGCGCGTAATGCAGGAACACGTACACAAGTTGCACTAACCTTTACGTCAGAATGCATGATCTTGCGTGTTTCATTATACATCTTCATTTCTTCTTTCGTATAACCGTTTTCTGTAAATATGTCAATCTGCGGAATCAGGTTGAAAGCCAACTGATAGGCAAACTTCTCTACAGTCACAGGCTCGTTTGCCAATACCTGACGATATTGTTCGTACAATTCGTCCATCGCAGCGGCACCTGCACCGCTTGCTGCCTGATAGGTAGACACGTGCACGGTTTTTATATGAGAAAGCTTTTCGATGGCTTTCAGTGCAACTACCATCTGGATAGTCGTACAATTCGGGTTGGCAATAACGCCACGCGGACGTTCCAATGCATCTTCGGCATTTACTTCAGGCACAACCAAAGGTACATCGGCATCCATACGGAATGCGCTGGAGTTGTCGATCATCACAGCACCATACTTGGTGATTGTTTTTTCGAACTCCTTGGATGTTCCTGCACCGGCAGAAGTGAAAGCAATGTCTACCCCTTTAAAGTCATCGTTGTGTTGTAAGAGTTTCACCTCGATCTGTTTACCGCGGAAAGTATAAGTTGTTCCGGCACTACGTTTAGAACCGAACAAAACTAACTCGTCCATCGGGAAGTTTCTCTCATCGAGCACGCGCAGGAATTCTTGTCCTACGGCTCCGCTTACGCCAACAATAGCTACTTTCATCTTTTTCTTTTGTTAAATTGTGAATATTGAATTTCTTTCCTGTCGAATAGAAAAGATTTGGCTGCAAAATTATAACAATTTAGCATATAAACATCGCTTTTGAGAGAAATATTTCAGTTTTTCGGCGGATTTCTTTAACCTTACGTATAATCAAGTGTGGTTGTTGGACGGGATAAATGCACCAAAAGGGATGCGTTCTCCGTCGCGATGCGAATCGGATTGGTTTCGTAGCCTGATAAGATTATCTTTATTGCCTAATATTACTTCGTTTAACTATAGTGTAACGCAAGGGAGACTATAGTAGAACGAAATAAAAGTACCTAACGAAATATATCTTGATAGGTAAGCAGGGGAAAAGAAGTAGTAAGGTGAGTAATTGACTGCTGAATAATACGTCTGGACATTCATTGTGATTCTGCAAACTTTTTTGTTCCTTTGCATTGAATTCCTAAAGCCACAGCCTATGAACCTGTTTGATTTTAATTTAACCTTACCGATTACCGACCCGACTTGGGTATTCTTTTTGGTATTGATTATCATTCTCTTTGCTCCGATGATCCTCGGACGTCTCCATATACCTCATATTATAGGCATGATTCTGGCGGGTGTATTGATTGGCGAACACGGCTTTCATGTGCTCGACCGTGACAGCAGTTTCGAACTCTTCGGCAAAGTGGGATTATATTATATCATGTTTCTTGCCGGGCTCGAAATGGATATGGAGGACTTTAAGAAAAACCGGACGAAAAGTGTTGTGTTCGGCTGGCTCACCTTTCTGATTCCGATGGCGTTGGGAATATGGAGTAGTATGAGTATGCTGGGTTATGGCTTTCTCACGGCGGTGTTATTGGCAAGTATGTACGCTTCTCATACTTTAATAGCCTATCCTATTATTAGCCGTTATGGATTGTCGCGTTTGCGCAGCGTCAATATAACCATTGGGGGGACGGCTGTCACCGTCACCCTTGCTTTGATTATTCTTGCCGTCATAGGTGGTATGTTTAAAGGCACTGTTGATGGTTGGTTCTGGGTATTTCTTGTGGCAAAAGTGGCTTTTCTCGGATTCCTGATTGTATTCTTCTTTCCCCGTATCGGGCGTTGGTTCTTCCGGAAGTATGATGACAGCGTGATGCAGTTTGTGTTTGTGCTGGCAATGGTTTTCCTTGGAGGAGGATTGATGGAATTCGTGGGAATGGAAGGAATTTTAGGCGCTTTCCTGGCAGGCTTGGTGTTGAATCGTTTGATTCCTCATGTATCTCCTTTGATGAACCGCCTGGAGTTTGTGGGAAATGCCTTGTTTATTCCTTATTTCCTGATTGGCGTCGGGATGATTATTGATGTAAGAAGCCTGTTTACCGGAGGTGAAGCATTGAAGGTGGCTATTGTAATGACGGTGGTGGCGACCTTTAGTAAATGGTTGGCTGCTTGGATCACGCAGAAGATATACCGGATGCAGTCGAATGAGCGGAGCATGATATTTGGCTTGAGTAATGCGCAGGCTGCGGCTACACTGGCAGCAGTATTGATCGGCCATGAAATCATTATGGAGAATGGAGAACGCTTGTTGAATGATGATGTATTGAACGGCACGGTAGTGATGATACTTTTCACTTGCGTCATCAGTTCTTTGGTGACCGAACGTTCGGCCCGCCGTTTCGCTCTGGATGAAAATGTGCAAGCGGAAGAAGAGGCTAAACAGATAAATAAGGAACAGATCCTGATTCCGGTCGCTAATCCGGAGACGATTGAAGATTTGGTTAATCTGGCTTTGGTGATAAAGGATGCCAAGCAGAAGAATGCATTGGTGGCATTGAATGTGATTAATGATAATAACAGTTCGGAGAAGAAAGAGCAGCAGGGCAAACGGAATTTGGAGAAGGCTGCTATGATTGCTGCCGCTGCCGATGTGCCTGTCACGATGGTGAGCCGTTATGATTTGAATATTGCTTCGGGGATTATCCATACGATTAAAGAATATGAAGCTACGGATATTGTGATCGGTCTGCACCGGAAGGCTAATATTGTCGACTCTTTCTTCGGACATCTGGCTGAAAGCCTATTGAAAGGTACGCATCGTGAAGTGATGATTGCCAAATTCCTGATGCCGGTCAACACCCTGCGCCGAATTAATATTGCTGTTCCGCCAAAGGCTGAATATGAATCGGGTTTCTCAAAGTGGGTGGAACATTTCTGCCGTATGGGAAGTATCCTCGGCTGTCGGGTGCATTTCTTTGCCAATGAGCGTACATTGATGCGCCTTCAGCAACTGGTGAAGAAAAGACATGCAGGTACCCCGACAGAATTTTCCATCCTGGAAGAATGGGAAGATCTCCTGTTATTGACGGGACAGGTGAATTATGACCACTTGCTGGTGGTTGTTTCTGCCCGTCGCGGGTCTATCTCTTACGATACCTCTTTTGAACGTCTGCCGGCGCAACTGGGAAAATATTTCTCTAATAATAGTTTGATTATCATCTATCCCGATCAGTTTGGAGAACCGCAGGAAATTGTGTCATTCTCTGATCCGCGCGGACATAATGAATCTCAACATTATGAGAAAGTGGGTAAATGGTTCTATAAATGGTTAAAGAAAAACTGATGGAAAAATACGACTGGCAACAGAGAACAGCACTCCTGTTAGGAGAGGAAAAGATGGAACGCATCCGCAACGCGCACGTATTGGTCGTGGGATTGGGTGGAGTGGGAGCTTACGCCGCCGAGATGATCTGCCGCGCAGGAGTCGGACGGATGACGATTGTAGATGCCGATACAGTGCAGCCTACCAATATGAATCGTCAGTTGCCGGCCATGCATTCCACATTGGGAAAGGCGAAAGCGGAAGTATTGGCTGCCCGTTATAAAGATATAAATCCGGATATCGAATTGACCGTTCTGCCCGTCTACCTGAAAGATGAGAATATACCGGAACTGTTGGATGCCAATCAATATGATTTTATAGTAGATGCTATTGATACGATCAGTCCGAAATGCTTTCTGATTTATGAGGCGATGAAACGTCGTATAAAGATTGTTTCCAGTATGGGGGCAGGAGCGAAGAGTGACATCACCCAGGTTCGTTTTGCCGATCTTTGGGAAACGTATCATTGCGGTTTGAGCAAGGCGGTACGGAAACGCTTGCAGAAGATGGGAATGAAACGGAAACTTCCGGTAGTGTTCAGTACGGAACAAGCCGACCCGAAAGCCGTGTTGCTGACGGATGATGAACAGAATAAGAAATCGACGTGTGGAACAGTCAGTTATATGCCGGCCGTGTTTGGGTGCTATCTGGCTGAATATGTCATTAAACGATTATAAAGGCTATTATGATAAAACTAGAAGGTATAACGAAGAGTTTCGGCTCATTACAAGTGTTGAAAGGCATTGATCTGGAAATCAATAAAGGAGAAATTGTCAGTATCGTAGGTCCGAGCGGTGCCGGTAAAACGACTTTGTTGCAAATCATGGGCACTCTCGATGAACCGGACGCGGGTACGGTGCAGATTGACGGAACAGTAGTAAGCCGGATGAAAGAGAAAGAACTATCTGCGTTCCGTAATAAGAATATCGGTTTTGTTTTCCAGTTTCATCAACTGTTGCCGGAGTTTACGGCATTGGAAAATGTGATGATTCCCGCTCTCATTGCAGGCGTTTCTTCCAAAGAGGCAAATGACCGTGCCACGAAGATTCTGGATTTCATGGGACTGGTTGACCGGGCTTCTCATAAACCGAATGAACTGTCGGGAGGTGAGAAACAACGGGTAGCGGTAGCGCGGGCTTTGATTAACGACCCGGCAGTTATTCTGGCAGACGAACCATCCGGTAGTCTGGATACACATAATAAAGAAGATTTACATCAACTGTTCTTCGATTTGAGGGACCGTCTGGGGCAGACTTTTGTCATTGTGACGCATGACGAGGGACTTGCCAAAATCACGGACCGGACAGTCCATATGGTGGATGGTATGATTAAAAAATATTAATTAGAGAACCTAACTTCTAAAAATGTATACCAAAAAGGTAGAGCCTTGCAAGTGTTCTATCTTTTAGCTATATATTTATAGTCGCTTCTCTACGGAAGTCTGTGAAGATGATAGTAGAGTGTTTGTTTTGTTTGTGTGTGATGCATTCTTGTCTGGTGTGATAGGAATGCATCTTTTTTTATTTATTATAACAAATGTAGGGCTCGATCCGTTCAAGATCAATAGGAGTGAACTCCTCATAAAGGGATAATTGCTTCAGACTTTTTAAGATTCCTTTCTTTTTCCGATATTCTATGATGACCTTCGCTTGATAGTAGTTTATATATGGATGACGCATCATTCGTTCCATACCGGCTTTGTTTAAATTGATACGGTGTATCTGATGGGTGTCAATAGAAAACCACGGGCGGAGCCTTTCTGCTTTTAGATGAATCTCCTGTAACTGCTCTATCCGGCAAAAGCCCCCCAGCCGTTCGCGGTAATTCACGATCATCCGGGCAATGCTGCTCCCGACTCCCGGAATCTTTTTAAGTTCTGTGGTATCAGCAGAGTTGAGGCTGACGACAGTTCCCGGTTGGTATTTCACAAGTGTGTCCCGTTGTATGCTTTGTACGGTTAATAACCGTATTGTATCTTTATCTTTCGAACTGAAATCTTCTGTAATTTGGATATAAGGATGAAGAGTCTGGTATTGTTCTTCTGTGAGTCCGTATATCTTCCGAAAATCCTCCGGATGGCGGAATTTGCCTTGTTTATGGCGATAGTGCAGGATATTCTTTATCATCCAGGATGGTAATCCGAGCGAAAGGAAAGTAGTGGAGTCTGCGGTGTTCGGATCAAACATCGTAAGCTTGATTTCCCTTTGAGGAGTTGATGGAAAAGAATGACCGGACTTTGGGTGAGGTTTGGTTTCCCGGAGAGAGGCAACAAAGTCATTATATTCTTGATCGGCTTTCTCATTCTTTGTGCAGCCGGTATCTTCGGCACGAGTGAAAAAGGCAAAGAGTTCAGGAGCTGCATATACTCCTAAAATAAGAACGACAAGGACGATAATGCCTTGTCGTTCGGTTTTAGTATAATAAAGGAAGTCTTTCCACATTATAGCTTGATTAGCCCCAGTTCATTGATAAATATCAGTGAGATGGCGATTGGTGCGATATATTTTAATATAAAGATGATAAGCTTGTATACCGGTATCTTTAACGAGCCGTCATTGGTAATCTCTGACCATACAATCTTTTTATCCAGATACCATCCGGTAAAGAGGGAGATACACAGTCCGCCAAGTGGTAACATGATTTTAGCTGTTACAAAGTCGAAGAGATCAAACATTCCCAGTCCGAAAACGGTGAATCCTTTCATGACTCCCAATGATAATGAACAGAATATTCCGAGAAAGACACAACCGCCGGTGACTAACCTTGCTGCTTTTCCACGGGAAAGATTAAACTCCTCGTGAAGATAAGCGGTTACTACTTCGTGCAAAGAAATGGTAGAAGTTAAAGCAGCCATCGCCAACAATGCGTAGAACATTACAGAGAATATGTATGCTAGTACGGGGACTCCGCTAAATGCCTGTTGGAATACATTAGGCAGCGTGATAAAGATCAGACTGGGACCTGAATCCGGTTGTATGCCAACCGAAAAGGCTGCCGGGAAGATGATAAATCCGGCTAGTATTGCCACAAAAGTATCGATGATTCCTACACTGAAAGCTGTTTTAGTCAGGTTGGTTTCTTTACTGAAATAAGAGGCGTAGGTGCAAAGGCATCCCATACCCAGACTCAAAGAGAAGAAAGCCTGTCCCATAGCACTTAAAAACACATTTCCGTCCACTTTGCTAAAGTCGGGTTTGAGCAGGAATTCAATACCCGCACCAGCTCCCGGCAGAGTGACCGAACAAACTACCAGTATGAGGATAATGATAAACAAGGTAGGCATCATGATCTTCGAAGACTTTTCAATCCCCTTTTCTACTCCTTTCACGATGATGAAATGAGTAATCAATAAAAATGCTACTAACCATACGACCGGTCGCCACGGGCTACTGGAAAATTGTTGGAAAGAAGAGATGAACTCTCCGGAGTTTTTTCCGGCAAAGCCATTGGTGGCAGCCTCAAGAATATATTCAAGTGTCCACCCTGCTACTACTGCATAATAACTAAGTATCAGGAAACCTGCTAATACTCCCATGCGTCCTACCCAACGCCAATGCGTTCCCGGAGCTAATGTTTGATACGCTCTTGCAGTGTTGGCTCTTGATCGGCGTCCTATCAGGAACTCGGCAATCATAATAGGCAATCCCAAGAGAAAGATACAACCTAAATAGATCAGTATAAAAGCGGCACCTCCATGATTTCCTGTTTCGTATGGAAACCTCCATATATTACCCAACCCAACTGCAGAGCCGGCAGAAGCGAGTATGACCCCTAATTTGCTGCCGAAGTTCGCTCTATCAATTTTTGCCATAAATCTTGTTTTATCTTACAAATCGTTATAAAATATGCGAGTTAAAGTGCAAATATAGAAAATGATACTTATATTTGCACGAAAATTGTAATATTATTTAGATATGCTATCTTATATTAAGAAATATCCTATCTCGCTTTTTATCATTTTGACAGTGATTTATCTGTCGTTCTTTAAACCGCCTAAGACGGATTTGAATGAAATTCCCAATTTAGACAAACTGGTTCATGTTTGTATGTATTTCGGTATGTCGGGGATGTTGTGGCTGGAGTTTTTGCGTGCACATCGCAGGGATCGTGCTCCGATGTGGCATGCGTGGGTAGGTGCGTTCCTTTGTCCGGTGCTTTTCAGCGGTTGTGTAGAGTTGCTGCAGGAATACTGTACTACTTACCGGGGTGGTGACTGGTTGGATTTTGCGGCCAATACAACAGGAGCGATTCTGGCTAGTTTAGTGGCTTATTATGGCGTACGGCCGAGGATGAAAATAAATAAATAGTAAAAGGCAACCTATGAACAACAAAGGTGAACGATAAGCCGTGAACGATGGCAAATAATAAACGGTGAATAATGGTTGACTATATCATATCCATTATTCACCGTTTATCATTTATCATTTGAAGTTTACCATTCTGGCTTTATAGAAATTCTACCGTTGAACTAAGCTTGATTCCATTGGAACCTTTAATAAGAATGGTATATCCTTTGGGTTTATCTTCTTGCAAATCCTTTATAACTTCCTGCACATTTGCATAAGTTTTAAAAGAATGTTCACTTGCGGCAAACTGTTCTCCCACGAGCCATACTTTCTCAAAATCACTTTCTTTGATGTAGTCAACGATTTTCTGATGCTCGGCCGGGCTATCAGCACCCAGTTCGCGCATATCTCCTAATATGAGCATCTTGTGGGGAACTGTCATGTTCCGGAAGTTTTGCAAGGCAGCCATCATGCTGGTTGGGTTTGCGTTATATGCGTCAATGATAAGCGTGTTATCTTCCGTCTTTTTAAGTTGGGAACGGTTGTTCTGTGGCGTATACTCTGCCAGAGCTTTATCGATCTTCTTTGCTTCCACTCCGAAGAAACGTCCGATAGTGATTGCAGCCAGGGCATTGGGGAAATTATATTCTCCGATCAACTGTGTACGAACCTGATGGGCTTCACCGTCTTTACCGGCTTTCCATTCGAAAGCAAGATAAGGCGAATTGCCGGTAATCCGGCCGTTGACATAGAGATCATCTTCTGTTCCATAAGAAATCAGGTTCAATCCCTGTGAGATATTCATCAAATAGGGGTTATCGTGATGGATAAAGGTGGTGGCATCTTTCTTGCGGAGGAAATCATAAAGCTCTCCTTTGGTCTTGATAACTCCTTCGAAAGAACCGAATCCCTCCAGATGAGCTTTGCCTACGTTAGTGATAATACCATAATCCGGTTCGGCTATTTCGCAAAGAAACTTGATTTCTCCCGGATGGTTGGCGCCCATCTCAATGACGGCAAGGTCATGCTCCGGTTTTAACCGTAGCAGGGTAGTCGGTACGCCGATGTGGTTGTTGAGATTACCTAAAGTATAAAGTACATTGTGGGCTTGGCAGAGAACGCTGGAAATTAACTCTTTGGTGGTTGTCTTCCCATTAGTGCCCGTAATGCCGATCACTCGCGTTCCGAGTTGGCGGCGATGATAGTTGGCAAGCTGCTGCATGGTTTGCAGGCAGTCGTCTACAAGTATATATCGTTGATCGCCTTCTACGGCATACTGTATTTCATCGATAATGGCAAACGCGCATCCGGAGTCCAGCGCTAATTTGGCAAATGCATTACCGTTGAACGACTCACCTTTCAAGGCGATAAACAAAGAACCGTCCGGGCAGTTCCGGCTATCAGTAGTTACTGATTGGCAATCCAGAGAAATCTGGTAAAGAGCAGAAAGTTTCATAACCTGATCTTTTATTTAAAACGTTGCAAAGATAGGCTATTCTTTCGGATTTGATGGGAGTTCGGGCAGTTTTTTGCTTAGGCATATATCAAAGGAAGAGTCAGGATCATCCGGCATCCTTCTGTGTAAGAAGTATCGATCCGGAGACTGCCTCCTAACTTTTCGGCAATACTCCGGCATATCGGAAGTCCGAGCCCGGTGCCCTGCGTGAAAGAGTTCATTTTGTAGAAACGTTCAAATACTGCTTCCTGTTGGTCTTTTGGGATGCCTGTTCCTGTATCGGTGACGCTGATTTCAATTTTCTTTTCAGCTTCCAATACGGAATAAGCGATGCGAATACTGCCATGAGTCGTAAATTTAGTGGCATTATGTGCCAGGTTGTTCAATACTTGTGATATACGTTCCGAATTACTGCGTATGAGCAGGCTTTCTCTTTCAGGTTCGAATAAAACTTCTACATCTTTCTGCGTGTTATCTTTGGCAACTTCAGATGCAAGTTGACAGATCGCATGAAGATCTGTTTCGGGGTCAGTGGGCAGTTGTTCATATTGATCCAGTTCGGACAGCGTAAGCACATCAGTCACCAGTCGAAGCAAGTCGTTACTGTTGCTTTTGATGATATTGACAAACTCCTGTGTTTCCGGACTATTGCTGTAATGGTCGCTTAATACCTGCGAGAAGCCTACGATAGAGTTGAGCGGTGTGCGGATTTCGTGCGTCATGCTTTGGATAAACGTTGTTTTCATCCGGCTGCTTGCCTCCGCTATATCTTTGGCTTTACGCAATTCTTCCCTCGATACCATAAGTTCTTCATTCCTTGTTTTAAGTTCGGCTTCCGAAACTTTCAGTTTGCGTTTCAGGAAGTTTTCTCTATAAAGGAATATGAATAAGATACCTAATAAAATAATCAATGAAATAATCAAGGTTGTTTTATTATGCAACTCCTTCTGTTGTGCCTGAAGCATGAGTTCTTTCTTTTCGGCATTGAGTTTTTCTACATTTAATAAGGTGGCGAATTCGCTGCTGGCCACTTGCTCATTGGCTATTTTCAAAGAGTCATCCGTGTTGATGTACATTTGCAGATATTTGACCGCCAGGTTCATATTCCCCATCTTTTGGTAGATTTCTCCCTGTGTGCGATAATGGCTGCTGCTAAGTATGCTTTCGCTTAAACGGCGTTCTTCTTTTTCCTGCATCTCTGCGGCTTCCAGCGCTTTCTGATATTGTTTGGTCTGCTGGTAGTATAAACATTCTATATTATACAGTCTCTTTTTGATAGACTCCAGTCTTTTGTCCTGTTCAAACGCTGCCTGACACTCCTTCAATAATTTTTCGGCAGCTTGAAAGTCGCCGAACTTGCTGTAATAGTTTACAAATTCCAACTTGGCAGATATTTGTTGCGTAGAGGAATTGGCAGTCGCAATGGCTTTTTCCACAGCAGCCAATGCTTCTTTTTGCTTTTTCTGGTTGATGTAATAGTTGGCTATCTGGGCATAAGTCTGGGAGATGTTGTAGTTTTCGAGCTTGTATTTTTCAGTCAGCTCAATTTCTTTCAATCGCCACTCGAACGCCATCGAATCGAATCTTTTGATGGTGTAGATTTGCGACATGATGTTATAGCAACGGGAGAGGCCGGTCTTATCATCCTCTTCTTGAGCTTCTTTTAACATATTTTGCACTTCATAAAGTGCTATGTTTGTTTTGCTTGTTTTTAGGTAATAGGTAATTAATCTGTTAGCCCATGCGAAGTAATAGTATTTAGGCTGATGAGTGGCCTTGGCGAATTCTTTTACTTTGTTGGTATAGTGGATTACGCTATCTTCATTGGTTCCCTGGAAATAATAATAATCCAGTTGAGTGGCTATGGCTACTGCCTGCATCCGTTCGTCCTGCCGTTCGCCGGCCATTCGGAATAAAGTGTCGGACATATTAAGTACAACAGGCTCTAACAAGTATTCTTGACAACGTTGATAATATTCATAGAGAGTAGAGTCAACATTGAAAGTTTCAGCCTCTTTTTGAGCTTTAGCAGTAGTGGTAAAGAACAAAATGAGGAAAAGAAATCCTACGCGAAATAGGGTTAATCGGCTCATGGTATGAATTTTTCGGGTTCTTCTATAGTTTGCAAATATACGTTTATTTCTTCTTTTTAGTACGAATACTTGCTTTTTTTATCTACATTTGTAGGCGATCTAAAAGGAATGTTGTCAATGATGAAACCTATATCTCCTATTTATATAAATGTAAAAGGGCGGTTGCTCGATCTTGCTACTCCGCAGGTAATGGGAATTTTAAATGTTACTCCCGATTCTTTTTATTCCGGCAGCCGGATGCAGACTGAAGAAGACATTGCTGCCCGGGCCCGGCAGATACTTGATGAAGGTGCTTCGATAATTGATATAGGAGCCTATTCTTCACGATCGAATGCCGAACATATTTCTGCTGAAGAAGAGATGCGAAGACTGCGCACCGGTTTGGAGATCCTGAATCGTAATCATCCCGAAGCCATTATTTCCGTTGATACTTTCCGGGCTGATGTGGCGGAAGAATGTGTGAAAGAATATGGAGTGGCTATTATTAATGACATAGCTGCCGGTGAAATGGATCACCGGATGTTTCAGACAGTAGCCGACTTGGGAGTACCTTATATAATGATGCACATGCAGGGAACTCCCCAAAATATGCAGAAAGAACCGTCTTATGATAATCTGATAAAAGATGTTTTCCTGTATTTCGCCCGTAAAGTGCAGCAACTTCGCGACTTGGGAGTGAAAGATATCATTCTCGATCCGGGATTCGGATTCGGAAAAACACTGGAACATAATTATGAACTATTGGCACATCTGGAAGAGTTTCATATCTTCGAACTTCCTGTTTTAGTGGGAGTTTCACGGAAATCAATGATTTATAAATTGTTGGGAGGAACCCCGCAAGATTCATTGAACGGGACAACCGTATTGGACACTGTTGCGTTAATGAAAGGAGCGCATATCCTGCGGGTGCATGATGTGCGTGAAGCGGTGGAAGCCGTCCGGATCACAGAGAAATTAAAAATAGAGAGTGGATATGACAAATAAGAGGAGGGCGCATGTTTTTTGAGTTTGGCATAAAAGATTTTATCGATATTCTGCTGGTAGCTTTTGTTTTGTACTATACCTACAAATTGATGAAAGCTTCCGGTTCTATCAAGGTGTTTACCGGAATTCTGGTTTTTATCCTGATCTGGCTGGTGGTGACGCAAGTGCTGGAAATGAAATTGTTGGGCTCTATTTTCGACACATTGATGAATGTGGGTGTGATCGCGTTGATTGTTCTTTTTCAGGATGAGATACGCCGTTTCCTCTTGACTTTGGGGTCTCACCGACATGTCAGCGCACTGGCCCGTCTCTTTAACGGTTCGAAAAAAGAGTCGTTGAAGCATGACGATATCATGCCGGTGGTAATGGCTTGTTTGAATATGGGGAAGCAAAAAGTCGGCGCATTGATTGTCATTGAGCATAACGTTCCTTTAGACGAAGTCGTCCGTACGGGCGAGCTGATTGATGCGGCGATCAACCAACGTTTAATCGAAAATATATTCTTCAAGAATAGTCCGTTGCACGATGGCGCAATGGTAATCAGCAAAAAACGTATCAAGGCGGCAGGATGTATTCTTCCTGTATCCCATGATTTGAATATACCGAAAGAACTTGGCTTGCGACATCGCGCAGCAATGGGAATCTCTCAACAGTCGGATGCTCATGCAATTATTGTTTCGGAAGAAACAGGCGGTATTTCCGTAGCCTATCGCGGGCAATTTTATCTTCGTCTGAACGCGGAAGAATTGGAAAGTCTGCTGACAAAAGAAAACTGATTTTATAGTGATAGGCCAATGGTCAAATAATGATGGTCGTTTTATGACTATCATTATTTGACCATTGGTGTTTTATTTATTATCTTTAGGGCAATAACAATAGATATGAATAATCCTTTTGTGACTAATGGTTATGTTTCTGCCAGGTATTTCTGCGATCGGGAATAAATGAAATAAAGCAAAATAGCGCCAATTG
>NZ_JH114331.1:321336-321611 GCF_000157095.2 Bacteroides sp. D1
GACGTAGCTTTGCGCACGCTTGATCCTTATTATATGGGACGGGTAGGCATTTTTATGAAAGAAGTTGGTAAGCAACTGGCTCCGTTGCAAGTGGATAAAGGAGGAAACATTATCATGGTTCAGGTGGAGAACGAGTATGGCTCTTACGGAACCGATAAACCATACGTTTCTGCCGTGCGTGATTTGGTTCGTGAATCCGGTTTTACCGATGTGCCTCTGTTTCAATGTGACTGGAGCAGTAACTTTACCAATAACGCACTTGACGATTTGATTTG
>NZ_JH114331.1:321711-321881 GCF_000157095.2 Bacteroides sp. D1
GCAAAATAGCGCCAATTGGCGCTATTTTGCTTTATTTCTAACCCTTTTTGAATGATAATTATCCCCTCCTTTTTAGGTGAATCGCCTACCTTTGCCGTATACTATTAAAATTCTATTTTTGAATAAACCATGAAAAACAAAATCATTGCTTTACTGGTACTTTTTACAGT
>NZ_JH114331.1:321981-409312 GCF_000157095.2 Bacteroides sp. D1
CGTATGATTATGACGCTCCAATCAGTGAAGCCGGATGGACCACCGAAAAGTTTTTCTTGCTTCGCGATTTATTGAAAAACTATATTCCGGCCGGTGAATCATTGCCTGAAGTCCCCGCTGCTTTGCCTGTTATTGAGATTCCCGAAATTCATTTCAATAAAGTGGCTCCACTATTCTCGAATTTGCCGGAAGCCAAACAAACAGTGGATATTCAACCGATGGAACAGTTCAATCAGGGATGGGGAACTATTCTGTATCGGACCACACTGCCTGAAGCAACCCCCGCAGGAACCGTTTTGAAGATTACGGAAGTGCACGACTGGGCACAAATATATGCTGACGGCAAACTTCTGGCGCGTTTGGACCGTCGTAAAGGAGAATTTACTACGACTTTGCCTGCTTTGAAGAAAGGTACGCAACTGGATATTCTGGTGGAAGCAATGGGACGTGTCAACTTTGCTAAATCCATCCACGATCGCAAAGGTATCACGGAAAAGGTAGAACTTATTTTGGGTAACCAGGCTAAGGAATTGAAAAACTGGACTGTGTACAACTTCCCGGTAGATTATTCTTTTATTAAAGACAAGAAATATAACGATACAAAAATACTACCGGCTATGCCTGCTTACTACAAGAGCACTTTTAAACTGGATAAAGTAGGAGATACTTTCCTGGATATGAGCACATGGGGAAAAGGCATGGTTTGGGTGAACGGTCATGCAATGGGACGTTTTTGGGAAATCGGTCCGCAACAGACCCTCTTTATGCCGGGCTGCTGGCTGAAAGAAGGAGAGAATGAAATTCTCGTATTGGATCTGAAAGGTCCTGCCAAAGCCTCTATCAAAGGCTTGAAGAAACCTATTCTTGATGTGCTTCGTGAAAAAGCTCCCGAAACACACCGCAAGGATGGAGAAAAACTGAAACTGGCGGGTGAGAAAGTAACATACGAAGGAGCTTTCACTCCGGGTAACGGTTGGCAGGAAGTACGATTTGCTGCTCCAGTGAAAGGACGTTATTTCTGTTTGGAAGCGCTTTCTCCGCAAGCAAATGATAACATCGCAGCAGTGGCAGAGTTCGATGTCCTGGGAGCTGATGGCAAACCGGTATCTCGTGAGCATTGGAAGATTCGTTATGCCGATAGCGAAGAAACGCGTAGCGGCAACCGTACAGCCGACAAAATATTTGATTTGCAGGAATCTACTTTCTGGATGACCGTGGACAATGTTCCTTATCCTCATCAATTGGTGATTGACTTGAGTAAAGTGGAAACAGTGACCGGCTTCCGCTATCTGCCCCGTGCCGAGAAAGAATATCCGGGCATGATTAAAGAATATCGGGTGTATGTGAAATCTGCCGACTTTAATTACTAAACTATTGATGTACAAGTATTGAAATGATAATAGATATAAAGAAAAATATAATCCTTTTCGCACTCCTCTTCGTAGGAGTGTTGACTGGATATTGCCAACAATCTGCCTACCTGTTCGTTTATTTCACCGGCAATCGCATGAGTGAAGAAGCCGTCAGGATGGCTGTTAGTCTCGACGGATATAATTATAAAGCTTTGAATGGAAATCAACCGGTACTTGATTCCCGGGTGATTAGTTCAACAGGCGGAGTGCGCGATCCTCATATTTTACGTTGTGAAGACGGGAAGACATTTTATATGGTAGTTACGGACATGGTATCTGCCAATGGATGGAGTTCTAATCGCGCCATGGTATTGCTGAAATCGAAAGACCTTGTACACTGGACTTCCAATATCGTGAATATCCAGAAGAAATATCCCGATCAGGAAAACCTGAAACGTGTGTGGGCGCCACAAACGATTTATGACAAGGAAGCCGGAAAATACATGATCTATTGGTCCATGCAACATGGCAATGGTCCGGACATCATTTATTATGCTTATGCTAACAAGGATTTTACCGATATAGAAGGAGAACCGAAACCACTGTTTCTTCCGAAAAACGAAAAGTCATGTATTGACGGCGACATTATTTATAAAGATGGAATTTATCACCTGTTCTATAAAACGGAAGGGAATGGAAATGGCATTAAAAAGGCTACTTCTCCTTCTCTGATCTCCGGACAGTGGACGGAATCAGATGACTATAAGCAGCAGACGAAGGATGCAGTAGAGGGTGCGGGTATCTTTCCATTGATTGGCTCGGATAAGTACATCTTGATGTATGATGTGTATATGAAAGGCAAATACCAGTTTACGGAAAGTGTCGATCTGGAACACTTCAAAGTGATTGACCATGCTATCAGTATGGATTTCCATCCACGCCACGGTACTGTTATTCCGATTACTCAAAAAGAATTGCAACGCCTTTTCAAGGCGTATGGTAAACCGGAAGGTTTCTGATCTAAAGGAGGAAGGTCAAAACCCATCTAAATTAGAAATCATCCTCGCCACAGCTTCTTGTCGCGAAGATGATTTCGTTGAAAGGAAATTTGGGTACCTCTCATCTACAAATTCAATGAATTTCAAGCGGGTAATTTTCATTTTCAGATAAATACATTCACCCTTTCGTCTTTTTTTGAGTTATTAAGATAAGGTGGATTCACTAGTGTAATCCAGGAAAATAGTATACGATATTGGAAAAGGTGTATATTTTACCCTTGTTTACTTGTTTCTTATATATTTTTAAGTGTAAAACAACCAATTATAGCTTGAAATATATCAGTTAGAATAATGAAAATCTTAACTTTGCGATTGATAATCTTAATGCAATAGATACCATGAGAAAATTATTCTTGTTTTTAGTTGTCTTGTTTTTGTCGTTTCAGCAAGTCACTTTAGCTGCAATCAAAGAAATGACGAGTACCCCCGATTCGGTTTATCTCTTTTCCTTCGCTACTTCCGGAGACGACGGACGTAGCGGGCTTCGTTTTGCCTGGAGCATGGATAAGGAAAACTGGTTTGAAGTCGGCCGGAACTACGGATATCTCCGGTGTGATTACAGCCGTTGGGGATCACAGAAGAAAATGCTCGACCCTTATTTGAAACAGTCGCCCGCTGGCGAATGGATATGTACCTGGAAATTGAATGATCGTGATGGATACGGTCAGGCTACTTCTAAGGACTTGATAAACTGGACCAGCCAGAAATATCCCCGTACTACTTCCGATTTTGACGGAACAAGAGTGAAAGCCGTAGTTGCCGGAGAGGAGCAGAAAGGAACTATTAACCGGGTAGCGTGGACTTTGGTAGATGGATTAAATAAGAATTATGGCTGGAATCAATATCGGAACTCATTGCATGAAGAGCGTCCGGTGCAGGATGGAGAACGTTTCGCCGGTTTGAAGCCTGTAAAAGCAACGGTTACCGTACAGCCCGAACGTGCCAAAGACATCAGCGATGTCTTGTTGGGTGCTTTCTTTGAAGATATTAATTATTCGGCAGACGGAGGACTCTATGCAGAGCTGATCCAGAACCGTGATTTCGAATACGACCCTTCAGACAGGGAAGGGGATAAGAATTGGAATAGTACTCATTCCTGGACATTGAAAGGAGATAAAACCACTTTCACCATTAACACTACCGATCCTATTCATGCCAATAATCCGCATTATGCCGTATTGAATGTAGAACAACCGGGAGCCGCGTTAGAAAATACAGGCTTTGATGGTATCGCGCTGAATGTTGGAGAGAAATATGATTTTTCCATATTCGCGAGAGTTCCGCAGGGTCAATCAAATAAATTACAGGTTCGTTTGGTAGATGGAGAAGGAAATATATGTGGAGAGACTTCTCTGACTGTATCTTCCCGCCAATGGAAAACGTATAAAACAGTGATTACTGCCAAAGCAACCGCAGATACTCGCCTCGAAATCATTCCGCAATCTGCTGGAGAATTGAATCTGGATATGATTTCCCTGTTTCCGCAGCATACATTTAAAGGACGCAAGAATGGACTCCGCAAGGATCTGGCTCAAGTGTTAGCTGACATTCATCCCCGTTTCATCCGTTTTCCCGGTGGCTGTGTGGCTCATGGTGATGGTCTGAAGAATATCTATCAATGGAAAAACACAGTCGGTCCGTTAGAAGCAAGAAAGGCTCAACGCAACCTTTGGGGGTATCATCAAAGCATGGGACTGGGATATTTTGAATATTTTCAATTCTGCGAAGATATTGGCGCAGAACCGCTTCCGGTATTGGCAGCCGGTGTTCCTTGCCAGAACTCTGCCTGTCACGGTGACTTGAGAGGCGGGCAGCAAGGCGGTATCCCAATGAGCGAAATGGGGGCTTATATTCAGGATATTCTTGATCTGATAGAATGGGCAAACGGCGACGCTAAGAAGACAAAGTGGGGAAAGGTACGTGCCGAAGCAGGCCATCCGAAACCTTTCAACCTGAAATACATCGGTATCGGAAATGAAGATCTCATCACCGATATCTTCGAAGAACGTTTTACAATGATATTTAATGCCATCAAGGAAAAATATCCGGAAATGATCGTTGTAGGTACAGTAGGACCGTTCAATGAAGGCACAGACTACGTAGAAGGATGGAAACTGGCCGACAAACTGGGTGTGCCGATGGTGGACGAACATTATTATCAGACTCCGGGATGGTTCCTGAACAATCAGGATTTCTACGATAAATACGACCGTTCGAAAAAGACAAAAGTATACTTGGGCGAATATGCGACTCATATCCCGGGACGAAAAGCGAATATCGAAACTGCACTGACGGAAGCTCTTTATCTTGCTGCCTTGGAACGTAATGGAGACGTTGTACACATGACTTCCTATGCTCCTCTTCTCGCCAAAGAAGGACATACCCAATGGAATCCGGATTTGATTTACTTCAATAACCGGGAAGTGAAACCGACCACCGGATATTATGTGCAGAAACTCTACGGACAGAATGCTGGAAACGAATATTTGCCATCGAAGATCACTTTGGATAATAAAGACGATAAAGTGCAGAAACGTTTTGCTTCTTCCATTGTCCGCGATTCGGCAAGTGGAGATGTGATTGTGAAGTTGGTCAATTTACTTCCAGTAGAGGTTAATACCCATGTCGACCTTTCCGGAATCGGTGTGATACAGCCTTCTGCAAAGAGAACCGTACTAACCGGTAAACCGGCAGATACTCCGCTACCTGTTGAAGATACGGTGGAAGTGGCAGAAAAGTTTGATTGCCAATTGCCTGCCTACTCTTTTACGGTGATCCGGATAAAAAAGGCAAATGAGAAATAACAGGAAATAAATGAAGAACATAATAACATGAATAATATGAAGAAGATAATAAGCGCTCTGATGGTGGCTGGTTGCTGTCTGACTTCGCTGATGGCACAAGACGTGGTCGTGAAAGGACCGGATGAAAAACTGCAATTGGTTGTCTTTACTTCCCCTGCCGAAAAGCCAAGTTATTCCATTACCTATAATGGGAAAACCATGCTGGAGAAATCACCTTTAGGTATGAACACGAATATCGGTGACTTTGCTAAAGGAATGAAACTGACAGGGCATACGGTCACCCCGATTGATACCGTCTATCGTCAGGATCGTATTAAAACCTCACAAGTGCATTATCAGGCAAACGAGCTGAACTGTCATTTTGAGAATCCGAAAGGACAGAAAATAGATGTTGTCTTTCGTGTCAGCAACAATGATGTAGCTTTTCGTTATGCCCTGCCGCGTCAGGACGGAAAAGGAAGTGTGACGGTGACTGCCGAAGAAACCGGTTTCCGTTTCCCGCAACAGACTACTACTTTCTTGTGTCCGCAAAGCGATGCCATGATAGGATGGAAGCGTACAAAACCCAGTTATGAGGAAGAATACAAGGCAGATGCTCCGATGAGTGACCGTTCCCAGTACGGGCATGGTTACACATTCCCTTGCCTGTTCCGTATTGGCGACGATGGTTGGGTGCTGGTTAGCGAGACAGGAGTGGACAGTCGATATTGCGGCTCACGCTTGAGTGATGTGAGCGAAGGTAATCTGTATACGATTGCTTTCCCGATGGCAGAAGAAAATAACGGTAACGGGACTTCAGCTCCGGCGTTCGCTCTTCCCGGTGCCACTCCCTGGCGTACCATAACTGTTGGCGAAACTTTGAAACCGATTGTGGAAACAACTGTTGCGTGGGATGTCGTGCGTCCTCTTTATGAAACAAAATATGACTACCGTTTCGGACGTGGCACATGGAGCTGGATTCTTTGGCAGGATGGTAGTATCAACTATGACGATCAGGTGCGATATATTGATTTTGCTGCGGCAATGGGATATGAGTATGCGTTGATTGATAACTGGTGGGATACGAACATCGGTCGTGACCGCATGAAGTCTTTGGTAGAATACGCATGTAGTAAAGGCGTGGAACTCTTCTTATGGTATAGCTCTTCCGGTTATTGGAATGATATTGAGCAAGGACCGGTTAATCACATGGACAACGCCATTATTCGCAAACGGGAGATGAAATGGTTACAGAGCCTCGGAGTAAAAGGCATCAAAGTCGATTTCTTTGGTGGTGACAAGCAAGAGACGATGCGCCTGTATGAAGATATCTTGAGTGATGCTGACGATCACGGCCTGATGGTGATCTTCCACGGTTGTACAATCCCTCGCGGATGGGAACGCATGTATCCGAATTATGTAGGTAGTGAAGCCGTACTGGCATCCGAGAATATGGTATTCAACCAACATTTCTGCGATGAAGAAGCCTTCAATGCTTGCCTGCATCCGTTTATCCGCAATGCAGTGGGCAGCATGGAATTCGGCGGCTGTTTCCTGAACAAACGACTGAACCGCAACAATGACGGAGGAACTACCCGCCGCACTACTGATATATTCCAACTGGCCACTACCGTATTATTCCAGAATCCGGTACAAAACTTTGCGCTTGCTCCCAACAACCTGAAAGATGTTTCTCCTGTTTGTATGGACTATATGAAAGCGGTTCCTACCACTTGGGACGAGACACGCTTCATTGATGGATATCCGGGGAAATATGTAGTCTTGGCACGTCGTCACAATGATACTTGGTATCTGGCTGCTGTGAATGCAGGAAAAGAAACGTTGAAGTTGAAACTGGATTTAGAGATGTTTGCCGGAAAAACGGTTACCCTGTATAAGGATGATAAGAAAGGAGAGCCACAGCTTATGCCGTTGAAAGTGAAAGAGAACGGTAAAGTGCAGCTGGAACTTCTTCCACAGGGAGGTGCTGTATTGGTAAACAAATAGATGATATCTCTATCGTTTGTTGTGGGATCATGTGGCAATGATTGTTCGGTAAAAGTTTGATAGAATCAATATTTATAGCATAATTTATGTAGCACTTTTTATGCTACACAAATTGTACTATGAATAATTGCTTGAATATAAACAATATAGACTGCTTTCTTTATTCTTTGAATGAAACCATATTTGAGAAATGTTTCGTGGATATAATTCATTCAGTTGTGGTTGCAGACATTGCCTTACGCTGGTATACTAAAATAATCATATTCAAGAAAACACCCTTCACCTTTCACAATGCCCTGTTCATCGGCATTAGCGGGTGAAGGGCTGGCTTTCACCTTCCTTTCACCTTTCTACCCTGATTTTCACAGATTGTCTATTCTGCTAAATCCTTCATCTATCGTTGGCAGAAGAAGTGTTAATAGATAGCTTCCAAACTATTATAGGAAAACTTCTTTTCTATAAGGGATAAACTTCCTTTGTATAGAACCCAAACTTTCTTTGCATTATAAGAAAACTATAAATGCAAGCTTTGATTATATAAATGAAACTTCCATTTATATAATTGCAAGTTTTGTTTTTATAAACGCAACTTTCATTTATAGATTGCATTTAATGAAAAGTAAGTTTACATACTGGTAATAGGAAGTTTACCTATAATCAAAAGAAAGTTTGTTATTAATGAAAGAGAGGGCAGTTAGTAATGAATAAGGAAGCAGGTAAGGTGTGTCTTCAGTTGCATAGATAGATGTAGCGATGAATTAATTCAAATCCGTGAAAAACAAATAAGTAATAATGGCGTAGTGCGGTTCTCTTGATAGACAATAATCTAAAAACAGACAAAAAAGAATGATAATTCTCTCATTAAATAGATAAAAGTGTTTATTTTTGTTGCAATAAAACTACAAATCTACTATATGAAAAACAAACGATGCGTAAATATTGTTAATAGAAAGATTATACTTCTTTTATTTTTATTCTGCATGCAACCTTCTACTGCACTACTTGCATCAGGAGATAACCTTGTCGCCAATCTGAAATTCAAGCGGTTTCCTGCCTTGAATAATTTGCCGTCGGACGAAATACAAAAAATATATCAGGATAAAGATGGATTTGTTTGGCTGGCAAGTCGTTATGGCTTCTATCAATATGACGGTTATGAAACTACTTTGTATAAATCAAACCTGTATACTCCCGGACTGCTGACTAATAATAATATCCTCTGTTTGGCGGACGACTATGACCATAACTTGTGGATAGGTACGCAGGAAGGTTTGAATATATTGGATAAGAAAACCGGAGAAATAAAGAAAATACTGTTTCCCGTTATTCCGAACAATGTGATATCTTGTCTGCTGGTGATGCGTGACCATTCCATTTGGCTGGGTACGGATGCCGGATTGTGTAAGTACGATGCCGAAAATGGCACGTTTGTGGTTTATAACCGGGAACTGACCGGAGGAGTGTTGGATTATACCGCTATTAAATCATTGTTGGAAGATTCGGAGGGGGATTTGTGGATAGGTACCTGGTCGTCGGGGTTATATAGATATGTCCCTTCCACCGAAAAATTTTATGCTTATCCTACCATGAATGAACGTAATTCTGCACATGTCATTTATGAAGATACAAATAAGAATATTTGGGTAGGCAGTTGGGACTGTGGGCTTTTTAAACTTAACAACCCCAAAAATCTCCGGACGGTATCTTATGTGAACTATCGGCATAAAACAGGTGACAGTACAAGTTTATCCGATGATATTGTGTATGATATAAATGAAGACCTGAATACCGGGACATTATGGGTAGGGACCCGTAGCGGACTAAGTATTATGAGTAAAAATATCCCTGGCCGCTTCATTAATTATAGGTCCCGCAGTTCTTCCCATTACATCTTTTGTGATGAAATCAATACAATTCTGCGCGATAAGGCAGGAATGATGTGGATTGGTTCTATCGGTGGAGGCGTATTGGCGGTTGATACCAATCAACCGATGTTTGCTTTCCATAGTCTGGATTTTGCGGACAATGATATCCCCATTACTTCCGTACGTGCATTGTTTGCGGATTCAGAACGTAATATTTGGATGGGGATTGGTACGTATGGGTTGGCTTGCGTTGAATCTGTGACCGGTAAACTGAAGTCTCATTCACAAATGCCGGAATTTGCAGGCATAACTGTTCCGACCGTTTACTCTGTGATGCAACGGCGGAATAGCGGGGAAATCTGGTTTGGCACTTACGATGGGGGAATTTTTATTTATCAGAAGGGGGAGAAAGTCAGGAATCTGACGGTGGATAACTGTAAATTCTTGGGTAACTCCTGTGTCTTTGCACTTTATGAGGATGAACATGGAAACTGCTGGGTAGGAACTCGTGGCAGTTTGGGAGTATTGTTGGCTAATGGAAAGAGTTTTTTGTTCAGTAATATAACATTTACGGACAATACACGGCTTGACTGGCTTTATGTGCGCGACATCATCACCGACAGTGAGAATAGTGTGTGGATAGCGACTTCAAACTACGGGATAATTCATATTCAGGGGGATATTCAGCATCCTTCCACTTTAAAGTATAGCAATTACAGCTTTTATAACGGAGCCTTGACGACAAATAATGTGTTGTGTCTTTATGAAGACAAGGCCGGATGTTTGTGGGCAGGGACAGAAGGAGGAGGACTTTATCTTTACGACCGTAAAAATGACCGCTTTGATGGGAAAAATCAGGAATATAATATTCCCGGTGATATGGTCGGCAGTATTGAAGAAGATAAAACTGGAAATCTGTGGTTAGGTACCAATGCGGGGTTGGTGAAGTTGGGCGCACAACCGATAGGACGGGATGCAGTGGTTCGCGTATATACTGAAGTTGACGGGCTGCAGGGGAATTTCTTCATTTCCCAGTCTGCATGCAGCCGCGACGGAGAATTGTTTTTTGGAGGATACAGGGGATATAACTGTTTCTTTCCGGAGAATATGGAAGAGAAACAGAGAGAGGTGTCGCTTGCTATTACTGATATTAAGATATTCAACCGCTCCATAACTTTGTTGCCATTGGATATACAGCGAAAAATATCTAAGTTCACTCCGGCTTTCACTCAAAAAATAGAATTACCTTACCAATACAATAATTTTAGTATAGAGTTTGCCACACTTACCTATAAGAATCCGGAACTGAATCGATATGCCTATCAGTTGGAAGGATTTGATAAAGAATGGGTATACACGAATGCCGACCGACGTTTCGCTTACTATAATAATTTGGAAAGCGGAACTTATATATTCCGTCTGAAGGCAACCAATGAAAATGGGATATGGAGCGGTTATGTCCGAGAATTGACGGTTGTGGTACTTCCCCCGTTTTGGGCAACTTGGTGGGCGTACATCTTATATGTATTGTTGGTTGCCGGAGCAGTTTTCTGGCTGTTCCAAATCACGCGCAACCGCATTTTGTTGCGTAATGAGCTTCGGTTGCGCGAAATGGAAAAAATGAAGGCGGAGGAATTGAATCATGCCAAATTGCAATTCTTTACCAATATAACTCATGAATTACTGACACCGCTTACCATTATTTCTGCCACGGTGGATGAACTTAAAACTCAGGCTCCCCGGCATACCGACTTGTATGCGGTGATGCAGAGCAATATCCATCGGTTGATACGTTTGCTGCAACAAATTTTGGAATTTCGTAAGGCAGAAACAGGGAATTTAAAGCTTCGGGTCTCTCCCGGAGACATAGCCGCTTTCGTGAAAAAGGAAGCGGAAAGCTTTCAGCCTTTGATAAAGAAATCGAAAATACATTTCTCTGTATTGTGTAACCCGGAGTCAATCACAGGTTATTTTGATACGGACAAGTTGGATAAGATTCTATATAATTTACTGTCTAATGCGGCTAAATATACAGTAGAAGGCGGCTTTATACAAGTCACTCTGTCGTATGCGGAAGATAGAGACCATGTACTCCTGAAAGTGAAAGATAACGGAAAAGGAATTTCAAAAGAGAAGCAGACAACTCTTTTTCAACGTTTTTATGAAGGAGACTATCGCAAGTTCAACACGATTGGGACGGGAATCGGACTGTCGCTGACCAAAAATCTGGTAGAACTGCATGAAGGTACGATCTCTGTAGAGAGCGAAACCGGGCAAGGTGCGGAGTTTATTGTTTGTATTCCTATTGACCGCTCTTATTTCAGAGAAGACCAGATTGATGATGAAGCTATCGTGCCGATACAGAAAATGATGACTTACGCTGAAGAAGATACGCAGCCAATGGATGATTCGGAGGTAGAGAAGAAGAAACATTCGGTGTTGGTGATAGAAGACAATGAAGAGTTACTGCAACTTATGACAAGACTGTTGAAACGTGAATATAATGTATTTACTGCGGAAAACGGGAAGGAAGGAATTTCCGTGTTGGAGAATGAGGACATAGATTTGATAGTGTCGGATGTGATGATGCCCGAAATGGACGGGATAGAGTTTTGCAAATATGTGAAAAGTAATCTGGAGATCAGTCATATACCTGTGATACTGTTGACTGCCAAAAATAAGGAGGAGGATCGGGCGGAAGCTTATGAAGTGGGGGCGGATGCTTTTATCAGCAAACCATTCAATCTGCCGGTGCTTTATGCACGTATCCGTAATCTGTTGAAATATAAGGAAGGAGTAGTACGCGACTTCAAACATCAGTTGGTATTCGAGTTGAAGGATTTGAATTATACAAGTCTGGATGAGGATTTTCTGCAAAGGGCTATTGATTGTGTGAATGGGCATTTGGAAGATGCTGAATTTGATCAGCCACAGTTCGCTGATGAAATGAAAACCAGTAAGTCTACCTTATATAAGAAACTTAAATCTTTGACAGGGCTGAATACGTCGGCCTTTATTCGTAATGTCCGCCTGAAATCTGCCTGTCGGATCATGGAGGAAAAAGGTAGTAATATCCGTATCTCCGAATTGGCTTATGCGGTGGGATTCAATGATCCCAAATATTTCAGTTCCTGCTTTAAGAAAGAGTTCGGAATGTTACCTTCTGAGTATATTGAACGCTTCTTGGCTGTTCCTGCCAAGTAAGAGGGAAGAATCTTCGTATTCACAGGTTGAATTATCATTCAATTTGGTAGAGTAATTAAAATTCACCCTAAGATAAGCATTATTGGAGCCCTGCTGATAGGAGGGTTCTTACATTTGCATTGGTTTTTCTATATGGATGATAGAATAACCATATAGTTCACTTAATGTTTAATCTTAATATTTATACTAAATGGAAAGACAAAAGCAATTCTATGAAGGACAAGCGGGAAAGAAATGTCGGCTATTGCCGATAGCACTCTCGTTGTTTTTGTTTCTTTTGATCCCTCTGAAAGGATATGGTGATGACAGGCCCATGTCAGAGGTAGTGCAACAACATTCCAAAGTGACAGGTACGGTGGTGGATGCCAATGGTGAGCCTGTGATTGGTGCTAATGTAACGTTAGTGGGAACGACGCTGGGGACCATTACCGATATAGACGGGCGTTTCTCTCTCAATGCGAATTCCGGTGCGAAAATTAAAGTTAGTTTTATCGGTTACAAGGAAAAAGTGGTAACCATTAAGAAAGGTATTAGTCTCAATATAGTTTTGGAAGAAGATGCACAGTCATTGGGAGAAGTTCAGGTAGTAGCTTATGGTGTACAGAAAAAGGTGTCCATCACGGGAGCTATTTCTTCTATGAAGGGAGATGATTTGCTGAAAACTCCGGCAGGGTCTTTATCCAATGTGTTGTCCGGGCAAATAACCGGTATTTCATCCGTACAGTATTCGGGTGAGCCGGGAGCGGATGCGGCAGATATTTATGTACGTGGTGTCGCTACATGGAACAATGCGAAGCCGTTGATTCAGGTAGATGGTGTAGAACGTGACTTTTCACAGATTGACCCGAATGAAATAGAGAGTGTGACTGTGTTGAAAGATGCTTCAGCTACAGCAGTATTCGGTGTGCGGGGTGCCAATGGCGTTATCTTGATTACTACCAAACGTGGTGCGGAAGGAAAGGCTAAGGTTTCTTTCTCCACATCGGCGGGTGTCAATGTGCGGACGAAAGATTTGGAGTTTGCCAATTCCTACCAGTACGCTTCTTATTATAATATGATGAAAGTCAATGATGGTGGAGTGGCAACTTTTAGCGACGAACAGTTGGAAACGTTCCGTAATCACTCTAATCCGTTGCTGTATCCGGATATTAACTGGATTGATTATTGTATGAATAAGGCTGCTTTTCAGTCTCAACATAATGTGAATATATCAGGTGGAACCAGTAATATGAAATATTTCGTCTCTGCCGGTTTGTTTACACAGGGTGGTATGTTCAAACAGTTCAATGCGACGGATGACTTTAACTTTGATTACAAACGATACAATTATCGTGCTAATTTGGACTTTGATGTAACGAAGACGACCTTGCTTTCAGTGAATATTGGCGGTCGTATAGAAACCAAACGTACTCCGGAATCAGGTGAAGACCAGAACCAGTTGTTCCGTAAGCTTTATTGGGCGGTTCCTTTTGCGGGTGCAGGTATTGTAAACGGTGAACGGGTCGTATCTAATTCTGAGATTCTTCCTTTTACGGGAGTGGACGGATTGAGTTCTTATTATGGAAAAGGTTTTCAGACAAAGACGACAAATGTTCTGAATGTAGACCTTGCATTGAACCAGAAGTTGGATTTCATCACAAAAGGACTGTCCGTAAAACTGAAAGGTGCTTATAATTCAGAATATGCCAATACCAAAAAGGCAAGTTCATCCAAGGCTTATTATACGCCTGTTGCAAATGCGGATGGTTCTATTTCTCTTCGTAAATATGGAACTGATTCTCAATTAAGTTACGGGGAACCTGACAATGGCTTTTCTAAAGCACGTAACTGGTATATGGAGCTGGCTTTGAATTATGCCCGTAAGTTTGGTGACCATAATGTGACAGGATTGTTATTGTATAATCAGTCGAAGAAATATTATCCGTCAGAGTACTCCGACATACCTACCGGATATGTAGGTTTGGTAGGACGTGTGACCTATGATTGGAAAACCCGTTATATGGCAGAGTTTAATGCGGGCTATAATGGTTCGGAGAACTTCCGTCCGGGAAATCGGTATGGTTTCTTTCCGGCTGGTTCATTGGGGTGGGTTGTAAGTGAGGAGTCTTTCTTCCAGCCGATTAAGAGCGTAGTGAATTATTTAAAGTTGCGCGCTTCTGTAGGAATGGTGGGTAATGATGTATCACAACGATTCTTATATTTGCCCGATTCCTATCAATATGGTGATGGTGGATATTATTTTGGACAGAATGTTGGAAATAAAATGCCTGGTGCCAGTGAAGTCAGCCGTTCTAATCCGGATGCCAAGTGGGAGACTGCTATAAAGCAGAATTATGGAATGGATGCCACTTTCCTGGCAGAGCGTTTGACGGTTTCTTTAGATTACTTTAGGGAAGATCGTAGTGATATCTTATCTAAACCGGATTATTTGCCGGGTATTTTGGGAATGTCACTTCCTTCCGTGAACGTTGGAGAAACATTGAATAGAGGATTTGAAGTACAGTTGAAGTGGAATGAAACTCTGAAGAATGATTTCAGATACTGGGCAAATTTCAATATTTCTTTCTCAAGAAATAAAATCGTCTATAAAAATGAGGTAGAACAAAATGAACCTTGGATGTATGAGACAGGGCGTAGAATCGGTTCCCGTTCAATGTATAAGTTTTGGGGATTTTATGATGAAACGGCGGATATGCGTTATCAGGAAGAGTTTGGACATCCGATAGCTAATCATGGTATAACGTTGGTGCCTGGTGATTGTGTTTATGTGGACTTGAATGCCGATGGTGAAATAAATTCCAATGATGCTACGCGCGATATAGGATATACGGATATGCCGGAATATACTGCCGGATTGAATACCGGGTTCAGTTGGAAGAACTTCGATTTCTCTATGCAATGGACAGGAGCTTGGAATGTGGATCGCATGTTGGACGAATTCAGACGTCCGTTGGGTGATACGAATGAAAAGGGATTGTTGCTCTATCAGTATAATACGACGTGGCGTTCATCTGCTGATACATTCACTGCTAAATTCCCGCGTACTTCCAGTTTGCATGCTTCCAATAATTATGCTGGGTCTGACTTGTATCTGATTAATGCCAGCTATTTGCGTCTGAAAAGTGTGGAAATAGGCTATAATTTCAATTTCCCTTTTATGAAGAAATTGAAAATGGATAATTGCCGGTTATATGTAAATGGATATAATCTGATTACTATTACCGGATTCAAATGGGGAGACCCGGAATCTCGTCAGAGTTCTCGCCCTAATTATCCTTTGACACGTGTGTTTAATGTTGGATTGAAACTTGGATTCTAATGCTTTATGAATAATATGATGAAACATTTTAGTAAATGGTTTATAGCGGCATTTGTGGGAGTAGCTTTGTTTGTCTCTTCTTGTGTCGATCAGGTAAAATTTGGAGATAGCTTTCTGGAAAAAGCTCCAGGTGTGGCAGTAACGCAAGATACAATCTTCGGAAAAGCTACGTATGCTCGTGCTTTCTTGTGGAATACTTATAGCAAACTTTATTACGCACTCCCAGTATATTGGAATACGGTGGAGGGAAAAATGAATACCGGAATCTTTGAAATGATGTCCGATTGTTGGCATAGCCATACAGACTGGAATGGAATTAACCGGAAATACTATTCAGGCTCTTATAAGGCCGGAGATGAGGATAGCAGCGATGATACACGCTTCGGGTATACGAAAGAGAACTGTTGGGAGGCGATTCGCGCTGCGTTGCTTTTTGTGGAGAATGTAGGTCGAGTTCCGGATATGGAGGATGCAGAGAAAAAGCGTTTGGCGGCAGAGGCTAAGGTGATTGTCGCATCTCGTTACTTTGATTTATTTCGTCATTTTGGAGGGCTTCCTTTAATCAAGGAAACTTATGACGTACAGCCTTCTTATGAATTGCCTCGCGCTACGGTGGAAGAAACAGTGAAGTATATGGTTGATCTTTTAGATGAGGCTGCTGCTACTCCCGAACTCCCGTGGGATTTGGGTACAGATGACACGAACTGGCAAGGACGTTTCACCAAAGCGGCCGCTATGGGGCTAAAGTGTAAGATTCTTTTGTTTGCAGCCAGTCCGTTGTTTAATGATGATGAACCTTATTGTACGGAACCGCCACAAGATGCTGTAACTAATCATCAGGTGTGGTATGGTGCTTATAAGCCGGAATTGTGGGAGCAGTGTTGGCAGGCTTGTGATGATTTTTTTAAGGAACTTCAAGCAAAAGGATATTATGAACTGACGCAGGCGACAGAAGCTACAGCAAAAGGTTACAGAGATGCCTACAATAAGGCTTATTTTACTCGTGAGAATAATAAAGAACTGTTGATTTCTACGCATATTTCCCGCTTTAGTAAATTTAATTCATGGGATGAATGGCAGTATATTTTTGTCAATAGCGGAAATGGTACAGTTATTACGGGTGGACTAACTCCTACATTAGAATTTATGGAGATGTTTCCAATGAGTAAGGGTGAACCTTTCCAGTTGAATTCTACCACAAACCCGTTTTATACGGACAATGATTATAACAAGCCGACTCGTGACCCGCGACTGTATGAAACGATGCTGGTGAATGGAACACAGTTTGGCGATCATGCTGCCGAATTATGGATTGGAGGACGTGACAACATCAATGATACGGAGAAAGAAACTGGCAAATATGCTACTGGATTCGGATGTTATAAATTCTATAAAGAAGGTGTCAACTCACTGAAAGATAAATATCTGCAATGGCCGTATCTGCGTCTAGCAGAAATGTATCTGATTTATGCGGAGGCATTGCTAAAGTCTAAGAATGATTTAACGGGGGCTATCGAGCAAGTAAATAAGGTACGTGCCCGTGTTGGGTTAGGTGACTTGGCGGCTTGCAATCCGGATAAGAATCTGACGAACGACGCTAACGCTTTATTGGAAGAGATTCTTAGAGAGCGTGCTTGCGAACTGGGATTGGAAGATGTACGCTTGTTTGATATGACACGATATAAAAGAGATGATCTTTTCAGAAAACAACTCCACGGATTGAAGATTTATAGAAACGATGGGGGAGGAAACACGCCTTGGTCAGGAAGTACCGGAAACAGCAGCACTTATCCCAAACCAACGCAATTCACTTATGAAGCTTTTCCTTTAGTGAATCCTTCTCGTGCATGGTGGAGTAATTTTAGTCCGAAGTGGTATTTGTCAGCATTTCCACCATCAGAGGTGAATAAGAAATACGGATTGACTCAAAATCCGGGATGGAACTAATGTGGAATAACTACGATTAATGATAAGAATACAATGAAAAAATATAAGATATTAGCTTTAGCGATGTTCGCTTGTGTCACCTTGAACGGATGGGCGCAAAGTGAAGATAATGTGACCGGAAGGGTGCTCGATAAAGAAGGGAAACCGGTAGCGGGAGCTTTAGTCTCAGTTGAAGAGAATCCGTTGGTACGGGTGGCTACAGATAAAAATGGACGTTTTGAAATCATCGCGGTGAAAGGAAATCGGTTGAAAGTACAGACCGGTGATGATGCAACGAAGGTAGTGAAAGTAAACGGCGGCTCGGAACTGACCGTTGTCATGGATTACTCTTCAGAGAAAGTAAACTACGGATTTGGTCTGCAGCAAACGAATGCGGAGTCTACCGGTGCCGTATCTACTGTATATGCGGAGGATATAGACAAAAGTTCGGCTTTTTCAATCGGGAATTCCTTATATGGCAATGTGTTGGGACTGACTACCATGCAAAGTACCGGTGTGGTATGGGAACAGATGCCGTCAATGTATATTCGCGGACTGAAGACACTGAATGGCAATAATGGAATCTTGTTGGTAGTGGACGGGCTTGAGCGGGATAATAATTGGCAGGCTTTGAAATATATCACTCCGGAAGAAGTGGAATCGGTCAGTGTCCTTCGTGATGCGGCAGCATTGGCTCTTTATGGCTATAGGGGAGTGAATGGTGTAGTCAATATTGTGACAAAACGCGGTAAATACAATACTCGTGAGATTAATTTCTCCTATGATCATGCTTTTAATTATATGACACGTAAGCCGGAAATGGCGGACGCTTATATGTATGCTTCTGCTTTGAATGAGGCATTGACAAATGATGGTAAGCAGGTGCGCTATTCTCAGAATGAACTGAATGCGTTTAAGAATGGCACCTCTCCTTATCTTTATCCGAATGTAAACTGGTGGGATGAGGTCTTTCGTGATCGTGGAGCGTCAGATATCGCGACATTGAGTTTTCGCGGAGGATCTACCAAGATGCGTTATTATACGATGATGAATTTGCAGAACAACCGTGGATTTATCAAGAATTTTGATACAAATGCTGACTATTCTACTCAGGAAAAGTATTCAAAAGCTAATTTCCGTACTAACTTGGATATTGATTTGTCTCCGAAAACAAAGATGCAGGCCAATATCATGGGGATTTTGAATGAATTCAGTCGTCCGGGTATGGGCAGCGATAATTTGATAGCCAAGTTGTACCAACTGCCTTCGGCAGCTTTCCCAATTCGTACGGAAAGTGGCTTGTGGGGAGGAAACACTACTTGGGGCGAAAACTGGAATCCGGTAGCATTGACCGAAGGACGTGCATACTCAAAAGGACATACCCGTGGATTATATGCTGATATGTCTTTGCGACAGGACTTATCTTCTTTGACAAAAGGTCTGGGGGCTTCTGTCCGTATGGGATATGACAATCTCGCTTCTTACTGGGAGAATCATACAAAAGGATATAAGTATGGTATGGTATCTGTCGCTTCCTGGGAAAACGGGCTGCCGGTAGCAGGTGAGGAAATAACCGGAGGAAAAGATACGGAAATGTCGGGCGACAGCAAACTTGACTGGCAATACCGTGCCTTTAACTTTCAATTGAATGTAGACTGGCAACGTCAGTTTGGTGCGCACAGTCTGTATTCCATGTTGCTCTATACCTATAAATATGATAATGCTAAAGGCATTAATAATACGTTCTACCGTCAGAATGCGGGTTGGTATACTCATTATGGTTTTAAGAACCGTTATTTTGCGGATTTCACATTGATGGCTTCTGCTTCCAACCTGTTGGCGCCTGATCATCGTTGGAATGTATCTCCTACAGTTGGGTTGGCATGGCTTATCTCTAATGAGAAGTGCATGCAAAGTCAGAATGTGGTGAATTTCCTGAAACTACGGGCTTCGTTCGGTATGCTGAATACTGATAATATTCCCGGTAACGGTTATTGGAATGAGACCGTAGGCGGTGGTAACGGTTATCCGATAAATAACAATTTCGGTGGTGACGGAGGCTGGCATGAAGGTCGTTTGGCTTCTGTTAACGGAACCACAGAGAAAGCCTATAAATATAATGTAGGCGTGGATGCTACCTTGTTCAAGGGGTTGACTTTGACGTTAGATGGGTTTTATGAAAGACGTTCGGATATTTGGGTTAGTTCAGACGGACAAAACTCGGCGGTGCTCGGCGCAACCAGTCCTTATGTAAATGCAGGTATCGTAGATAGTTGGGGTACGGAAATCGGTGCCAATTACTGCAAGAAGATTGGTAACGTGGAATTCAATCTGGGAGGAACATTCACTTACAACCGAAGCAAAATCATAGAGATGCTGGAAGAACCTGCCGCTTATGACTATACTCGTTCTACGGGCAATCCGGTGGGACAGATCTTTGGATTGCAGGCTATTGGATATTTTGTGGATCAGGCGGATATAGATAATAGCTTGCCGCAGCAGTTTGGACCGGTAAAGGCCGGAGATATCAAATACAAGGACATGAACGGTGATAAAGTCATTAATTCGGATGACAGAGTAGCTATGGGATATAATAGTACGTGCCCTGAAACTTATTATTCGTTCAGTCTTGGTCTGGAATGGAAGGGATTAGGTTTTAGTGCTCAATTCCAGGGAGTGGGAAATTATACGGCGATTTTGTCAGGAACTTACTATCATCCTTTGGTGGATAATACGACAATTTCTAATTATGTTTACCGGAATCGCTGGACACCGGAAACTCCGAACGCTCGTTTTCCAAGGTTGACAACGGAGACTGTTGATAACAACTTACAGACAAGTTCTTTGTGGCTGGCAGATCGTTCTTTCTTAAAGTTGCGCAATTGTGAAGTGTACTACAAGCTCCCTTCTTCTTGGTTGAACAAATTCTGGATGAAAATTGCGAAAGTATATGTAAGAGGAGTCGATTTGCTTTGCTTCGATAGTATTGACCAACTGGATCCGGAAGCGATGAGTACTTCTTATCCTGCTACTCGTTCTATTCATGTTGGTTTGTCGGTAGGATTTTAACGTTTAACGCTATAAAAAGAAAGAAACTATGAAATTGAAAAATATATGCTTAGGAATAGCTTGTATAGCGGTGGTGTCAGCTTGCAGCGATAAAATGGATTATCATGAATACACATCATACGATAAGGGCTATGTCTTTTCGGACTTTTCCCGTACGGCAGGATTTGTGAATAATATCTATAGTTATCTGGATTCTGATTTACCAAGTTATCAGTCAATGGCTTCCGCTTGTGATGAAGCAGAAATGGCTGTTACTTATTCATCCGTTCTCGACTATACGAATGGTGCTTGGAGTGCATTGAATCCTAAATCTCTATGGGGGTATTATTCTGGTATCCGCGCGGCTAATTATTATCTGGAAGAAAGTAAAGAACTGGATTTCTATGATCTACGCTATGCACAGGATTATGAGGCTCAAATGAATAGGTTCAACCGTTACCAATATGAAGTTCGTCTGCTACGGGCATATTACTATTTCTTGTTAGTGCGTGCGTATGGGGATGTGCCTTTTACACAGAATGTATTGACAGAGAAAGAAGCCAATTCTCTTTCACGTACTCCGTCATCAGAAATATTTGATTTTATTATCAGTGAATGTGAGGAAGTGGCACCGGAATTGCCTGTTTCTTATTCTGCTTTGGACAATGACGCTGCAGGTGGCTCCAATCCGGAGGCTGGCCGTGTCACACAGGGAACGGCTTTGGCTTTAAAAGCCCGTGCCGCATTATATAGAGCAAGCAAGTTGTTCAGTGGTGGTGAAGATCGGAATTTATGGCGTGAAGCTGCCATGGCTAATAAGGCTGTTATTGATTATTGTACGGCTAACGGCATCCGGCTTGGAAAATATACGGATATTTGGGGTACTGATAATTATCAAGCTTCTGAAATGATTTTCGTTCGTCGTATCGGAGATACAAGTAGCCCGGAATATACAAACTTCCCGGTTGGTATGGAGAATGCCAATTCTGGTAATTGCCCGACACAAACATTGGTGGATGCTTATGAATCTAAGGCTAATGGAGATAAAGATCCTCGTTTCAGCATGACAATCGCCTGCAATGGTGACAAATGGCCGAATACGAATCCGAATCCGTTGGAAACATTTATTGGTGGTAAGAACGGCTTACCTCTTCCTTATGCTACCCCCACCGGTTATTATTTGAAGAAGTATTTGGATGCGTCTACTGATATCAGTGCGGAGAGTGGTAGTGGAGGTAAACGGCATAACTGGGTCATTTTTCGTTTGGGAGAATTCTATCTGAATTACGCAGAGGCAATATTCCGCTATTTGGGCTCAGCCGGTACCACAGACAATGAATTTAAAATGTCGGCTTGCGCAGCTGTCAATAAGGTGCGTCAGCGTTCGGATGTACAAATGCCGGATTTTCCTGATGATATTTCTAATACTGATTTTTGGGAACGGTATAAAAAAGAAAGAATGGTAGAATTGGCCTTTGAACAACATCGATTTTGGGATGTCCGCCGATGGAAAGAAGGTGGCTTCATTAATATCGGGCGTATGGAGATTACTAAAAATGCGGATGGGAGCTTCCGCTATAATCGAATAAATAAGCCATTGGTTTGGGATGATAAGATGTATTTCTTTCCGATTCCGGCTTCGGAAATGCGCAAGAATCCGAATTTGAATCAGAATCCGGGATGGTAAGTTTAATTAATGAAAAAGATAAAAGCTATGAAATTGAATATTAAACATATGATTGCAGCCTTTACTTTTCTGGGAATGGTTGGTTGTGATAAGAATTTTGAAGAATTCGATATAGTAGGGGGAGGAGCTCCGGCAGCCGTTGAACTTTCGACTGTCATACCGGAGGCTTTACCGGGGCAGATAAAACTGTCATGGAAAGCACCGGAAGGAGATTATGCTTATATGCAGATTCGCTATTATGATCCTTTGCAAAAGAAAAATGTTTGTAAGATTGCTTCTAAGGGAACAACGGAAATGTTGATAGAGAATACTCGTGCACGTTTCGGAGACTATACGTTCTATTTGCAGACTTTTAATGCGGCTCATGAAGCTGGAACGGTTCAGGAATTAAAAGCGCGGTCGGGAGCGATGCCAGCATCGTATACGGAGAAATCTCGTGCACAAGTTAGCCTGACGGTAGACCAGTTATCTTGTAATTATCCGGATGCGTCTGAGGGATATTTCGATCGTCTGATAGACGGTAAAACGGCGGATCCTTCTTTCTTCCACACTAACTGGCATTCTCCGCAAGTCGATCTGCCGCATTATATACAGATTGATTTAAAGGAAGAACATGAAAATTTTGCATTTGAATACTATACACGGGATACCGGAAATTCGGATGGATTTCCTACTTCCGCGGAATTACAGATTAGTACGGATGGTGAACACTGGGAAACAGTTTCTACTTTGACCGGATTGCCTACAACACGTCAGACAAAATACGCTTCGGATTTTGTAATGCCCGGTAAGAAGTTTAAATATTTCCGTTTCAATGTGTTAACAAGTTCGCAGAATAAAAAGTATTTCCATATTGGAGAGATTGCCTTCTTTGATGCGGATATTGAAAAGTATGACCCGGAAACTGTTCCTTTGGATTAATTTAAAATGAAACGTATGATGAAAATGAATAAAATATGGATGGTCGCCTGTATGGCGACCGCCTTCATCGGTGGAGTGTATGGCTGCGACGATGATAAAGACTTTAGTTATGAAGGTCAACTGGATTTGAATTTGTTGAACCTGACGCAGGCCCGTGATGTGTGGGATGGTGCGGAGTGTAATGTGACTACGGCTTTACAGCAAAGTGAGGATGAGACGACCGTTAAAAACTTTACTTATAAGTTGAATTTGTCTCTTTATCAAGGACGTAAAGCTGAACAAGAAGCTAAAGTGAACTTAGTTGTAAATAAGGATACGTTAAATAAAGTACTGGCTAAGGTGCCCGAAGGAGGTATTTATGCAAAATATGACGGTGCGGAACTACTTCCGGAATCCTATTATCATTTATCTTCTCAGACATTGACATTACAGGCTGGTGAAACAAAATCGGATGCCGTATCAGTAACAGTCTATTCTAGTGAACTGATTACTGCTTGTCAAGAGGCAGAGAGAAATCTGCTGTATGTACTTCCGTTGACGATTGAGTCTTCATCATCTTATGGAGTTAATTCTAAAACAAATACATTGATGTTACTTTTTAATGTGACCTATGTAAAACCGGAGGAACCAGAAGACCAAGAAGCGTACATGCCCGACAAGGTGGGGATACCTGATGACCATGAACTGGAAAACGGAATGAAATTGTTATGGCATGACGAATTCAATGGGACGGGAGAGCCGAATCCGGATATTTGGCAGTTTGAAACAGGTTTTGTTCGTAATGAAGAAGATCAGTGGTATCAGAAAGAGAACGCAAAAATGAAGGATGGGGCTTTACTTATTGAAGGAAGAATAGAGGCTGTGAAGAATCCTAATTATCAGAAAGGTAGTAGTGATTGGAAAAAGAACCGTGAATATTCGGAATATACATCTTCATGTATCTTGACGAAACCTGGGTATGTGTTCAAATATGGTCGTATGGAAGTGCGCGCTAAGATACCTGTTGAACAGGGGGCGTGGCCTGCTATTTGGTCTACAGGAAACTGGTGGGAATGGCCGTTAGGCGGTGAAATAGATATGCTTGAGTTTTATAAAGAGAAGATTCATGCTAATGTTTGTTGGGGAGGTAATAAACGTTGGGAAGGAACATGGAATTCCAAGAACTATCCCATCACTAACTTCACTTCCAAAGATAAACAATGGTCTGACAAGTATCACTTGTGGGTGATGGATTGGGATAAGGATTTTATTCGAATTTATCTGGATGGCGAGTTACTGAATGAAACGGATTTGACTTTGACAGTGAATAAAGGTGACAATGGTGCCGGACAAGGTGGATACCAGAATCCTTATTCAAACGATTACGAGGGGTTTGGACAGCGTATGATGTTGAATCTTGCAATCGGTGGTATTAATGGAAGACCTGTGGATAACACTGCGTTCCCTTTGAAATACCATATAGACTATATACGTATCTATCAGTCTAAAAAATAAAAGGTAGCAATATCCTGTATTGCTGGCTGATTTAGAATCGGGCAATGCAGGATTTGTTCAACTATAGACATCTATTGATAATGAAAAAGAATAACGTATATATACTATTGTTATTACTGTTAACCCTACCTTTGCTTGCAACTGCACGGAATGACGATTGGCGGCTGGTTTGGAGCGATGAATTTAATACAGAGGGGAGATTATCCCCTTCCGTATGGAATTATGAACAAGGTTATGTCCGCAACGAGGAGGCTCAGTGGTATCAGACGGATAATGCATTCTGTAAAGGGGGCTTTCTTGTCATCGAAGCCCGGAAGGAACAAGGTCGCCGAAATCCTCTTTATGTGTGTGGTAGTAACGATTGGCGCAAGAAACGGGAGTTTGTAGAATATACTTCTTCATCGGTGACGACTGCCGGAAAGAAGGAGTTTCTCTACGGACGCTTTGAAGTACGTGCTCGCATACCGGTGGCGAAAGGTGCATGGCCGGCTATCTGGACGTTAGGTAGTAATATGGAGTGGCCCTCATGTGGAGAGATAGATATCATGGAATATTACCAAATCAAAGGGACTCCTCATATTTTGGCAAATGCAGCGTGGGGCACGGACAAGCAATGGGGGGCTAAATGGAATAGTAAGGCTATACCTTATGTTTATTTTACGGAGAAAGATCCGAACTGGGCTTCTAAGTTTCACATTTGGCGGATGGATTGGGATGAAGAAGCCATCAAACTCTATTTGGATGATGAATTGTTGAATGAGATTCCTTTAAAGGATGCTGTAAACGGAAGTATCGGCAGGGGAACGAATCCTTTTATGAAACCGCAATATCTTTTGTTGAATTTGGCTATTGGCGGCATCAACGGTGGACCGATTGATGAGAGTGCTTTGCCGATGAAGTATGAGATAGATTATGTACGGGTTTATCAGAAAGAGAAAAATATTGTTTCTGGTAAAGTTTGGAGAGATACGGATGGAAATGTGATTAATGCTCATGGTGGAGGCGTTTTGTATCATGAAGGAAAATATTATTGGTTTGGTGAACATCGTCCCGAATCGGGCTTTGTGACCGAAAAAGGAATAAACTGCTATTCTTCTATTGATTTGTGCAAATGGAAGCCTGAAGGCATTGTCTTGGCTGTATCCGGCGAGGAAGGGGCTGATATTGAAAAAGGGTGCATCATGGAACGTCCGAAAGTGATATATAATAAGAAAACCGGAAAGTTTGTGATGTGGTTTCATTTGGAAAAGAAAGGGAATGGGTACGGTTCTGCATGTGCAGCCGTTGCTGTCAGTGACTCACCAACTGGATCATATAGGTTTATTCGTTCTGGTCGTGTCAATAAGGGGGTCTATCCGTTGAATATGGATACAAAGGAGCGGGAAATCGAATGGGACTTTTCTAAATATAAGGAATGGTGGACTCCAGAATGGTATAGTGCTATTGAGAAGGGATTGTTCCTGAAAAGAGATATGGAAGGCGGACAGATGTCTCGCGATATGACTTTGTTTGTGGATGATGATGGGAAAGCTTATCATATTTATTCTTCGGAAGATAACTTGACTTTGCAGATTGCTGAATTGTCTGATGATTATCTCGGTCATACAGGCAGGTATATACGCATTTTTCCCGGCGGACATAATGAAGCTCCCGCTATTTTCAAGAAAGACGGAACGTACTGGATGATAACTTCCGGTTGTACGGGATGGGAGCCTAATAAAGCCCGGTTATTAACTGCTACTTCGATTCTTGGAGAATGGAAACAACTTCCGAATCCATGTGTCGGAGAGAAAGCGGATAAGACGTTCGGGGGACAGGGTACATATAGCTTTCCTTTGCAAGGGAAGGAAGACCGGTTTGTTTTTATGGCAGATAGCTGGTGTCCGGAGAGTTTGTCGGATTCACGTTATATTTGGTTGCCTATTCAATTTAATGAAAAAGGAATACCTTTTATTGAATGGATTGATAGGTGGAAAATTTATTAATTTCGTATATATAACTGTCTCTGTATTAAATTTGGTCTTTAAGTATCCCTTTTTTGACATAAATTTGGATGTTATTCTTGTGAGTATAAAGTATCTTTGTAAATGAAAAACCTAAATAATATCATGAACTTGAATAGACATTACGTATTGTTATTGCTTATGGTAATCTTAATGATTCCGTCACAAGACTTGTCGGCAAAAAAAAAGAAACAAGTGAAAGAACCGACCGACCGAGAGTTATGGGCGGAAGTGTTGTATCGTATGGCTGAACCGGTGCTTAGTAATATGAGTGAAGGCAAGCTGCAACAGAATATGTTGGTTGAGTTAAGTCCGACATGGGATGGAAGAAATAAAAAGGTTACTTATATGGAATGTTTCGGACGTTTGATGGCAGGACTGGCTCCCTGGATTTCATTGCCGGATGATGATACATCCGAAGGTATCTGGCGGAAACAACTGCGTGAATGGGCGCTCAAGAGTTATGCGCAGGCTGTCGATCCGGAAAGTCCCGATTATCTGTTGTGGAGAAAGGAAGGGCAAACTTTAGTGGATGCCGCTTATATCGCGGAAAGTTTCATAAGAGGATATGATGCTTTATGGCTTCCGTTGGATAGCGTGACGAAACAACGTTATATTACCGAGTTTACACAGCTTCGCCGGGTAGACCCTCCTTATACGAATTGGTTATTGTTCTCTGCTACCGTAGAAGCCTTTCTGCGGAAAGCGGGTGCGCCAAGTGATACTTACCGCATAGCTTCGGCGTTGCGCAAAGTGGAAGAATGGTATGTTGGTGATGGTTGGTATTCGGATGGAAAGGACTTTGCTTTCGACTATTACAATAGTTTTGTATTGCATCCCATGTACATAGAGCCACTGGAAATAATGACCAATAGCGGAAAGAATAAAGTTTGGAATATGCCTGAATGTGACTACAACCGTGCGGTAAAACGAATGCAACGTTTCGGAATGATTTTGGAACGGTTCATCTCTCCCGAAGGGACACTCCCTGTCTTTGGGCGTTCTATTACCTATCGTACAGGAACTTTGCAGCCTTTGGCATTGTTGGCATGGAGAGAATGGTTACCCAAGGAATTGCCCGACGGACAAGTGCGTGCAGCCATGACGGCAGTTATTAAACGAATGTTTGGCGATGACCGCAATTTCAATGAAAAAGGATTCCTTACTTTGGGTTTCAATGGCAAGCAACCGAATATATCCGATTGGTATACAAATAATGGTAGCTTATATATGGCATCACTTGCTTTCATGCCGCTTGGACTTCCGGCTGACCATCCCTTCTGGACATCTCCTGCCGAAGACTGGACAAGTAAAAAAGCCTGGGAAGGGAATGACTTCCCGAAAGACCATGCTTTTCATTAATAATGAATTAACCAACAAATATTGATATATGACTAGACTATTATTACTGTTTGTAGCTTGCATAGGCTTGCTTCCAATATCCGTACAGGCTCAGAAGAATACGGACTTTACCCCCGGACAAGTGTGGAAAGATACCGATGGAAATCCGATCAATGCCCATGGTGGCGGACTTCTTTATCACAATGGTACTTACTATTGGTATGGTGAATACAAGAAAGGAAAAACGATTTTGCCGGACTGGGCTACGTGGGAGTGTTATCGTACAGACGTGACCGGAGTCGGTTGTTACTCTTCTAAAGACTTGCTGAATTGGAAATTTGAAGGAATTGTGCTTCCGGCAGTCAAAGACGATCCGAATCATGACCTGCATCCCTCCAAAGTGTTGGAACGTCCGAAAGTTATTTTTAATAAGAAGACCGGTAAGTTTGTAATGTGGGCACATGTGGAAAGCGCCGATTACAGTAAGGCTTGTGCCGGAGTGGCGGTTGCCGATTCTCCTGTCGGACCGTTCGTCTATCAGGGAAGTTTCCGTCCGAATAATGCGATGAGCCGCGATCAGACAGTTTTTGTGGATGATGACGGACGTGCTTATCAGTTCTATTCTTCGGAAAATAATGAAACCATGTATATTAGTCTTTTGACTGATGATTATCTGAAACCCAGCGGACGGTTTACTCGTAATTTCGTCAAAGAGTCTCGTGAAGCTCCGGCTGTGTTTAAATATAATGGTAAATACTGTATGTTAAGCTCCGGTTGCACAGGCTGGGATCCGAATGTGGCCGAGATTGCAGTTGCTGATTCTATTATGGGAACGTGGAAAACGATCGGTGATCCTTGTACGGGACCGGATGCGGATAAAACGTTTTACGCACAGAGCACTTACGTTCAGCCTGTTATCGGAAAGAAGGACGCATACATCGCTATGTTCGACCGCTGGAAAAAGAAAGACTTGGAAGACTCACGCTATGTATGGCTGCCTGTACTTGTAAAAGACGGAAAGATAACAATTCCCTGGCATGAAAAATGGACTCTTTCCATCTTTGACAAATAAAAAAGAAGATAAGCATGAAACGGATATTACTACTACTTTGCGGAATAATACTTGTTCCTACTCTTGTCTGTTCCCAGCGTTTGGTGGAAGTAGGAAAGGGATACAGTTGTACTTCGGTCAATACTGCGGTCTTTCGCAATAACTCGCTGGTGACGCATGGTGATGAACAATATATCAGTTATTACGATAACGACGGCTATCTGATACTTGGAAAACGGAAACTGGATTCGAAACAATGGACTTTACACCGTACCCAATATCAGGGAAATGTAAAGGATGCTCATAATGTAATCAGTATGATGGTGGATGGAGAAGGTTACATACACGTATCTTTCGATCATCATGGACATAAACTGAATTATTGCCGGAGCATTGCTCCCGGTTCTCTGAAACTGGGAGATAAAATACCGATGACCGGAGTTGACGAAGGAAATGTCACCTATCCGGAGTTTTATTCTTTATCCGGAGGAGATTTACTGTTTGTTTATCGTTCCGGTTCTTCCGGTCGTGGTAACTTGGTGATGAACCGTTATTCGTTGAAAGATCGTAAATGGACTCGTATTCAGGATATACTGATTGACGGAGAAAATAAACGGAATGCTTATTGGCAAATGTATGTCGATGAGAAAGGAACCATCCATCTTTCGTGGGTGTGGCGCGAAAGCTGGCATGTGGAGACAAACCATGATATATGTTATGCCCGTTCGTTTGATAATGGAGTGACTTGGTATAAATCAAGTGGAGAGCAATATGAACTTCCTATCCGATTGTCTAATGCAGAGTATGCCTGTCGTTTGCCTCAAAACTGTGAGTTGATTAATCAGACAAGTATGAGTGCCGATGCAGAAGGAAATCCGTATATAGCTACTTATTGGCGGGACTCCGACAGTGACGTGCCCCAATACCGTATCGTCTGGAATGACGGGAAAGTATGGCATCAACGGCAGATCACAGATCGCAAAACACCTTTTACCTTGAAGGGTGGCGGTACGAAAATGATACCTATTGCCCGTCCGCGTATTGTGGTAGAGGGTGGGGAAGTCTTTTATATTTTCCGCGACGAAGAACGGGGAAGCCGTGTCTCGATGGCACATGCGTCCGATGTCGGCATTAGTAAATGGACAATAACGGATTTGACCGACTTTTCAGTGGATGCATGGGAACCGTCCCATGATACGGAGCTCTGGAAGAAACAGCGGAAACTTCACCTCTTTGTGCAACACACCCGTCAGGGAGATGGTGAACGCACAGCGGAAATTGACCCTCAAATGGTATATGTATTAGAAACAGATATGAATATAAATAAGTAAAGATATGAAGAAACTATCTGCAACTCTTCTTTCCGCACTCTTCTTGGGTGGTGCTATCTGTGCAGGTTGCGCGGACAAGAAGGATACCTCTTCCGAAGAAGTGATAAACATCATTCACAAAGTGAATAATTATTGGCAGGCAAACCATCCGGAACACGGACGTTCCTTCTGGGATAATGCCGCCTATCATACCGGAAACATGGAAGCCTATTTCCTGACTAAAAAGCCGGAATATCTGGACTACTCGAAAGCCTGGGCGGAACATAATGAATGGAAAGGCGCCAAGTCCGATAATAAGGCCGACTGGAAATACAGCTATGGCGAGAGTGATGACTATGTGCTTTTCGGCGACTATCAGATTTGTTTTCAGACGTATGCCGATCTCTATAATCTGGAACCGGATACACAAAAAATAGCGCGTGCCCGTGAAGTGATGGAATATCAGATGAGTACGCCCAACCGTGATTATTGGTGGTGGGCGGATGGATTATATATGGTAATGCCGGTCATGACAAAGATGTATAACATCACCAAGAACCCGCTTTATCTGGAAAAATTGCATGAGTACCTTGCCTATGCCGATAGTATCATGTATGATGAAGAAGCCGGACTCTACTACCGGGATGGAAAATACGTATATCCTAAACACAAGAGTGTGAACGGCAAGAAGGACTTCTGGGCCCGTGGAGACGGCTGGGTATTGGCCGGACTGGCAAAAGTACTCAAAGACTTGCCCGAAACAGATCAGTATCGTCAGGAATATATGGACCGTTTCCGCACATTAGCCAAATCTGTTGCTGCCTGTCAGCAGCCGGAAGGCTACTGGACACGCAGTATGCTCGATCCGCAACATGCACCGGGACCGGAAACCAGTGGAACAGCTTTCTTTACGTATGGTCTGCAATGGGGAATCAATAACGGTTTCCTGAATGCCGCAGAATATCAGCCGGTGGTTGAAAAAGCATGGAAATATCTCTCGACGGTTGCTTTGCAGCCTGATGGAAAGATTGGATATGTACAACCAATTGGCGAGAAAGCGATACCCGGACAGGTAGTAGACGCCAACTCTACTTCAAATTTTGGAGTGGGTGCATTCCTATTGGCAGCTTGCGAACGGGTTCGTCATTTGAATCAATAGTTTCAGGCATGGATTACATGGATTTCACGGTTCTTAGAGGTATATCTTCATATAAGTCAACAGCATAATCCATGTAATCTGTGCCTTAATTCATCATCAAGCTCATATACGGCTTTAACGGCTGAAGTATTCTATCTGTTAGTTCACTAATATTCATCTGTATATGCGTACCGGGCAGTCGCTCGGTACTATACATGCACTTCCCTTTACACAGGTAATAATAACCGTTATTGACAGATAATTGTTTATCCGATAATTCCAACTGCATTTCATCTTCGGGAAAAGCTGCGGCATAGATTTGCAGCACTTCTTTGGCATTGATGATACGTGCCATGCCTAGCGGATGTTGAGGCTGTTTCTCTTCGGGAGGCAAGATTTGAACCATGCACTTATATCCGGTGTGTTGCCGGATAGCATACAACAGGCTATATTCCACATCTTTATTTTCAGCGCAAAGCTCATTGATAATGATATGTTTGTCTCCTTTATATATAATGGTTATTCCTTTGATTTCGTTTTCCTGTCTGGCTACAAATAAATAACCTCCACTAATGGCAAGATCGGTCATAATAACCTGAAAGTCTTCCGATGTGTGCTGAATACAGCAAGCCCGTTCGGAAAGCTTCTTATTCAAATAGGAATAGACCTCCTCCTGAAATTCTGAAACAACACTGACCGCTATCTCTTTAGCAGGAATAAATTCCGGCAAAACGATCTCTTTAGTTGAATACTTGAATACGGAAGCATATCCCATGCGGGCATAATAGTCGAACAACCAGGGCTCTGCCGGTATCAATGTACTGAAATGTACTCCATTCCGCAGCATCCGGGCGAAAGACTGTGATAAGAGCTCTCGCATGACCCCTTTGCTTCGGAAATCGGGATGCGTACAGGCTCCTGAAATATAGGAGGTCTGTACAGTCTCTCCACCAAAAGTCATCGGATAAGGAAGCATCTGAAGCGCAGAGATTACCTCATCGCCACTTTGGATGGCGACATTCACCTCTGTTTTATAGCGCAGTCTGAAGTACATTTCAACGAATTCTTCACTATCGTCAAAACAGATTTTCCACAATGCTTTTACTTGCTCCTTTATCATCATATTTATAATGGATTTACCATTTTACCATATTCATGGGATGCTCTTTGAGGCAAGCCATATATTTTTCCAGAATCGTTGCCGGCTGGTAAGACAGTTTGGCTTTGCGTAAACCCTCAATACCTAAATCCTCTTCCCGGTTGATATAGATATATTGTTCGGGAATCCGGTTGGCAAATTCATAATTAATCATGGCATACGCACCTTCAATACTGGTATCCGCTTTTTCTACATGTACGCCGAATGTTTCATGATTGATAGGCATACCGAATGTGAATGCGACAATTTTACCGTTCACATGCAAGATACCTCCCGTCAGTCCGAGTGCCTCGAAGTTGTGGAGAGCATAAATCAGGGCGCGACGTTCGTTGCCTGTCCCCTCCTGTTGGTCACAGTTATTCACTTTACACCACTCTGCTTCCAGATCCAGACATTCCTGAATACGGTCCGGGGTAATCGGTGTGTATTCGTAATCCGGATAAGTGTTGCGGAACCGGTTGATATGATTTCTTTTCGCTTGGAATTTCTTCCCTTTCAGCGTAGATAGATCACTTCTCAAATAAATATAATCCGCATAGTCGCGGTCTTCTGTGAAAGTGAACTGTTCCAGAAGGATAGCTTCGAGATCAGCGCGCATATTGCTGCACACTCCCAGCATACAGAAATGCTGGTTCTCTTTGCGGGCATCTTCTATCAGTTCCCACAATACTGCTTTCAAATCTCCTGTGCCTACGGGCATCATATAAGCAAGTTGTTCTCCCGCCCAGAACTTGAATACCAAAAAGTTGTCGACCACTGCGAATTGAGTGTCATATAAGAACCTCCAACTGCAAAGATTGGAGAATGAAAGATCGCAATTGCGGCGATCACTTTTCATCGTGAATGAGGTGATTGTGTCTTTGTCTGCTAATGTGATATCTTTAAATGGAATCATAAAATTGCTTTTTGCGTTTAACTCTTTATATAACGGAAAATCAAGAGATTTTGTTTTTACAAGACACCTAATAATCGAAGGATTGTAGGTGTGAGCAGTGCGGTGAAGATTCCATTCAGTGTCAGTCCCAGACTGGCGTATGCTCCATATTTGCTGCTGATATCCATTGCGGTGGAAGTTCCGACAGCATGAGCGGCTGTCCCCATCGAAAGCCCTTGGGCGATCGGACTGCCTACACGCATGATTTTCATGGTCTTAAAACCACAGATCGCTCCTAATAAACCTACTGCCACAACAACTGCCGCCGTCAGTGACGGAATACCGCCAATGGCTTTGGTTACTTCCATCGCAATCGGAGTCGTAACCGATTTGGGAGCCAGAGACAGGATTACTTCTTGGGAAGCTCCCATGAACTTCGCAATCAGCACTACTGAAATAACTCCGACAATGCAGCCTGCCAGTTGAGACAGAAGGATAGGCAGTAACTGCTTTTTTATCATTTCCAATTGAAGATATAAAGGTACGCCTAAAGCAACAACAGCCGGGCGGAGCCAGAACTCGATCAAATGTCCTCCTTTATTATAGGTCTCGTATGAGATATTTGTCATTTTAAGGAAGATGATTAATAGGGCGATGGTCAGCAATATAGGATTTAATAATACCAGTCCTGTTTTCTTCTGAAGCAATTTGGCAAAGAAGAAAATCCCGAAGGTGATAGCCAGCAGGAAGAAATTATTCTCTAAGAAGCTCATTTGTCTTTATTCGTTAAGTTGATTTTATCTTTAAGGTGCAGTTTCTCCGACAGATGGAAATCCGTCAGGTGAAGTTTGCGCGCCAGCTTAATCTGACGTGCCAGCCTGAACTTGCGGACGATTTGATGTACCCATCCCGTAACGACAAGTACAAGCGCGGTGCTGATAATGGTCGCTGTCACTATCGGCCAGAACTCTGCCGCAATGACATCAAAGTATAGCATAAGAGCCACACCGGGCGGAACGAAAAAGAATCCTAAGTTGGCAACCAGAAAGTCGGACAATCCCTGTACCCAGTGTAACTTAATCCAACCTAATTTTAAAAAGAGGGTGAGCAGCAGCATACCGATGATGCTGGAGGGGAGCTTGATACCCGTAAGATAAACTATTAATTCACCCAAAGCCAAACAGCCAAATAAAATGGCGCACTGACGTATCATAACTAATAACCTATTGATTTTGTTTGAAAACGCTGCAAAGGTATGAAAAATAGGAGTACAGTGTTAAATATTACAATATTTTAGACTTGGAAGAGAAAAATAGGCGAAATTGTAATGTGGATATTGCAAAATTGAGTACTTTTGCACCGCAAATTACAAATTGTAAGGACGTTTTATAATAATATTCAATATATCTATGCTCAATTTAATCAACCAAATCGTGGCGCGTGCGAAAGCAAATCGCCAACGTATTGTTCTTCCGGAAGGAACTGAAGAACGCACATTGAAAGCTGCCAATATGATTTTGACAGACGAAGTAGCCGATCTAATTTTACTGGGTAAACCGGCAGAAATTAATGAACTTGCTGCAAAATGGGGATTGGGAAACATCGGTAAAGCTACTATCATTGATCCTGAAACTTCTCCGAAACACGAAGAATATGCGCAGTTGTTGTGTGAACTTCGTAAAAAGAAGGGGATGACTATCGAAGAAGCCCGCAAGTTAACGAATGATCCTTTATTCTTTGGTTGTTTAATGATTAAGAGCGGTGATGCTGACGGTCAGTTGGCTGGTGCCCGTAACACTACTGGTAATGTATTGCGTCCTGCTTTGCAGATTATCAAGACTGCGCCGGGAATCACTTGCGTGTCTGGTGCTATGTTGCTTTTGACTCATGCTCCTGAATACGGAAAGAATGGCATTTTGGTCATGGGTGACGTGGCCGTAACCCCGGTTCCTGATGCTAATCAATTGGCGCAGATTGCAGTTTGTACAGCGCAGACTGCCAAGGCGGTTGCCGGTATCGAAAATCCGAAAGTAGCTATGTTGAGTTTCTCTACCAAAGGCTCTGCTAAACATGAAGTGGTAGACAAAGTAGTAGAAGCAACTAAAATAGCTAAGGAAATGGCTCCGACTCTTGATTTGGACGGTGAACTGCAGGCAGATGCGGCTCTTGTTCCTGAAGTAGGTGCAAGCAAAGCTCCGGGTTCGGAGGTAGCCGGACAAGCAAATGTACTGATTGTTCCGAGCCTGGAAGTAGGTAACATTTCTTATAAGCTAGTTCAACGTTTGGGACATGCTGATGCTATCGGCCCGATCCTTCAGGGTATCGCTTGCCCGGTAAACGACTTGTCTCGTGGTTGTTCTATTGAAGATGTATATCGTATGATTGCTATCACGGCTAACCAGGCTATTGCTGCAAAGGCAAATAAATAAGTATTAGATATAAAGTAGTAAGTATTAAATCGACAACGACATGAAAATTCTGGTATTGAACTGCGGAAGTTCATCTATTAAATATAAATTGTTCGATATGACCAGCAAAGAAGTGATTGCGCAAGGTGGTATCGAAAAAATCGGTCTGAAAGGATCTTTCTTGAAACTGACTTTGCCGAATGGTGAAAAGAAAATTCTGGAAAAAGATATTCCTGAACATACAGTAGGAGTTGAGTTTATCCTGAATACGTTGATTCACCCCGAATATGGCGCTATCAAATCTTTGGATGAAATCAATGCCGTAGGTCACCGTATGGTACACGGAGGCGAGCGTTTCAGCGAATCTGTATTGCTGAATAAGGAGGTATTGGAAGCCTTTACAGCTTGCAATGATCTGGCTCCGTTGCACAATCCGGCTAACTTGAAAGGTGTGAATGCAGTTTCTGCTATTCTTCCTAACATTCCGCAGGTAGGTGTATTTGATACGGCTTTTCATCAGACCATGCCGGATTATGCCTACATGTATGCTATTCCTTATGAATTGTATGAAAAGTATGGTGTGCGTCGTTATGGCTTCCACGGAACATCTCATCGTTACGTGTCCAAACGTGTATGCGAATTCTTGGGTGTAAATCCGGTAGGAAAGAAAATCATCACTTGTCATATTGGTAATGGTGGTTCTATTGCCGCTATCAAAGATGGTAAATGTATAGATACTACTATGGGCTTGACTCCATTGGAAGGCTTGATGATGGGTACTCGCAGCGGTGACATTGATGCCGGTGCAGTGACGTTTATCATGGAAAAAGAAGGCTTGAATACTACGGGTGTTTCCAACCTGTTGAACAAGAAGAGCGGTGTACTCGGTATTTCAGGTGTATCAAGCGATATGCGTGAACTTTTGGCTGCTTGTGCGGCTGGCAATGAGAAAGCTATCCTTGCAGAGAAGATGTATTATTATCGTATCAAGAAATACATCGGTGCTTATGCTGCTGCATTGGGCGGTGTAGATATCATTCTGTTTACAGGTGGTGTAGGTGAAAATCAGATGGAATGTCGCCGTGAAGTTTGTAAGGATATGGAATTCATGGGTATCGAGCTTGACAACGATGTGAATGCTAAAGTTCGTGGTGAGGAAGCAATTATTTCTACTCCTGCTTCTAAAGTGAAAGTAGTAGTGATTCCGACAGATGAAGAACTGTTGATTGCGTCCGATACAATGGATATTCTGAAGAAATAATAACTGAACTGATTTATATTGTACGGGGATGTGCCAAGATTGGGACATCCCCGTCTTTTTTTGTTTTAGTTTTACCTCATGGTTCCTTTCATTTACTTCCAAGAAACAACATTGTTATTATTATTGTTATTTGTAGCTAACAGGTTTGCTTGTTCTTAAAAATACCTGTATGTTTATTGTGTAATTAAATTAAGTAATAGTAACATGTTAAAAGTAGTAGCATTTATGAGGCAAGTGGCTAATGGGCTACAAATGGGGGGAAACTTTGGGACGGCTCACGTATATCGTAGCAGTCTCAATGCCATTATTGTTTATTGTGGGAAAGGAGATTTCACTTTTGATAAAGTAACTCCGGGATGGTTGAAAGGCTTCGAGATACATCTTCGTAGCCGTGGTTGTAGTTGGAATACAGTTTCAACTTATTTGCGCACATTTCGTGCAGTCTATAATCGTGCGGTCGATCTTCGAAAAGCACCTTATGTGCCGAATTTGTTCCATTCGGTTTATACCGGTACTCGCGCTGACCGTAAGCGAGCTTTATGTGAGGAAGACATAAAAAAGGTATTTGCAAAATTACATTCATCGGTTGCAACTCCGGCTTTGCGATGTACACAAGAGCTATTTACTCTGATGTTTTTACTTCGTGGTTTACCTTTTGTCGATCTCGCATATTTGCGTAAGAGTGATTTGCATGATAATGTGATTACTTATCGTAGGCGTAAGACGGGGCGTACATTGTCGGTGACATTGACTCCGGAGGCAATGCTTTTGGTGAAGAAGTACATGAATTGTGACCCTTCTTCTCCATACCTTTTCTCATTGTTGAAAAGTCGTGAAGGAACAAAAGAAGCATATCGAGAGTATCAGTTAGCATTGCGCACATTTAATCGGCAATTAATGTTGTTGGGTGAATTGTTGGGACTGGGGGATAAATTGAGTTCATACACCGCCCGCCATACATGGGCCACAACAGCGTATTATTGTGAAATTCATCCGGGCATTATTTCCGAAGCGATGGGGCATTCGTCCATTACAGTGACGGAGACTTATCTGAAACCTTTTCAGAATAAGAAAATAGATGAAGCAAACAAGCGGGTTATTGATTTTATCCGATATTCAGTTCGAAATGCAATTTGCTGAATATAAGTCTGTTACTTTGTAGGTAACGGGAATAAATACCGGTGCAAATATGAGCATATTTCTTAAAACAACCAAACGAAATCACACATTTTTTTCTAATAAAGCATTCAAAAGAAGAACATAAACAGATAAAACACGTAGATTCTTTGTATTAGGGCATGTCAACCTCTAAATTTTGCATAAGATTTCTCTCCCCTCTACCTCTTTCATGAAGTAGGGGTTAAAATGTTTCATTGTATATTATATCATTTTCTAGTATTGACTACTCAAGAAGAGCAGGAACAAAGGTTTGCCGTTACCTACAAAGTAACGGGTATGCTATTATTGAAACTTAGTGTTTAATAATATATTATTAATGTAATTTTTAAGTAGTTATGAAGAAAAAGTTTGTAAAAGTGATGCTCTTCGGGGCGCTGGCGCTTTCTACTATCAGCTACGTAGGATGCAAAGACTACGATGATGATATAGATGGTTTGCAACAGCAGGTCGACGCCAATAAGAGTAAAATTGAAGAGGTGGATGCTGCAATGAAAGCCGGTAAATTTATTGTCAGTTATACTCCTGTAGCAAATGGTTATGAGTTGTCTCTTTCTGACGGTTCTAAATTGACTATCACCAATGGTAAAGATGGAGAGAACGGACAGCCGGGACTAAATGGTGAAACGGTCATTCCTAAATTTAAAGTATCAAGTGACAACTATTGGCAGGTAAGTACTGATGATGGCAAAACCTATGAGTATGTTTTAGATGCAGATGGAAATAAGGTTAATGCTACTGGGAAGAAGGGAGAACAAGGTGAACCTGGTAAGCCTGGCGAACCAGGTCAGGATGCATCAGCTAACGTGTCTATTAATAAAGATGGGTATATCGTTATCGGTGATGTGGTAACAAGCTTGAAAACTGATACTAAAGTTCCTTCTATTGTTATAAATGAGGTAGATGGTTTGTACGTCATCACTCTTGACGGTAAAGAATATAAAATGTTGGCAGAAGGTTCTGCCTATAATGGTTTGCAAAGCATTATTTACAGAAGACAAGCTGCTAATGATAAAGATGATTTTGTAAAATCAATCGGGTTGATGTCGTCCAATGATCCTGATGCGGAATTATTGGCAACCAGTGCTTCTGTAGCTACTTTCAAAGTATGGCCTACTACACTGGATCTAGGTAAAGCTGTATTTGCATTTACCGATACATATAAAACCAGAGCACTTGTTCCTGCACTGAAATATGTAGAAGGTAGTGCAAAATGGGTGGATAACCGACAAGGTATCTTGAGTGTAAATATGATTTCCGAAAACATTGAAGTTGATAAACCTTACGCTTCTTCTCTGGATGTAACAATTAACGGTTATACAACAGCCTCTGATTATTTCAACTTCAAAGCTGAAAAATGGACTCCGGCTGATTTGAGTTTTGTGCATACAAAAGATGCAGTTGAAGTTCCTACTGATGTTTTGGCTGATGCAACTACCGAATCCGATTTTTCATCTTATGTTGAATATACATTTGTTTATAACAAATCTTATAATTTGAATGATTCTGTAGCATTGGGACATGATGTGGAAGAGGATTTCATTTCAATGGCTGATTTAGGATTTAGTGGTATCACTGTTGAATTCAAACAAACAGCTGATAAGGCAAAAGGTATCTTTGAAATTAAAGACGGTGTTATTACAGCTAAATCTAGTGAGCAAGCTTCGGCTATCAATGAATTATGCTATGTGACAGCAACTTATAAGAATGAAAAAGGTACGGAAATCATTTCTTATGACTTTGCAGTGAAAGCTGTTCGCGAGCAGCAAGTGGCTCCGGCATTGGTTGATATTGATGTAGAAACGAAAGATGCAGCTGCAGCTGATAAGTTAGCTAAATTGCAGTATAGCACAAGTGAACAAACTATTGACTTGAATGTTCGTGCATTCTTGAATTCACTGGGTGGACGTGACTATATGTCTGACAATGAAAACGTAACTCCTGTTAAATATGGTTTGTATTACTTGACTAATGAAGATGGTAAAACTTATGCTAACAAGGTTGATGCATATATTGAATTCACACCGGGTACAAGCACAGATTTGGATAATCTTAAATTGATATTCCCTGCCGAAACTGTTATCAATGGAGATCAGCAATTGTATTCATTCGAAACATGGCCAGGTGGTGGAAACTCAAAATATGAAATTACAAATTCTGAAGAATATGCATGGCGTAAATCCACAACAACTCATCGTGTTAACGGTTCTAACAAACAGTATACTTTGAAATTGAAGGATCTTGTTAAGTGCGAACGTAAAGTGAACATCAAGCAAAATAGTGCATTTGTTGTGAATGGTAAGACAACTATTACCGGTGCATGGACTGAAGCTGATAAGTCATTCAGTATGACGGCTGATTTGACAGTTCTTTATGCTGCATATAATACAGATAACAGTACTTCTAGTGAAGTTATTGAATATTATCTGGCTCCGCAAGCAAAACAGTCTGATGCTGTTAAAGCTGTTTATAGTCAGATAAGCATTGCTGGTAATGTTATTACTGTAACTCCGGATGTAGATGTGAAGACTTTAGGTGCTATCAAGATCGGAGCTAAAATACAAGGAACTGATATTGAAGCTACTATTCTTGATATAAATGGAAAAGAAGTGACTTATTGTGAACCTGTATTGCGTTCTCCGCTTGATGTCTTGTCTTACAAGTCTTCTATTGATTGGAATATAGATGGTGATCAGAATAAGACTATCAATGTAGGAACGAAAGCAGAAATCAAGATGTCTGACAAAGATATCAATGTAACCAAGAAGAATGTAGTTATTGAAAATGGAGTAGCAAAAGCTCCTTGGGCTGCAGCTTATGGCATTGATGCTGCTGGCGCCATTACTTATGCAATTGATGGATATAGTGCTACTGTAAATGAGGGTACCTATACTATTAATCCGTCAACAGGTGTGATTACATGTAACAATACAGCGATTGTTCAGTCATTGGACATCTATGTGAAAGTAACTGTAAATCATAACTGGGGTACAGAAACTATTAATAAGATCACTGTGAAAGCTTCTTTGAAATAGTCCTATTTTAAATAAGAAAGAAAGGGTAACTCTTTTCCTTTGTGTAGAGTTACCCTTTTATTGATAATATAATTGTCCGATATGGTGGTATCGGATATTATTTGTCGAATTATTCATCTTTGTGAAAAGATGAATATGTTATTTCCCACTAAGGATTTTTGACATCCTTAATTTGTTAGATGAAAAAAGGTAAAGACTGCACTTGTGAAAGACCAGTCTAATAATAAACCTTTATTTCGAAGGGCGTTCCAATTTTCCCTTATTTCCCAGGAACGCCCTTTTTTATTCTGTAAGATTTATCAAAACTAATATAGTTGGAGAAACTCAATCTCTTTTTATAATGATTCTAACGGAGAATAGAAAACTTTTTGAGGGAATCTTGATAAAAAGTAGATAGGAAATATAGTTAGTTCTTTTGTTTTTCTGGAGATTTGGGAGTAGTTTCCCCTTTTTTGTCTTAATTTGCATCTCAAATTCATTCTTAAAACGAATTTACTATGCGTTACTCCGTCATAATCCCCGTTTATAATCGTCCCGATGAAGTGGATGAATTATTGCAAAGTCTTACCATGCAACACTTTAAAGATTTCGAAGTCGTTGTTGTAGAAGATGGTTCCTTCATTCCCTGTAAAGAAGTAGTAGAACGGTATGCAGACCGGTTGAATATAAAATACTTCTCTAAACCTAACTCCGGTCCGGGACAGACCCGCAATTACGGGGCAGAACGTAGCGAAGGAGAATACCTTATTATATTAGATTCTGATGTCATTCTTCCCGAAGGATACTTCGATGCGGTAGAGAAGGAACTTCTCGCTTCTCCTGCCGATGCTTTCGGCGGTCCCGACCGTGCGCACGATTCTTTCACGGATATCCAAAAGGCGATAAACTATTCCATGACTTCTTTCTTTACGACCGGAGGAATCCGTGGCGGGAAAAAGAAGATGGACAAATTCTATCCCCGTAGTTTTAATATGGGAGTTCGCCGGGCAGTGTATGAGGCTTTGGGCGGATTCTCAAAGATGCGTTTTGGAGAGGATATTGACTTTAGTATCCGTATCTTTAAGAACGGCTATACTTGCCGGCTTTTTCCGGATGCCTGGGTGTATCACAAACGTCGTACTGATTTGAAGAAGTTCTTCAAGCAAGTGCATAACTCCGGCATTGCCCGTATTAATCTTTATAAGAAATACCCGGACTCTCTGAAACTGGTGCATTTGCTTCCTGCTGTATTTACGCTGGGAGTGGCACTCTTATTATTAGGAACCCCATTCTGTCTTTTCAGTTTTACGCTGATCATTCTTTATGCATTGCTGGTATGCATGGATTCTACTATTCAGAATAAGAGTCTGACTATTGGCATATATTCCATAGCCGCTGCATTTATACAACTTATCGGCTATGGTACAGGCTTTTGGCGTGCATGGTGGCAGCGTTGTGTCAGAGGGAAAGATGAGTTTGAGGCTTTCCAAAAGAATTTTTATAAGTAACCTACTTTTAATTTGTTTACTACCATTCCTATTTTTACTTAAAAGGAATGTTGCATGACACCCGGGTCTCAATACGTCTGACACCCGGGTCTCATGCTACTCAACACCCGGGTGTCAGGTATGCTGAGACCCGGGTGTCGCACAACTTGTCTCTGCATAGAAAAAAGAAGAAGCCTGCAACCAATTTTTTTCCCATTGCCTCTATCATTAAATTAAATAAGCCTACCTTTACACCTTCAAAACATAGCAAATGGAAAGTAAACACAAACTATCCATCAACCAATGGGCACTGGAGGACCGCCCACGGGAGAAAATGATGGAAAAGGGAGCAGCAGCATTGAGCGATGCCGAACTACTCGCTATATTAATCGGCTCCGGAAATACGGAAGAAAGCGCTGTTGAACTGATGCGGCGCCTGCTCCTGTCTTGTGATAACAATCTCAATTCTCTGGCAAAATGGGAAGTCTGCGATTATTCCCGTTTTAAAGGTATGGGACCGGCGAAGAGTATTACAGTGATGGCTGCATTGGAACTTGGAAAGCGTCGGAAACTGCAAAACACAAAAGAAAGGCCTCAAATCACCTGTTCAAAAGATATTTATGATATCTTTCAACCTTTGATGTGCGACCTCGAACAAGAAGAATTCTGGGTTCTTTTATTGAATCAGGCAACGAAACTGATTGATAAGGTGCGTATCAGTACCGGTGGAATAGATGGAACATACACCGATGTACGCACCATCCTTCGGGAAGCATTGCTGCAAAGAGCCACCCAAATAGCTGTGGTCCATAATCATCCTTCAGGGAATATCCGTCCTAGTCAGCCTGACAAAACACTGACAGAACATATTCGTAAAGCGGCAGATACAATGAATATCCACCTGATAGATCATGTCGTCGTTTGTGAAGACGGGTTCTTTAGCTTTGCGGATGAAGGATTGCTTTAATTTTCTCTACATCTTTATTCCCTTTTGCAACAATTTACCATCTGGGTACGTTTTTCATATTAGTGAAGATAGAGAATAGATGTAATATTCTTTAGGTACACGATGCTCATTCCGTACCTAATTTTTTATGTTTCATTTTTTATCTCTATCTTTGCGATACATAACAAAATGAGAAGACGTATGGAAAAGATTGAAATAGAAGAAAAGATTGTAGCCATGCTAAAAACGGTGTACGATCCGGAAATTCCGGTGAATGTATACGATCTTGGACTGATTTATAAGATAGATGTCTCCGATACTGGAGAAGTGGTACTTGATATGACATTGACAGCCCCTAACTGTCCGGCTGCTGATTTTATCATGGAAGATATTCGTCAGAAAGTGGAATCGGTGGAGGGTGTGACTGCGGCTACCATTAATTTGGTGTTTGAACCGGAATGGGACAAAGATATGATGAGTGAGGAGGCGAAACTCGAACTCGGTTTTCTCTAGTTACGAGTGATAACCTCATAATCAATCTCTTATAACTAACAACTCAAAACTCATGAAGAACGTTTATTTCCTTTCCGATGCGCATCTTGGGTCCCGTGCTATTGAGCATGGACGCACGCAGGAACGGCGTTTGGTGAACTTCCTTGATAGTATAAAGCACAAGGCTTCTGCTGTTTATCTGTTGGGAGATATGTTTGATTTCTGGTATGAATTCCGGCTGGTCGTCCCCAAAGGATATACCCGTTTCTTGGGAAAAATCTCCGAACTGACGGATATGGGAGTGGAAGTGCATTTCTTTATTGGCAACCATGATATATGGTGTGGGGATTATCTCACCAAAGAATGTGGTGTCATTATGCACCGTGAACCGCTGACTACCGAAATATACGGAAAAGAGTTCTATCTTGCTCATGGTGACGGACTGGGCGACCCGGACAAGAAGTTCAAACTGCTTCGTTCCATGTTTCACAGCAAAACATTACAAACATTGTTTTCCGCTATTCATCCCCGATGGAGCGTGGAACTTGGTTTATCATGGGCGAAACGCAGCAGGCAGAAACGGACTGACGGAAAGGAACCGGATTATATGGGGGAAAATCAGGAGCATCTGGTACTATATACAAAAGAGTATTTGAAAAGTCATCCCAATATAAACTTCTTTATTTACGGACATCGCCACATTGAACTTGATTTGATGCTAAGTGTCACTTCACGTGTGCTGATACTTGGAGACTGGATTAATTTCTTTTCTTATGCCGTATTCGACGGCGAGAACCTTTTTCTTGAAGAATATATAGAAGGAGAGACGCAGGTTTGAGGCGGATAGTTTCATCCCGGTTTGAAACAAAAAGTTTCCCGGTGTGAAACACTTCGTTTCTCGGTGAGAAACAAACAGTTTCAAGGCATGAAACAACTAGCTCGCTTAAAAGGATTGAAAAAGAGCTCATGCTTGAAGAGAAAAATCTCTACCGATAAGAAATAATTAAAGCAATAAATCCCTGCTCCAACATTGTGGAACAGGGATTTATTACATTATTATGGGTTGTTTTCTATGATAACTCTGATTACAACCGTTCAATCAATTGTTTACTGGAAAGTTGGTGTATAACTTGAAGCTATTAGCAGGTATAACAACAGGCTGTTCAGAACTGTTAGTCACATTCAATGTTTCACCATTCAATTCATACCAATCTCCCGTGTTACCAAAGTACACACCTGTATTAATCTGTTCATTCTTGAAATTGCCTACTACAACCAGTTTCTTTGTAGTGGATTCCAATCTTAGATAACGACCTTTATCCCAATCGGAAACACTTACTTTCCAGTCTTTGAATGCGTTGTCGCTGAATAAGTCCGGATTATCATTGCGTAATTTCAGCAAAGTGCTATAAGTGTCGTATAATCCTTTCCGATATTGGTCAGTAAGATAATCCCATTTCACAGGCTTGGCATCAGTATTCTTTTCAGTTCCCATTGTTCCATCGTACTTATACATTATGGAATAATCATATCCTAGTTCGCCAAACTGCCAAATCATTTTCGGTCCTGGAACGGTCAGGAAGAAGGCTGCATTTGTTCCCAGTTGTTTCATGCGGATATCAAGACCTGCATTTTGAAGATTGCCAAAAGCAGTTTGCTTGTATGCAACTCTTTCTTCATCATGACTTTCCATGAAATTAACCCATCCTTCAGCAGGCATTCCGCTATTTCGCATGTATGAAAAATCAGAATTGCTTGATTCTCCCATTCCGGATTGGCAATAGCTTTCATTCATATTATGCCATAGTTTCATCCCTGCTTTAGCCAATTCTGACTCTTCATCCAAATTGCAGAAGTGTTCGAGAATCATCACTGCATTAGGATTGGTCGTATTCACTGTTTTATAGTAATCTTTCAAGATAACAATACGGGAGTCATCTTTGTTGCTTGCCGTTGATTCATTGCTCTTGTTTTGAGTAAATCCTTTGGTTAAGTCAAAACGGAAACCGTCAAACTTATACTCTTCCAACAAGAACTTCAAGTTACGTTTTACAAATTCACGTACAAGCGGCGATTCGTGATTGAAGTCATGGAATACGCTGAATGGATGCGGAGCATCGACATTGAACCACGGATTATTCTTGGCTGTCTTGCTTTCTTTCGAATTCCAATAAAGTTTAGCAAATGGATGACTGCCAGTAGCATGGTTGTAGACTACATCCAGTAATACTGCAATGCCTTGTTTATGACATTCATCAATGAATTGCTTATATTCCTCTTTCGTTCCATATGCTTTGTCCATTGCAAAATAATAACATGGATTGTATCCCCAGCTATTATTCCCGTCGAATTCTTGTATAGGCATCAGTTCAATCGCATTCACTCCCAGACTCTTGATGTAGTCCAAATGTTTAGTAGCCTCTTTGATTGTACCCGTAGCAAGTTCGGAACCTACTTGTGTGAAGTCACGGAATAGTAACTCATAGATTACCATATTGTCAGGATTATCAATCTTGAAGTCGGATACTTGCCAATTGTAGGATGCCGGTTTTGTTTGGAATACGGAGACAATGCCTGTTGTCTTTCCATTCGGATACTGTATGGCACTAGCCGGATAAACTCCTTGTTCTACAAGATATTTATCGTTCGAGCCATCCAGCACTTTTTCACAATAGGGGTCGCCAATACGAACATTGCCGTCTTTTTCACTACCCATGTAATATTGGAAACCATACTCTTTGGCGGGGTCGATGCCTGTAACGGTGTACCACCAGAAGTGTTTGTCGTTATCACGCTTCATCTGATATTCAGTACTAAGTTCCCAATCATTGAAGTCGCCAATGAGACAAGCATAATCCTTGTAATTGTTATCCGTATCCAAATCGTATAGTGCGAAAGTCACAGACGTTCCGTCAGCCGATGGATGGATACCCGCTTCTTCTACCGGGCAGGCAGCTATCTCTACCGGAGCCGGTGTGAAAGTCTTGTCTCCTGTTACTGTGATAAAAAAGTCGCTGGTTTTCTTTTCGTCAGTCAACGCTTCATCATTGCGGAAGAGGATGCAGACATTTTGAATGTTTGCTGCATTTTCCGCGCCAAACCATTCGCGTACTGTCGGGGCAAGTGTAAAGCACCAAATATTATCCGCCACTTTCTCTGCCTTGTATTTATCTTCATTTACCCCCCATTCCGTAGGAACATACATCCAGTCATTGATACCGATGTGAACATATACATCACCTTCATAGCCGTACAAGTCGTCGCCGGCTGCTGCTTTATACCAGATTTTACCTTGCTTGTCGCCCTTGAATTTAGTGGGGTAATTATTGATTCCTTCTACCAATTCTTCGATAGACGGCTCGTGATCCAGTTCGGGGATTTCCGGACCGGTGATTAACATCTCATGGTTTTCGTCGGAACATGCTACTATCGTGAATAGACAGAGCAGCATCCGGAATATATGTTTTATATCTTTTTTCATAATGTATTTTCCATTTATTATTCTTTGATGAGGACTAGTCTACCGTTCAGATAGAATTTGATGGTATAGTTACCGGTTGCGTCCATTGAAATATTATCTCCAGCAAAAGGACTGGGTGTATCTAATGTTCCCCCGAAACTAACACCGGAGTCCCAACTGGAATTGACGCGGAGTTTAAATTCACCCACAGTCATTTCAGTCTTTGCAGTCCAGCATTTTTCTGTTGCATCATAAGTTAATTCTTTGCCGTTTTCCCATCCTCCTGTGGCTGTACCTATAATATCCATAGATGTTATTTCTGTTGCAGAGACGTACTTGTCGTCCAAATTGACTACAATGTAATAAATACCCTGTGGTAAAGATAAGTTTCCACCATCATTTGTCATACCTTCTTTCGAGGTAAAATAGTCATATCCATAATCAAGTCCGCCATTCGAACCATCCGGCCAATAGGGCTGTGCGGTAAACTTAAAGCCACCGTTCAATTCCGACATTCCCCAATAAGCATTGTTTCCTTCTGGCTTATATAAAGTCGGTGCTTGTGAAGGCTTCCATTCCTGATGATTTCCTGGTATCCATAAATGAGGTGCATCCATTGTTTTCTCAATCTTGTAAGTGCCTTCCATCATGTTGATGGAGATTCTAACTGATTTATAATCGCCACCGGATATTTTGATAGGATTTGCTGTTTCTGATAAAATGAGATTGCCTTCTGGAGCATCGTTGTCTGCATCAACCGCGCCAAGTGATTTGCCTGAGTTGGATTTAATCAGGAAATAGGCATCTTTTGCACCGGTGTTATCTGTAACCAGAGCAGGAACTGTTGTTGTAAAGACTGAATTGGTATAAGGATCACCACTTGTATTAACAAATGCTACATTCTGTTCCCAAGTCAGAGAGCCATTAATATAATAAGCGCTTTCAATAACCGGTGCTTCCGGAGTAACTTTCAACTCATAGCTTTCAGCCGGTGCCGCATATACTGTCTTTCCGACAGCCACGTATGACGTTAATACTGCATTCATGGTACGTTCTACCGGACGGATACCATATATTTGCGCCACTGCATTCTGCAAATCTTCCGTTGCTACGTATCCTTTGTCGTCTACAATTAAAGTCACTTTATTATCTAACTTCATTTTATAGGATAAAGTGGCTTCTTCTTCAACGGCAGGAGCTGTAAATACGGCAACCGCTACGGATTCTTCCTCGACATTTCCAATATTAATCGGGGCTACACCTGTAGCTGTAAAAGTTATTTTGCCGGCAGCTTCTTCCTGTCCGTAAGACTGTGGGGAAGCTACCCCTTCATTAAAATCTTCGTTGCAGGCTGTTAGTGCGGCAGCCAGTAACACGGTTATATATATTGATAATTTTTTCATATCTATCTGCATTTAAGATTAATCTATTTTGCTTTGAAGTAATAGCACTCGTCCAGTTCGTTGAACAGTACAGTATAATCACCCGGTTTGCAACTGATGGTAGCTCCATCAACAAATGAGCCGAATGGGAATACCTCTCCACCCCAAGTCTTGTCGCCGGAAGTAAATTTGGCTTTGCAGCTTGCCGCGATTGTTATGTCGGCATACCATACATGTGAATGCTCCATGGTAACTTTGGTCATGTTTACAGATTCCGAACCATAAATCAATGTGACGGCATCATATTCTGTCGGTTGAGTTTCAAAAGTAGTAGCTTTCATTGTCAGTTTATTTTCAAGCGTATTGAGATGAAGTGTGTACCAGCCGGCCGCATTCACTTTAATATTTTGAGAGTTCTTGTCATTTACCAAATTGGTGAATCCTTCGCTGTCAGCATTTCCCCATTGGTCGTCCCATGCACCGGGAGTAGCCACTACCTTAAATCCTTTATCTGCTGGGATATATCCTGTGTAGGTAAATTCTCCTTTACCAGTATTGGCATCATACGCATATCCTTTTACCAGTGACATCGGGAAATAAGCGGTACCTGCTGCCATTGTCGGATTTCCCCAGGGAACTTCACCGATGAAATCGCCCAGTAAATAATAAGTGGCAGGAACGGCATCAGATATATCCATATAATAAGGTATAACTTTCAATTCTATCGAATTGGAATGTATAGGATACCCTTTATCTCCGATATGTGCGTACAAACGTACAAATACACTCATCGGTTCGCCGTCATAATCATTCTCCGATGTCCAGCCGGCAAGTTTTACGATTGCCTTATTCAATTCCTGTGTGTTGGCATCCACTTTGGCTGATGTAGATATGAAAGGTAGTGTCAGATAAGAGGCGTCTGCCGTTTCCGTTTCATCAGTCCATTTGTCTGTTAAATCCGCTTGCATGGTGTAAGTCACTACGGCAGGGTAGCCATAGTCCGGTTGCGTACAAGTCAACTCGATATTCTTGGATTGATTTAGGTCATAGACGTTGTACGTTGCATTGGCAGGGGTGTTCAATACAAAAGTAGTAGGTTCCTGTATGGTAGGATTTGAGTCCCTGTCATCCTCGCAGGCGGTCAGCAGGGCTGTCGCTACTAGTATGGACGTCAATATATTTATTTTTTTCATATTACTCTGTTTATTTAAAAGTATAACTTCGGTCTGATTTAATACTCGGGATTCTGATCCAGATTTGTATTCGCATTGATATCATTGGCAGGAATAGGATAAATGTTGCGGAACTCTTTTATTTCAGTACCTTGTTTTTCTCCACCTTTCCAATCCCAGTTATAGTCGGTGTGTCCGCCGAAATCGCCGAAACGAATCAAGTCAATGCGGCGGCGACCTTCAAACCAGAACTCACGTGCCCATTCGTCACGGATGTCCGTCAATGTATATGAATCAGATTCGGCGGCGTTCGCACGCTTACGGATTTCATGCATAGCGTCTATGGTCTCCTGAGTAGAAACACCATTGTTGGCACGGATACTGGCTTCTGCTACAATCAGATAAGCTTCTGCCATACGAAGAAGAGGTATATCCATATCAGGATTATCCGTATCGCTTGTCAGTCCGTTGTCTGCACGGATGTTCGAGAATTTGGCACATGCGAATCCGTCCGTAAAGCTCATATTGTCTCCTGTCGACGTACTTCTCTGCACTCCGCACATCAAGGCACGGTCATCTTTTGCTGCCACTACCATCTGGTCTTCCAATACGGAAGGAGCATCATTTACGTTTGGGAAGAATTTGGCTACCATTGCCTGACGACAATGCGGGCCGCCCCATCCTTGCTTACTTCCCCAGGGATTCATGCCTGTGTCACTTTTGTGCGTACCTGCAATCAAGAACAGCGAACCACCCCAACTCTTGGTTCTCACACCATCCTGCAAAATGGGAAGTATCACTTCCTGTCTTGCCTTGTTGACATTGCTGCCATCATTATCTGCCATGAACAGGTGTTTGTAGACGGGAGCCAGTTTATAGCCGGAACCAATCACTTTTTGGGCATATTCCTTGGCTTTTCCCCATTGAGGCGTGCCGGTATAGACTTCTGCGTTGAGATACATACGTGCCAGCAATAACCAGGCGGCAACACGGTCTACACGGCCGTAAGTCGTTTGAAGCGGCTGTGCCAGTGTGGCGGTAGCGTCGTCACCGATTTCTTTCAACTCTTCTTCAATCTTCGCGAAAAGATCCGCACGTTGTATTTGCTGAGGCTTCTCTGTCGATACTTTATCGCAATAAGGCGGATTGCCGAACATATCCATCAGGTAATAGTTATTCAAAGCACGGATAAAACGTACTTCTGCACGTTGGCGTGTCGTTTCATCATCTGTCAGTCCTTCCGTTTGTTCCAGGAAGTAGTTGCACAATGTGATGTCAAATGTCAGACGGTAATAGAGTCCTGTCACGATTTCATTGGAAGAACTCCAACTGCAATCGGCAATAGTAGCGACACCGGCATCGTTCCATGAATTGACAATCGCTTCATCTGTCATCAATTGGTTGGCACACCAAGTCATACGGTAGAAAGAGGAAGTACCTTCGTCGATGTCGTCCAAGTCACCGCTTCCGTCGGGGCCTTTCTGACCTGTCAGTCCGAGGGTTCCATATATCTTGTTAAAAACGCTTGCCTGGTCGAATGTCATCACTATATTCGGGTCGATAGGAGTCGCATCCAGGTCACCGATACATGAAGTCACGCTGACTGCCAGTAATAGTGAGGCAGCCGATAGGATTGATTTTATATATCTGAATTTCATAATTGGTATTTTTAGTAGGTTTAGAAATTAAGGCTTAAACCGATTAATGTAGTCAGAGGACGCGGATAAATATTGTTATCCAATCCCTTTTCTACTTCAGGGTCAAGTCCTTTGTATTTGGTGATAGTGAATACGTTCTGTACGGCTGCATATACGCGTCCGCCAATCGGAGCGCCGAACAGCTTTTTGAACGAGTATCCCAAAGTGATGTTGTCACATTTCATGAAGGAAGCATTCTGTACGAAGTAATCGGATAATAAGGTGTTGTCTTTCAGGTTCTGGATATTATTTGCCACTCCCATCAACGGACGGTTGTTGAGTGCGCCGAATGAATAGACAGAGGTTGGGTTGCAGTCGGAACCACCTGCTTCGACAGAGTTATACACATAGTTGTTCAGGCTGGCGCGCAGTGAGAAACTGAAATCCCATGACTTGTATGAAAGACGGGAAGTAAGTCCCATAAGTACGTCGGCTGTCGGCTTTTTGTAGAAGTAGCGGTCGTCGCCGTTAATCGTTCCGTCTCCGTTGCGGTCTACAAATTCGTTCTCGATAGGCTTTCCATTCTCGTCATACACTTGCTGGTAAACATAGAAGGAAGAAGCCGGATGCCCTACGGCATGCGCCATTGCTTTCATATCACGTCCGCCACCGATATTGTCTCCGGCAGCAACATAATAATTTTCGCTATCTCCGGTAGTTAATTTGGTGATTTCGTTTTTGTTGTAAGTGATATTGAAGCCAAGGTCCCATGTCCAGTCGGTAGTTACAACCGGTTTTGAATTAATAGAGAATTCGATACCTGAATTTTCTAATGAACCGACGTTGGACAATACCTTGTTTTTGAAGTTCGTTCCGGCAGAAACGAATACGCTGTTCAGCAAATCGGTGGTCTTGCGATAGTAATAATCCACAGCACCGTTGATGCGGTTGTTCAGGAATCCGAAGTCCAAACCTACATTATAAGTGGTCGTCTTTTCCCATTTCAAGTCCGGGTTGTATGCATTCGGGCGGTAAGTGGTTCCTTCTCCCAGGATAGGATAGTAAGCCCCGTCTTTGTTTGTCTCATAAACAGCCAGATACGGATAGTCGCCCGAATTGATATTCTGCTGACCGGTAATACCATAGCCAAGACGAAGTTTTAAATCAGAAAGTACATCAACGTCTTTCAGGAAAGCTTCTTCTTTCAACTTCCATCCCAAGGCAAAAGACGGGAACAATCCCCAACGGTTGTTTTTGTGGAAACGGGAAGAACCATCCTGGCGTACGGTTGCCGTAAACAGGTAACGGTCCAACAGTGTGTAATTGACACGACCGAAGAAAGATACCAGATAACTTTCCGTAGCCGAACCACTTGAGGTATTGTTGTAACGCTGACCTCTGTTCTCTACCACGTTGTTCGACAGCGGATAGAGTCCCCAATATTCCTGGTCGGACGTATCATGGAAGTGCTGCCATTCATAGCCTGCCATTACATCGAAACGATGTTTGTCGGTAAAATCTTTGCTGTATTGCAGGTAAGCATTCAAAGAGAGGTTGTACTTGTCTTTCTGTTCCCAGCCATAGCTGCCATAATAGTTGTTGGTCGAAGAATAGGGAGAGACATCCGTATATTGCTTACCCGTAGAGAGGTCCATACCACCGTTCACGTGTGCGTGCAAGTCCGGCAAGAAATGAAACTTATAATCCAGTTCCAGATTACCGATTAAAGATTTGGAGATGGCACGGTCGTCCTTTTCTTCCAACAAGGCAACCGGATTACCCGGAGCATTGCTGTTGAAAGTACGTTTCCATGTGTCGTCATTCAAAGAAGAAGCGTCCGTATTCCATTGGAAATATCCGTCGAAATAATATTGATGGTAAGGATCGTCGGAGCGGACGGACTGTGTAGGGTCAAAGCTGACCGCAGAACCTACCGCACTACCGTCAGCGTAGCGGTTCTTGGCAATCATACCTTTCAGGTTGGCATTTACTTTCAGATGGTCTTCAAAGAAAGAAGGAGCCAAGCTGACAGAAGCCGTATAACGTTCGAACTTGGATGTTTTCACAATACCGTTCTGGTTGGTATAACCGAACGATACACGGTAAGGCATATTCTTCAATCCACCGGAAATGGTGAGGTTATGGTCTGTACTTACGGCTGGGCGGAATATTTCTTTCTGCCAGTCGGTGTTGGCATTTCCTAATTTGCTATAAGCTTCGCTGTCTTCTCCCCAAATGTCTTTGATGAAAGAACGGAACTGGTCTCCGTCCATTACGTCGACGGTAGATTTTACAGTGCTGACAGATACATTGCCGTCATAAGAAATGGTAGGACGTGCGCCTGCCTGACCTTTCTTCGTTGTAATGATGATAACGCCATTAGAAGCACGCGAACCGTAGATGGCGGTAGCCGAAGCATCTTTTAATACGGTAAAGCTTTCAATATCATTCGGATTGACCATAGACAGAGGATTGGCCAAACCTTTCACTCCCTTATTATCCATTGCCAGACCGTCGATTACAATCAGCGGGTCGTTTTCTGCAGTCAGTGAAGAACCGCCACGAATACGAATCGTTGCGCCCTCGCCCGGAGCTCCGCCTTTGCTGATAACGCTTACACCGGCAATCTTACCAGTCATCATATCCTGTGCGTTGGTAATCAAACCTTTGTTTAGTTTGTCCGGTTTGATGGCCGTAACCGAACCGGTCATATCGTTCTTTTTCACCGAGCCGTAGCCGATAACGACTACTGCGTCCAGTACTTGAGAATCATCTTCCAATGTAACCATAACAGTAGAAGCCGCTTTCACTTCTGCTGATTTATAGCCGACGAATGAAACGGAAAGAATGGCATCTTTCGGTACATTCAACATAAAGTTACCATCGAAATCAGTTATTGTTCCATTGGTTGTACCTTTCACCAGTACGTTAGCACCGATGACAGGCTCACCCGTTGTGTCTTTCACATGCCCCTTGACAGCTATTTGCTGAGCAAATGCTCCAATGGAAAGGAAGAGTCCCACCAATAATGTGAGCAGGGCTTTTAGTCTTAAGCTCTTTTTCATGTCTCTAATTTAAAGTTATTTTATCAAAATCAAATATATCTCTCTAAAAAATACCTACTGAAAACTATATTCTCCCAATCTTATTCCCTAAAATTTCTTTAGTCCTTTTACTTCCGCTTTATCCTTTACTTCCTTGATACTGATGGCATAACCGCCACCGTTGGCAGCGCGCAAGTTCAGTTTGCTTTTGTTTGTCAGGATACCTTTTTTGATGGTATAAGCTTGCGGATTTTCTTTCCAGTCGGCATCTTTAGCATCCGCATAAACAGTGGCAATGTATTGTTTTCCCGGTGTGAGGAAGTCGAATACCAGTTTGGAAGTATGACCGTTCTCACCGGCTGTACAACCTACATACCAGTCGCCTGTACCTTTTGCCTTACGGGCGATAGTGATATATTCTCCCGGTTCTGCTTCCAGATAGTTTGTTTCGTCCCAGTCGATTGCCACGTCTTTGATGAATTGGAAAGCATCCATGAAACGTTCGTAGTTTTCAGGAATATCGGCAGCCATTTGCAGCGGGCTGTACATGGTCACGTACAAGGCTAACTGGCGGGCGATGGTAGAACGTACCTGTGAATTGTTTGCAGGATTCATCTTGTTACAATGAGTTTCGAAGATACCCGGAGTGTAATCCATCGGGCCGCCGACCAAACGGGTGAAAGGAAGTATAGTTGTGTGATATACTTTGTTTCCGCCGAATGATTCGTATTCGGTTCCGCGTGCGGATTCGTTGCCGATTAAGTTAGGATACGTGCGGCAGATACCTGTCGGGCGGGTTGCTTCGTGAGCATTTACCATGATTTTGTAGTCGGCTGCTTTCGTCACTGCATACAGGTAGTGGTTGTTCATCCATTGTCCGTAGTGGTGTTCGCCGCGCGGAATGATATTGCCTACATAACCGCTCTTTACAGAATTGTAACCGTTGTCTACCATAAACTGGTAAGCCTTGTCCATATGGCGTTCGTAGTTGCGGACAGATGCGGAAGTTTCGTGGTGCATCATCATCTTGATACCTTTGCTCGCTGCGTAACGATGTACTTCTTTTACATCGAAATCCGGATACGGAGTGACGAAGTCGAATACATAGTCCTTGCTATTGCCGAACCAGTCTTCCCAACCTTCATTCCAGCCTTCTACCAATACAGCGTCGAACCCGTTTGCTGCGGCGAAGTCAATATAGCGTTTCACGTTGGCAGTGTTGGCAGAATGTTTGCCGTTCGGTTTGGTTTTAGAGTAATCCGTTTCTCCCAGTTTTACGCTAGTCAGTTCGTCGGTATAAGCCCATGAACCTTTTCCGGTAATCATATCCCACCATACGCCGATATATTTCACAGGCTTCACCCATGAAGCGGCATCTGTGATTTTGCATGGCTCATTCAGGTTCAGAGTGATGCGGGATGCAAGAATATTGCGGGCATCATCGCTGACGATAACGGTACGCCACGGAGTATTACAGGGAGTTTGCAGATAACCTTTGTCTCCTTTAGCATCCGGAGTCAGCCAGGATTCGAATACCATATTTTTGTCGTCCAGATTCAGGTGCATACATGAGTAATCGATGAGAGCAGCTTCGTGAAGATTGATATATAAACCGTCATCCGTTTTCATCATCAGTGCAGTCTGTACGCCTGTCTGTGAGAAAGGAGTCTGAGAAGAGTTCGGAGTAATGGCTTCTTTCATCAAACCTCTGATTTCTGACAGGCGGGAGATAGTGTAATCATATTCCTGAGTGTCATAGTCGCCCGGTATCCAGTAAGCGATGTGGTCGCCTGCCATTGCAAACTGGGAATGTTCTTCTTTGATGATGAAGTAGTTCAGAGATTTTTGCTGCGGGAATTCGTAGCGGAATCCTAAACCATCGTTGAACAACCGGAAACGGATAAGGATAGAACGGTCGTTCATGGGCTGATACAGCGTGGCTGCCAGTTCGTTATAATGATTGTGGATTTCTTTTTCTTCTCCCCATACCGGTTGCCAAGTTTCGTTGAATGTGGAAGTCTTGACGTCTTTCACTTCGAATCCGTTATAAAGATTAGTCTTTGAATCAAGTTTTGTCAGATCCCGGCGGTCTACCCAGTCGAAATCTGTGCGGGTATTATCTTCTTTCTTTAATTCCAGTCCCAGGGTACTTGGTTTGATAACCGTTTTGCCTTTATAAATCAAGTCGTACGTTGGAGCACCTTCTTTGTTAACCTGGAAGGTCATTACTAGATTTCCATCCGGCGAAGTGAGTTTCTGTTGTGCATTCGCTATAAACGAGATACAGAAAAATGCGATAAGCAAAAGATTCTTTTTCATTTTATTTTTATGGTATTAAATTGTGAGCTAACCTATGTTTTTATTCCTTTTGTTTCGGATATTGCAAATGTAGCGACCGTCTGAACTGAGTTTTCCAATTGGAATAAAAATACAAGTTAGTATAAACTTTATTATTTTGATTTATAGCTAAATAACTGCTTGGGTACTTCGGATAAATATAAGTCGTAGTGAACTTCTTTAAAAGGATAAAAGGTATATCCCACGGCTCGGAAGTGTTAAATCCTTTCCTAATTCTACTTTTTTATCTTCCAATACATTGTATGCAGAAGTATCAGGCAGTATTTCCCGGTAAGTATCCAAACTGATAGTCTGTTCCCGGTCTGTTCCATTCAGGAGAACAACGACTGATTTATCACCCTGTTTCCTTTCGTACGCATAGATACCTTTACTCGGTGCGAAGTGTTTCAGTTTTCCTTTGGCTATAACTTCGTTTCCTTTTCTCCATTGGAGCAGTTTCTTCAGATAAGAGAAAGCTTCATTTTGTAGCGGAGTGCGGTTTGCCGCATCGAAGTAATTATGAGTATCATTTTGCCAGCCGCCCGGAAAGTCACAGCGAAGTAATCCGTCACCGTTGGCTTTATCGGCAGCCATCAGGATTTCTGTTCCGTAATATATTTGTGGAATTCCGCGTGTTGTCAGAAGGAACACTAATGCTTGTTTGTATCGGTTCAGGTTTTTAGTATCCGCTTCCGAACGATAAAAACGGGAAGTGTCGTGATTATCCAGGAAAGTCAATAGATTCATCGGGTTGGCAAAGACGATATCTTGCGACAGGTATTCGTAAAGTCGGCACAGTCCGCCGTTCCAGTCGGTTGTTTCCTCATCGAAAGCTTTGTTCATATGTTCCATCAATGGGAAGTCCATAACAGTGGGCAGGTAGGTGTTTTTAGGATAGGTCAGTTTGCTGTCTTTCTGCCAATAAGAGATAAGTACATTGCTGCCTAACCAAGTTTCGCCTACAATATTGAATTTGGGATATTCTTCGTTCACTGCCTTGCACCAATGAGCCATCATGTCAAAGTCCGCATAAGGGTGCGTATCCTGGCGGATTCCGTTAATACCGGCATACTCTATCCACCAGATACTGCTCTGAATCAGATAAGTAGCTACATGGCGGTTCCGTTGGTTGAAATCTGGCATAACCTGGCTGAACCAACCGTCAACTGCTATTTTCTTTTCGTAATCAGAAGCATACGGGTCTAGTTGGGTGGCAGTCTTAAAAGTTGTCTGCACATAGTTGCCTTTGAAGTTGAACCAGTCTTTGGATGGCATATCCTTATATAGATAGTTTTCACTACCGCAGTGGTTGAAAATCATATCCATGACTACTTTCATCCCTTTGGCATGTGCCTGGTCTACAAGGTTCCGGAATTCTTCATTATTCCCAAAGCGGCGGTCTGCCTGATAATAATCAGTGATGGCATAACCGTGGTAAGAGCCTTCCTTCATGTCATTCTCCTGAATCGGATTCAGCCATATGCTCGTCACACCTAAGTCCGCGATATAATCCAGATGCTTTTCTATCCCTTTGAAATCACCGCCATGGCGGGCGAAGGAGTCGTTACGGTCTACTCTGGCTTCCAACATTCCGGAAATTATATCATTAGAAGAATCACCGTTAGCAAAACGATCCGGCATAATGAGATAAAGCACATCGCTAGAGTTGAAACCTTCTATCTGAGAAGAACCCGGCTTTCTTTCTTTGAGTTCATAAGGAATTACAGTCTGTTTTTTACCTTGTTTCAGAATCATGTTGAATGTCTGCGGGGCTGCTTCCGAGATATTCAGATAGACAATCAGATAATTTGGATTTTCTAGCTTGACAACCTCTTGCAAGGTGATGTCTTCGGAAGAGATACTGACTTCTGCAAATGCTATATGTTCTCCATATAGCAAAACCTGCAACTCCGGATTTTTCATACCTGCCCACCAAAAAGCAGGGACTACTTTTTTTATGACAGTTGCGGCATATACCGGGCTGCAACCAAATAGTAGTACAAGTAAGATTACAAATAGAAAATTCTTTTTCATGGTAACATAGATTTTAAATGTTTGCTCGGCGAACCGATGTTGCAAATGTAGGGGGATAGGGGAAAGCATTTGGGGACTAGAATATAAATATAAATACTTGTGATGCTCATTTTGTTGAAAATGAATGCATTGCTTGTGAAAAGACTATGAGAAAATACAAGTAGGAATTAAAATTATTTTGACCGTCTGTTTCATAATCATTACTATATTCATTATATTTGTGACATCTTTAAAAAGTAACCTATGAGAAATATAGCCTATATCTTAGCTTTTCTTTTAGTTTGTCCGACTTTACTGTTTGCGACACAGACGGATGATAATGCGGCAGTCCTTAAAAGACTGGATGATATTATAAATAAGAAAGAGACTTTTCAGGTTCAGAAAGAGAAAGCTATTGATGCGCTGAAAATGCAGCTCGCTCATTCGGTTGCTCCTGCTGATAAATATCGCTTGTATGGTTCTTTGTTCGATGCTTATCTTCATTATCAGGCAGATTCTGCACTTTATTATATAAACAGGAGACAACAGCTTCTCCCCCAACTGACCCGTCCGGAATTGGCAGATGAGATAATAATTGACCGTGCAACAGTATTGGGAGTGATGGGAATGTATATTGAAGCCATGAAAGAACTGGAGAGCATAAATTCGGAGAAGCTGGACAAACAAACATTACTATCCTATTATCAGACTTATCGTGCCTGTTATGGTTGGCTTGCAGACTATACCACTAATAAAGAGGAAAAGAAGAAATACCTGACAAAGACAGATTTATACAGGGACTCTATCATTGGTATAATGCCGCCCGAAATAAACCGTACGATTGTACTGGCTGAGAAATGTATCGTTACAGGTAAGGCTGATACAGCTTTGGTGATGCTCAGCGACGCGTTGAAGGATGCGGTTGACGAACGTCAGAAAGTCTATATCTACTATACGCTGTCCGAAGCATATGGCATGAAAGGCGATATGGAAAAAGAAGTATATTATCTGATATTGACAGCTATTGCCGATTTGGAATCTTCGGTCAGGGAATATGCTTCATTGCAGAAACTGGCACACTTGATGTATGAACTGGGCGATGTAGACCGCGCTTACAAATATCTGAGCTGTTCGATGGAAGACGCCGTAGCTTGCAATGCCCGCCTGCGTTTTATTGAGGTGACGGAGTTCTTTCCTATTATCGACAAGGCTTATAAACTGAAGGAAGAAAAAGAACGTGTGGTTTCACAGGCAATGCTTGTCAGCGTCAGTCTGTTGTCTTTCTTTCTCCTTATTGCTGTTTTCTATTTGTATCGTTGGATGAAGAAACTGTCTGCCATGCGGCGTGACTTAAGCTTGGCGAACAAACAAATGCAGGCAGTAAACAAAGAACTGGAACAGACGGGGAAAATTAAAGAGGTGTATATCGCCCGCTATCTGGACAGATGCGTCAACTATCTGGATAAGCTGGAAACTTACCGTCGTTCACTGGCGAAGCTGGCTATGGCGTCACGTATTGAAGACTTGTTCAAAGCCATCAAGTCCGAGCAGTTTATCCGTGACGAGCGGAATGAATTCTATAATGAGTTTGATAAGTCTTTCCTGAAACTGTTCCCGAACTTTATTACCGCCTTTAATGAACTGCTGGTAGAAGAAGGGCGCATATACCCGAAATCCGATGAACTGCTGACAACGGAACTCCGCATTTTTGCCCTTATTCGCTTGGGAGTGATAGATAGTAACAAGATAGCCCATTTTCTGGGCTACTCTTTGGCGACTATCTATAATTATCGTAGCCGGATGCGTAACAAGGCTGCCGGTGATAAGGACAGGTTTGAGCAAGATGTGATGAATTTGTAATATGGCATCCGGATAATTTCTTCTTTTTTTCTACCTTTGTAGACAAATAATCTAAAAATAAATATACTAGAGAATGAAAAAGTTAATCTACACATTGTTCTTTGTCTTTATCTCCGTTGTAGCCAACGGGCAGGCAAAGTACGTATTCTATTTCATCGGGGATGGAATGGGAGTCAATCAAGTAAATGGTACGGAGATGTATCAGGCGGAAATTCAAAATGGCCGTATTGGTGTTGAACCTTTGTTATTTACTCAATTCCCGGTTGCTACTATGGCAACTACTTTCTCTGCTAAAAATTCAGTAACCGACTCTGCTGCTGCAGGTACTGCATTAGCAACAGGCAAGAAGACTTATAATCATGCAATTTCTGTGGGAGAGGACAAGAATGCTATTCAGACTGTAGCAGAAAAGGCAAAGAAAGCTGGTAAGAAAGTTGGTGTAACTACTTCTGTTAGTGTAGATCATGCTACTCCTGCCGCATTCTATGCACATCAACCCGATCGTAATAGATATTATGAAATAGCTTTGGATTTGCCAAAAGCAAATTTTGATTTTTATGCAGGTGGTGGTTTTCTTAAACCGACTACATCTTTTGACAAGAAAGAAGCCCCAAGTATTTTCCCTATTTTTGAAGAAGCCGGATATACAGTAGCACGTGGCTACAATGACTATAAGGCAAAAGCTGCAAAAGCAGAAAAGATGATCCTGATTCAGGAAGAAGGTGCTAATCCATCTTGTTTACCTTATGCTATCGATCGTAAAGAAGGTGATTTGACTTTAGCGCAGATTACAGAAAGTGCCATTGATTTTCTTACTAAAGATAATAAGAAAGGGTTTTTCTTGATGGTAGAAGGTGGCAAAATAGACTGGGCGTGTCATGCGAATGATGCTGCTACAGTGTTCAACGAAGTAAAGGATATGGATAATGCTATCAAGGTAGCTTATGAGTTTTATAAAAAGCATCCGAAAGAAACCCTTATTGTCGTTACTGCCGACCATGAAACAGGTGGTATTGTGCTGGGTACAGGAAAATATGAATTGAACCTGAAAGCATTGCAGCATCAGAAACATTCTGCTGACGGACTTTCACAACGTATCAGCGAATTGAGAAAATCAAAAGGCAATAAAGTGACTTGGGAAGATATGAAAACATTCCTGGGCGAAGAAATGGGTTTCTGGAAACAATTCCCTATTTCTTGGGAACAGGAAAAGAAATTACGTGATGAGTTTGAAAAATCATTCGTGAAGAATAAAGTCGTATTTGCTGAAAGTATGTACTCTAAGAGTGAACCGATGGCTGCACGTGCTAAGGAAGTGATGGATGAGATTGCTATGGTAGGTTGGGTAAGTGGCGGTCACTCTGCCGGTTATGTACCTGTATTTGCTATCGGCGCAGGTTCTCAACTGTTTGGAGAAAAGATTGATAACACGGAGATTCCTAAAAGAATTGCGAAAGCAGCCGGATACAAATAAATATCGGTAAAGACATAAAAAAACCGGGAGTCCAAAAACTTCCGGTTTTTTATATATGTTCTTGTCAATTATGCTTTTACACGTCCTACATAAGAACCATCGCGAGTGTCGATTTCAATTGTTTCACCTTCGTTGATGAACAACGGAACACGTACGGTTGCTCCTGATTCTACAGTGGCAGGTTTCAGTGTGTTGGTAGCTGTATCACCTTTCACGCCCGGTTCTGTATAAGTCACCTTCATCTGAACCTTGATCGGCATATCTGCATAAAGAACAGTTTCAGTAGAAGCGTCAGAAACAACTTCCAATACTGCACCTTCGAGCAGGAAGTCAACACCGTTAATCAAATCGTGAGCGATAGGGTGTTGGTCGAATGTTTCCTGGTTCATGAAGATATAATCTTCTCCTTCTTTATACAAAAATTGGTACGGACGACGTTCTACGCGTACATCTTCCAACTTTTCACCGATGTTGAAACGGCGTTCAAGAACGTAACCGCTGACTACATCTTTCAGTTTAGTACGCATGAAAGTATTACCTTTACCTGGTTTTACATGCAGGAATTCGATACAGAAATAGAGCTTTCCGTCCATACGGATACAAGTTCCGTTTTTGATGTCTTGAGCATTAATCATACTGCTATTTTTCTTAATATATTATTGTTATTTAATTGTTTTCGCAGGAATTCGACTGCAAAAGTAATCTAAATCGGTAAAAAACACAAAAACTTTTGAGCAAAAATGAGTTATCTCTTGGTTAATTTAAAAAAAATGCCTATTTTTGCAGCCCGATTACGTAGAATAATAACATAAAAACAAGATACAGTAATGAAAAGAACATTTCAACCCTCTAACAGAAAGAGAAAGAACAAACACGGTTTCCGTGAGAGAATGGCATCGGCTAATGGTCGTAGAGTATTAGCTGCTCGTCGTGCAAAAGGCAGAAAGAAACTGACTGTTTCTGATGAGTACAACGGACAAAAGTGATAATCACTTGTCATCAGGAAACAAAAAAGGCGGGGAATTTAATCTTCGCCTTTTTTGTTTCCTGATTTTCAGGAGAATAGTATGTTAAAAAGCGCTATTGTTTGCTCTTGTTTATGACTTTTTGCTTTTCTTTGTGGAATAGAACAAGACTCATAAACAAACATACGTAATAGAAGAGCAGATTCGGGGGATTTGAAACCCCGCATAAATATAATAATGTTGTTGAAATCTATAGGAGTGGGGATTATAGTTGCAGCAATTCTGGCGATGATAAGCGTTCTTGCATAATAGATGAGGACATTTTTCATCGCCTACTTTTTAAAAGTTCAACTATTTTGTCGTATCTTTGGCGCATATTAACAGCAATGCGTATGACTATTAAAGAATTCTTTTCTTTTAAAACAAATAAATTCTTCTGGGTGAACATGATCGCCATGATTGTTGTGGTGGTAGTGATGATATTCGGTGTATTGAAATGGCTTGATATACATACTCATCATGGTGAAACTGTTGCCGTTCCCGATGTGAAAGGGATGACGGTGGACGAAGCAGCGAAAATGTTCCGGAATCACGGTTTGGTATATGTGATTTCTGATACCAAATATGTAAAGGATAAAGCAGCAGGTATCATTCTCGAACTGAAGCCGGGAGCCGGCGAGAAAGTGAAAGAAGGACGTACGGTATATCTGACTGTCAATACGTTGGATGTCCCTTTGCGTGCTATTCCTGATGTGGCGGACAACAGCTCGCTCCGCCAGGCGCAGGCTAAATTGCTAAATGCCGGTTTCAAACTGAATCAGGTTCAATTGGTAAATGGTGAGAAAGACTGGGTATACGGCGTGAAGTACCAGGGACGCCAGTTGGCTGCGGGTGAGAAAATACCTGTGGGATCTTCGTTAACATTGATGGTCGGAAACGGCTCCGGTGATACGTCGGAAGAAGATTCAGCCGATGTTTCCGTAGATACGGACCAGCCGGTTACGTCAGAATCGTCATCTACTCAAGATGATAGTTGGTTTTAATAGATAAATAACAGAAACGGACTCGCATGATAGAGGAAGAACTTCCGGATGAACTGGAGAATGATTTGGACGATATAGAACCTGTCGGTGACGAATCCCAGCTTTACGAACACTTCCGCGTGGTTGTAGATAAGGGACAGGCGATGGTCAGAGTCGACAAATATCTGTTCGAACGTATTGTCAATGCTTCGCGCAACCGTATTCAGAAGGCTGCTGAAGGCGGGTTCGTTATGGCCAATGGCAAGCCGGTGAAGAGTAGCTACAAAGTGAAACCGCTGGATGTCATAACGGTGATGATGGATCGCCCCCGTTATGAAAACGAAATTATTCCTGAAGATATTCCCCTTACTATTGTTTATGAAGATCCATACGTAATGGTGGTGAATAAACCGGCAGGGTTGGTAGTGCATCCGGGACACGGAAACTATCACGGTACGCTGGTCAATGCGCTCGCCTGGCACATGAAGGATATACCGGATTACGATGCCAATGACCCGCACGTGGGACTTGTTCATCGCATCGATAAAGATACTTCGGGCTTGCTGGTGATTGCCAAGACACCGGATGCCAAAACAAATCTGGGACTCCAATTTTTTAATAAGACTACCAAACGCAGATATCGTGCTCTGGTGTGGGGCGTTGTGGAACAGGATGAAGGAACGATTGTCGGTAATATCGCCCGCAATCCGAAAGACCGGATGCAGATGGCGGTGATGTCCGACCCGACGGTGGGCAAGCATGCCGTTACGCACTACCGTGTATTGGAAAGACTGGGCTACGTAACCCTTGTGGAATGTATACTTGAAACAGGACGTACCCATCAGATTCGTGTCCACATGAAGCATATCGGCCATGTATTGTTCAATGACGAACGCTATGGCGGGCATGAGATACTGAAAGGAACTCATTTTAGTAAATACAAACAGTTTGTAAATAATTGCTTTGACACTTGTCCCCGACAGGCTTTGCATGCTATGACGTTGGGGTTTGTGCATCCCGTCACAGGTGAGGAGATGTACTTTACTTCCGAACTTCCGGATGACATGACCCGGCTTATCGAGAAGTGGAGAGGCTATATAAGTAATAGAGAATTAGAATGAAACGCAACATCGCTATCGTAGCAGGAGGGGATACCTCTGAAATCGTAGTTTCCCTGCGTAGTGCACAGGGTATTTATTCCTTTATTGATAAGGAAAAGTATAATTTGTATATCGTGGAGATGGAAGGCCGTCGCTGGGAAGTACAATTGCCGGACGGAAATAAAGTGCCGGTAGATAGAAATGACTTTAGTTTTACGAACGGAACGGAAAAGGTTGTGTTCGACTTTGCTTATATTACCATCCATGGTACGCCCGGTGAGGATGGTCGCCTGCAAGGCTATTTTGATATGATGCGTATACCGTATTCCTGTTGTGGAGTATTGGCAGCTGCCATTACATACGACAAGTTTACCTGCAATCAATATCTGAAAGCTTTTGGAGTGCGCATTGCCGAATCATTGTTGCTGCGCCAGGGACAATCGATTTCTGACGAGGAAGTAGTGGAAAAGATCGGTCTGCCTTGTTTTATCAAGCCTAGTCTGGGAGGTTCGAGCTTCGGAGTTACGAAAGTAAAGACAAAAGAACAAATACAGCCGGCTATTGTTAAAGCTTTCGGAGAGGCGCAAGAAGTGCTTGTAGAAGCGTTTATGGATGGAACGGAACTGACTTGCGGCTGCTATAAGACCAAAGAGAAGACAGTCATCTTCCCGCCTACGGAAGTGGTGACGCACAATGAGTTCTTTGATTATGATGCTAAATATAATGGACAGGTAGATGAAATCACTCCTGCGCGTATCTCGGACGAACTGACCAAGCGTGTGCAGATGTTGACTTCGGCTATCTATGATATATTAGGTTGCTCCGGCATTATCCGTGTAGATTATATTGTGACTGCCGGTGAAAAACTGAATCTTCTCGAAGTAAACACTACTCCGGGAATGACTACTACCAGCTTTATTCCCCAGCAGGTGCGTGCAGCCGGACTGGATATAAAGGATGTGATGACCGATATTATTGAAAACAAATTTTAATCACGTGATGGATCTGACAGAGTTTAATGAAATTCGTCCTTACAATGATGAGGAACTTCCTCAAATCTTTGAGGAACTGATTGCCGATCCGGCTTTTCAGAAAGCTGCTACCGGGGCTATACCGAACGTTCCATTTGAACTTCTGGCGCAGAAAATGCGTGCCTGTAAGACTAAACTTGATTTTCAGGAGGCATTTTGCTATGGCATTTTGTGGAAGATAGCGGCAGATCATACCGCCGGGCTGACACTGGATCATACCGCCATACCGGATAAAAGTAAAGCTTATACGTATATATCGAATCATAGAGACATTATTCTCGATTCGGGCTTTCTCTCTATTTTGTTGATTGACCAGGGAATGGATACGGTAGAAATAGCGATTGGAGATAATTTGCTGATTTATCCCTGGATTAAGAAACTGGTACGTGTCAATAAATCATTCATTGTGCAGCGGGCATTGACAATGCGGCAGATGTTGGAATCTTCAGCACGTATGTCCCGTTATATGCATTACACCATTTCGGAGAACAAACAGTCTATTTGGATTGCGCAGCGTGAAGGACGTGCAAAAGATTCGAATGACCGTACACAAGACAGTGTGTTGAAAATGCTGGCAATGGGTGGTGAAGGTGATTTGATAGACCGTTTGATGGAAATGAATATTGCTCCGCTTGCTATTTCATACGAATATGACCCGTGTGATTTTCTGAAAGCGCAGGAGTTTCAGTTGAAGAGAGACATCGAAGGGTATAAGAAGACGACGCAGGACGATTTGATTAATATGCAAACCGGTCTTTTCGGATATAAAGGCAGGGTACATTTTCAGGTTGCCCCTTGTCTGAATGATGATCTGAAAGAGTTGGACCGTTCGTTGCCGAAACCGGATTTGTTTGCCCGTATCTCTGCCTGTATTGACCGCCGCATTCATCGTAACTACCAGATATATCCGGGAAATTATGTGGCGTACGATTGGCTGAATGGCACGACGGAATTCGTGTCCAATTACACGGAAGAAGAGAAACAACAGTTTATGAACTATATTGAACAACAATTGGCAAAGATCAAGATTCCGAATAAGGATGAGGACTTTTTGCGTGAGAAGTTGTTATTAATGTATTCCAATCCGTTAGTTAATTATTTAGCAGCTTGCCGATGAAAAGAAGAAAATTACATGTTATTTGGTTGTGGGGATTGCTTTTCCTGATGACTGCCTGTGGAGATGATGATTATTATTATCCTTCGGTGAAACTGGAATTTGTGACTGTAGAGGCCGGGGAAGACGGTCGTATACAAACGCTTATTCCTGATAAGGGAGAGGCTTTGCCTGTGGCGGAAGACCGTACGGGTTCTACTATTGCCGCAAATACCTCCAGACGTGTAATGAGTAACTATGAAGTGCTTCCGGATGGAAGTGCGGCTACTATATATTCTTTGCAATCGCTCATTGTGCCGGTGCCTAAGCCGGAAGATGATCCGGTGTATAAAGACGGTATAAAGCAAGACCCGGTAGAGGTGGTCAGTATCTGGCTGGGGAGGGATTATCTGAATATGATTCTGAATCTAAAAGTCAGTACAGGCAAAGGACATACTTTCGGCATAGTGGAAGATGTGTCTGAACTTAAAACAAATGGTATTGTGAATATGTTATTATACCATGATGCGAACAGTGATGAAGAATACTATAATCGGCGTGCTTACATCTCTGTTCCTTTGGCGCAATATATTGATGAAGAGCATCCTGGCCGGACTATAAATATTAAGTTTAAATATTGTACGTACGATAAGGATGGATCTGCGGTAGTATCTGAAAAGTATTGTGATCCCGGGTTTGACTATACTCCTGGGCAGAATTGAATAATAGAGTATATATGTTTAAATTGAATCAATTAATCGTGGGGATATTTTTATTTCTCTCTTCCCTTTTCTCTTGTCAGCAGAAAGGAGATTTTCAATCCATGAATGTAGAGGAATTTGATTCTCTTATTCAGAATGAGGATATACAACGTCTGGATGTCCGCACACTTGCGGAATATTCGGAGGGGCACATCACGAAGACAATCAATATCAATGTGATGGATGATTCTTTTGCTTCAATGGCTGATTCATTATTACAGAAGGATAAACCGGTGGCTGTGTATTGCCGTAGTGGTAATCGGAGCAAGAAGGCTGCGGCAATTTTGAGTGAGAAGGGCTATAAGGTCTTTGAGCTTGATAAAGGATTTAATTCCTGGCAGGAGGCTGGCAAAGAAATAGAGAAATAAGGTAAAGAGCGGGGTAAGTAATAGCCCGCTTTTATTTTAAATACAATAAGAACAAAAGAACATCTCAATTTTCAAATCCTGTTTTTATATTTATAAGTAGGATTTTAAGGAGATGTTCTTTTGTTCTTATGCGTTGATGGAAGAGGCTTTTCGGCCTCTTTATTTTTCGGTTATTTCAGTCCTTCCAATAGTCTCTTCAGAACGACAGTTGCCGAAATCTCACGATTGGCCGCTTCCGGAATAACGATCGATTGCGGGCTTTCGATCACATCGTCTGTCACAATCATATTTCTGCGAACCGGAAGACAATGCATGAAATAAGCGTTGTTGGTAACTGCCATTTGACGGTCGCTGACTGTCCAATCGCGATCTTTGCTTAATATCTGCCCGTAATTGTCGCCGGAATAAGCTGCCCAGTTCTTGGCATATATAAAGTCGGCTCCTTCGAAAGCCTTCATCTGGTCGTATTCTACTTTTGCGTTGCCTACAAATTGCGGGGCGAGTTCATAACCTTCGGGGTGGGTGATGACAAATTCGTAGTCCGTTGCGTTCATCCATTCGGCAAAAGAATTGGGAACAGCTTGTGGCAATGGACGTGGATGTGGAGCCCAGGTCATGACCACTTTAGGACGTGCTGTTTTCTTGTATTCTTCAATGGTAATCAAGTCGGCAAAGCTCTGCAATGGGTGGCGTGTTGCCGCTTCCATCGAAAAGACGGGACGTCCGGAGTATTGGATAAATTGATTGATAATCGTTTCCTGATAGTCAAAGTCGCGGTTTTCGAAACGGGCGAAAGAGCGTACTCCGATGAGATCACAATAACAGCCCATCACCGGAATGGCTTCTAAGATATGTTCCGGTTTATCGCCATCCATAATTACGCCACGTTCGGTTTCCAGTTTCCATGCACCTTGATTGATATCTAGTACCATTACATTCATTCCCAAGTTGATTGCAGCTTTCTGTGTGCTAAGGCGGGTGCGCAGACTGGAGTTGAAGAAGATCATCATCAAAGTCTTGTTTCGTCCCAGTTCTACATATTTGAAACGATCTTTTTTAATTTCGAATGCTTCTGCAAGGGCTGATTTTAAATCGCCGATGTCCTGTACGCAAGTAAATTTATTCATATCATTTATCTTTTAATTCTTAATTTTCAATTAGTTTCGTTCAATACCTTGTTTGATTTTTAACGATAAAGGTATCGTCTCAATTTCTTCTCGTTTGCCCGTCTCCTTCGATGACCCATTTGTAAGAGGTGATCTCTTCCAGTCCCATCGGACCGCGCGCATGTAGTTTTTGCGTACTGATTCCGATTTCTGCTCCTAATCCGAATTGCGCTCCGTCAGTGAAGGCAGTAGATACATTGGTATATACGCAAGCTGCATCCACAATCTTTGTGAATAAGGCTGCACGTTCCTTGTTTTCGGTAACAATACACTCGCTATGTTTGGAGCTGTTTTCCTGAATATGTCCTAAGGCATCTTCGAAGCTTTTTACGGTCTTGACAGCCATTTTATAATCCAGAAACTCTGTGCCGAAACTTTCTGCTTTGGCGTGTTCCAGAAGTTCGGTAGGATAGCTGCCTTCTAATGCTTGATAAGCCTGTGCGTCAGCATAGATAATGACATGGCTGTCTTTTAGTTTCTCGCAAAGCATAGGGAGATCGGTCAGTCTCTTCTCATGTATAATGGCGCAGTCCAGCGCATTACATACGCTAACCCTGCGTGTCTTCGCATTATGAATAATAGCTGCCCCCTTGTTTACATCTCCAAATTCATCAAAGTAAGTGTGACAGATACCTGCCCCTGTTTCAATAACGGGAATTTTTGCATTCTCGCGTACGAAATGGATCAGGCTGCTGCTGCCTCTGGGGATAATCAGATCTACGTAACCCACTGCATTCAGCAATGCTGCCGTAGCTTCTCTGTCGGCCGGAAGTAGTTCTACAATGTGCGGATTGATATTGAATTTCCTCAATACTTCATGAATCACACTGATGATAGCCCGGTTGGAACAATCGGCATCACTTCCTCCTTTCAATATGCAGGCATTTCCACTCTTTAGACAAAGGGAGAAAACATCAAAACTGACATTCGGACGGGCTTCATAAATGATTCCTATCACTCCGAAAGGAACGCTGACTTTTGTCAATCTCATCCCATTGGGGCGAACACTTTCTTTCAACACTTTACCCAAAGGAGAGGGGAGTGTAGCTACATTGCGTGTGTCGGCAGCAATGCCTTTTAAACGTTCTTCCGTCAATTTTAACCGGTCGTACTTCGGATCATTTTTGTCCATCCGTGCGAGGTCTTTTTCATTCTCTGCAAGAATGAAAGGTGTTTCTGCAATTGCTGCGTCAGCTACTGCATTTAAAATCTGATTGATGATGTCATCATTCAGCAAGGCTAATTCCCGACTTGCCACCTGTACGGCAGCAAAGGTTTCGTTTAAATTTGTAGTCATTTGCTCCTTTTTTGCATTAAATGGAAAGATAAACTATGCAAATATAGTGAATGATGTGAATAAAACTTGTTGAAAGCAGAAATAAATGTTGCTTTTGTGGTGGTATATCAGCAATATACGGGCGTCTCAATGCAGATGTTTTATCTACAATACATTATACAACCGAAAATAAACGCTTTCCTTCAATCAAGATGCTAATATTCTCCTGAATAATAGCTTCAATTTCTTATCACTGCTTCGGGTTGACTTGCAATATTACTAACCCTATCTACAGTTGACCTTATTATTGATTATTCAATGTATAGATAGTCATAATGTACTACCGGTTTCTTTCCATGCTTACCGATTGCTTCTTGTGCCTGCTTGGAATCGCAGTTCACCTTTCCAACGCCCACTTGATTTCCTTGAAAGTCCATGATACGCACAATGTCATCTTTCTCAAATTCACCTTCAACGTGAGTAATTCCGATGGGGAGGATACTGACAGCCTTTTCAGAGTTTAGAACTTCTGTCGCACATTCGTTGATGTGAATTTCTCCTTTGGCAAACCCCTCGCTATGAGCAATCCATTTCTTGACACTGGATACCGGTTCGTTTGAAGGAACAAAACGTGTACAAAGCGTTTCTTTCGGATGCTGAAGCAAATCTACCAGAATATTATCCCGTTTCCCGTTGGCAATAATCACTGTAATTCCTTCATCAGCTACTTTGCGGGCAATATTTGTTTTCGTCAACATTCCCCCCCGTCCGAAACTGGACTTCGTTGCCTGAATATAATTGGATAAATCTTTTCCGTGATCGATCTCCCGGATAACAGAAGAACCCGGATCGGCAGGAGAACCATTGTAAATTCCGTCGATGTTGCTTAGGATAATGAGAGCCTGTGCATCCATCATGGAAGCGATGAGTCCGGACAATTCATCATTATCAGTGAACATAAGCTCGCTGACGGAAATTGTATCATTCTCGTTGACAATAGGAATAACATTGTTTTCAAGCATTACCGTCATACAGTTTTTCTGATTCAGATAATGGCGGCGGGTACCGAAACTTTCTTTCGTGGTTAACACCTGACCAACAGGAATACTATGCTCGCGGAAAAGTTCGTAGTAACGGTTGATGAGCTTAGCTTGACCTACGGCAGAAAACAACTGGCGTTGGTCTACACTATCGAGTTTTTTCTGTGGATGCACTTCACTGCGCCCGGAAGCAACAGCTCCCGAAGAAATCAGAATGATTTCCACCCCGGATTTATGTAATTCCGCTATCTGGTCAACAAGTGCCGACATACGGGTAACGTCCAGCGTTCCGTCTCGGCGTGTCAATACATTGCTTCCTACTTTTACTGCGATTCGTGTAAATTCCTGTTTCATTCCTACTAACGATTTGAAAGCACAAATATAGAGCTTTTTACCGATATGTTACCAAAACAGGCTAAAAAGAATTATCTTTGCAGTCAGATAGAGAAAAGATAAGCAATGAAACATACAAACCCACAAGTAGAACAGATGACCTCTTTCATCGTAATGGATGTGTTGGAGAGGGCGAACGAATTGCAAAAACAAGGCATTGATATTATTCATCTGGAAGTTGGCGAACCTGATTTTGATGTGCCGGCCTGTGTGGCGGAAGCGGCAAAAGCGGCTTATGATCGTCATCTGACTCATTATACACATTCTTTGGGTGATCCGGAACTGCGACGGGAAATTGCCGCTTTTTATCTGCGCGAATATGGGGTAACGGTAGATCCGGATTGTATTGTCGTGACTTCCGGGTCTTCTCCGTCTATTCTTCTTGCATTGATGTTGCTCTGCAATCCGGATAGTGAAGTGATTCTTTCCAATCCGGGGTACGCTTGCTATCGCAATTTTGTGTTGGCAACGCAAGCCAAACCTGTTTTGGTTCCTTTGTTTAAAGAATATCTGCAATACGACATAGAGGCTATCCGTAAGTGTGTGAATCCGCATACTGCGGCTATCTTTATCAATTCTCCGATGAATCCGACCGGAATGTTGTTGGATGAAAAATTCTTGAAGGACGTAGCTGCATTAGGAGTTCCTGTCATTTCAGATGAAATTTATCACGGCCTTGTGTATGAAGGGCGTGCACACAGTATCCTTGAATATACCGATCAGGCTTTTGTCCTGAACGGATTCTCTAAACGCTTTGCGATGACGGGGCTTCGGTTGGGCTATTTGATCGCACCTAAATCTTGTATGCGATCTTTGCAAAAGTTACAGCAAAATCTGTTTATCTGTGCGTCCAGTGTTGCCCAGCAGGCAGGGATTGCCGCATTGCGGCAGGCTGAACCGGACGTGGAACGGATGAAGCAGGTTTATGATGAGCGTCGCCGATATATGATTGCCCGCCTTCGGGAAATGGGTTTTGAAATAAAAGTAGAACCTCAAGGGGCATTTTACATTTTTGCTGACGCACGCAAATTTACTACCGACTCTTATCGTTTTGCATTCGATGTACTCGAACATGCACACGTCGGCATTACTCCCGGGGTGGATTTTGGTACGGGAGGCGAAGGATATGTACGTTTCTCCTATGCAAACTCATTGGAGAATATCCGCGAAGGGCTCGACCGCATCAGTCGTTATCTTTCTCGGCCCGGCTCCTGATAAGTGCGGTGGCCGCTTCGTATTGATCCTCGGTGACAAGAACGGATACGGAAGGAGCGATATAGGGTGCCAGTGTACCCATAATCCCATCTTTGATTACGCAACGGATGTCATTGCTTTCTAATAGCCCTTTGATGATCTCGGCTTCCCATGGGGATCCGGAGAATACTTCTATTGCTTTGCTATAATCTTCTTCTTTCATGATCTTGCTTATTAGGGGTTATCTACAAATATAACAAAAAAGAGAGAGAAATGGTTACTTTTTTTCTTAAATTTTATTCGAGCGTGATGTGTTTTACATTAATCTGCTGTTTTAGGAAAGTAGAGGCCGATTCTGAAAACTTTTCTTCCGCTTCGGTCGTGTAAAACTGGCAGTTCCCATTTTTCGTGCATTTTGCATCCATTTCGGGATGCCTTTTCAGATAGTCTTTCAGACTTTCCGCAACATACTCGCCTTGCGCAATTACACTGATATGCTCCGGAATATATTGCCGGATTTTGGGTAGAAGTATGGGGAAATGAGTACATCCGAGAATGACAGTATCTATTTGAGGATCCTTCGATAGCAATTGGTCGATGTACTTCCGGATAAAATAGTCTGCTCCTTCGTCCTGTGATTCATTGTTTTCAACTAGTGATACCCACATCGGACAGGCTGTGCCGCTGACCTGGATTTCAGGAAATAGCTTGTGTATTTCCAACGGATACGATTCGGATTTGATGGTGCCTGCTGTTGCCAGTACACCGATATGCTGGTTTTTGCTTATCTCTCCGACACACTCTACGGTAGGGCGGATGACTCCGAGCACACGGCGAGCCGGATCGATGCCTGGTAAATCATTCATCTGAATACTGCGCAAAGCTTTTGCGGAAGCTGTATTGCAAGCTAATATAACCAGGTGGCAGCCCATATCAAATAGTTTGTTGACCGCTTGCCGGGTAAATTCGTATACGACCTCAAAAGAACGTGTTCCGTAAGGAGCACGTGCATTATCTCCCAAATAGATATAATCATATTCCGGTAATACTTCTCTTATTTTATCTAAGATGGTCAGACCTCCGTAACCGGAGTCAAATACTCCGATCGGTCCGGGCGTATGGGATAGATGTTGCTTCATGACACACTTGATTTATATACGCAAATGTACGCCAAAAAAAGGGAAAGAGAAAGAAGTTGATCCTTCTTTCTCTTTCCCTTTTGGTATTTCTTTATTCTTGGTCAGTTCTTATTTGATACCAAGATTTGCTTTTACCTTGCTAGTCAAGTTGATGCTCTGTGATTCGTTTACGTATGGAATCGAAGTTCTTGCCAGGTCGAAGATGTAGATTACACCTTCAGCAGCGCCTACGGCTTTGATAGCATTGTCCAACTTCTGATAGATAGGAGCCATGGCATCATTTTGTGCTTTCGCCATTTGCTGTTGAGCATCTTGTTGGAATTGCTCTTGTCTTTGCATCATATCTTGCAATTCTTTTTGTCTTCTTTCAGCGATGTTGGGAGGAAGAGAATCCTTAGCGATAGCTTGTTGGAATTCCTGATATTTCTTGTTGAATTCTTCCTGCGTTCTCTGAAGTTCAGCAGTAAGTTGTTTTTCTAAAGTCTGAATGTCATTTTGAGCTTTGGTGAATTCCGGCATCACAGTGATGATTTCCTGTGCATTAATGTGGCCGAATTTCAGGTTCTGTGCAAATACACCCATTGGGAGTGCAAGCAACATTACAAGTGCAATTTTTTTTAGCATAGTTCTATAATTTATTTGAATGATTTTTAGTTATTTCCAGCTGCAAATGTATGAAATTAATTTGAATATCCTAATCTTCTTAGTATTTCATCACTAATATCTATGCGTGGATTTGCAAATATTATACCTGTAGCAGAGGCTCTGTCGATAATTAAATCATATCCATGTTGCTGTGATATAGCTTTCACGGCTTCATAAATATCATCCTGAATCGGAGTAATCAACTTGTCTCTCATCTTGGCTAATTCGCCTTCCGGACCGAAGTAGTTACGCTTCAACTCGGCTGCTGCTTTTTCTTTAGCTACGATTGCATCTTCTGTCTTTGTCTTTTGTGCGGCAGAAAGAGTGGAAGATTTTGCCTGGTAGTCTTGGAACATCTTCTGTGCTTCTTTTGCCAGGGCTTCTACTTCGCTCTGGTATTTCTTCGTAGCTTCTTGCATTTGCTCATTAGCACTTTGAGCTGCCGGAATATTCTTCATGATATATTCCGTATCGATCAGTGCAAACTTCTGTGCATTTGCCGCCATGCTGACAGCAAACAGCACCATGATTAATAGAACAGACTTTCTCATAACGTTTAGTTTTTGATGATACATTAGAATTCTTGTCCTAAGATAAAGTGGAATTGACTTCCTCCGTATTGTTTAGAACCAAATACTTTATCGAAACCGTAACCCCAGTCAATACCCATCATACCAATCATCGGCAGGAAGATACGAACACCGACACCGGCAGAACGTTTCAACTCGAATGGATTGAATTTCTTGATATCGTGCCATGCGTTACCAGCTTCAAGGAAACCTAACACATAAATGTTAGTACTTGTTTCCAGCATCAACGGATATCTTAATTCAATACCGAGGCGTGCGTAAGCATAACCTTCAGATCCGTATGGAGTTAATGAGCTGTTTTCGTAACCACGTAAAGCGATACTTTCAGTTGCATAAGTTGAATAACCGGTCATACCGTCACCACCCACGTCGAATGTTCCGAACGGAGATTTCTTGTATTGGTTGTAGTGACCTAACAAACCGAATTCAGTACGTGTCATTAACACCAGACATTTCGGATGTGCAATCGGGTCCATCAACGGAGTATACGTTTTGCCTTTGAATTTCCATTTGTGGTATTCTATCCATTTATGAAGTTTATTCATGTTGTCTTGGGTAATGCTACCTGTTTCAGGGTTACTATAATATCCCTTATAGTCTTTACCGTCCATCAATGAGTAAGGCGGTGTAAGCTGAACTGACAATGAGAAATCTGAACCTGAACGGGGGAAGATCGGGTTGTCAATAGAGTTACGTGCCAAAGTTAATGAAATGCTAAGGTCATTACATTTACCATTGGTTACCGGGAAGTATTGCCAGTCGCTTAAGTTGTAGCGTTGGTAAGCTAATTCTGCAGAAAGAGTGAAATAGTCATCCGGCCATTTCAGACGTTTACCCCAACCTACGGAAAGTCCCCACATCTTGATAGACTTGTCCGGGTCATAATAGTTTTCGTAGTTGTTATAGTTACCGTAATTGTACATACCATAACCACCGTAACCACTATACATGCTGTTGTAGTAGTTGTTGAAATAGCTGGAATTGTAGTAACGGCTACTGATGTCTGTCTGTACAGAGAAGAAGGCCGATACAGAGAATGAGTTCGGACGTTTACCGCCAAACCATGGATCGAAGAATGAAATACTGTATGATTGGTAGTATTTAGCATTCGTCTGTCCGCTGATAGTCAATGTCTGGCCGTCACCTTGCGGCAGGATACCACGGTAGTTTTCACCCGGGTGTAACAGGTTGGCTACAGAGAAGTTGGTAAACTTCAAACTCAACTTACCAATGATACCCGTTTGTCCCCAACCGGCAGAGAACTCTACCTGGTCGTTGGCTTTGGAAGTCAAAGGCAAACCTATGTCAACAGTTCCGTTCATCGGATCCGGTTGAATATCCGGTTGCAGTTTTTCCGGGTCAAAGTGGCCCATTTGCTGGATTTCACGTAAAGAACGCATCAAGTCTTCTTTGCTGAACAGCTGTCCCGGGCGGATACGAAGTTCACGGCGAACGACGTTTTCATACAAACGGTCGTTACCACTGATCTTAATCTTATTGATAGTAGCCTGACGGCCTTCATAGATTCTCATTTCAAGGTCGATAGAGTCGCCTACGATATTTACTTCTACCGGATCAAGGTTGTAGAAGAGGTAACCGTTATTGTAATATAAGTTACCGATAGCATCGTCGTCTGTAGAAACACGCTCATTCAACAACTTCTGGTTGTATACATCGCCTTTCTTCATACGAAGTAGGAAGTTCAACTGTTCCGACGGATAAAGAGTATTACCTACCCATGTCACGTTGCGGAGATAGTATTTCTGACCTTCGTCTATATCCAAATATACATCTACCGTCTTTTCATCATATTGTGAAACGCTGTCTTTAACGATCATTGCATCACGATATCCCAGCTCATTATACTTGTCGATGATAAGTTGTTTATCTGCTTCAAAGTTTTCCGGCACGAATTTCTTGGTGCGGAACAAGTTTAGAAGTTTACCTTTCTCATTGGTTTTCTTCATTACTTTTTTCAGCTTGGAAGCCTTGATTGCAGTGTTTCCTGCAATGGTGATTTTGTGTACTTTGATTTTCTCCTTTTTGTCTATATCAATGTCCACAATCACCTGATTCTCGCTGGAAGGATCGTCTTTCTGTGCGATGATTACTTCGGCATTTTTGAATCCCTTGTCATCAAAATAACGTTTGATCAATGTTTTGGCACGGTCTACGGTATTCGGAGTAATCTGCATACCTTTTACCATTCCTAGCTTGGCCTCAAGGTCGGTACGTTCTGACTTTTTCACACCGTGGTAGCGTACATCTGCGATACGTGGGCGTTGTGTCAGACTGATTTTTAACCAGATTTTGTTGCCTTCTATTTTCTCGGCTGTGATTTGTACATTTGAGAACAAACCATGACGCCAATAACGTTTGATTGCTCCAGTGATTTCGTCACCCGGCACAGTAATTGTTTGTCCTACCGATAGTCCGGATAGTCCAATCAATACATAGTCTTCATAATTCTTTACGCCTTCAACTTTAATATCTGCTATCTCATACTTTTTGGGTGTTCCGGAGTATAAGATGACAGGTTTTGAGTCTTCATCAGTATTAGCATTTTGCGCAACGCCTGTTGTCGCAAAGCAGCACAGGCAGACAAACGTTATGAATATAAAGGAAATACGATAATGCATTTATGTTATAATTTGATGTTTCGAGTTATATTAGCTGATCTGTTCACTGGTTTTGCCGAATCGGCGTTCCCTTTGTTGGTATTCCCAAATGGCTTTGTAGAGTTCTTCTTTGTCGAAGTCCGGCCAGAAGGTATCACAAAAATAAAGCTCCGAATAAGCACATTGCCATAGAAGGTAATTGCTTAGCCGGATTTCTCCTCCCGTTCGGATCAGTAAATCCGGATCGGGCATAAAATTAGTATCCAGATGAGATGAGATACACTCATCGGTTATTTGCTCGGGAGATATTTCTCCCGTTTTTACTTGCGTTGCTATTTGCCGTACCGCTTCTGTTATTTCCCAACGGGATGAGTAACTAAGAGCTAGTACCATATACATTCCACTATTTTTGGACGTGCGTTCTATACATGACGTCAAACTTTTCTGAACTTCAACCGGTAACTTCTTGAAATCACCGATTACGTTGAAGCGAATATTGTTCTTCATCAGTGTCTCTTCTTCAATAGATTCTAGCAATAGATTCATCAAAGCCGCTATCTCGTCTTGCGGCCGATTCCAGTTCTCGGTTGAGAAGGTATAAAGTGTCAGGTACTTAATCCCCAGTCTGGCAGCATCTTCAGTAATATTCTGTACCGTTTCTGCGCCAGCACGGTGACCGTAAGTACGTTCTTCCCCTCGTTGTTTTGCCCATCGTCCGTTTCCATCCATAATGATGGCTACGTGTTGTGGTATCCGAGTTTTGTCTATTTGTTCTATATAGGACATCTTTTTATTTTAAACGTATACGTTTTTATTTCCCGGCATTTGCCAAATCAAACCATAGCTGATTAAGACGACCACGCCATACCTCTGAATCATGTTCATATGTGCGTGTTTCAGTTGTGGTTGCCTTCGTACTTTCTTCTTTTTCTACCTCTTCTTTGAAACTAGCACTTCCTTTACTAAAGATAATCCATAGATTTTGAGTATCAGGATCTAGTACCATTGAATAGTTGGTTTTGCCTCTGAATTCAGGATCTACATCGGGATCTGGAGTTCCTCCTTTGCTCCAATCTCTATGGGGGAAGGAAAATTTAGCATTCGCCTTTTTCCAGAATAACCCTTGATTGGAAACATAAATAGAACTGAAGTCTTGACCAAATATGTATACTAAGTCATTATAATATATAATAGATGGTTGAGTGTATTTAGGGCAGTATGCAACAGAGGAAGTAGTTGAGAACTCAACCCATTTGTTTCCGTCATATGCCCATACAATGGTCGTTTCTAATTTACTGTCATCAGCCAAAGTCGTAGTTTCTGTATCTCCTACTAAAAGGACTGAATTAATATTTGTCGAAGACTTATATACTGTATAGGATATATTTTTAGTTGGAAAATTAGATGGCACTTTTCCTCCATTTTCAGCGTTATCCAAAGTCTCTTTTGGTACATCATTTGTTTGATAATAGAAATAGCGTTGTTCATCTGCTCCTTTCTTTATATAACAAATTCTGCTGACATCGTTATTAGTCAATGTGGCTAGTAGCAATTCCACTCCCTTACCAAATATCGTTGATTCATTCCAATTTTCCCCATCTGCCGATTCATATACTTTACCATCACCATTGGAGGTGGCATATAACATGGTTTTGCTTCTGTTGAATTGGAAGGCAATGATAGAAGTCGGAAGTTTATCTTCCGGTAATCCTACAGTTGCTTGTGGAGCCCCATTGCCGAAGTTAGTTAAAGAATTCTTATATACATATAACTTGTTGTTCACTACAGAGTATGTGAAAACTTCACTTCCAAAAATAATAGACTTTTGTTCTCCTGTAATTTGAATTTGGTTATTAATTTTATCCATATACTTCCATCTTAACGAATCCGGATCATAGTTATGCACATTTACTTTGATCTTGTATTCCTTAGTTTGATTAGGAGATATACCCGCTAATGCTTCTGTTGACCATACTTTTATAGTAAGTTCTTTCCGAAGATCGATCGAATCATTGATGTTTAAAACGGAATCGTTTCCGCTTTTGTCCTTCATCGTAACGACACCTGATGCCGTTGTTAATGTTTTGATTAAAATCTTGTCAATGATGGTGTCGGCATGAACAGGAAGAGAGTCTTCGTTATAGATTTCACGTGATAATTGGTCAATAGTGAATTTATAACTCCCAAGGCCTGCAGTGTCAAGTGCAAACGCATGTATAGTTGCATCCGGGCTATATTCGATGTTATTATCGTCATCAAGACATGACGTTATAACAAATGACACCATGAAAAAACTCGCAATGAATGATAAAAACTTTATTTTCATTTGAAAGATTGTGTTTATTTACAAGTTGCAAAAATAGAAACATTTTTTCCGATAATGAACATTACAGGTAAGTTTTATATAAAATTATAGATAATAACACTGTTTTTATCGACGTAAAACCCCCTGAATAGAACTATCTTAGCTATAATCGACGAACATAATGCCAAATTTGTCTTTCGAAGTGTTCTTCTATCGAATAACTAAAATTATCGTCCATTTGAGGTGCTTTAATACCGGAGTGTAACCGGCTGGGGCACTTTTCGATATAGGCTTCATCCCATAGCTCATTATCAATGAATGATTGCAGCAATTGCCTGCCTCCTTCCACCAATAATGATTGTATTTTTCGTTGATACAATGCTTCCATGATCTGTTTCAGTGGGTTATGGCTAAAGTTGATGGTGATATATGTGATGTTCTTTTTTTCTGGCTGTTGCTTTTCAGTAAAGATTAATGTAGGCACGTTGCCATCGAATATTTGTGAATCATTAGGTAGGGATAGCGTGCGATCTAACACAACGCGTATCGGGTTGTGCCCATACCAGTTGCGTACCGTAAGTGACGGATTATCCAATAAAGCAGTTCGCCTGCCTACCATAATCGCATCCGCCTCCGCTCTTTTTTTATGCACTAGCATGGAAGTAAGAGGAGAGGAGAGGACTATCGGTTTTCCGTCTGTACGTTCTATATCAATAAAGTGATCGGCTGATTCTGCCCATTTCAGTGTAATGAAAGGGCGGTGAAGTGTATTAAAAGTGATAAAACGGCGAATCAGCGATTTACATTCTTCCTCTAATACACCGACTGACACTTCTCGTCCGGCATCCCGTAATTTCTGAATTCCCCGTCCGGCCACTTCTGAAAAAGGGTCTTGACAACCGATAACAATGCGTGGTATCTGCTTCTCTATAATAAGATCGGCACAAGGAGGCGTTTTCCCATAGTGGGAACAAGGCTCCAGACTGACATAAATCGTAGAACGTTTCAATAATGACTCATCTTTGACAGAATGGATCGCATTAACCTCCGCATGCGCCTCGCCACAGCGAATGTGGTAACCTTCGCCGATAATTCGCCCGTCACATACGATAACGGCCCCTACCATCGGGTTTGGAGATACGTTGCATAACCCATTCTTTGCAAGCTCAATGCAACGTCTCATGTATTTTTCTTCTTCCATTTTGGTGCTCTTCGCCATATTATTCTTACTTTTGCACTCCGAAATTGTGAAAATATGAATCGTATCACCGCTTACATTCGCCAATCTTTGCAGGAAATCTATCCACCGGAGGAGGTAAAAGCCCTTTCGATGCTGATTTGTTGCGACATGTTAGGTTTAGATGCGCTCGATATTTACATGGGCAAAGATATAATTTTATCCGAATGCAAACAGCGTGAATTAGAAAACATTATATTCCGTTTACAGAAAAATGAACCTATACAGTACATTCGTGGTGTTGCGGAGTTTTGTGGAAGGAATTTTAAGGTTGCTTCCGGCGTGCTGATTCCCCGGCCGGAGACCGCGGAGCTTGTAGAACTAATAGTAGAGGAGAATCCGAATGCTCGTCGTCTATTAGATATAGGTACGGGAAGCGGATGCATTGCGATCTCTTTGGATAAAAAACTTCCGGATGCAGAAGTAGAAGCTTGGGATATTTCGGAAGAAGCATTGGCTATTGCTCGTAAAAACAATGACGCCTTGGAAGCTCGGGTGAGATTTCTACAAAGAGATGTTCTGGCCGATGACTGGGAAAAGATACCGTCTTTCGATGTTATTGTCAGCAATCCGCCTTATGTGACCGAAACGGAAAAGAACGAAATGGACGCTAATGTCCTTGATTGGGAACCGGGGCTGGCCCTGTTTGTTCCTGACGAGGATCCTTTACGGTTTTATAATCGTATAGCCCGTCTGGGAAGTGAATTGCTCTTGCCGGGTGGGAAACTTTATTTTGAAATCAACCAGGCCTATGGCCGGGAAACAGCACACATACTTGAAATGAACCAATATCGTGATGTTCGTGTTATAAAAGACATATTTGGAAAAGATAGAATAGTTACAGCTAACCGATGAGTGCACAATTAACTGATGAAGAGGCTTTGAATCGCGTAGCCTCTTACTGCTCCACTGCCGAGCATTGCCGGGCAGAAATAAATGAGAAGTTACAACGTTGGGGAATTGCCTATGATACCATTGCGCGTATTCTTGACCGACTGGAATCAGAGAAGTTTATCGATGATGAACGTTTCTGCAGAGCTTTTGTGAATGACAAGTTCCGCTTTGCCAAGTGGGGGAAAATGAAAATAGCCCAAGGGCTTTATATGAAGAAGATCCCATCTGATGTGGCATGGCGTTATCTGAACGAAATTGATGAAGAAGAATACCTTTCTATTCTGCGTGACCTGCTGGCTTCCAAACGGAAAAGTATCCATGCAGCAGACGATTATGAATTGAATGGAAAGCTGATGCGATTCGCTATGAGTCGTGGTTTTGAACTGAAAGATATTAAGCGTTGTATCGACATTCCCGATGAAGAGGAACAAATTGACTGAAAAAATAAACGGATTCTTCTTTTTATTCTCGTTCAATTTCTGTACTTTTGCGGCAAATAATTAATAGTTAGTTTAGTTATGAAAAACTTAGAGAGACTATTTGCGGAGAAACTGTTGAAGATTAAAGCTATTAAACTTCAACCCGCTAACCCTTTTACATGGGCTTCTGGATGGAAATCCCCCTTTTACTGTGACAACCGTAAAACTCTGTCCTATCCTTCTCTTCGTAATTTTGTGAAGATTGAAATTACACGTCTGATATTGGAACGATTCGGACAGGTGGATGCGATTGCTGGTGTGGCTACAGGTGCTATCCCGCAGGGAGCTTTAGTGGCTGATGCATTGAATCTGCCGTTCGTGTATGTTCGTTCTACCCCCAAAGATCATGGATTGGAGAACCTGATTGAAGGTGAACTTCGTCCGGGTATGAAAGTCGTAGTCGTAGAGGATTTGATTTCTACAGGTGGTAGTAGTTTGAAGGCTGTTGAAGCAATTCGTCGCGATGGTTGCGAAGTAATCGGTATGGTTGCAGCTTATACGTATGGATTCCCGGTAGCAGAAGAGGCATTCAAAAATGCGAAGGTGACTTTGGTAACGTTGACCAATTATGAAGCAGTGCTTGATGTTGCTCTTCGTACAGGTTATATTGAAAAAGAAGACATACAGACATTGAACGAATGGCGTAAAGACCCTGCTCATTGGGATGCTGGAAAATAAGATTCATTTTTTGATCAAACATATTTGGTAAAAAGAACTGTTCGGACAATATTTGGCCGGATTGTTCTTTTTTTGTTTTATACTAATAGAAGTTTATGAGTAATTTTGAGAGTAGTGTCAAGGTAATACCTTACAGCCAGGAGCGCGTATATAATAAACTTTCGGATTTAAGTAATCTGGAAGCAGTCAAAGACCGTTTGCCAAAAGATAAGGTGCAGGATTTGAGTTTTGATTCGGACACGTTGTGTTTTAGTGTTTCCCCTATTGGGCAATTGACTTTGCAAATTGTAGAGCGCGATCCTTGTAAATGTATAAAGTTGGCAACAACTAACTCTCCTCTTCCTTTTAATATGTGGATTCAACTGGTTGAAACTGCAGAAGAAGAGTGTAAAGTGAAGGTTACTATCGGAATGGATCTTAATCCATTTATGAAAGCAATGGTGCAGAAACCTCTCCAGGAAGGTTTGGAGAAGATGGTTGATATGCTGGCAGTTATTGAATATTAAACTTTTTTTTATGGCACAGAAACTTTGGGAGAAGTCCGTACAGGTAAATAAGGATATCGAACGTTTCACGGTAGGTCGTGATCGTGAGATGGATCTTTATTTAGCCAAGCATGATGTGCTTGGTTCTATGGCTCATATTACGATGCTTGAAAGCATTGGGTTGTTGACGAAAGAAGAACTGGACCAGTTGCTGGTGGAATTGAAGAGTATTTATGCCTCGGCCGAAAAAGGTGAATTTGTGATAGAAGACGGGGTGGAAGATGTACATTCGCAGGTAGAATTGATGTTGACCCGTCGTTTGGGTGATATCGGAAAGAAAATACATAGTGGCCGTTCCAGAAATGATCAGGTTCTGTTGGACTTGAAACTTTTTACCCGTACGCAAATTAAAGAGGTTGCCGAGGCAGTAGAACAACTTTTTCATGTCTTGATCCGTCAGAGCGAACGATATAAAAACGTTTTGATGCCGGGGTATACACACCTGCAGATTGCAATGCCTTCTTCTTTTGGCTTGTGGTTTGGTGCCTACGCCGAGAGTCTTATGGACGATATGCTGTTTTTGCAGGCAGCATTTAAAATGTGCAATCGTAATCCGTTAGGTTCAGCAGCCGGATATGGTTCGTCTTTTCCTCTGAACCGTACCATGACGACTGACTTATTAGGTTTTGATTCAATGGATTACAATGTTGTATATGCTCAAATGGGGCGTGGAAAGATGGAACGCAATGTTGCTTTTGCATTGGCTACGATTGCCGGAACAATCTCCAAATTAGCTTTTGACGCCTGTATGTTTAACAGTCAAAACTTCGGTTTCGTCAAGTTGCCCGATGACTGCACCACAGGATCCAGCATTATGCCTCATAAGAAGAATCCTGATGTGTTTGAACTGACACGTGCTAAATGCAATAAATTGCAATCGCTTCCCCAACAGATTATGATGATTGCGAACAATCTGCCTTCCGGCTATTTTCGTGATTTGCAGATTATCAAAGAAGTTTTCCTTCCTGCTTTTCAGGAACTGAAAGACTGTTTGCAGATGACAACCTATATCATGAATGAAATAAAGGTAAATGAACATATTCTTGATGATGACAAATACCTTCTTATTTTTAGTGTGGAAGAGGTAAATCGTTTGGCACGTGAAGGTATGCCTTTCCGTGATGCATATAAAAAGGTAGGTTTGGATATTGAAGCAGGTAAATTCTCGCATACTAAAGAAGTACACCATACTCATGAAGGTAGTATTGGTAACCTTTGTAATGCAGAAATCTCCGCATTGATGCAGCAAGTGATTGATGGATTCAACTTTTGTGGAATGGAGAAAGCGGAGAAAGCACTGCTTGGAAGATAAAATAAACTTTCTGAGGATAGTTTTTTAAACTTTCCTCCGAAAAGATTTGGCAGAAACAAGTAAACTACTTATCTTTGCACCCGTTGAAAAAACGCGGAAATAGCTCAGTTGGTAGAGCATAACCTTGCCAAGGTTAGGGTCGCGAGTTCGAGTCTCGTTTTCCGCTCTTTCTTTGAAAGGATGCTCGAATGGTGGAATGGTAGACACGAAGGACTTAAAATCCTTTGGCCATTGCGGCTGTGCGGGTTCAAGTCCCGCTTCGAGTACAAAGAAAAATCGCAAGTAGTTAGTAATTAACCGCTTGCGATTTTCTTTTTATACAATTGCACCACATTTGCACCACTGAAAAATATTTCTGTTTTGTTTCATTCTTATTTTGAAGTAAAGAAAACCTGATTATGGAAGATTGGAATATTTAATTGTTTTTTTGTGATTTATGATAAACTCTCAAATATTCTCCATCTTTTTCTTCTCTCTTCGAAGATATAAATCCAATATCGGCTCAGTCTGAAACCTTGGGGGATTGCGTTAAAATTCTTATTTTTGCATCATGAAAACATCCTCTTCCCAAACGATTGATCCTGTTGCTTCTTTAAGCTTGTTCTTGCCTTCAGGAATCCTTGATTACTTTACCCTAGTCAATCATGTTTCTCAGGATACTTGCTTTATTCTTTATTTAGAGGAGAAAGCCACTATTCCTGCTGAGTACTCTGATCTCCATCTTCACTCAAAAGGTTTCCTCCCTGAGATTGAAGTTCAGGACTTCCCTATCCGTGG
>NZ_JH114331.1:409412-411165 GCF_000157095.2 Bacteroides sp. D1
CGATACATTCACAACAGTAGCAAACTCTATTGAGAATCATTATGAAAGGATTCTGAACTTCTTTGTGAACAGGAGTACAAATGCAGCAGCGGAAGCATTTAATGCTAAAATCAAAGCATTTAGGGCATCATTTAGAGGAGTAGTGGATATGAGCTTCTTCCTTTTTAGGCTAGCAAAGGTATATGCATGAAGGGAATTGACTAAATTTAATCCCCCAAGAATTACAACTGAGCCCCAATATCTTCTAAAGCTGTTAGGAATTGAAGATTCAATTCGTTATTCGGTAATTTCGCTTTTTTCCCTTTATCACAAACATCTATATAATTTTCATCAATAGCAGAGACAAGATGTGTAATATTGTCATGGTTAGTATATCCTTTTCTAATAAGACGTGTGATTAATTGTACCTTTAAAGCAATATTGTTTGACACTCCTATTAAATTCACTAAAACTTCATCATTAACGTTTACTTCATGTTTATGATTAAACACTTCGATGGCTATATTTGCTAATATTTGTGAACCCTTTAAAATATCATAAGGTAATATACCTATAATATTATATTTATCATCCAAAGAGAAGTTACCATACTTTAAAATTTCTATAGCGTTACTTCTGCTAAATTTATAGTTATAATCAAGTTTCTTTGCGAACTCATGAGAATAATATATGATGTAGTCTGCAAATGAAAGTGTTTTATTAATGATGGTTATTGTTTCTTGATTAAATGGGACTTTTCCTGCTTTAATAAGAATAATTAGGCGTTCTTTCTCTAAATGTTCTAACAATGCTATTTGTGGAAATAAACCGTCAAATGACGTTGTCAGCAAACTATAATTAGATATAGCTAATTCTGTACCTCCCAAAAGGGATGCATATAGAAGATTCTTATTTTCTATGGAATCAGAACATTTCATCAGGGATAGTTCATTTGCATAATGATTTATATATCCACTCAATGTATCAGACAGACATTTTTTGTAAGTATAGTAGTATGAAACATTTTCCCATGTTGGTAATATTATTCGCGTTTCAATAGCCACATCATACATATTTTCATCAAGTATTTCCACAAAACCATCTATATGATAGTTTTGACCACTTAAGTATTTATTTTTGCTATCTTCTGTAATACTAGGAGAATTTAAAATATATAAAAGACTTTCAGGACTTTCATCCTTATTTTCATCCTTAAGTTCTAATATAACAGTGGAAATATTATCTTCAACATATCCTATAAAAGAGTCATTGTTTGTCCCTTTAATTCTAGTATAATTCAAATTATTAAAAGATGGAATAGCTAATCCTTTGGAAAGATGTTTTGTAACTATTACGAGATTGTTTAAGTTGACTTTAAAACAACGGTGCTTAACAATATAATTGAGTAAATCATCAGAACCATCACAAAGATCAGTAAAACAACTGTTTGCAACTAATGTCTGCGTTTTTTCTAAAGTAATTTCTTCTAAATGTTCTACTAAGAATTTGTAATTGGCATTAATCCATTTTTGGATATCTGTTGTTATTTTAGAGCTATATTTTAAATATGCTTCTATCAGATTGTTCTTTTCGGTATTATTATTCCAATTAATAATGCTATTCCATGAATTATCAAACTCTATATAATGTGCAAAAACTTTATTTTGTTGTTTTCCTTCTATATAATATTGAGACAAGAACTGAAGGGGTGCATCATTCCGTTCTAAGCGATACATAAAATGATTGAACATCTCTTTATGGATACTTTTTGATG
>NZ_JH114331.1:411265-462971 GCF_000157095.2 Bacteroides sp. D1
GAGTATTGCATCACTTTCAAACATGTATTCTTTAAGTTCTTTGACAAAATTTTCTATTTTGTCTATGTGGTAATCATAAGGTTGATTTATCTGTCTCTTTATATTTAATAATAACTCTCTATCTTCTAGAGAAACCATTCCAGGATAAAAATAGGAAATGTAATCATAGTATTCTTCGTCAATATACCCTCTACGGATAAATACGTCTTGCATATCTGACAAATGAATTTGTTGATATATTTGATTCATCCCTAAATTATATTTGTTTAATAAAACTTTCAATTTTAAGGACTTGATTGAAATAATTTCTTTTTTTATATTCTCGTATTCTTTTTTGAAGTTTTCTGCACCATACTTCAACATTTCTATTCTTTCAGTATAATGAAGTTCATTCATTAGTGTCGGCAAATCCACACTTTGCGAGCTAGTGGTTACATTATAATAATTGTAATAATATTCATAGTTAATGGTTTTTAATGACAATAATTCTTCAAAGAAACCATCATTATCTGCTATATCCTCTAAACTCCGATAAGCATTATTAATTTTAATGGTTACTAACCTTTTATTGGCATTATTACGAAATTCGTATAAGAATAGCAATCTTAATTCTTTAAGATTGAGGTGTAACGTGTTTATATAGGTTTTTTCATTCTCGGAAAGTTTTTCTTTACGTCCATCTATTATTTTCAACGCTTCTTCTACAAATAATCTTTTCTTACTAATACATTCATAAACTTTTCCTTGTCTGCGATGTAGTAAAGCAAAATCTTGCGGATAGTAATTCTTATATACTATCATTGCCAACAGCTTCGTCTTATTTAGCTTTGTCCCCTTAGATGTGCATAGTTTATCTCTATACTGCTTGTATTCGTTGACAATATTAGTCAAGATTCGCATGTCTTGAATAAAAAAATAGCCATTTCAGATAGATCATCATCCGTGATTCCATCTGAACCACATCCTTTTTCTTCTAAAGCATGTTTAAGTTTGTCTTTAGAATTTGAAGGATTTATAATAGGTATTACAGTTGTAATATAATCAAAAAATTTTGTTCTTTCTTCATCTTTAAATATATCATCCTTTACGGCATAAATAAAGGTTATATGTCTATTAACAATTTTAGATTCATTTATAAGCTGATTTAGTTCACGTAATTTCAAGAAAATATTTGGTGTACCAAACCGATCTAAATCTTCAATAATAACAATATTATATTGGGTTACTTGAAAAAAGTATAAAATTTCATCGAGATGTCTGTTAAAAATGGAATTATTCTCTACGACCTCAATTTCTCCATCTTTGAGATTTAATTTATTTAGTTTTGAATTGCTGTATGACTTTAACACATAGCGTACGGCCACAAATAGCATTAACAATAGCCAAGCTGTTGCAATTAAATCAAATGCCAAATTCCATGGATAACCCCAATTGAAAAGATTGTATAGAGTATCTACTTTTGCAAAAGATGGTTCGAAAACGATAAAAAAACAAACTATAGAAAGAACAATACAAAAAGGATACTTAAACAGCCCCCATTTTGATAAATGTGTAATTCTCCTAAAACGAGAGTTAGGAACTGTCTTAGTCTCTTCTCTATATATAAGCTGCTGAAGAATACTATATTCGATTTTACGATTTAGATTCTCTATTTGTTTTTCTTTTCTAGATACATCTTTATTATCAGAATCTACATCGTCTTTTTCGGACTTTTTAGGAGTCTGAGTATTAGACTCTTCTTCTGATTCATGTAAATCGATTTCTTCTTCATTTGCTTGTAATGTCGCAAGAGATATTGGTAGATAATTACGCCCCTCTGCAAAATCTTCCATGAGAGTGATAAGAACAGAACTCTTACCAGAGCCAAATGGCCCAGTAAGAGCAATATTTCTTATATGTTCCTGTTCTGCAGAAGATAATGCTTCGTTTAAGTCTAAAACAGATTTATAGGAATCATCTGTTTTATCCAATTTCTTGGGGAGTAATGTTTCTATTGTCATACTAATTGATATTATTCTTGAGCATCCCTTTTCATAAACGTAAATCGAGCTTTTAAACAAGGTCGCAATGACAAATCGTAAGTCCCCATTTGGAAGAAATTGCGACTATCTTTATTCGGGTTCATGTTCTGATAGAAATGCAATCCACGGCCTAAAGTAATGTCCCAATTATTACTTGTACGGATGTAACGATCATGAGAGTTTTCATCAAACTCATATTCAAAAGACATGATGTTACCATCCATTTCACCTAACGTTTCTTTTATTCGTTTCAGATTGTCACTGATAGATGCCGATTCTTCCGGTGTTTCCCCCGGCTTTGTAATCAGACGGAATGCTTTACAATCGCCAATTTTGACCAATAACTCTATAAAACGAACAAGGTTGACAATCTGGAATCCGTTGCCCAAATAAGGTTCTTCAAGCATTACGATTGAAGCCCCCTTTAAATACTCTGCAAAGAGGTCATCATATCCATAACCAATGTCTCCATATTGAATGTCAATAGTCTTTTCTTTTGGACTACTATCAACAATTGGTGCTATAGCAGAATGAATAGGCAAAACTATGCTTTGATCCACAACCGGTTTGACTTCTTCCACTATAGGTTTTGTAAGGACTTCCACATTCAAATCCTTACGTGGATTTTGAGTTGCTTCCGAATATTTGCTTTCAGGACAGTATACTACAACTTTGTTCCCGTCTTTATTTATGTAAGACATATTGATTCGAGCATACTCTTCATCTGGTTTACGCTTATTCAATTGTTCTTTTACACGGCGGCGACCTTCAATGGCATATTCTACGATTTCATCAAACTCCTCGTCTGTGGGTTGGCCTGTAGGGAAGAGTAGCTTGATAAAACCTGAAACAGTTTTTTGTAGAGCTTTATTATCTCGTCCTTCAATGTTGTCACCCTTCTTTAATCTTGAATTTACAACACCAACATAGTCACTATCATGTACAAATAGATAATGAAGGGCTTCAGACATGTAGTCGGTAATCAAACCAAAGTTGTTGTTGTATGCACTATCATCAATCTTTGGAATTTCCCAGCCTGGAATATAATTGTAGATGCGGTCAATAACAGCTAAGTCAAAAGCTTCAGGAAGTGTTACAAGTAAATCATGATCATAACTATTCACGATTCGTGGGATGTTTAGGTCAAAGTTACCCACAAAAGAGAAACTGGCATAGCCTGTTACTTCACGACCACGCGAAAAACGTCCATTAGCCATATAGTCTTTCATGATTTGGACTGTATCTGCATCTTTAATTTTCATCTTGGCTACTTCATCAAATGCGACATTGTCCCAAAAGCCGACAGCACCAACTTGTTTACGTTGATTGTTGTATAGCAATGTGGCTGTAGAAGCTTGACCACCTGAAAGCAAAGTTGAGTAGGGTGAAAATTCAGAATAGAAGTAAGATTTACCGGTACTTCTTCCTCCCAGTTCTATGCTATTGTAATTACTTTGAACCAATGGAAGGAATCGTGATAGAATATGAAATTTTAATCTTCGTCCATTTTTGTCACCCAATAATTTACGGGAACGTTCTGCTAACCAATCAGGATTGATACCAATGCTACGTATAAGCACATCTATCCATTCATCAGTAGTAAAGTGTTCTCTACCTTTAAAGAACTTCTGCTCATCAAAATGGGCAATCTGTATCGGACGTAAGTCCTCAATAAAGAAAGCATAATCATCCTCTTGGATTTCATTATAAGCTAATGTCACTTCTGCCCAAATGCCGCTCTCCAATAACTTTTCGTTCTCTTGATAGAAATTGGGATTGATGGCAATACGTTTGGAAGCAAAGTTTTCCATCTCTGCCCAATAGCGCTTTTCTCGTTCTACATACTTGACATGTATTTTATCAATGAACTTATGACGCTTCTTCTGCTCAACAATAGCTTGTGCTTTGTTGGATTCATCTGGTCTTACATAGCATTTCTCTATTGTTTGAAGCACAGCTTTTTTACCCTCTTCTATCTCTTCAGGATCTTCACTCGCACAATAACGTGAAAGCAGAAATTCCAAAACAAACGAAGGAACATTCACTGCACGTTTGATTTCATGCAACAAATCTTTTCTGACAACTTTTCCAGGAAAAGCCTCATTCAATTTTATATCTAAAGCATCCATGTCTTAATCATTTTCAAAGTTTAACCTTAATGTAGAAAGGGTGGCATTCGTCTCTGTGTCAAGAGCTGTTATTGTCACAGTATTTCCATGATATTCATCTCGTATATTAATTAACTGACGAACGCTTGTAGCACCAGAAGGAATACGGATAAGTCCTGTGACACTATCATAGAAACGATCTTCAGCCTCTCCAATTTCACAATCATTATCTCCTGTGACTTTCAACTTCATTATTACATCATCTGCAAACAAATTTGCAAATGTTGTATTAATATCAATCAGTGGCCTTCTGCTGAAAATTGTTCCACCATTTTTACCCTTATATGATAGTGATACTTGGAAGGATTGTCGTTTCTTTTCTTCCTGAAGTTTTACTCTTATAATAGGTACCACATTCTCCTGAAGTGATAGCCCTTCATGATAATAGATTTCACCACGTGTAAATACTGTATAATCTTTAGCATAACTCAACTTCATTACCTCCATATCATTACCTAATTGAGTGGTTGTAAGAGATAAAGTATCGTTTGAATCATTCAAATTACCAGCAATAACACGCGATTCTTCAATGGAAATATCGCTTCCCTTCGGTTTATTTATCAAATCACCCACATTGAATGATGGTTGAATCATAAACCCATGGTCGGCAACAATTATGGCTTCATCAAACTTCAATCGTTTGCAATCGTCTAATAGTTTTGCCAAACGTATTTGTTCGCGCTCCATGGTAGCAAGTCCATTCAATTTGTCATTTTCGCCTGCTGAATCAATGCTAACACTCCTAACAACAAGCAGTCGTGTTCTATCATTTACCTTAGCTGAATTAAATTCTTCTAATCGGAAATCTTGAACTTCAATGTTTGTATCTGCTTTTAACCATGTAATACGGTCCTCAGGAGTTGACACCATTTGCTCTCCAATAAATGGTTGTAATTTCCCTTGGATGTTTCTTACTGATATATCTCCCATATGACTGGCCATTCCGAATCGAGTAATTGATGGTAGATAGGATATGCGGGACAAACATTCTACGCGTTCCATGAAGTTACGTTCAATACTCTTTGCAAATGTTTTACCCATTTCATATCGGAATGCATCGACCATCACAAAAACCACTCGTTTGCCATTTTTTATTGCAGGCTTGACGAATTGAATGTAGCCCTGGTTTCTTAATTTTGGATAATCCTTTATGTCTATAATGAGCTGCTGATATGCTTTAACTCCTCTTTCTGTAAATTCACGATAATGTTTATTGATAAGATTGGTAAGTTCATCAGCTTGTTTAGGGAGATGCAACATTCCGAGTTTGTCTGTATGGAATTTACGAAATGCATTATCGGCAACACAACCTACATTTGTGTACCATTCGATAAGATCAGCTAATGTTCCATCTGTCTCAATTCCATTATTGATACATTGCATGAGGTCAACTATATGCTGTGCCAATTTCCAATAATTAGAAACCTCTTGCTCTTCTTGATACCATACACCGCTTTCGTTCTTGCTAATCAAACGTGTGGCTTCTTGTATATCTCCTGCTTTTATATAGTCAATAAAGCGGTTGTATTCAACGCTGTTTTCAAAGTTAAAGGTAACTCTTTCACCTAAATGTTTTGCTTTCACAAAAACTTCTGACAGCTTCAACTGTTCAGACACTTTATTAGCAATTCTAACGTATGTCTCCCGGAGATTGATTTGATTTCTGAGTTTATCACAAATCATATAAACTTTTTCCTTCATCTCAACAGGAGCCATTGGTACACTTTTTAGGTTTTCAGGTAATGCTCCAGGAAGGTCGAATACAAATTCGCTAAACAAAAGATATGTCCACAGTTTATTTTGCACTTCATTAAGTGAGACACCAGTACAGTCAAGTCGTGGGAATTGTACTTCTGCAAGAATTCTCCACTCTTTCTGCCAGTTCATATTTGTGCACTCATCAAGCGCCAATAATCCTACGGTTATTTCAGAAATGCTCTTTCCTCCTGTCAATTGTTCTAGCTCAGGATATGCGGCACCATCAAGCAACGCATTAATCATATTAAATGAAGTAGAGCCATTTGCAAAAAGTTTGTCCAAGTCTTGTTGCTTAGAGGGTAGAAATGTTCTGCAAATATTTTCATAAGTGTCTTGTGGACCATATGGAAATATACAGGCACTTTTCATAAAACAAGAAAAAGGCTCTTCTACCCAACTTCTGTTATTGGTTGGCATTGGACGCTGACGATATATGATCATCTGAACGTTTTTGTCTATGGATAAGTCATTGCACCAGAATCGTGATGCAGACAATCGGGCATGGAGTGCTCCTTTGGTTGTATCAATCACCTTAAATCCTTTTTCTATGGCTATCGGCAATAAGTCATAGTAAACCCCTTCTTTATCATATATGATAATGACAGGTGTTTCTGGCTTCATCTTTGCTTGCCAATGATCAAGTATATATCCTTGTATATCCATATCTTAAAAATTAAACAGGATCTATTGCATTTTTGGGATTACGATTTACTGGTTCATAATGATTGTTTGCATCAAAACATTCTTTAGCTGTTCCTGGAAATTCCTCTATGAGTGCTTTTCTAACTTCATCATGACCACTGAAAACAGTAAACCATATAGACCAGCAACCTGACACCTTTATGTAATCTATTAAATGCCGGAGTTTTATTTCTCCGTTTTCATAATCATTTAGATACATGATTGCTTTCTCCCAAACCTCACGTCTCATTCCACATCGCCCATCTGTATCTAAATCTTCTTTATCCAATCCTACGAGACTAATTAATGCTTCAGCATTTGCCAAAGATTTTCCTTCTAATTTCGGATTAGGAATAACTACACCTGCCTCCTTGTATACGAGACTTAAATATGTATTATTTCTATGTGGAAGATGAATATCTTCAAATACCACATTTTTATCACCTTTATTACCTTTACCATTGCAAGTTGCGCATCCTAATAAAAAATTCTCCCATTTGGTTGATAATTCTGCATATGGTTTTATACCATTAACATCTAAACCTTTTGGTTGAATGTGTTCAGTTTGTAGATTTGAACCACACAGAAACGCCTGCTCACAATATGAGCAGTAACGACCAAGATTGGTCAGGAGAATAGGTCTAGCATTACCATAAGGCTTATATTCTTCTTGTATTACATGCGTGGTTCCATTTCCCAGCATAATACTTTCCCCAATAGTTTTTTTCGTTACCGGTCTCATAAATCTCCTCTTTTAAGTCTTAATGCAGCTTCAAAAGCAGGATCATGGAACATTTTTGACTCCGCTTCAAGTTTATTTAATTCACTTTTTACATAGTTGGCCTCTTCGGTTCCTTCTCGTCCATTTTTCACCAATTGATAATACCTATGTGCTAAATCATATTTTTTGCGATATTTTTCACTGCGGTTACTTATATCAATATCAAGTCCCATTTCTGCAACCATGATTTCTTCAATCCCTCTATTGCTTGGAGAAATAGGTGATACTTTAGCATCAAGAGTAATAATATTATTAGTGTCAACACTCTGTACAATAAATGGAGAGTGAGTGGTGACAATAAATTGAAACATAGGGAATGCTTTCTGTAAGTCTTCAAGAATGTGTTGTTGCCAATGAGGATGTAGATATAGGTCTACTTCATCTATCATAACAATGCCTGGAGTCTTTTTTACAGCATCTTTCCCCAAAAAACCGTTTAATTCAATACAACGATAAGCAATTTCAGCAACAATATTTATCATTGACTTGAAACCGTCACTCATCATATCGTATGTAAGCCATCTAGGTGTTAAATCTCCTGTCATTTGGATCTGGGCGGTGAACTCATCATTCTTTTTATCAATGAAAATCTGCTTGATGGCAGGTATTGCCTCTTTTATAGCTTGAATAAAGGCTTCATCAGTGCCTTCAAATTCCAATTCTTTCAAAATATTCTTTTCATAAGAATATATCCAATCAAAGGCAGATTTGAAATCAACCTGTTCATCAAGAGCACATTTATATGCTTTTTCTTCGCGTGATGCTCTGGCCTTGGTCTTCTCGGCACCGTTATAATTGTTCTGAAGACGTGTTGCACCAAATGACAACATCAAAGGAAATATGGAGTTCACTTTTGTAGCATCAGCATTGCGTCTTTGCTGTTCCATGTAGTAAACTTCATCCATCAGTTCTCCATTATTCTTTCTTGAGTTTTTAGAACCTTCTCTAAGCCAAGTTATATTTTTTATTTGCTCTGAATAATCTTTTGTTCCCAAAGCAATTCTTCCTACATAATAGTCTGCATTAACCTCAATGCTCGGTTTCTGTTCATCAAGCAAAAAACTTTTCGTTGATTCACTATATTTGCGAACTTGATCTCCTTTGAGAAAATTTCTGCTGAAATATTTACCTCCAGGAATCAAAGTTAGAGCTTGTAAATATGCCCCTAAGGCAATCTGGACAGCATGAAGCAAAGTTGTTTTACCGGTTGTATTATTACCTAATACAACATTCATTCTACTGTCAAATTCAAAAGATTTATCTTCAAATCCTCTGAAATTCTTTATTTTAATAGTATTAATTCTCATATATCTATATTTTAAAATAAAGTTTGATTATTATCTTTTTTCTTTCTCGCTTTCTTTTCCTTAGGCTTGTTTTCACAAAGATGTTCCAAACCGTGAGTAAGGGCAAGACACCAGTCTTTCTTGGCTTTTTGGGTGACACGGGCTGGAAACATACTCATGGCAAGGTGGCTCCAGTCGTATTCTCCTTTTGTGAGTTTTTCCAAATTGTCCTTACATTCGTTGTTCCATCCTCGGTGTGCTACCAGCTTAAGCATTGGTGCTGATGTTACGGGCACTCCATCATCATGATTTGGCTCGTAACCGGATGCAAGAATCTGGTTGATTTCTTCCATCATGCCTTCCACCTGCGCTTGTTTGGCCCGAAGGGAGGATTCTTGCGCCTTGTCATGACCTGCCATTGCTGCATTGATGCCACTACGCAATTGTTCATCCTCACTGCGGAGCTTAATCAAGAGCGAAGGTAGTGTATTTCTTGACAACTTTGGATAATATACCCAATAAGTATATGAACCATCTTCACTTGATAACGGCCAATAGATAGGAGCCTTGCGACGACTTTTGGTGTATCGTTTGAAATGGTAGTCGAAGAAACCGGTTGGTGCTTCAAAATAGACTTGCAGGTTCTTGCATCCTATCAATTGGCACAATTCGTATTCCAGTTCGTCGGCATGCTTTCCCCAAATATGTTGCATCACATCGCGAACACGATTGACAAGACTATCAGGACTATCTGCTTGGTTATTCAAAATGCCGTCTTCAGGGATTTGCAACGCATAATCCGAAGGTATTTCGCTTAGGCTTACGGTTGGCATAAAAGGCAATGCGTCAAACACATCACCGAACTCAGGTATCTGCTTTACTTTTTGGGCGTATGCTGTGTCCCATCTGCCAAATGCCATACCCACCAATTCTTGTACAATCTCTTGTGCTATCACCTTTTTGTCGATGATGTTCTGGTTGCTGGCATTATCAATAGAGAGCAATTCCTCGTATGGACGACGGTTCTTATATTCATTTAATGTCTGGCGGAATTCACTTTCGCGGTCTATGTTTGCTAAATCCATCCAGAGGTTATCATTCTCTTTCACAAGCTCTTGATAGTGTTGATAATCAGCAGTGATGCCTTCTTGCATTCGATTGATGCTATCTTCAATACTATCGCTGATACTCATCTGTGCAATAAGTCCATGATATTCCAAATTGGTTTCATCAAGGCTAAACCAATGGCGTTTAATATCAATGATGGAATTAACTATACTTTCAATATCAGACAGACTTTTGTCGTAATCGGGCATAGGAAGTATATTCACATATCCATTACCCTTATGTTGTGCACAATATAAATTAATTGTATATTGTGCTACTATCGAATTTAAATAAGCAAGAGCACTATAACCATCAGATATTGATAAATTGGGAACGCCAATACCTTCACGTGTAAAAATGAATCCTTTTTTTAAAACATGTGCATCTAATATGTCACCTCTCTTTCCATATCCGACAGTTCCAAGTTTTTGGAGATGAAGACTTCTAAGATTACAAAGAGAATTATTTCTTATAATCTCTTCATTCCAAAATACAACATCGTTATAAGGAAAATAAAACATAGAAAAAGCACCTCCATTATACATTAAAGAGAATCCAAGGGTATTTGTTATTTCGTAGTATAATCTAGGGTAAATATTTGCAGCCAAATCATGACCTTTTTTAGAAACCAGATTCCGTTCTTCCATATTTTGCATTTTGAAAACACTTAATATGTTTACATCGAAATAATAACCTATTATAGCGTTCGGCAAGTTCGCAAAATCTTTAGATGATGCTATATAGCTCCACTTAACTTCATCTCCATCACACATTGCATGAATCAAAGCAATAAGTTGGGCATTCTTTTCTTCTGCATTAACATCAAGAATATCCATAAATACTCCTTCAACATCTGAAGAGTGTTTATTGAGAACTAAAGTAGATGTTTCTACACTCGCATCAAGCACTCCCCAGCCGATATCTGCACAGTTGGTGATGTATCCACAAAGATTACGTTTACGGAAATCCTCATAGCTTGACTTTATCATTACGGTGCGGTCAAAGATTGCTCCCAATCGCCCATCTGCATCAAGCATTTCCTGCATACGGTCAAAGAATGCACAAACCAAATTGCGACACCAAGCCGGATAGTTATTATCCAGATAACTACTGGTGTTCTCACTACCTTCACCAAACGGTGGATTCATCACAATACAATCGAACCGCTTTTGGCAAAGCTCAATAAATGCGAAACCACGGGTGGCGTCTTCGCTAAAGAGCGCATTTTCGTAACCTTCTTCTTCACTCAATTTAGCTGACAATTGTTCCAATGCCTCTTTAAGACGGTCGGTTATCTCTTCGAAGAATGCCGATTTGTTCTGACGAAGCAATTTGCGAGCTTCATTCTCCGCATCGATACGTGCTCGTTCTTCTTCGGTGGCAAAGAGGTCGGCATTGCGACTTTGGTTTACTTTGCTCCAGTTCTTACGCAAATACTCGATGTCCTCTTCTATTTCCTTCTCCATTTTGAAAAGCAAACCAGCTTCACCCACGAACTTCATCTTATCCCATATCTTGGTGATAAGACGCTGCATAGGTGCATCCAACTCTTCCATCAACCCCTTTAGCAAACGTTTGTTGCCAGGCATTGCTTCAGCCAACACGAGATTACTTTTGGTAATGAGTGGTCGTTCGGTGGCATCAATTCCCATTTCACCATAACTGCGCTGGGCGCGGAGCCAAAGACTAAGTGCAGCTATCTGAAGGGCACGTGGATCAATCTCACAACCATAAATGTTGTGGGTCAGAATCAGACGAGGCACTTCTCGCAAGAAACTCTCACGGGTATGTAACTCTCTATATTTATGCAATAGCTCAGGGTAATTATCCCATGCGTCGGTATAGATATATTCATAAACCTCATAAAGATAAAGTCCGAAATGCATACTACCACACGTAGGGTCAAGTGAAAGTATTTCTGTCGGTTCCTTGATGGCACGTTCCTTCATTTCTTCATTGGGACGGCGCACCATATATTGGCATTGTTCTTCGCCAATACGGCTTTGTCCGCCTGTCATTTCATACCAAATGCGTCCTAAAGAGTTGTCGGTTAGGAAACGCACCACATATTCCGGTGTAAAGAATTGGTTGCGTACCGCCATTTCACGACTATTGCGAGGTTTGTTGCTCTCATCACGCATCTTGCGACGTTCTTCCAATGAATTGTAGTATTGGAACATCCACCCCAATGTTTCGTCTTCCTTCCAGAAGTTGACAGTGGTTCCGTTCTGTTCGTCATACCAATCGGATAGTTGGCTGTCGTTAATCAACTCTATCAATTTCAACAAAGTGCTTTCATCGGGAAACACTAATCCGTAGGGCGAATAACGGTCGAACACGGCTGGCAATTCAATGCTCAGTTCATCGAAGATACTATGAAGGTACCATCTGTATCTGTTGTATTTAGATACACCTATCGTCTGAGCAATGGCATCATAGCTTTGGAATCCTACCGCATCATAACCACCACGTATGCTTTCCAATATTAGGTCACGTTCCTCGCACATGCGAAGTGCACAGAATCGGTTGAGCTGGGTAAATGCCTGCTCGGCTATCAATTGACCAACAGCCAATCTATCTTTGTCTTCTTCTGTTTCCGGAAGCGCAGCTTGCAAGTGCTTCAGACGTTCACGAAGCATACGTGCTGTATGTACGATGTCTGTATCTTGATTGGCCAGTTTCTCTACGGCAATGGTATGTCCGTCAGCCCAAATACCATAATGCTGTTGCAATAATTCTGTGATATTTTGCATTAGCAAATTCTTGGCTGTGCTGACAAATCGTTCCAATATTTTCTTACCACCTTGTGAAATCATAGTCGTAACTTAAGGGGTTAATCTTCATTAAAATTAAATTCAACAGGACTGTTGTCACTGATTTCGCCCAATAACGAAGTCAGTTGATCAATTACCTGTTGCAATTCTGTTCGAGTTGTAATCTTTCGTTTCACTTGCAAGCGTTTAGGCTGATAGGTTGGCTCTTCCACTTTGTTTGGTTTGGTCGCATCATCCTCTTGGGTAGCACCTTTTTGAGGAGAAGTGGGAGGTGTCGGTATAACCTTTACTGCAGGTGCATTGTCTGCAGCATATTGCCTGATTCTATTCTCTATTGTCTTAATACTTCCAGATGGTAGATAATAAGTCACAAACTTATTGATCATTTCGCGCAGATTACTAATAGAAGGATGAGTGCACTCAATGCTTAAACCATCAAGCTGAGTATCGATCTGAGTACGTTGCTTGTCATCCAACTTTGCATACTCTGGCATACTCTTCATTGTCGTGCGACTTTCATCCAACAATTTTTCTGTCTGTGTCTGGAATTCGATACAAGCTTGATTGAGGTATGCATCAAACTGATTGCGTAGATCTGTAATATTAGAGACTATCAGATGCAAATCCGGATTGGCAATGTATTCATGATACAATTGGCGCACATCATTGACATGCTTGATGTAGTCTGCCAGTTGCTCAACTTCAGGAAGAGTATGAGATTCATTTGCCAAATGGTTGATATGCTTCAGATGGTTAATGAGAGAAGCTTGTTCGTTGCATTTTATGATATCCATCACGTATTTAAAAGCCTTTTGGCAGTCGACATCCTTACCCAACAAGAATGCCGCCTCACCACCTTCGCTGTCAATGATACGTTGTGCATAGTTGATTGCTTGGCGAACAATGGATTCACCATCTAATTTCAAGACCTCGAAATCGGGCAATAGTCGATTGAATTTTTGTAAATACAATTTAATCTTTTTGTATGCTTCTTTCGCAATTTGGTCTTTGACAGGTGCGACTCGTGAACTATTGAATAAACCAGTCATACTCTGTGCTGCCTTCAACAATTCTGTTGTGGTAAGAGCTCCTTCCGTGTTAAGTAGAACACTAATCTTGTTGAAACTATTATTAGTCGCCATCGCTTCAACAGCTGTATCACCAAAGACTGTAACATTCTTTCCTGCAACACGAATCTGGATAATGTTTGCTTTCAGCATGAGTGCAACAATATAGCGGATAGTGTCTTTTGACCATCCATAAGGATCGCGCTCAAATCGGTTCATAATTTCAGAGCCGGTCACTTCATTGAGCGTAGCAATATAATCCTTTATTTCAGAGATTGCCGGATGAGAGACGTCAATGGTACCATCTGTTTTCTTGATGATCTTAAATGGATTCAGAGCGTCTGGTATAGTTGTCAAATCTCCGTATGAAGCCAATTTGTTGACGCAGTCTCCCTTCATATTGCTTGAAGCCAAAGGGTATTTCTCAAATACCTTTTCGGCAATGGTTTTCAGCGCAACCGTCTTGTATGTCTCGCCATTAACCTGTTGTGGCGAACCACGGAAGATAACTTCACTATTGGCTTGTGCCTCACGCAGGATTTTGTTCAACTCTCTCTTTTTTTCATCGGCAAAGTCTGTTTGAGCACGCAAGTAAGCCTGTATCTCTTTATTTGTTTCGTTTTGATGTCGATTCTTGATATTTTGACTTCGTACGATTTCCTGTAATATCGTTTCCTTATCTTTAGCCAAAGTGCATAACCAATAAAGTGTGCGGTTATTTTCTTGGCGAGTACTTTCTGTCAATAATTGCTGATGAGTTTCATCAAAAGCACTACCATCAACAAAACGGATGTTCAGTTTCAAACCGCTTGTTGTTGGATGAATATTATAAGGACGGTTTCTCTCAGTCAGTTCGACTCCGGCAGTGATGGTTTTGCTGGAATATACATTGACAGAAGGAGCTGGAGAAAGCATATCCTTTAATTGTTCTTGAAGAACATCAGCCTTCTCTGCATCTCGAGGGATAATCTTATTTCGTTCTTCACGTATGCTCAAAATGGCATTGGTCATAAATTGATATTTACCATCAATCTCTTGAAGAGTTACACTGGTAGAATCCATGATTCTTTCAATCGCTTCACGAACCTTTGATTTGTCAAAAGTGCTACCCACGTTGTTGTATAACAAGGCACATAGGTTGTCGAAAGACAAATTAAAATCATCGAGTAACTGCATGACCGCAATTGTCTTGCAGATACGGACAGCCAATTTATCTCCGTTGAATATGGATATGGCTTTATCAGCTGAAATCACAATCTCTTTCGCTGAATTACGCTCCATGTCGGAATGGAGCACATCATAGAAATGTTCTGGACCGGCAAGCTGGCCTATTGTGGCATCTGCAAGATGGTTATCTACCAAGATATCGCGAATCAAACGAATGACTGAACGTAAGCCGACCCCCCCCGTTCTACTAGCTAACTTCTGCAGTAAAGACAATAAGATATCAATGTGAACAGGCAAGAACGGATAGAGATTGGTAAATGTCTCGTCAGTCAGCAATTGATTATAGATGCTTCGTTCTTGCAAAGTTAGATGGATACTATTTTTGAGTAAACCTTCATTCTGCGAGAACAAACGTTTGAGATAATCACTTCCGTCTTTGGATTTACCCAATAAACGTTTTGTGATAATCTCCTTGATGTCATTTGCTTCAATATCCACTTTAACGGGGAATCGGTCGTTCAGACGGAAAAGTTCGTTGGAGTTGAGTTGGGCCTGACGATTGTCTTCTGTCAAAGTTTGCTGTGCTGTTGCAATAACCCAAACATCACCACGGAATTCATCCTTGAAAATTTGCATCATGCCTTGAACGTTCAAAATCAAATCAACGTTGGATGCGACATATTGACCAACTTCATCCAATACATAAATGATTTTGTCTTTTCCTGTTTTCTCCTTAACCAATTTATGTAGTCGAACAAAACGTTCTTTTTCATTCAATGCACTACTCAAATTAATATTCTTGAAACTTGCACTATCTGGAAAATAAGCAGGAAGTACGCGAGGAGCAAGATTAGCTGCAATAAGATTGGCAGCAAGGTCGTTGGATTCTACCGATTCCCAGGATTTATTCTTTTCTGTTTCTACCAATCGGCAAAATTCTTCATATTTACCTTCGCTATGCAATAAGTCAATGAAACACATAACCTTTTGGTCTGTACACTTGGTTACACCCAGTAATTTCAATGTTTCATAGTAAACGATGTCGCTAACGTTTGCGATTTTACCAGCAACAGATTGCGTGCTGAGGTCAATCATTACCACTTGTGGGTTATGGCGTGATATGATGGTTCGATGCATAGCCGTGATGGCAGTATCCTGGATACGACTCATCAATTTGTCACCAAATGATACACCGTCAATCATTACACTCTTGTCGAATGACAGACCAAGATATTTCGCAAATGAACTCTTTCCGGATCCATAAAATCCAGATACCCATATTCCGACTTCTTTGCTGGAATCATCAAATGCAGTCTGCAAATCCGTTATTACATCTTCATAGTTTTTATGAAGTTTGTCTGTTACCACATATTCACGAATTTCTGAACTTAAATCTTGTTCTGTATTGGCTCCAAACGTAACCACGCTTTCAATGGTTCTATTAAGTTGTTTGGTCGGGTCGAAAAGATCTTGTATCTTATGCATAGGTCGGACTTTTAAAAGTTAATGGAACGGTAATTACCATCTTGATTATATAAACCAAGAAAAGAACGTGCAGTACCTTGTGTTTCACCGGGATAAAATACAAGTATAGGTACTTTTATCTTATTGTAGATTTTGTTTTCAATAACTCCCATCATATAAAAGGGATGTAACATCTCTACATCTTTAATGACTAACAAAGCATTGCCATCAGCCAACAATTCATCGTGGATTTGAAGAATGGATTTTTCCAAATATCCATCGGATACGATTTCTTGTTTGATGCTATTATACATTTCATCTTCGTTGACACTTGGGTCTGTCCAGATTTCACGATAGTCATGGTTGTTGATGTACTTGTCTAATAATTCTCCCATAGATATAATATGGGCTTTGAATCCGTAGAAATCAGCTTTAGCACATAAGAATGTATCAATGATGCTTCGCACCATTAACATATCTTCCGGTTGATATACCACATATACGATTGGACTATAGCCGGTAGGTGTGATACGACTTGGATTCTTCAGATATTGAAGAGCCTTTTCTATTTTATCATCATATTGCCCCATTGATAAACTCCTCCATAGTTTGATAATTCCACGATATTGTCAACAACTCTCCAGAACATTGTGCAATATAGCCTCCTTTAAGATTCAAATTCATTATTTTCTCTTGTACTTGATATTTGTCCAATCCAAATAGAACCCAATCTTCATGGTGCCAGATTGCCATGTCAGAGAATCCTCTAAAATGCAATTCATGCATTAGGTAGAGGACTGTAGTATTTGCGATTTCGTATGGTAAAATATTATTTCTTTTGTCAACTAAATCAAAATCCATTAATACAGCCTTGATATAGCTGGTTTGTTTATGGCAGATGGATTCACCCCATGATGCTTTTCCTTCTGCAACAACACTATCTATATATTGCCGTATATCTTCCCTTTTTATATGATTGTTTCCAGATGCTCTTAGTACATTTAACTGTGAGACAATATAATCGTACATGATTGCATTGTCTCTTGCACAGTACAACATCAATAATTGTTTGAACTGAGGAAGCATGACACCACGATTACGGATTGCTTTCAGCCAAGACGGAATACGGGAATCGCATTTCATAAAACGAGGATAGAATACCAAGTTGACAATATCCTTACTTCGTTTTTCTGTACATTTGCTCAACGAGTTGTTTTGATGAACGTAATCAACCAAAGTCGCTTTTGTCATCCCTTCATCATAAAGGGATAACAAAGTCAAGGTTTCCTCTATCATACCACAACCTTTAGCCAGATTACTATTATATGTTGTCTCTCTCATTGGTCAATCAAAATAAGGATATGATTTTACTCCGTACTGAAATGAATAGCGATAATGCGACGCACACAAACGCAATATGGAGTCAATTTCATTTAAAGTAAAAGAACCTATGTTTATCGTGGTGAAACAATGGTCTGTAACAATTGTGTCCATAGATTGGAGGTATTCTTCTGGATCCTGAATTAAAGATGTGAAATCAATAGAACCGTTCTTTAAAAAATCCATGATTTCCTTCTCTATTTGAACTGGCATTTTGTATAGGAAATAAGAACCACCTGTAATAACATCGTGTTCTTTACGCATATATTCTACAATTAAGTTGTAATATGCTATTTGTCCTGACTTGGTGAATATATAATTCATCATGTCAGAAGCTCCTAATAGGTTAATGTCTTTCCAAATACCAACTTTAATGCCTGCTTGATAAACAGCCATTCTCATTTTCAGTATTTGCTCAATATATAACTTTGTCATATCACGACTTTTGTTGTATGATTATGAAATTATCTTTTGGTTGTGTGGAATTCAAAAGATCTTTTACGTCAACTTCAAGTAATGCAGCTACTCTAGCCAAAGTTGCCAAGTCGGGTTGAGAAGAGTTGGTACACCATTTGGATATGGTTGCAGGGTCTTTCCCTAATTGCTCTGCCAACCACTTATTGGTTCTCTTTTTTTCCACGAGAACTACTTTTATACGATTCAAATCTTTCATGATTTCTGCCATTTTTATTGCGTCAAACGCAAAAATAGTAATTATCTGCTATATTAAAGAATGTTAGTGATAAATTTTTCATCAAATAGGGTTATTTTTGAATAAAAGTCCGATAGCAAAGTATGTTTTATGCTATCGAATCTCATTTATAATAGACAAATTATGAGTATCGAAATCAAAAGTAGTGAACAGAGAAAGATTATCGTTATTGTTTTGTAGTATGCCATCTTTTGAGATTCCCGTTCCTTGCGGTATTCATTGACGATACTCCTTGTTGCGGTTTCAATTTTCTTTTCAATTCCATTGAGAGGTGTTAGTGTTGGCTTTATGTATTGGTTAAAAAGATTCTTTTCTCTTTGGGTTGTCCACGTTGCCATAGCTTGATGGTACCGTTTGGTTTCTTCGTCCTTTTCCAATTGAGATTTATTAGGAAACTTTTCATTGAGTGCAACATAAATGGATTCATCTACGATTTTCCCAATGTCATGACGTTGAATAGTGTTTTGTAATTGTGCTATTGCTTGTCGGTTCTTTTTAACCTCGTCTACCAGCTCATCAAACATGGACAGGAGAGCCGCATTTTCATTATCTTTTTTCATCTTCTTCTAAATTTACGTGGTTTGTTATTCTTGTTTTCTTTCTCATTGTCCTCGTCCTCTGAGGTACTTCCGCCACCTCCACCGGATGTGGGTACATCGTGAGGTTGCAATACAAATTCTATAGCTGCATTGGCAATATTATGTCCAAATGAAGGACCACTATCGGAACTTGAAATTTCTGGTTCATAGATTCTGATGATTCTCCCATCGTCCAATGTCTCTTGGTATACATGAGTATTTTCGTAATGGTAATATTCTTTTTGATTCACTTGGGACTGATTAATTTGGCCCAATAGACCGACCAATTTGTTATACCCCAAACTACGGTCGATTTTTGAACCACTATAAGTATGGCCATTCTTGGTAAAGCATATACCATGTATATTGCCATTCTCATTTCTCCGGAATGAAATAGCAATTCCTCTTCTTTCAAGTCTGCGTTGGAAGTTATCCCAATTATTACAATCATGTAAAACATCTAAGATGGTTGCGTACAGATGAAATTTCTCTTTGTTCACACCACGTAACCTATGTACCTTAACTTTTTCTTTACCTTTTGGCATGTATAATCCATACTGTAAGGTAATCTGTTTGCAAATAGCGGCACTCCGGATTTGGTCATTACTATCACTAATCGTATGGCCATCGTTGTCCACACGATTGTACACAATATGTATATGTGGATGGTCTCTATCAAAATGACGGACAATGATGTATTGCGTGTTTTTGATTCCCATCTTTTCCATATAGTCATGTGCAATTTGAACCATTCGTTCGTCATTCAATTGGTGCTTATCCTTCTCGCTAAAACTCAGCGCGGTGTGTCCAACTATGTTTCTCACTTTGCTGTTTTGCGAAGCCTGGTCGTTGAAGCATGCAATGATGTTCTGTAGAGTATTTGAGCGGACACCATCAGATGCCAACAGTTTAGCGTCTTTACCATCTTTAAAGACGTAATTTACGACACCGCCAAAACTGCTTCGTTTCATAATCTTTGCAATCATCCTCTAATCTTTTTAATAATGTTATCCACTTCGCTCATCAAATGATCGGCCTCTGTTGCCACATGATGATAGCCGTAGGTATTTGCGTTCTTGGCCAGTTGGTTCAGATTGTTTGCCATACCGGCTAATGCCCTTATGTATTTTATTTCTTCCGAAGTCAATCTGGATTTTATGCTTCCATTTACTGCACATTCTCTGATGTACTCTGCTGGTTTGACCCCAGACATTTTAGCCTTTCCTTTAATCGTATGTTTCTCTATGGGTGTACATTTGATAGTGAAGATTTCACTACGTTTTTCTACTCTCGTTAATTGCGGTCTTCCGCCTTTGTTCTTATCGTTCATTTCTTTTTTTCGGTTGAAAGTTTGTTGGTTGTGGAGTGTGAGGAGCGGTTGATTCAAGGTTTTGGGATTACCAAAACATAAACTTGCCAGCCGAAAAAACTACATTCCTCTGTCACTCCATTTTTATTCAGATTTATAAGGATTGAATCTTCTTTATTTGCTCTCGAAATGGAAGTCTACCAATTCCAAATTGAGGAGTTCTATCAACTTCTTAAGAGAGGGATTTTTCTGGCACATACTTTGTAATATGGCTTCACCAGACTTTTCTTTTATCAGATAATCTGCAATGTCATATCCGTTTTCTTTTTCCTCTGCACTTGCATGCTGACCCAAATAGTCAGACAGTATAACGTTGATGCCTTTTCGTCTCATCAAGCATGCTTTCTTTTGCCATTCATCTTCCATGCCGATGTCCGGAAAGAGGACCACATTCCTGCCACAAAGAATGTCAATGTGGTGTTCATTAAAACAGCCATTCTTCCCTCCTGTGGCTAACCATATATAATTAGGTATATAAACGGAAGCTATGATGGCGGTTTTTTCACTCTCAACAATGGCTATTGGTTTATTATTGCCGGCCAGCAGGTGTTCACCAAAGAAACATTGGTTGAGTGTAAAAGCGGGAAGGTTAAGTATCGTATGAACCCATGAGATTTTAGCATATGGTTCTTTTACACGTTTGCCGGTATTTGGATTATAGAGCATGACTTTACCTGTATGTACTCTGCCTTCTGTGTCCACTTGCCAAAATACAGTAGAATTACCCCATTTTTTGGCTGTACCAACATGATACATTTGCATTTGTTGGATGGCGGTTTTTGTTCCGAGTTGTCCACACAGATATACATATAGGTTGTTGCGTTCGTAATGACGTAGCGACTGTTCCATAATCCGTCTGTCAATAAATGATGCGTCCATTGCTTCTGGTGTAAAAGGTTTTACATCCTTTGTGGTAGGGGGAGAGAAAGATTGTTCTCTTGTCTTTTCCCTTTCGTTTGGATTCTTGTCGAAATACATAGATGGGGAATAGTGATAACCGCATTTGTTCTCGCGATTGCATTTACCCACATAGTCAGGAAATTCAATACTGCTTTCAATGTCAATATAGCGTGAGAATTGAAACTTTTTTCCGCAACTTGGACAAGTGTAGCGGTTTCTTTTACTCCTGTTATATGGTTCTAATATGAATCTATAATTCGTCATATGCATTAAGTTTTTGTGATTGCCAAATTGCTAAAATGCTAAAATCGACCATGAATTTGTCAATTTGGCATTTTGTCAAGTGCCTTTTGATAGTGCCCATGCCGATGAATAAGGTATTTAGTGCTTGCCTTTTTTAAGAACCTGTCGAATGTGCTTGGATTCCATTCCTGTTGTATTGCTATCTCCAATCCTTCTGCACGGCTGAATTCTTCTGGGAGTTTGTCCAATAGTTCTTTCTGCTTGGCAGTTAGAAATATTCCATTCATCATGTCGTTAACCAATAAAGCAGTTCCTTTGTAGTAATCTACCAGTTTGATAGCTTTAGTAACCGTGTCAAAATCCACTTTATCTGCGCTTCCTTCATTACAAAGCCATTTGCAGACTTGGATAATGATACAAAAGCGGTGAATGAATATCTCAAATTTGCTATAGATACCTTTCTTTTTGTCTGACTCTTCCTCGTTAATCATATCAGTCCAGTTTCGCTGCCATTCCAGTAGAAGTTTCTTTGCTTCTGGCTCATATTCTATTGTTGTTGGTATTACGCGGCCCGTTTCATCTGTTGAAATTTTCAAGTGAATGAGTTTTTGAATGATATTATGCCAATCATCGTAATAGGAAGCGTCCATGTCTGTATCATTCCAATAGGATTTTTCTTGTTCTTCTGGAATTGCAAACAGAATTCTTTCGGCAAAGCCATTGTTGCTTTTACTCCCTTTGAGCATTTCAGTAAGAATGGTCGGTTGTATTGTCCCAATGATACAAGCAAAAGGGTCGTCGATGCAATTGTTGTTTGTATCTCCTTTTCGGTCAGATATATAGAAGCTTCCGTTAAAAAGAGAAATGTAAAACTGTTCTTCGGAACCATTACTGTAACGGGTAAAATTTTTTACCCAAGCTTGAAGTTCATCCATGTATAAACATATCCCCCTACGATTCTCGGCAAGAGCCTTGACCATTGCTTCCTGTGTGATATCAGATACCAAGAAGCGTTTGCGAACGGGCGATGTGGGGGCTGTCTCATATCCCTGTTCTAGCCGTTCCTTCTTGTTCATTTCCATAATCTTGTTGTAGCGATTCAGTTCCTCGCTAAATTTTCGGTATTGCTCCATATCAAATTCAAAATATGGACGTAGAACCGTACGAAGGGGATGGCTTTTGTTTGCACCAGGTCTTCCAACAAGCGCCATATAGAGGATATCTTTAACTGTCCATTCACTTTTGAATTTCAATGCATGAGTGTTACCTATGCCTACTGCTATGGCAACTAACATACTTGAGGCTGTATAGTCCACCGGATAAGTCAATGCTTCTTTCATTTTCCAGATGATTTTACGAATCATTGTGGGGAATATCTCAACCGGAAACTGAGACTTGCAGACTTGATTTATCAGCTTGTCCGCATCTTCCATGATTCCTTTTGCGGTAATTCTTGTCTCATTCATAAACTTCCCCTTTCTGAATACGTTCCACATCGGATAATTTGTAGCGTACCTTATTGCCTACTTTTGTAGTGGTCAGGTATCCATCCTTGTTCCAGCGCCAAAGAGTAGAACGGTCAACTTTTAGTCTTCTAGCTGTCTCTTCCACGCTTAAATACACTTCTGGCTTGTTTTCTCGCTTCTCCAATAGACGGTTAACTGCGTTTTGAACAACATTTTCTAAATCATCCTTAGAGACAATCATTAGTGTCTGTGTGCTTTTGTTGAATTCGTTCATCATATTTGTGAGAGTGGGTTTGTTGGCAGCCATCATTGGTGATACATTCACCGCTGCACCCACTTGGGTCTCCACTCGTTACAATGATGAAATAACGGCTTTGACGCTGCAAATGTAATATGCTAAAATTGATATGCAAAGGCTTGAAATATTACTTAATAAATTGATAATAAGCTGAATAGATAAACTTTTGCCAAATACTAAAAAGGGAAAATGCCAGAACCGTTCCACATCGTTTGCTACATAATAATCAGAGTAGTGTCCAGATGTTTGAGTGAATTTAGACGATATCATGACAAGTTAGCATAATTGAATAAAATATGAGTATCCAATAGCTGTTTACACTTTGTGCCACATTATTTGCCACATTTTTGCCAATAGAAGAAAGGGGGTATTGTCCACTAAACACAAAAAATCGGACAACAATCTTTAACATTTGATTGTGTGCCCGATTCTATTTTTAATGCAAAATGTTGAGTGTTGACTATACTTCTTCTATTATGTTAAGTTCCTTGTCAACCTTATAAAGTGGTTGTTTGTATGCAGCACTCATTAGGATAAAACGGTCTTTTAGGGATAAGGAAGAATAGTGTTTAACTGCGTTGCTCCCTTCTTTGTGATGTCCTGAAACATACATGTTGACTTGTACCTTTGTCAACATATCTATATGTGTTTTACGACAAATTTTGCTACTACCCATAGAGTAAAGAGGCTTATAGATATTTTCAGAAGACTTTTCATCGAAGATTCTTACCTCTCTGCCTATCTGGCAATATTCGAGCAATCTTCTGATTTTCACGTTATAACCGCTCTTGCCCGTAACATATTTAAGAATAGGAAAGTTGAATTGCTATTTCTTTATTAAGTCTAACGCATATCTTACGATAGGGATTTCCACTTCATCCTTATGCTCGTTGCTTTTTAGGGTCTTTTGTGGTAGATAACGTAAATATGGAATACCATCAGTACTTACTGTAACTTTATCCATGCTGAGAGCTTTGTAATCTTCAATACGACTTCCAAAAGCGCATTGAAGTAGAAAACATTCTTTCGCTTCCTGTAAAACTTCCGGTACTTCAGTGTTCATAACCTTTAAAAGTTCTTCCTGTAGCAGATAAATAGGCGCATCATAGCTTTCTTTCATTACGGCTTTTCTTCTATTTCTACCAAGTTTTCTGAATGGGGACACTTCTATTTCGTCTCGTTCTTCCAATTCTGTATAGAAAGCCTGTAACATCCTTAATTTTATGGCCACTGTATTTTGCGCACGTTCTTTGGTGGGCAAGCACTGTTGTTTAACATCGGCATAGAGCGATGGGTATTTATCTACATATTTATGCTCTTCAAAAAGGAAAATACGTAAATCCATTAAATCGTCAGCTGTAAAATGCTTCGGTAATATGTTGGTCTGATTGTGTATAGTCAAGTATCGCTTCAGTTCCTTGTAGAGACCATTGTATTGAAGGACTCTTTTTTCTGCAAAAGTGCCGTCACGGAATCCCTCTTTGATAAATCGGTTGTATCTTTCCAACAAAGTTTCCTCTTTTGTTATTGCGATATAATCTTCTGGATGCAGGCACCGGCTAATTGTTTCTTCAAATAGATCTGCTGTTATAAGACTTTTATCCATCTTTCCACATAACTCTATATATGCGGCCTCAATCGCTTTTATTTCTTTATCTATTTTCTCTTTGAGTTCATGGTTGTAGATAGAGACCTTAGGACGAAGTGTGCCGTCATCTTCGAACTTTGATAAATCTTTAAGGTCGGCCTTTATCTCACTCTTATGGTAAAGGTCAACTCCACGCCCGTCTCTTAATCGGAATCTGAGTTTGATGGTTCCCTCTGATTTTGTGGTTCTTCTGAATAATGTTAATCCTTTCATAACATACCATTATTTAATGTGGTGCAAATATATAAAAATTGCACCACTGAACTGCAATATTGCACCACAAAAATGCAATTTGGTTCAAAAGATTAATATTTATAAATATGTGTATCAGTGTATTAGATTTTATTTGCGTTGTATGTGGGTTTAATTCCTGATTCCCGCTTCGAGTACGAGTATTCTTTATAAGGCTTCATGAATCATTGATTCATGAAGCCTTTTTATTTTTATGGGTGTATAATATACATTTTATTTATTTTCTGGAAAGCTCTATATGATAGCTGCTTGGAAGAAATAAACCAAAAAAGAGTTATAATATTTTTTTATTGTGTTATTAATCTTTTATTTTGCTTTTAGATTATGATTTAATGTATAATATTATATTGAATCATTCCTTAGACCTAAATATATGTAATATTTGATTTAACCGCTAACACTGAAAAATATTAGAGAGATGGAGAATAATGACAGGCAGATTGAATTAAAGTTTCAGAGGTTTTTCACTGTAAATTTTCCAAAGGTAAAGAACTTTGCTCAAATGCTGCTAAAATCGGAAGCGGATGCAGAAGATGTGGCTCAAGATGTTTTCTGTAAGCTCTGGTTGCAGCCTGAGTTGTGGCTGGATAATGATAAAGAACTAGACAATTATATTTTTATAATGACTAGAAATATAGTTCTGAATATCTTTAAACATCAACAGGTAGAACAGGAATATCAGTCGGAAGTTATAGAGAAGACTCTTCTTTATGAATTAACAGAAAAGGAAGAGATCTTGAATAACGTATATTATAAGGAGATGTTGATGATTATTCAACTCACCCTGGAGAAAATGCCGAAGCGTCGGAGGTTGATATTCGAACTTAGTCGTTTCAGGGGATTAAGTCATAAAGAAATAGCTGATAAACTCGATGTTTCTATCCGAACAATAGAGCATCAGGTTTATTTGGCATTGATCGAATTAAAGAAGGTACTCCTCTTTTTTATTTTTTTTCTCTAATATTTTTAAGTAGTATGTATGTAGTAGTTGTATTTATTGTATAAAGCCCAAAAAAGAAAGAAAAAGATTCATGAAAAATTATATTCAACAACTCGTAGAATTATTCGGCCATAATAGCTATTCAGCCGGAACACAGAAGAAAGTGCAACAGTGGTTGGCTGATGAGGAGCATGTTGATGAAAAGAGTGAGGCTCTTCGTGAGCTATGGAAACAAGCCGGAGAGCAGAAAGTGCCTGATGGCATGCAACAATCAATACAACGAATGCGGCAGAATCTGGGAATGCAGTCTATCACTTCACGTAGAAATTACCAGTTGCTTATATGGAGAGCTGCAGCTATTTTCTTGTTAGCAGTCTCATCCGTTTCTATTTATTTGATGTTGGAAAAGGAACGGCCGGAAAAAGATTTAGTTGAATGCTATATACCGACAGCGGAAATTCGTGAACTTACATTACCGGATGGTACATATGTCATGCTGAATTCGAAGAGTATACTACTATATCCGGAAAAATTTACAGGAGAGACTAGAAGCGTATATTTGATTGGTGAGGCCAACTTTAAAGTGAAACCGGATAAGAAGCATCCTTTCATTGTAAAGGCCAATGATTATCAAGTTACTGCTTTAGGTACTGAATTTAATGTAAATGCTTATCCGGAAAATAGCGAACTGATGGCTACTTTGCTGGAAGGTAGTGTGAAAGTTGAATTCAATAACTTGCTGTCCAATATTATTTTAAAGCCTAATGAACAGTTGGTATATGACAAACATACGAAAGCGCACAATCTGCGGATGCCTGAGATAGATGATGTGACGGCATGGCAACGTGGGGAATTGGTTTTTAGTAATATGTATCTGGAGGATATTTTTACAAGTCTTGAACGCAAATTTCCTTATGCTTTTGTATATAGCCTTCATAGCTTGAAAAAGAATACATATAGTTTCCGCTTCTCCAAACAGGCGAATCTGGAGGAAGTTATGAAGATTATATCGCAAGTTGTAGGAAATGTAAACTATGTTATCAAGGGAAATAAGTGCTATGTAACTAGTAAAGAATAAATATATTGTAGAACCTTTTAAATTTAATACGTAATGCAAAAAAATACCCGGAAGGAATGGCCGTTCCTCCCGGATATGAAATCAATCTCTTTTAATATTAGCGTAATATTGACGCTATTCTGAATGATCCTAGAATAATAACCAATTAACTAATACTAAAGATGCTACAAATCTACGAAAAAATAGCAGAAAAAATAGCTCATAAGCGGGTCTTTCTCACTTTTTTAAGTCTTATTCTTATACAGACTTTCGCTTTGGCTCAAAATGATAGTAAAATAACTATCCAGCAGAAGAACATCACTGTCATTGATGCCTTAAAAACTGTGGAAAAACAGTCCAAAAAGTCTATAAATTATAGTGATTCCGAATTAAAAGGAAAAGTAATAGCCCAGTTAAACTTGCAGAATGCATCCCTCGAGACCGCACTTGATACCATCTTAAAAGGGACGGGCTTTTCATTCCAGATTCAAGGTAACTACATCATAATAGCTGAAAAGAAGCCTGTAGTTGCACAAACCCTTAAAAATATCAAAGGAAAGGTTACTGATGAAAGCGGTGAACCGTTGATTGGAGTAAATATATCTGTGGATGGTAGTTCTACAGGTACGATTACCGATTTCGATGGTAACTTTACGATCAAGGCGGCAGAGAAATCTATTCTCAAAGTATCTTATATCGGATATGCTGCACAGATAATTCCTGTTTCCAAGAAAGATTTCTATCCGGTTGTAATGAAGCAGGATACAGAAGTGCTCGATGAAGTTGTTGTGACGGCATTGGGTATCAAACGTGCAGAAAAGGCGTTGTCTTACAATGTACAACAAGTCAAGGGAGATGCTCTGACTACAGTAAAAGATGCTAACTTCGTAAACTCGCTGAACGGTAAGATAGCCGGAGTGAGTATTAACAAAAGTGCTAGTGGAGTTGGTGGTGCGACACGTGTTGTAATGCGTGGTGCAAAATCTATTGAAGGTGATAACAATGCTTTGTATGTGGTGGACGGTATTCCTTTGTTCAATACCAATATGGGAAATACCGACAGTGGTATTATGGGTGAAGGTAAGGCCGGAACAGAAGGAATCGCCGACTTCAATCCCGAAGATATTGAAAGTCTTTCTGTTTTGAGTGGTCCTTCGGCTGCTGCGTTGTATGGTAGTAGTGCCGCTAACGGTGTAATTTTGATTACCACTAAAAAAGGAAAAGAAGGAAAACTTTCAGTGCAGTTCTCTTCTTCTTCAGAGTTCAGCAAAGCTTATATGACTCCTGAGTTTCAAAATACGTATGGTAACAAAAAAGATATGTATGAAAGCTGGGGTGAGAAACTGTTGACTCCTACAAGTTATGATCCTAAGAAGGATTTCTTTAATACCGGAACAAACTTTATTAATTCGGTTACGTTGACCACCGGTACGAAATCGAATCAGACTTTTGCTTCTGTTTCTTCTACCAATTCCAAAGGTATTGTACCTAATAATGAATATGATCGTTTGAATTTCACAATCCGTAATACGGCAACTTTCCTTAATGATAAATTACAACTCGATTTAGGTGCGTCGTATGTGAAACAGAAAGACAAGAATATGGTATCGCAAGGACAATATTGGAATCCGGTGATGGCCGCCTATTTGTTCCCTCGTGGTGAAGACTTTAATGGAATTAAGTCATTCGAACATTTCGATGAAAGTCGCCAACTTCCGGTTCAGTATTGGCCGGTGGCAGATCCGGTATATGCTTCACAGAACCCTTACTGGACTGCTTATCGCAATGTAGCTACGAATGAAAAGAGTCGTTATATGTTCAACGTAGGGTTGACTTATAATATTACCGATTGGTTGAATGCGACAGCCCGTTTCAGAATGGATGACACACATGTATTGTTTGAACGCAAGATTTACGCTTCATCCGACGATAAATTTGCGGAAGGAAAGAAAGGACTGTATGGATACAATAACTATGAAGACCGTCAGGAATATGCCGACTTTATGTTGAACGTAAATAAACATATAGCTGATTTCAGTATTTCTGCCAATGCGGGTTGGAACTATTCTAACTATTGGGCATTGGAGAGAGGATACAAAGGGACATTATTGGGAGTGCCCAATAAATTTGCGGCTTCTAATATCGATCCGGCTAATGGTCGTATCTCAGAAAAGGGTGGTGATAGTCGTGTACGTAATCATGCTGTTTTTGCCAATTTGGAACTTGGTTGGAAGAGTATGCTTTATTTGACGCTGACCGGACGTAATGACTGGAATTCACGTTTGGTGAATACCGATGAAGAATCTTTCTTCTATCCCTCAATCGGTCTGTCCGGGATTATTTCCGAGATGGTCAAATTGCCCGAATTTATCTCTTACCTGAAAGTTCGCGGTTCGTATACGGAAGTCGGTGCGCCTGTATCCCGTTCGGGACTGACTCCGGGTACGGTAACTACCCCTATTGTGGGTGGTGCATTAGATCCTACCGGTATCTATCCGTTTACTGATTTCAAGGCAGAACGTACAAAGTCATACGAATTTGGATTAAGTCTGAAGTTGTGGAATAAATTAAGTGCGGAGGTAACCTACTATCATTCTAATACATACAATCAGACTTTCTTGGGTGATCTTCCGGAATTTACCGGATACAAGCAGATTTATTTGCAGGCCGGTAATGTGGAAAATCGTGGTTGGGAGGCTTCATTAAGCTATTCCGATCAGTTTAAGTTCGGATTAGGAATCTCTTCAACATTGACATTCTCTCGTAATATAAACGAGATTAAGGAGATGGTTGAAAACTATCATACGGATTTGATGGATGAACCGATTAATATTCCGGAGGTTTTGAAGGATGGTGGTCGTGTCATCTTGAAAGAAGGCGGAAGTATCCACGATATTTATGCCAACACCTTCTTGAAGAAAGACCACTTGGGATATGTTGAGGTAAAGAGCGACGGAACCTTTGGAATGGAAAAGGGGGAACCCGTTTATTTGGGAAAAACTTCTCCTGATTTCAATATGGGATGGAGTAATATGTTGACATACAAAGGCTTTGGGCTCGGATTCCAGATCAACGGACGTTTTGGAGGCGTGGTGACCTCTTCTACAGAGGCATTGCTTGATCGTTTCGGTGTATCCAAACGTTCGGCTGAGGCTCGTGAAGCGGGAGGCGTATTGTTGAAGGGACAAGGTCTGGTAGATGCGAAGTCTTATTATCAGATGACAGGTACGGGAAATTATGAAACTTCCGGTTACTATGTATACAGTGCCACCAATATTCGTTTGCAAGAACTTACCTTTAGCTATACTATGCCTAATAAGTGGTTTGGTAACGTGTTGAAAGATGTTACAGTTTCGTTTATAGCCAACAATCCTTGGATGTTGTATTGCGAAGCTCCGTTCGATCCGGAACTGACTCCTTCCACTAGTACTTACGGACAAGGTAATGATTATTTTATGCAACCGAGTGTTCGTAGCTTTGGCTTCGGTATTAAATTTAAATTATAATACACCTTCTTTATTATGAGAAAAATGAATCATTTTAAACTATTAGCGGTGATATGCGCAATGACGCTATTTGCCTCATGCAATTTTGAAGAAATCAATACCAACCAATTTGAGATGAGCGACGGAGAAGGTGCGATGGATGGTTTTGAAGTCGGAGGGCTGATTACAGCTATGCAACGGACAGTGATTCCCGTAGGCACACAGGCTGATGATACAGATGTTATCAATGAATATCAAATAGCTTATCATCTGTCGGCCGATAATTGGAGTGGATTTTTTGGCGAGAACAACAGTAACGGTTGGAACGCAGGTAGTAACAATACTACTTATTATTTGTTGGACAATTGGATAAAAGCGACCTATACACAGTCTTATACCAATGCTCTTGATCCTTGGAAGAAATTGAAAATAGCGTCCGAGAAAAATGGTACGCCCGAAGTCTTTGCTTTGGCTCAAATTCTGAAGATTTCCGCTTGGCACAAGACACTTGAAAGTTTCGGTCCGATGCCTTATTCTCATGCGGCGGACGCTACAATGAACATTCCGTTCGATTCGGAGAAAGAGGTGTATACGGCGATGTTTGAAGAATTGACCGCAGCCATTGAAGAATTAACGGAAAAGGCGGAAAATGGGGTGAATGTAATGGGCGCTTATGATGCGGTATATGCCGGAGATGCTACCAAATGGGTGAAATACGGCAATTCGCTGATGCTTCGTTTGGCTATGCGTGTCCGCTTCGCTGATGCGGAACTGGCGAAAAAGTATGCTACTCAAGCAGTGAATCATTCTATTGGCGTGATGACGGCTAAGGATGATGCGGCTCAAATGAGTCAAGGAGCGGGTATGACTTTCCGCAACAACATTGAATGGTTGGCAGGCAACTATAATGAAGCTCGTATGGGTTCTTCCATCTTTTCTTATCTGATGGGATATGAAGACCCGCGTTTGAGCGTTTATTTTTTGCCGATGGATGGTAATGCCTCTTATGGTGTTGAGGCTTTCGACGGAAAAACGTATCAAGCGGTGCCGGCAGGGCATGCCAATGCGCAGAATGACATCTACAAATCTTGCTCAAAGCCCAATATTCAAAGTGGAACTCCTACATATTGGCTGCGTGCATCGGAAGTTTATTTTTTGCGTGCGGAAGCAGCTTTAGTGTGGGAAGGTTTCGGCAGTGCGAATTCATGGTATAAACAGGGCATTGATATGTCTTTTCAGGAGAATGGTGTGACCGATCCTGTAGACGATTATATGAATTCCAATTTGTCACCTCGGGCATATGTTTTTTCCCATTATCAGTATGGGCAAACACTTTCTGCTCCGTGTGAGACTACTGCCAAGTTTGAAGGAACAACAGAGCAGAAGTTGGAAAAAATTATGATTCAGAAGTGGATTGCTTTGTTTCCTAACGGACAGGAAGCGTGGACGGAATGGAGAAGAACCGGTTATCCGAAGTTGAATGTCATTAAGACTTTGAAAGGAGCAGTGCAAGGCGCAACTCTTGAGGGCGGTATTCGCCGTATGATTTATCCTACCAGTTTTTCTCAGACTAACGAGGGAAAGGCTATTTATGAAGCAGCCTTGAAGTTGTTCAATAACGGTGCAGGTGGCGAAGATAAGTCTTCTACCCGTTTGTGGTGGGATTGTAAGAGATAACCTACATGTATCATTTTAATACAGATGAAGAATATGAAATCATTAAGAAAATTGTTATATATTATTCCATTGACAGGCATGATGGTAACTTCTTGCATGGATGTGGAGAATATTGAGATAGACCATATAGGCGGGTATGCCACAATGAACAATGCGGAGAGTGAGGCATATTATGCCAATCTGCGCGCCTATAAGGCGACTGCTTGGAATTACAATCGTCCCGTAGCTTTCGGATGGTATTCCAATTGGGCGCCTGCTGGAGCTTATCGAAGAGGATATCTCTCTGCTATGCCCGATAGTATGGATTTTGTTTCAATGTGGAGTGGCGCTCCAGGACGTTATGAAATCACTCCGGAGCAGAAGGCAGATAAAGAGTTTGTGCAAAAGGTGAAAGGAACGAAACTGTTGCAGGTAAGTCTGCTTTCTTATCTTGGTAAGGGTGCGACACCAAATTCGGTATACCTCGAAGTGGAAAAACAAGCGGAGGAAGAAGGCTGGTCGGCGGCTCAATTGGAAACGGCGAAGAAACAAGCCCGTTGGAAATATTGGGGATTTGAAGGTCAGTTTGAAAGTGAAAACCATTATGCATGTCTGGCGAAGTTTGCCAAAGCTCTGTGCGATTCTTTGTATGCAAACGAATGGGACGGTTATGATGTAGACTGGGAAATCGGTAGTGGTGTGTTTGATATGGATGGCACATTGAGTCAGAATAAGCATTTGATTCATTTGGTTAAAGAAATGAATAATTACATTGGCCCGAAAAGCGATCCGGAAGGTAAAGGACATAAAATGATCTGTATTGATGGAAATATTTATGGGCTTACCCATGAATTGGATGAGTATGTCGATTATTGGATTATACAAAGTTATGGTAGTTCCAATCCCGGTTTTGATGGTTATGGCGTTGATCCTAAGAAAATAATCTGCACAGAGAACTTTGAAAAGTATGCCACTAATGGAGGTCAATTGCTGAAGCAGGCTGCTGCTATGCCGCGAGAAGGTTATAAAGGTGGAGTAGGAGCTTATCGCTTCGATAATGATTATGACAATACGCCAAATTATAAATGGATGCGTCAGGCTATTCAAATCAATCAGCGGGTTTTCAATGAATGGAAAGCGAAACAAAACGAAGCGGAAAATAAACCGCAGGAATAAGTGGACTTATAAAATTCTAAAACAGTAAAAAGATGATGAATAAACATATATTCTATTATTTGATGGTAGGTAGTATGGCGTTATTGTTGGGCGCTTGCAACGACAGCATGAATGACCTGCTGGAGCCTAAGGTTTATTTCGAAAGCAAGGAATATAATTTCTCGGTGGAAGATGAAATGGATGTAATGACATTTGATCTGGTTTCAAGACTCTCGTCAGCAACTTCCTCTCAGGTAGACGTATCATATAGTGTAGCCGAACCAAGTGTAGTAGACGAATACAATGCAAAGTATGGCACAAATTATGAGATGCTTGATGTTTCGCAGGTAAAGCTAAGCAGTACGACATCTTCTATTTCGAGTGGAAAATTGTATGCGGATAATGTAGAAGTCGAACTTTCCGGTTTAGAAGCTTTGAAAGCCGGGAACTCGTATGTTTTGCCTATGCGGGTGCATTCGTCTTCGGTGTCGACTCTTTCCGGAACAAACATTGCATATTTCTTTTTCTCCAAACCGTTGAAAATTACCAAAGCTGGTAACTTCAGTAATCACTATATTTCTGTGAAGTTCCCTGTCGGTACTTTCTTCTCGTCATTCACTTACGAAGCATTGATTAATGTGGATTATTTCCTCGATAATAATACGATTATGGGAACCGAAGGTGTGATGATCCTCCGTATCGGTGATGCGGGAGGAGGAATTACTCCTAAAGATTATTTGGAAGTGGCCGGAAGACAGAACTACCGTGTAACGAAACCGTTGTTAACAAATCGTTGGTATCATGTAGCGTTGACTTATGATCAACCGACAGGAAAAACAGGCATTTATGTAAATGGTGAGAAATGGGCTGGTTCAGATTGGGGGATTGACGGTTTTGATCCGAATTCGGATATGGGTTTTTATATTGGTAGAATCTATGGTTTCAAATGGGGTGAACGTCCATTCCATGGTAAAATGAGTGAAGTCCGTGTTTGGAGTGTAGCCCGTACGGAAAATCAACTTAAGCAGAATATGCTGGGTGTTGACCCTGCTTCAGAAGGCTTGGCACTTTATTATAAACTAGACGGATCGGAGACTCAGGAAGGTGGAGTTATCAAAGATGCCACAGGGCGTATAAACGGTACTACAAATGGAATTACTATTAAGACGTTGGATGCTCCGATAGCTATCAATTAATGGAACACACAAATTTGTGAGAGATTTTGCTCTTTGCATTTTTGAATATGAGTGAAAGCCTGCTTACTGAAAAGATAATATTCTTTGGGTAAGCAGGTTTCTTTTATTTATGTTTGTTTTATGAAGAAGTTACTATTTACCCTGTTTATATCTTTTCCATCTAAATGTTTTTGCCAGTACCTCAGAAGGAAGATTAATGCTGACGTGCAAATTATAATCAAGGCATTTCTTTTCTTCTTTATAAGGAAAAGGTATTTTAGCTAAATTTAAATTTTCTCTAAAAAGTTTCCTTTTTATGAGTAAAATGTATTTCTTTGCAGCGTTTAATACTTATGGATATACTGGAATGGCTCAAATCAATTTCAACTCGATATATACTGCTTATTATAGGAAAGCCTTCCTATTTACCTTGTCCTATGTCCATAATGATTTAGTAGCAGAAGATATTGTATCAGAAGCCATTATCCATTTATGGGAACTAAGTAAAGAACGGGAAATCCCAAGTGTTGAAGCGATTTTGATTACTTATATTCGCAGCAAATCACTCAATTACCTGAAACATATACAAGCACAAGAGAATGTTTTTCAAACTTTGCTTGATAAGGGACAGCGTGAATTGGAAATTCGTATATCAACATTGGAAGCATGTGACCCGAAGGAAATATTATCAGAAGAATTACGGGCAAAAGTGCATGCATTACTAGAGAGTATGCCGGAAAAAACTCGTATTGCTTTCATCCACGATCGCCTAGATGGAAAATCCCATAAAGAAATAGCCGAAGAACTGGGCATTAGTGTAAAAGGAGTAGAATATCATATCAGCAGAGCAGTTAAAATGCTGCGTGATAATCTAAAAGATTATGCTCCATTCCTTTTCTTTTTCATCTGAAAAGAAGGAAAAGGCCTCCTTGTTTGCTATTTTTTTAAGCACTAACAAAAAAATCACATTTCTTACTAGGGAATCTCTTTAGTGAGTGGTATTCTTAATGAAAGGGGGAATAATACCCCTATTCTCATAACTTATAAATTATTTATTGTATGGATAAGGAATTACTATTAAAATATATTGCAGGCAAGGCATCCCAAAAGGAAAAGGAAGACGTTGCTACATGGATTGATGCAGATGCAGCCAATCTTAAAGAATTCATTTCTCTTCGTAAGAGTTATGATGCATTCATATGGCAAGACACAGACGCATTCTCAAAGAAGACAAAAAAGACAATTTCATTGCATCCTGTTACACAACGAATCTTGCGGATTGCGGCAGTATTTGTTGTAGCTTTCGGATTAAGTTATGCAATGATACAGGTTCTCCAAAAAGAGGATATAGAAATGCAGACTGTTTACGTTCCTGCCGGACAACGCACATTGGTGACACTTGCTGACGGAACTACAGTATGGGTGAATGGGAAAAGTACATTAACTTTTCCGAATTGTTTTTCTTCCCGTACACGTAAGGTGGAACTTGACGGAGAAGCCTATTTTGATGTTCGGAAAGATCCGGAAAAACAGTTTATAGTCTCTACGGCTCACCAGTCTGCCATAAAAGTTCTGGGCACAAAGTTCAATGTAAAGGCATACAAAGAAGCCGATGAGGTAATTACTACATTAGTTGAAGGAAAAGTTAATTTTGAATTTAACAACGCTAGTCAGCAACCGCAGTATATTGTGATGGCTCCGGGACAGAAGCTGGTCTATTATTTCCAGGATGGAAAGACTGAACTCTATACAACTTCCGGTGAAAGGGAGCTTTCATGGAAAGATGGCAAAATCATTTTCCGGCAGACCTCCCTACGGGATGCACTGGATATCTTAGCGGATAGATACAATGCTGAATTTGTCGTTCGGGAGAATGTTCCTCATGACGACTCATTCTCCGGTACATTTACCAACCGGAATCTAGAACAGATACTCAATTTTATCAGTGTCTCTTCAAAAGTACGTTGGCGTTATCTGAACAATAATGGAACTGCCGGTAAAGAAAAGATAAAAATAGAGATATTTATTTAGTATTGGAAAATATAAAACCTTAAAAAACAAAACTTATTGCCATGAAAAACAAAGATCCTTAAAGACAAAAATACGGGACGATATTGGCCGTATCTTCCCGTATGAGCCTCAGTAATTGTGAACTACTTGTTTGCAGACAAGTATAACTACCAATTTTCTAATTAAACTCGTTACAAATCTATGCAAAATTATTGTATCGTCCAATTTCTTGGAGGATTAAAGTCGCTTAGACGAACCTTAAAAGAAATATCATTGGCTATGAAATTACTATTAATGCTGCTCGTTTGTTCTGTTGGGCTGACTTATGCGTCTGACGGATATGCACAAAGAAACTCTATTTCGTTGAACGTGAAGAACAGTACTATCGAAGAAGTGCTGCACACGATTGAACGTGAATCCGGATTCGGCTTTTTTATTAACAGCAAGAATCTGAATCTCAATCGCCGGATAACGGTTTCCGTATCGGATAAAAATATTTTTCAAGTACTGAAGCAAGTCTTTGAAGGTACCAATATTGAATATAAAATACTGGATAATCAAATTGTACTGACAGCTAAGGAAACGGAAGTTGCCCAGCAAAAGGTACAAAACGTTAAAGGTACGGTAGTTGATAAAAATGGAGAACCGCTAATTGGCGTTTCCATTGTGGAGAAAGGAACTACTAACGGAACAGTGACGGATCTTGATGGAAATTATACGTTGACTGTTCAGACTGCCAATCCGGTGTTGTTATTTTCATATGTGGGTTATCAGAAAAAAGAACTGCCTGTTGTCGGTTCGGTCTTGAATGTTACTTTGGAAGATGATTCGCAAGTGTTGAACGAAGTAGTGGTCACCGCCCTTGGTATTAGAAAAGAAGCGAAAGCACTTTCTTATAATGTGCAGGAAGTATCTGCCAGTGAAATTGTTGGTGTTAAAGATGCCAACTTTGTAAACAGCTTGTCCGGTAAAATAGCCGGTGTGGTTATCAATTCCAGTTCATCTGGTATAGGTGGCGGAGCAAAGGTGGTGATGCGTGGTGCAAAATCTCTTTCCGGAAATAATAATGCATTATATGTAATTGACGGCATTCCGATGCCTTCATTGGAAACGACACAGCCGGATGACTTTATGACTGGTATGGGGCAGTCCGGTGACGGTGCTTCCATGATTAATCCCGAAGATATTGAAACGATGTCTGTATTAAGTGGTGCTGCCGCTTCTGCACTTTATGGAAGCGATGCAGCTAATGGGGTTATTATGATTACCACGAAAAAAGGTACGAAAGATAAACTCCGTGTCAGTTATGCTAATAACACCTCGTTCTTCAATCCGTTTGTAACTCCGGAGTTTCAAAATACTTATGGTGCAACGACAGGTGAACTGAAAAGTTGGGGGCAGAAAATGGGACAACCCAGTAATTACGATCCGTTAGATTTCTATCAGACAGGATGGAATGAAACTAACTCGTTGACTATCAGTAATGGTAATGAGAAGAACCAGACATTCCTTTCTATGGCTGCTACCAATGCAGCGGGCATTGTTCCGAATAACACGTTGGATCGTTACAATTTCACGATCCGGAATACAACTAGTATGCTCAATGATCGTTTACGCCTTGACTTGAGTGCTAGCTATATGAACGTACGCGAACAGAATATGGTATCACAGGGTCAGTACTTTAATCCGATAGTTCCGGTCTATCTGATGTCACCGAGCTACAGCCTGGATATGCTTCAACAGTTCGAAATGTATAATGAGACTCGTAACTTCAAGACACAATATTGGCCGTGGGGTAATCAAGGGATTGCTTTGCAGAATCCCTATTGGATTGTCAACCGCGACAATTTTGTCAATCATAAGAATCGTTTTCTTATAAGCGGGGGCTTGAACTTTGAAATCACTAAAGGTATAACATTAGGTGCACGTGCTAAAATGGATTATACCTCGGCTCTGTTTGAAAAGAAATATTCGGCATCTACCGATAATATCTTTTGCCAGGACTTTGGTGGTTATTACAAAGGCGATGCCTCTACCCGTCAGCTTTATGGTGATGTGATGTTGAATATAGATAAATATTTTGGTGATTTCTCATTAACAGCTACGCTGGGAACCAGCATTCAAGATGTCAACTACCAGTATTTCGATGTCGGTGGTAGTTTGAACTCGGTAGCCAATAGCTTTACAACGCTTAATTTGATGCAGTCTACCGTGAAGTTTCAGCAAGATGGTTATCATGACCAGACGCAGTCTATTTTTGCTACCGCACAGTTAGGATGGAAAAGCAAACTTTATTTGGATGTAACTGGGCGTGTCGACTGGTCTTCTGCTTTGGCATGGACCGATGCGAAGTCAGTCGCTTATCCATCGGTAGGTCTTTCCGCAATTCTGACTGAACTGTTGCCTATCAAGAACGATGTATTTACTTTCTTGAAAGTGCGTGGCTCGTATAGTGAGGTAGGAAATGCTCCTACACGTTATATTGCTTATCAGACCTATCCGTATGAGTCGGCTTCTCCCACGACAGCTACTACGTATCCTAACACAGATATTAAGCCGGAACGTACCAAGGCGTGGGAGGTCGGTTTGCAGTCTCATTTTTGGAACGATAAATTAGAGTTGAACGTATCTTTATATAAGACATCCACCTACAACCAATTGTTCAATCCTTCACTCCCTTCATCTTCCGGTTATTCTTCCATTTATATCAATGGTGGACAAGTGGATAACAAAGGTATTGAAGCCAGTCTGACATTGAATCAGCCTCTCGGACCGGTGAAATGGAACTCTACGTTCACTTACACTCTCAATCGCAACAAAATTAAAAAGTTGTTGAAGCCCACCACTCTGTCAGGCGGAGAAGTTGTTAGCCAGGACATGATGGATCTTGGGGGGCTTGAAATCGTGAAGTCACGTCTTTTTGAGGGTGGTTCTATCGGTGACTTGTATGTGACTGCTCTTCGCACAGACCATCACGGGTATATTGACGTGGATTATGTCAATAATACAGTGGCTATCGACGACAAAGCCGGTGAACGTAAGGATGGTTGGATTTATGCTGGTAATTCTCAAGCTAAATACATGATGGGATGGCGTAACTCCTTCTCTTGGAAAGGGCTGACATTGAGCTGTTTGATTAATGCTCGTATCGGTGGTGTGGTTGTTTCGCAGACCCAAGCATTGATGGATGCTTACGGTGTTTCCAAAGCTACGGCTACAGCGCGCGATTTAGGATATGTATTGATTGACGGTCACGAAGTGCCAGCCGTGCAGAAATATTACAGTACTGTGGGAAGTGGTGTAGGCTCGATGTATGTCTACAGTGCTACAAATGTCCGTCTTGCAGAATTGTCTCTCGGTTATGATGTTCCCGTTCAAAAGATAATTCCTTGGATTCAGAGCATGAACGTCGCCTTCACCGGACGCAACTTGTTCATGTTCTATTGTAAGGCCCCTTATGATCCTGAACTGACGGCAAGTACAGGTACACACTTCAGCGGTATGGACTATTTTATGTTGCCGAGCCTGCGTAATTTAGGCTTCTCTGTTAAACTTAACTTCTAAAGAATCGACAAGATGAAACAGATATCAAAATATATAAAAGTTGTTAATGGTACGTTGCTTGCCGGAGGCTTGCTGCTTACAGCCTGCACCAGCCATTTTGAAAGTTGGAATATTAATCCGAATGAGGTAACTCCGGAGCAGATGGAACGCGATAACCTTAAAACGGGAGCTTACTTTACACAGATGGAGAGGGGCATTTTTGTGGTAGGTAAGGATAAAGGCGGTTTGTTTGAGGAAACTCAGATGCTGACCGGTGACATATTTGCCAGCTACTTTGCTCCTGTCAAGACGTGGGATTATGCCGGAACAGAAGATAACGACTGTTATAAACTTTATCGCCAATGGTATAATTCACCGTTCAATAACGCTTATACCGAAGTGATGCAGCCGTGGCAAAGTATCGTAGAGAATACCGATGAGGTTTCACCTGCACGTGCTTTGGCTACTATTGTCAAGGTGTTTGGTATGAGTCGTATTACGGATAAGTATGGTCCCATTCCTTATTCTAAGTTTGGTACAGGTATTCATGTGGCTTATGACAGCCAGAAGGATGTGTATTATCGCTTCTTTGAAGAATTGGCAGATGCCATTGATGTGCTTACTGGTTATAACAGCCGAACGTCCGAACCGTATATGGAACGTTATGACTATATTTATAATGGTAGAGTAGAGAAGTGGATAAAGTTTGCCAATACACTCCGTCTCCGTTTGGCAATGCGTATTTCTTATGTGGATGAGACAAAAGCTCGGACAGAAATAGAGGCTGCGATTGGTCACAGTATAGGACTGATGACGTCTGTTGATGATAATGCGGTTTTAAAACAGTCTGCATCGTTCACTTTCATCAATGAGTGGTGGGAAGCATTTGAAAGTTTTAATGATTTTCGCATGAGTGCTACTATGGATTGTTATTTGAAAGGTTTGCAAGATCCGCGTTTGGCATGTTACTTTAAGGCTGCGGTGAAAGATGGAGCATATCATGGAGTCCGGAATGGACAAACTAGCCGTAATCAAGGAACATTGTCGGAGGCTGCTTCCAGTATGAATGTGGAACAAAACGATAATATAGAGTGGATGGGCGCCGCTGAAACTTATTTTTTACTGGCAGAAGCTAAATTGCGTTTGAACTTGGGGGATAAGACCGTGCAGGAGTATTATGAAGAAGGTGTGAGAATTTCTTTCTCTTCCAAAGGTGCTACGGGGGCAGATACTTACCTCGCGGATGATACTAATGTACCGGCTACGTCTTTTGTAGATCCGACAACCGAACGTAGTACTGATGTAAGTAGTATGGTTTCAAACTTGACTGTGAAGTGGAACGATAATGCTACTGAAAGCAAGAAACTGGAGCGTATTATGGTTCAGAAATGGATTGCTCTTTTTCCTGACGGGCAGGAGGCATGGAGTGAGATGCGTCGTACAGGTTATCCGGGAATTGTTACTATCAGTTCGAATCGTTCCGGTGGTGAAGTGCCTGAAGGAGAACTTATTAGTCGTCTGAAGTTTCCGACAACAGAGTATTCAGACAATGGCGAGAATACGCAAGCTGCTGTCTCCCTATTGAAGGGTACGGACATTGCCGGTACACGTCTTTGGTGGGATGTAAAAAGGTAATCAGATATATAATGTAGAACAATCTAACTAAGTAATTAGAATATGAAAACAATGAAATACTTATTGGTCGCGCTAGCCACAGGCAGCTTGATGGCTGCGTGTAACACGGACATTGAATCGTTGACCATTCAGCGACCGTTGACTTACGACGACCAGTACTACCAAAACCTGCGCGATTACAAAGCAAGCGACCATGAAATTGCTTTTGGATGGTTTGCGCAGTATGGAGCTCAAAACTCAGCGGCTGTTCGATTTATGGGATTGCCCGACAGTCTCGATATTTGTTCTATGTGGGGTGGTATTCCTGCAAAGGAAAATACTGAGATATGGGACGAAATTCGTTTTGTGCAGAAAGTGAAAGGTACCAAAATGCTCTGTGTGGCAATTACACGTATTGATGCGGAAACTGACGAACACGATTTTAAGAAGGCTTACAATGAAGCAAAGGCAATGCCGGAGGGTGATGAACGAACCGTTGCACTTAATCGTTCCTTTGAAATGTATGCTGAATATTTCCTTGACCAGGTGTTCCTGAATGATCTTGACGGCTTCGATGCCGACTATGAACCGGAAGGTGACTTTTTGAGTGGTTCAAATTTTGAGTACTTCTACAAGCATATGGCTAAATATATGGGACCGAATCCGGATATCACTAAAGAAGAGCGTCTACAACTCATTGAAGAGCGTTATGGTAAAGAAATAGCTTCGCAAGAAGGCATTTGTGACAAAATGTTGAATATTGACCAGACATCTACTAGTATGACAAGTCTTGTTCCATATAGTAATTATTGTTTCCTTCAGGCGTATAGTGGTGGAACTGGCGCTGGTGGATGGCCTGATGAAAAGGTGGTATACTGCTGTAATATGGGTGACGGCTGGCAGGGTGATATGCAGTCCATGTACAATCAGGCACGTTATAAACCGGCGAATGGCAAACGCAAAGGAGGTTTTGGAGCATTCTTTATCCATCGTGACTATAATGTACACGAATACAATCCTGAGCCTTACTATCGGTTCCGTCAATGTATCCAAATACAGAATCCGGCTGTCCATTAATTAACTTTTTAATGAAAGATGACTATGAAAAATAGAAAGAATCTGTTTTATATAAGTATGTTCGCCATCTGTGTGCTTGTTTTTACTGCCTGTGGCGATGATGAGACTTACGATGTTTATGGAGATCCGTATAATAGAGTGTACGTTTTGGATAATTCCAAGGAGTATAAGATAGTACAGACTCCCATCAGTACAGTCAGTAATGTAGATTTCACATGGGAAGCAAAATGCTCAAAGAAAGCGAGTGGTGACATTAGAGTAACGGTAGCGGTTGATAACTCCTTGATTGATGCTTATAATGAAGAACATGACACCGAGTTTGAAGCCTTGCCTGTTGAGGCTATTGTACTGGAGAATAAAGAAATGACTATTCCTGCAGGAGAAATGGTAGTGGCAGATGCTGTACATCTAAAATTGACTGATGACGTGAATGTTCTCTCTACTCTTAAGAGTGAAAAAGGATATATTGTTCCTTTGCGTCTAGTTTCGGCAGAAGGTGGTAATTCGCAGTTGAGCACTAATATGCTGGCGCCTTCTTTCTTGACTATTACTGTGACTGAGGATAATATGAATCATGAAGCTACCCAATATACAGGTACTGGTACATTAGTGGCAGACCAAACAGGATGGACCGCTACCACCAATGGAACTGTTCAGTCTTGGTATGAACCGATTGAAGCCATTTTTGATGGAAATTATGAAACTTATTGTTCTATCTCTAATCGGTCGGGTGAGCTTTTGCTGGATATTGATATGGGGAAAGCATATTCTTTTGATAGTATCAAAATGACAAGTTCCGGATATGATTATGAAACTTGGACTGAAAAAGAGGTCGGTGCGTTCAGTGCCGGTATGACTGTCAGCACAAGTGATAATGGTACGGATTGGAAAACACAAGGAGAAATTGAACGTAATGCCGAAGATTGTGTTTTCTATGCTCCGTTGACTGCCCGATATATTCGGATAACTGTTCCGAATGCCGGTGGTTGGTATGGTGCTTCTTTGGAATGTGGTGTATTTAATGTTTATGCTAAATAATAATTGAAGTTATGAAGAAATATACGCTCTTATCTTTATTAGCTTTGTTGCTTTGTGTGTCAGGTTGCAAGACTGAACCTGATTACAGCGATGCTGTCTATATGACTGGCACGTTGACTTCTTCAAATGTGAAATTTCTCGTTGAGGGGCAGTCTACATTAGGTTTGACCGTGACTTCAACCGATAAGACGGACACTGATGTGAAAGTTGGTGTGCAGGTGGCTCCTCAGCTACTTGAGTCTTTTAATGCCTCTACCGGTCGTAACTGCCAAATGCCTCCCGAAGGTAGTTATAGTTTTGAAGGTGGTGAAGTGGTGATTCCAGCAGGGCAGAACCAGTCTACGCAAATCAAGGTAACTGCTGATTCCGAAAAATTACAGGAGGGGGTATCCTACTGCCTTCCTGTATCTATTACCTCTGTGTCAAATAGCGATCTGAAAGTGATGGAAACTTCCCGTACCGCTTATGTTATGTTGACTAAGGTTATCAATATCAAGGCTGCTTATCTGGCACGTCGGGGATATTTTAATATTCCTTCGTTCGGTGATCAGGAAAAAAGTCCGGTGAAAGCACTCGGACAGATGACATTAGAAATGAAGGTACTTCCAGTATCCTTCCCTGTCGGTTCTGAAAGAAATGCTAATGGTATCAGCTCATTGTGCGGATGCGAAGAAAACTTCCTCTTCCGTTTTGGTGACGGTGCCGGTAATCCTGTGAATAAATTGCAGTTCGTGAAAGGCTCTATCGGTTCGGCTTCACATCCCGATAAGAAAGACCATTATGAATCGTGGGTAGAGAAAGAGTTTCCTACCGGTCATTGGTTGCACTTTGCTGCCGTATATGACGGTCAGTATTTACGTCTTTATTTGGATGGTGAGCAGATTCACTTTGTGGAAACTAAGAATGGCGGAACCATTAACTTGAGTATGGCTTATGACGGTCATACATGGGAAGACACTTTCTCCATCGGTCGTTCAGCCGGTAATGCTCGTTTCTTTGATGGTTACATTAGCGAATGTCGTGTGTGGAACGTAGCGCGTACATCCGCACAGATTGAAGATGGTGTTTGTTATGTAGACCCAACCAGTGAAGGGCTCATAGCCTACTGGCGTTTCGACGGTGAAACGCAGGATGATGGTTCGGTGCTTGATATGACAGGTCATGGTCACAATGCTGTGCCCGGTGGAACCATTACCTATGTAGACAATCAGAAATGTCCGTTCTAAAAGAGGTAAAATAGAGGTTGTTCTTTAGTACGATGAGGTCTGCTGTCGAATCGGTTTTGCGCAAAGCATTACGGGGAGATGGCAGACTTCTCTTTTTAATATCTTATTCGTTTATAAAAAATAGTTATGCTAAATAGAATCTGTAAATCACTACTGTTTACGGCTATGATGACAGGAGTTGCTTATTCCTTTGCACAGCAACTTCCGGCAGTAACCTATAAAAATCCGACTTTGCCGGTAGAAACAAGAGTAGCCGACTTACTATCCCGTATGACGTTAGAAGAAAAAGTCGGCCAGCTCCTTTGTCCTTTAGGGTGGGAGATGTATGAAATCAAAAGAAACGATGTTTTTCCTTCTGATAAATTCAAGCAACTCATAAAAGACAGAAAGGCCGGTATGCTTTGGGCAACCTATCGTGCCGACCCGTGGACAAAGAAAACATTGTCAACCGGATTGAATCCCGCTTTGGCTACAAAGGCCGGAAATGCCTTGCAAAGGTATGTAATAGAGAATACCCGTTTGGGAATTCCCTTATTCCTTGCCGAAGAAGCACCGCACGGTCACATGGCAATTGGTGCAACCGTTTTTCCAACCGGAATCGGAATGGCTGCTACCTGGTCGCCCCAACTTATCCGTGAAGTAGGAAAAGCAATCGGCAAAGAGATACGTTTGCAGGGTGGACATATCAGCTATGGACCTGTGCTCGATTTGGCTCGTGACCCGCGTTGGTCTCGTGTAGAAGAAACCTTTGGTGAAGATCCGGTATTGACGGGTGAAATAGGAAAAGCGATGGTGGAAGGATTAGGAGGCGGTGATTTGTCACATCCATACAGTACATTAGCTACTCTCAAACACTTTCTTGCTTACGGTATCTCGGAAAGCGGACAGAACGGAAACCCCTCTTTTGCCGGTATACGTGAGCTGCACGAGAACTTCCTGCCCCCGTTTAGGCAAGCTATCGATGCCGGAGCATTATCAGTAATGACTTCTTATAATTCGATGGACGGTGTTCCCTGCACAGCCAATCACTCTCTGTTGACCGAACTTCTTCGGAATGAATGGAAATTCAGAGGAATCGTCGTTTCTGATTTATACAGCATAGAAGGTATTCATCAAAGCCATTTTGTTGCGCCCACTATGGAAGAAGCAGCTATTCTTGCATTGTCAGCCGGAGTAGATGTAGACTTGGGAGGCGATGCATATATGAATCTGATGAATGCTGTAAACACAGGTCGTATCAGTAAAACAGCACTTGACGCTTCTGTCGCCCGTGTTCTACGATTAAAATTTGAGATGGGGCTGTTTGAAAATCCTTATGTAGATCCTGAAAAAGCAAAGAAAGAAGTGCGCAGTGAAGAATCTGTAACTTTGGCACGCCGGGTAGCACAAGCTTCAATCACGTTGTTGAAGAATGAGCACTCTTTGCTTCCGTTGAACAAAAATAGGAAAGTTGCATTAATCGGACCTAATGCAGATAATCGCTATAATATGTTGGGGGATTATACCGCTCCGCAGGAAGAAGAAAATATAAAGACTGTCTTGGATGGAATCAGGGCCAAACTTTCTTCGTCGCAAGTGGAATACGTGAAAGGCTGCTCCATTCGTGATACTGTGACAACTGATATTGAACAGGCCGTTGCAGCCGCTCAGCGTTCCGAAGTCATTATTGCCGTGGTGGGAGGTTCCAGTGCCCGTGATTTCAAGACCAGTTATAAAGAAACGGGTGCGGCCATTGCCGACGAAAAGACGATCAGCGATATGGAATGTGGCGAAGGGTTCGACCGCGCAACACTCTCTTTATTAGGAAAGCAACAGGAACTGCTCAAAGCCTTGAAAGCTACAGGAAAGCCATTGATAGTCGTTTATATTGAAGGCCGTCCCTTGGATAAAAACTGGGCATCAGAAAATGCAGATGCAGTATTAACCGCTTACTACCCGGGACAAGAAGGAGGGATTGCTATTGCCGATGTTTTATTTGGTGATTTTAATCCGGCAGGACGATTGCCATTTTCTGTGCCCCGTTCCGTCGGACAGATTCCACTCTATTATAATAAGAAAGCTCCTCAAAGCCATGATTATGTAGAAATGTCTGCTTCTCCGCTTTATCCTTTCGGATATGGTTTGAGTTATACCTCTTTTGATTACTCGGATTTGCACCTGTCAGCCTTGATGCCACGTTCTTTCGAAATTTCATTCAAAGTCCGGAACACAGGAAAGTACGACGGTGAAGAAGTAGCTCAACTTTATTTGAGAGATGAATACGCTTCAGTAGTGCAACCGTTGAAGCAATTGAAACATTTCGCACGTTTCTATTTGAAGCGTGGTGAAGAACGGGAAGTGAAGTTTATTTTATCCGAAGAGGATTTCTCGCTTGTCGATCGGAATTTAAAGAAGATTGTGGAGCCGGGAACTTTTCAGATAATGATTGGTGCTGCTTCCAATGACATAAGATTACAGACGAAAGTGGAGATAAAATAGGAGATACTTCGCAAGGAGGAGTAGATAAGGATACAACTATCCGGAAAAACCAGATAGTTCAAAAAGAAGGTAATCGGATGATATTAAATAAGATTACCTCTATTCATCTATGAAACAAAACTCTCAAATTTAGATCTCATAATGATTGGTACCTGTTTTATTGTCATACTGTCAGGATTATGTGCAAGTAGATGAATATCAACGTTCTATCACCTGACAATAACCATTGATAATAGGCTGACAATAAAATATCCCGACTTTTATTGTCAGCCTTACTTTTATCTCTTATGATAGCTTTATTACCTGATAAACAGTACCTTTATAAGTATGCTTCGAAGGAATACCGCATTTTTGCAGCAATCTCCCGAAGTGGTATACTTTGTTATCAGACAATGACATACCGCTTTTCTTCTTCAGATAATTCAATATTTCGACCGGAGTAAGAAATTCCCCTTCCTCTTTCGTTTGCGCAGTCTTGAAATACTGGTAAAACAATTGCAACATAGCCGGTGTCTGCTCAAACTCACGGTTGTTTTCCGTCATAATCTGCTCATCCTCACTGTCAAACCAGTAGCGTTCGCCATGATGAATCTCGTGCATGGCTTGTGCATAAAGCTGTTCATAATCTATCGGCTGTGTAGTGTCGATGTTTCCCGTCACTTCAATACAAATGAAACGGCGGCTTCCCGAAGGATCAGTCAACAAATCCTTCTGATTGCTTGTGCCGATAAATGAAGCATACCGTTGCAATTCAAGTACCGAGCGACCGTGCGGTTTCCGTAGATTGACCACAGGCTTTTGAAGAATATGTTTCAGAAATCCCTGTTGTGGCAGAGTTATCTGGTCAAACTCATCGATATTGATGAGCGCAAACCGATTCAGATACAGTTCTGCATCCCGTTTATGGCTGAAATCAATGCTGTCTGTATAGTAAGCGCGAAGCGCAGGCGGAATCATTTCACGACAGAAAGTTGATTTATGAGTTCCCTGTCGGCCCACTAATATGGGCGACGTATTGTTCGCGTGCATTTTATCTACTCCTCTCCAATGTGAAACCATATTCAGGAACCAACGGTGGAAAAGCAATTCCCAATGCGGATTTTTGCAAGGAACCCTATTTGCCAAAGCATGAATACGGTCTTTGCCGTCCCAATGAGGCAGATGAAACAGGAATTCTTCCAACGGATTGTAGATCGGCACACGGTTGGAATGTAAGTATCGGTCTATGTCCCTGTCCCATACGCCAATACCTTCGGATTGGGCATCAAGCATGATACTGTTTTGTGCCCGTTTGTCAATAGGATGAAAATAAAACTGAAACGAGAAACGCTCCCGGTATTCCACTTCCCCGATCTGCGTATTATAACGGAACTCATAACGACGGTTCATAAATTCGTCCATCTGCAGGCTAAGGCGTTGCTCTTTAGTCAGGCAGCTGCCTTTGGGCACTCCCTTACATTCCTTATATACGTTTCTTATCATTTCGCGTATCAGCATCGGATTTTTTCTTTTGTAATAACGCATGATGGTCCGTCGGGTTACCTCCTCTTCCGGGATGCCGGAGTAGTAACAATTTTCGGCAAGCGGGACTACTAACGTTTGCAAATCATGATCGTTCCGATGCCAGTCTGTTTCCATTTCTTCAAATGTCTTCCGCAATGCTGCTTCATAAAGCAATGCTACAGTATCTTCCGTGTCATACCCTGGCAGTGCTCGATTCAGTGGAGATGCTTCAGTGCTCGATTTCTCATGATAAGTCATCTCGCCGGGCATACCGATGGGTTGTGAAAGATAGAAGGGGACAGGGGTCGGACGGTAAATCAAGTCCGGATCATAACTAAGACGTGAGAATTGTTCCAGTTTCGGCTCTTTTAATAGAATGTTGAAGGGAAGTTGAGGCTGATAACATTTAATGGCAAGCCGGTAAGCATGTGCCTGAAACACTTCGGCTTCTTCCGTTGTTTGCGGTAAAGTACCATCCGGACGGGTGAAGCAAGTCCATATCTTGACACTTTTACCACTTGCACCCATAAAAGCCAGCATTGTTTGGGGAAGTTCGGCTGCCTTTTGCTTCACGATTTCCACTTCTGTCTTTCCGGCTAGCGGGCCGATGGTCAGTTCTACAATGCCATTGTAGGTTTTCATTCGTTTCACTCCGTTCACTCGCCCGAAGGCTGCTGCGGGAATCACTCGTGGTAGTTTGTTGGCGAGGGAACAAGGCTCGTCGGGTAGAACAAAATGCAGGGCCTGACGTAATCCGGTTACCGGGCGGAGCTTGGTTTCTTTTTTCATTTTTTCTATCAGCAAGTCGATGTCTGTCACGCTTAGTGCCTCCGTATCTCCGTTTTCCCTGATTTGTGTAATCTTCATTTTTCTTCTCTTGATATTTAATGAGAGTAAGTGTTTGTTATTGGTTTCAAAGGTACGGATAAGGTACTTGTAAAACAAACTATTTGCGCTTTATCGCGATAAAGAATGTGTTTTCTTGTTATACTCTATTCAAGAAGGCGGACTTGAGACATTAACAAGTAAGTAAAGATATGCTCGCCACTGTGTATTGTTGCATAAAGACACCGTTATTCTTACGTTAACTTACCGGTATTGGTAGTTCGCCACGGCCGTGACGAGATCTTCCCACGGCCGTGGTAGGAATTCGTCACGGCTGTGGAAAGAAGTCACCACGGCCGTGGGAAGGTGAAGATACCGGCACTTTAGCTGAACAATACTGCTGCCTTAGCTGAACAATACTGTTACTTTAGCAGGACAATACCTGCTTCTTTAGTGAAAGATACCAGATGCGCAGCATTCATTTAACGGGGGCGACATTCGCTTCGTAGCGAGTTTATATTTTTTATACGCTCTTTGCTAATATTGAACTTCCTCTCTTTCAATACAAAACTTCCTGTATTTATTTCCGTATTTCCACTTTGTTTCGAAAAAAAAGCATATCTTTGTCATACGCTTTCTGTTCACCAGTGTGGTGAAACAGGTAAGAAGCGTTATTTATTTTGAAATAGGAATATTATTGCATTATCCCCCTCCTCTGAAATCTAGCAAGTTTCTTTTCCAAAGAGGGGTGATTCAACAGATATTCCACGTGAATGGTCGTATGTCAACATATCGATGAAAGATGTGTTATATATAAACGATTAGCGTGGATGTCTGTTGTTATCATTATCTTTTGGAAAGGTTTTGCTAGGCCTCAGAGGTGGATAATGATTCAACAGCATTCACGCTTTTATTGTACCCGGTTGGTTTCATGATCCTTATAAATCCCCAACCCCAATCTCCTGTCCGCCCGGAATACAAAAAGCGCGAATGTTTGTTGAATCAACATCAACAGAGCACTATTTATTCCTTGTTGTATAACAAATTAAAAACAAACACTATGTCACAATGGATTAGCATAGAAGCGGCAGCCGAGAAATACCGACTCGAAAAAGAGTATATCTGGCTTTGGGTGGAAATGAAAAAAATCACAGTGTCTTATGAGAACGATACAGTTTCCATAGATGATGATAGTATTCAGCAATTCATAAAACGGACTAAGCTGGGAATTACGTCTGAATATATCGATGAGTTAGAGCAACTTTGCATGGAAAAAAACAAAACCAGCAGATTGTATGCTTCACTCTTGAATATGCGGGATCAGGAATTAATGGCAATTAGAGGACAAAGTTCGCGACTGGACGGTTTATGGAAAATGGTGGAGGAACAATACGAAAGACTGCGCTCCTTCGAGAAGAATTCTATGCTGGACAACGCTATTTGTAGCAACTGCTGGATCAGAAAGATATGCAGGAGATTGAAACGAATTCTATAATTCTGCCGTGAATTTAATCTATTAAATAGTCGCCCCTTAGAATGTGCTTTTACGCCTAATAATCAACATATTAATATATAAATTGCTTTGATATATCTGCAAGTTTTTGTATCTTTATGGTTGAAAACTTGCAGATTATTATGATAAACAAGACCACCCCTCAGCCCTCCTTGTTCAGCTCTTTGACAGACCAGCTGAATCCCAGGCATCCCTTATACCTGCTTGCCAATAAGATAGACTGGCGCCGTTTTGAAGAAGCTTTCTCCCCGCTATACTGTGCCGTCAACGGTCGTCCGGCCAAACCCATCC
>NZ_JH114331.1:463071-501454 GCF_000157095.2 Bacteroides sp. D1
TTACACACGCAAGAAGAAACATAAGCTATTCTGCAAGCGTGCAGGAATAGAGCCGACTATCGGGCATTTGAAATCAGACTTTCGTTTAGGACGCAACTTTTATAAAGGTGTGTTCGGGGATGTTGTCAATCTGCTCTTAGCCGCAGCAGCGTACAACTTCAAAAGAGCCATGAGGGTTCTTTGGCTACTTGTTGAAAAAATCTGCGGGACACTGTTTTCTTGCAATATCCCGCAGATGAGTACTTTTTAAGGGACGACTAAATAACAGGCTGACAATAAAAGTACGATCTTTTTATTGTCAGCCTATTGTCATAGCTTATTGTCAGGGTGCAATGAGTTACTAGTCACCGTATTATCCAGCGAAAACTCCTGCTGACAATAAGAACCCTCCAATTTATATGTAAACCTAAAACCTATGAAACTTTTCTGTTATTAATTACACGCATGGCCGCAGTATAGTATTCGCAAGGAACAGAAATCAAAATACTGTTTAAACCATTGTCTTTCATTGAAACCTGAATATAGGCTGCATTCAATAAACTTTTTACGCTGGCTACCTCCCAAGGACTACCAGCAAAAACATTGATTTGAGAAATCTTTCTACTTGTAATCATGATCTTTATAGTGTGTTTTTGTTTATACTGCAACAAAGATAAGGGAGAAAAGCAACATAGAGGTGCAATATTGTTTCATATATAGTATACAAATGATTCATTGAATCAGGATTTGTATTAATTGACCAGTTTGTAGTATGATTCATATAAGAAATCCTCCTTCGGTTGCCAAAAGACAAGTGAAGGAGGATTTATCGATAAATAGGTGCTTTTTTACTTATTTCTTATCGTTTTCACGAATTTCTACCCGGCGGATCTTACCGCTGATTGTCTTAGGTAGCTCTTCTACGAACTCGATCACACGCGGATATTTATAAGGAGCAGTCACTTTCTTCACGTGGTTCTGTAATTCCTTAATCAGTTCCTCTCCGGCACGTGCTTTATAGTCTTTGGATAGAACAATCGTAGCTTTTACTACCTGGCCGCGAATCTCGTCGGGTACTCCGGTAATAGCACATTCCACAACAGCCGGATGAGTCATCAACGCACTTTCCACTTCGAATGGGCCGATGCGGTAACCGGAACTCTTGATTACGTCGTCTGCACGACCGACAAACCAAAGGTAGCCATCCTCGTCTTTCCAGGCAACATCGCCGGTGTAATAAATACCATCGTGCCAAGCTTCGTGAGTGCGTTCCGCATCCCGGTAGTATTCTTTGAAAAGTCCGAGAGGTTTACCTTTGCTGGTGCGGATTACAATTTGTCCTTGCTCACCCGCTTCAACAGAGCGGCCTTCATGGTCGATCAAGTCTACATCATATTGAGGATTCGGAAGCCCCATGCTTCCCGGTTTCGGTTCCATCCAAGGCATGGTGGCGATGGTAAGGGTTGTTTCTGTTTGTCCGAAACCTTCCATCAGTTTGATACCCGTCAGTTTCTTGAAAGTTTCAAATACGGCGGGGTTCAATGCTTCTCCGGCAATGGTGCAGTATTTTAGTGAAGATAAGTCGAACTTTGTCAGGTCTTCGTGAATCAAGAACCGGAAGATGGTAGGAGGCGCACAGAGAGAGGTGACATGGTATTCCTGGATTTTTTCCAGAATAGCTGCCGGGGTAAACTTCTCGTGGTCGTAGACGAAGATATTGGCTCCGGCAATCCATTGTCCGTAGAGTTTTCCCCATACTGCTTTTCCCCAGCCGGTATCGGCAATGGTGAGGTGAAGACTGTTCTCGTCCAGGTTGTGCCAAAAACTACCGGTAACGATATGACCTAACGGATAAGTAAAGTCATGTGCCACCATCTTAGGTTCGCCGGTAGTGCCGGAGGTAAAATACATCAGAGAGATGTCATCATTAGTATTCGCATGGCGCGGACGTACAAACGGAGCAGCATTTTCGATACCCTGATGGAAATCTTCGAAGCCTTCCGGGATTTCCGGACCGACACTGACTAACTTTTCAACCGTGGGACATTCGGGAAGAGCATCTTTGATATGTTGCAGGATGATTCCTTCGCCGGCAGCTACGATCATTTTGATGTCGGCAGCGTTGCAGCGATAGATAATATCCTTCTTGGTCAGCAAGTGAGTAGCCGGAATAACGGTTGCTCCTAGTTTGTGAAGAGCGATGGTGCTATACCAGAACTCATAACGGCGTTTCAGAATCAGCATCACCATGTCGCCACGGCCGATACCCAGGCTCTGGAAGTAAGAGGCGGTCATGTCCGTAGAGCGTTTCATGTCGGCAAATGAGAATTGGCGACTTTCGCCTTTGTCATTTGTCCAGAGTAAAGCGTTCTTGTTAGGTTGTTCGGCAGCCCAGGCGTCTACTACGTCATAGCCGAAGTTGAAATTCTCCGGGACGTTTATTTTCAAGTTTTTGATAAAATCCTCTTGCGAACTGAAAGAGGTCTGTGATAAAAATCTTTCTACCATGATGTTATGGATTATGTGAATGAAGAATGAAGAATGAAAAATGAAGAATTTTTCCATGCGTATTATTTATACAGTGCAACATAATTCTTCATTCTTCATTTTTCATTCTTCATTCTTCATTTTTTTATTATTACATAATTACTGCCAGAAAACGTACTGTTTTGCCATCGAGCGCTTTCATGCCATGTGGAAGTTTAGAGTTAAAATAGATACTGTCGCCTTGGTTGAGGATGATTTCTTTGCCTTCGATGTTGATAAGCATACGTCCTTCGATGACAAGGTTGAATTCTTGTCCGTTATGTTGGTTATAATGGATTGGTTCGTCGTTTGCTTTCGGTTCAACAGTGACGATGAACGGATCGGCGGTACGGTTCATGAATCCTGAAGCCAGTGATTGGTATTTATAAGCTTTGGTACGTTCGATGCTGACTCCTTTGCCGGCACGGGTCACGAAGTAGCTGCTCATTTTAGGCTCTTCGCCAAACATCAGGGCGTCGAGAGCTATATTATACGTGCGGGCTATTTTTTGTAACATGCTGACAGAGATATCGTAGTCTCCGGTTTCTGCAAGTCGGTATTCTTCGGCAGAGATGTCGCTGTCGCGGGCGATATCCTCTGCGGTCAGTTCCAGTACATCACGTAATCCGCGGAGGCGTTCTGCGATCTGTTTAATTTGTTCATTCATACAAGTGGTTCGTATTTTTATGATTAATAATTCTATGGTATTATTTGGAGGCTTTCATGGCTTTGATGATAGCGGAGGTGAATCCGTTGTGTTCCAGTTCATTGATCCCCTTGATTGTGATTCCGCCCGGAGTGGTGACCTTGTCGATTTCTACGCTGGGGTGGGTGTCGTTGTTCTGAATCAGTGCGGCTGCTCCTTTTAAGGATTGTGCTATCATCTGCATGGCATCTTTGGGACGAAGTCCCATTTCGATTCCGGCTTGCATGGCTGCCTGAACGTATTTCAATACGTAAGCGATACCGCAGGAGGTCAATGCGGTGGCTGCCGCTATTTTATCTTCGGGAATAAGCATCACTGTTCCCATCTCGCTGAACAACCGGAGGATGAATTTGTCTTGTTCATCGTTCGTATTGCGGGCGGCAACAAGCGTCATACTTTCCAGTTCGCTGATAGCGGTGTTCGGAATCAGGCGGAACATGGCCATTTCCGGTGCTACGACATAATGAGCCAGTTCTTCAAAACTGATGCCGGCAGCTACGGAGATGAGTATCTGTTTGCTTTTCAGTTTCAATTCGCGCATCACCGGTTCCATAAACCACGGTTTGACAGCAAGGATGACAATATCTGCGCCTGTGGCAGCTTCCACATTGCTGTTGGTGATAGAGATACCCGGAAATTCCTTTTTCAGTTTCTCTAGTTTTCCGGCACTCGGATTGGACACAATGATGTCCGAATCGTCTATCAGACTTCCTTTTGCCAGGCCACGGGCTATTGAACCGCCCATGTTTCCTGCACCGATAATGGCTATTTTCATATACGCTTATTTTTAATGAGTTGTTAAAGGCAAAGGTAACAGTTAATTACGAAAAAACAAAAAGCAGCCGGAATAAGAAATAAATTTCTAATAAAGGCTGCTTTTATCGTTGGCTGTTTATTAATCAAATGAGCGATTAGAGTACTTTCTTGAACCGGGCAAGGAAGTCTTCCGCTTCCTCCATAGTAAGACAGAGAGGAGGTAACAGGCGAAGTACATTCGTACCGCTTGCTCCGGTAAATACATGCTCGTCATAGATGAGGCGGCTGCGTAGTTCTTTGATAGGCTCTTCGAATTCGAGTCCGATCATGAGTCCGCGTCCGCGTACCTCTTTTATTTGCGGGAATTTCTTCAGTTCTTCCAGTAAGTAGTTACCTACTACCTTTGCGTTTTCTATCAGATTTTCTTGCTCAATGACGTCCATCACAGCGAGTGCTGCCGAGCATGCCAGATGGTTTCCGCCAAAGGTAGTTCCCAATTGACCATATACCGGTTTAAACATCGGGCTGATTAGGACACCTGCCATCGGGAAACCGTTGCCGATACCTTTGGCTACAGTGATGAGGTCCGGCTTGATGTCATTATATTGATGGGCGAAGAATTTACCGCTACGCCCGTATCCGCTCTGAATTTCATCGAGAATCAGGATCGTTCCTGTTTCGCTGCAAGCTTTGCGGAGTTCCTGCATAAATTCGGTGGTCGGTATCTTGATACCACCTACCCCTTGTATTCCTTCAATGATAACAGCACATGTGTCTCCTTTAGACAATTCCTGTTTCATCGCTTCCATATCGTTGAGCGGGAGATAGGTGACATGACCGTTATTGTTGATAGGGGCGATAATGGAAGGATTGTGAGTCGCTTCTACCGCCAGAGACGTCCGTCCGTGAAACGCCTTATTGAAAGATACGATTTTGGTACGTCCGTTATAGAAGGAAGCCAGCTTCAGAGCATTTTCGTTCGCTTCGGCCCCACTGTTAATCAGAAACAGGCTGTAGTCTTCGTAACCGGAAATCTTGCCCAGTCGTTCGGCTACCTCTTGTTGGAGCTTATTGATGACGGAGTTTGAGTAGAAACCAAGTTTAGCCACCTGGTTACTTATCATTGCTGTATAGTGAGGGTGTGCATGTCCGATAGAGATAACGGCATGACCTCCGTAGAGATCCAGATATTCCGTTCCGTTCTCATCCCATACTTTGCAACCATCGCCCTTGACAATGTTGATGTTATATAAAGGATATACGTCGAATAATTTCATAATAATTAAATGAAGAATTAAGAATGAAGAATGAAGAATTAGGTTACTTCATGGTTCATTTGATTATTTTTGGCAGTTTTGATTGAAGAAACAAGCAGAGCTATGAGTTCTCCACAATCAATCTCCATACTATTAAAAGCATTAGAATCGATATAATCTGAATCTTTTAAAAGATTCAACCAATAGTCGGTTTCATTAGCTTCTTTTAATGATATACTTAGTTTATTAATGAAGTCAGCATTGCTTTGGGCAAATTCGGATTCTCGAATTGAAGCTCCAATAGAAGTGCCGGAACGAAGAATTTGTTTGCTGAGGATGAACTCTTGTTTCATTTCTCGAAGATATTTAGTCATTTGTACAATTCGAAGTGCAAATGAATAGCTTTTTGTATTCAATAATGAATTTGTTCTATTGTGGCAATTCTTCATTCTTCGTTCTTCATTCTTCATTAAAACGCTGAAGGCTTCAGACGTAGTCCTACGGTTTCTTCCAGATTGAACATCAGGTTCATGTTATGAACCGCTTGTCCGCTGGCGCCTTTCAGCAAATTGTCGATACAAGAGATAATCAATAGTTTGTCACCGTGTTTCTCCAGATGTATCAGGCACTTATTAGTATTAACGACTTGTTTCAAGTCAATATTCTTGTCTACGATGTGTACAAAGGAGTCTTTTGCATAATATTCCTCGTACATACGAACGATTTCTTCCAGTGCTACTTTGGTTTTGACTACCATCGTTGCAAAGATACCACGGGCGAAATCGCCACGGTATGGAATGAAGTCGATCTCCGCATCGAAACTGTTTTGCAGCTGTTTCAGTGATTGCTTGATTTCCGGAACATGCTGGTGCTCGAATGCTTTGTACACACTCATATTGTTGTTTCTCCAACTGAAATGACTGGTAGCACCCGGTTTCACTCCGGCTCCCGTACTTCCTGTAATGGCATTTACCATTACATCATCCGTCAGCATCAGATTCTTGGCAAGCGGAAGCAAACCGAGCTGGATGCAGGTTGCAAAACAGCCGGGATTGGCTACGTGCTTTGCCGTACAAGTGGCACGGCGGTTCAGTTCCGGCAGGCCGTAGATAAAGTCGTGGTCGTCGCTCATAATGCGGTAGTCCATCGAGAGGTCGATAATCTTCAGGTCTTCCGGTATGTTGTGACTTTCCATGAATTTCTTTGTATCGCCGTGGGCGGTGCAGAAAAAGAGAACGTCGATTTCGTCCAGAGGTAACTGGTCGGTGAATCTTAGATCTGTTTCTCCATACAAGCCTTCGTGTACGTCGGTAATTCTGTTTCCGGCATTACTGCTGCTGTTGATAAATACGATTTCAGTTTCCGGATGGTTGAGCAGCAGACGGATTAATTCGCCTGCTGTATATCCTGCGCCACCAATGATTCCTGCTTTAATCATATCTCTTCGTCTTTGTGGTTATTATAGTAAACACGTAGCGGAGTAGAAGTGACTTTGATAAAGCCTTTGGCGTCTTCGGCTGTCCAGCCTTTCTGCATTTCACCGTATTCTCCGAATTTAGTCTTCACCAGATCGTCTTCCGATTCTACCCCTACGGTAGAGAAAGAAAGAGGACGAAGCTCGAGGATAGCCGTACCGTTTACGTTACGCTGGCTTTCCTGCAACATCGCTTCGATGTCACGCATCACCGGTTCGAGGTATTGGCTTTCGTGGAGGAACATACCGTACCAGTTGGCTACCTGGTCTTTCCAGTATTGTTGCCATTTGCTCAATGTATATTTTTCGAGGAAGCGATGGGCGCCGATAATCAACATCGGGGCGGCTGCTTCGAATCCTACACGGCCTTTGATACCGATAATTGTATCACCCACGTGCATATCACGGCCGATACCGTATGCTGCACCAATCTCTTCCACTTTCTGGATGGCTTTGATCGGGTCGTCAAACTTCTCGTCGTTGACAGCTTTCAGTTCCCCTTTTTCGAAAGTCAGGCGAAGCTGTTCGCTGCCTTCTTTTTCAACATGTTTGAGGTAGGCTGTTTCCGGGAGTCCTTGCGCGGAGTCGAGGATTTCGCCACCACAGATAGAAGTACCCCACAAACCTACATTATAAGAGTATTTCAGTTTGGTGAAGTCCGCGCTGAAACCATGTTTGTTCAGATAATCAATTTCTTCCTGACGGCTCAATGCCATGTCACGGGTTAATGTGATGATTTCTACATTGGGAGCCAGTACGAGGAAAGTCATATCGAAACGGATCTGGTCATTACCTGCTCCGGTAGAACCGTGTGCGATGGCATCCGCACCGATTTCGTTGGCATAGCGTGCGATAGCCAGTGCCTGGAAAATACGTTCGGAACTAACAGAAATAGGATAAGTACCGTTACGCAGCACATTTCCGAAAACCATGTATTTCAGGCTTTTTTCGTAGTATTCCTGGGTTACGTCCAGCGTCACGTATTTCACTGCTCCCAGTTTATAAGCATTTTCTTCGTTTGTTTTCAGTTGTTCTTCGCTGAAACCACCCGTATTGGCACAAGCTGCATATACTTCGTAACCTTTTTCTTTGGCGAGGTACATGACGGTGAACGATGTGTCCAGTCCGCCGCTGAATGCCACCACTACTTTTTTCTTCTTTTCTTCCATAGTGCTGTATCTTTTAAATGTTATTTCTTTCTTGTTCTTTTTTGATGTTCCGCGGCTCTGTCGGATCGTACAGCATGGCTGTGCAGATGCAGAACTTGCGGTTTTTCGCTACCAGAATATCATGGTTGATACATCCTTCGCATCCTTTCCAGAAAGCTTCGTCGTCTGTCAGTTCGTTGAAGGTGACAGGCACATAACCTAGTTCGGTGTTCATCTTCATGACAGCTGCTCCGGAGGTCAGACTGAATATTTTTGCTTTCGGCCATCGGAGACGTGCCAGTTGGAAAGAAGCCTGTTTGATGCGTTTTGCCAGTCCTAATCCACGGAAATCGGGATGAACGATCAGACCGGAAGTAGCCACATATTGCTTGTTTCCCCATGATTCGATGTAGGTGAATCCGGCAAAAGTATCGCCACAAAGAGCAATAATCGCCTTACCTTCTTTCATCTTTGTCGCTACGTATTCGTGTGTGCGTTCCGCAATTCCTGTTCCTCGTACGGCGGCAGCATTTCTGATAGTTTCCAAAATAGTGTCAACGTAAACCTCATGTGAGGCGTCGGCTACCATAACATCTATTTGTTGAGTGTCCATTTCTTTATTATATAATAATAGGTATAATTATTCGATATTGGGAATGATGAGTGACAGAAGCTGACGTATTTTGCTGATGGCAACTCCTTCACGCAACACCAACATGATTGTATCGTCACCGGCAATGGTTCCCAGTATTTCACTGAATTCATTGTTGTCGATGTCATACGCCATGCTGCTCGCATAACCGGGACGGGTGCGGATAACGGCAATGTTACCGGAAAACTGTAAAGAGATAAATCCGTTGTTACGTAGCATTTCACCGGCACTCTGGTCGGTAGAACGTTTATACATAATGTTGTTCGGCAGTACATATACGTACTTTCCGTTCATACTGGCAGCCTTGGCTACTTTCAATTGTTTCAAGTCGCGGGAGAGGGTGGCCTGTGTCAGTTCGAAGCCTTCGCGGTTCAGCTCTTGCAGCAGTTCTTCCTGCGAACCGACCTCCTTGCTTGAGATTATCATTTTGATGGCGTCTAACCGATTTGCTTTCTTCTTCATTGTATAATTATTCTAAGAATGGCGCAAAAGTATGCATTATTTCGGAGAAAATATGCATAAAACCAAAGTTTTTTTGCATAAAAGTGAAAAATATGCTAAACGGTGCAAGCCTGCTTTTTTGTTTTGTGTCAAAATGTATACCCTTTCAATCAAAATACATAAGGAAAGGGAGGAGGGAATCGCCTATCTTTGCCATGTAGGTAAATGGATACCTTAAATATATAGACAGAATACCATGAAACAAAACTTTTTTGCAGTCGACCTGGGCGCAACGAGCGGCCGTACAATCTTAGGAACTTTCATCGAAGGCGGATTAAATCTGGAAGAGATTAATCGTTTTCCTAACCACCTGATTGAAGTGGGTGGACATTTCTATTGGGATATTTATGCATTATATCGTCATATTATTGACGGATTGAAGTTGGTGGCTCATCGTGGCGAATCCATTGCTTCTATCGGTATTGATACCTGGGGAGTGGATTTTGTGTGCGTCGGAAAAGACGGTAACTTGCTTCGTCAGCCATACGCGTACCGTGATCCTCATACGGTAGGAGCACCGGAAGCTCTTTTCTCCCGTATTTCGCGTAGTGAAGTCTATGGCAAAACGGGTATTCAGATTATGAATTTTAATTCACTTTTTCAATTAGATACTTTACGTCGCAATCACGACAGCGCATTGGAGGCGGCAGATAAAATTCTGTTTATGCCGGATGCATTAAGTTATATGCTGACCGGAGAGATGGTGACGGAATATACAATTGCTTCGACAGCGCAGCTGGTAAATGCGCAAACACGTCGTCTGGAACCGGAGTTGTTGAAAGCAGTCGGCTTGAGTGAAAAGAATTTCGGACGTTTTGTATTCCCCGGCGAAAAGGTGGGAGTATTGACGGAAGAAGTGCAAAAAATAACCGGACTGGGCGCAATTCCTGTAATTGCAGTAGCCGGACACGATACCGGTTCTGCTGTTGCTGCCGTTCCGGCACTCGATCGTAACTTTGCTTATTTGAGCAGTGGGACTTGGTCGTTGATGGGAGTTGAAACAGATGCTCCGGTGATTAATGCCGAAACGGAAGCGTTGAACTTTACCAATGAAGGTGGCGTGGAAGGAACCATCCGTCTGTTGAAGAATATCTGTGGAATGTGGTTGTTGGAACGTTGTCGTCTGAATTGGGGAGATACAAGCTATCCTGAATTAATCAGTGAGGCGGATGCTTGCGAGCCGTTCCGTAGTCTGATTAATCCGGATGATGATTGTTTCGCGAATCCTGCGGATATGGAAAAAACCATTGCTGAATATTGCCGGGCTACCGGACAAGCAGTTCCCGAGAAACGTGGACAAGTGGTGCGTTGTATTTTTGAAAGTCTGGCTTTGCGTTATCGTCAGGTATTGGAGAATTTACGTTCGCTTTCTCCCCGTCCGATTGATACATTGCACGTAATTGGCGGCGGTAGCCGGAATGATCTGTTGAACCAGTTTACAGCTAATGCGATAGGAATCCCTGTGGTAGCCGGTCCGTCTGAAGCGACAGCTATCGGTAATGTGATGATTCAGGCAATGGCAGCAGGTGAAGCAACGGATGTTGCCGGTATGCGCCAGTTAATCAACCGCTCTATCCCGTTGAAAACTTATCAGCCGCAAGATACGGAAGCTTGGGACGCGGCTTATATCCATTTTAAGAATTGCGTTCGATAATACATTGAACAACCGACAGAATAATCATTTATTTAAACTAATAGAATATCATGAAAAAAGAAGAACTGATTCAGAAAGCGTATGAGATTGCTGTGGAACGTTATGCAGCAGTAGGTGTAGACACCGAACAAGTATTGAAAACGATGCAGGATTTTCATCTGTCACTCCACTGCTGGCAGGCTGACGACGTTGCAGGATTTGAAGTACAGGCCGGCTCATTGACCGGAGGTATTCAGGCAACCGGTAATTATCCGGGCAAAGCTCGTAATATTGATGAATTGCGTGCTGACATTTTGAAAGCTGCTTCTTATATTCCGGGTACTCATCGTCTGAACCTGCACGAAATCTATGGAGATTTCCAGGGTAAGGTGGTAGACCGTGACCAGGTAGAACCGGAACATTTCAAGAGCTGGATCGAATGGGGTAAAGAACATAACATGAAGCTCGATTTCAACTCTACCTCTTTCTCTCATCCGAAATCAGGTGACTTGTCTCTTTCTAATCCTGATGAAGGCATCCGTCAGTTCTGGATTGAACATACCAAACGTTGTCGTGCCGTTGCGGAAGAAATGGGTAAGGCACAGGGGGATCCGTGTATCATGAATCTTTGGGTACATGACGGAAGCAAGGATATTACGGTAAATCGTATGAAATATCGTGCATTGCTGAAAGATTCTTTGGATCAGATCTTCGCTACCGAATATAAGAATATGAAGGATTGTATCGAATCTAAGGTGTTCGGTATCGGTCTGGAAAGCTATACAGTGGGTTCTAATGACTTCTATATCGGTTATGGTGCTTCTCGTAACAAGATGATTACGCTGGATACCGGTCACTTCCATCCGACAGAAAGTGTAGCTGATAAAGTATCTTCACTGTTGCTTTATGTGCCTGAATTGATGTTGCACGTGAGCCGTCCGGTTCGTTGGGATTCAGACCATGTTACTATCATGGATGATCCGACAATGGAACTGTTCAGCGAAATCGTTCGCTGCGGTGCTTTGGACCGTGTACATTATGGTCTTGATTACTTCGATGCATCTATCAACCGTATTGGTGCATACGTAATCGGTAGTCGTGCTGCACAGAAATGTATGACTCGTGCCCTGCTCGAACCGATTGCTAAGTTGCGCGAATACGAAGCAAACGGACAGGGATTCCAACGTCTGGCTTTGCTCGAAGAAGAAAAGGCGCTTCCTTGGAATGCAGTTTGGGATATGTTCTGCTTGAAGAACAATGTTCCTGTTGGTGAAGATTTCATCGCAGAAATTGAAAAGTACGAAGCCGAAGTAACTTCTAAACGATAAGTTATGGAAATCTTAATCGGCTTATTGATTATAGCTATCGGTAGCTTTTGCCAGTCCAGTTCTTATGTACCTATCAAAAAGGTAAAAGAATGGAGCTGGGAAAGCTTCTGGTTAATACAAGGTGTATTTGCCTGGTTAGTGTTCCCGTTCCTGGGTTCACTACTGGGTGTACCCCAAGAGAGCAGTTTGTTCGACTTGTGGGGAGCAGGAGGTGCTGGAATGAGCATCTTTTATGGTATATTGTGGGGAGTAGGAGGGTTGACTTTCGGACTTTCCATGCGCTATTTGGGTGTTGCGCTCGGACAGAGTATCTCACTGGGTACTTGTGCCGGTTTCGGTACCCTTCTTCCGGCTCTTTTTGCCGGTACAAACTTGTTTGAAGGTAACGGGCTGATTCTTTTGTTGGGTGTTTGCATCACGTTGGCAGGTATTGCTATTATCGGGTATGCCGGTAGTTTGCGTGCGCAAAACATGAGCGAAGAAGAAAAACGTGCTGCTGTAAAAGACTTTGCATTGACAAAAGGGTTACTGGTTGCACTTTTGGCTGGTATCATGAGTGCCTGCTTTGCTTTGGGACTGGATGCGGGAACACCTATCAAAGAAGCCGCTTTGGCTGGTGGAGTGGAAGGACTTTATGCCGGTCTTCCGGTTATCTTTCTGGTTACGCTTGGAGGCTTCCTGACAAATGCAGCTTACTGTTTGCAACAGAATGTGGTTAACAAAACGATGGGTGACTATGCTAAAGGAAAAGTGTGGGGCAATAATCTAGTGTTCTGTGCGTTGGCTGGTGTACTATGGTATATGCAGTTTTTCGGATTGGAAATGGGTAAGAGCTTCCTCACCGAAAGCCCGGTGTTACTGGCTTTCTCCTGGTGTATTCTAATGGCATTGAACGTAACCTTTAGTAATGTTTGGGGAATAATTTTAAGAGAATGGAAAGGGGTGTCAAACAAGACCATAACTGTGCTGATAGCTGGTCTGATTGTACTTATCTTCTCTTTAGTATTCCCAAATTTGTTTTAAAAAAATCAAGAACGGATTACACGGATTACGCAGTTTTTTTATAACTTGCGGCAAAATCCATGTAATCCGTGCCTAATTAAAATATATATATAATGAAATCAATTTTAGAGAATCGTCCGGCACTTGCCAAAGAAGTAAACAAGGTAGCAGAAGTTGCCGGATACTTGTGGCAGAAAGGATGGGCTGAACGTAATGGTGGTAATATCACTGTTAATATCACAGAGTTTGTAGACGATGAAATCCGTCAGATGAAGCCGATCAGCGAAGTAAAGTCTATCGGTGTGACTCTTCCTTATCTGAAAGGCTGCTATTTCTACTGCAAGGGAACTAATAAACGCATGCGTGATTTAGCCCGCTGGCCGATGGAAAATGGTTCGGTAATCCGTATTCTGGATGACTGTGCCAGCTATGTGATTATTGCGGATGAAGCCGTAGTCCCGACATCGGAATTGCCTTCTCACTTGAGCGTACACAATGACCTGTTGAGCAAAAACTCTCCTTATAAAGCATCTGTACACACACACCCGATTGAACTGATTGCCATGACACATTGTCCGAAATTTCTGGAAAAAGATGTGGCTACCAATCTGTTGTGGAGTATGATCCCTGAAACAAAGGCATTCTGCCCGCGTGGTTTGGGTATCATTCCTTATAAATTACCTAGTTCGGTGGAATTGGCTGAAGCTACCATCAAAGAATTGCAGGATTACGATGTGGTGATGTGGGAGAAACATGGTGTATTTGCAGTGGATTGCGATGCGATGCAGGCATTCGATCAGATTGATGTACTCAATAAGTCGGCTCTGATTTATATCGCAGCTAAAAATATGGGCTTCGAACCGGATGGTATGAGTCAGGAACAGATGAAAGAAATGTCAGTTGCTTTCAATCTTCCTAAATAAGATTTATACTAGTCATTGATTTTAATTACTTTAGAAACCGTGGCATTTTCTACCCTGGAAGGTGCTGCGGTTAACCCTTTAAACAAATAGATAACCATGAATCGCATTATTTTAAACGAAACTTCGTACTTCGGTGCCGGATGCCGTAGTGTCATTGCTGTGGAAGCAGCCAGACGTGGCTTTAAGAAAGCCTTTTTTGTAACGGATAAAGATCTTATCAAGTTTGGTGTGGCTGCCGAAATCATTAAAGTATTTGATGAAAATCAGATTCCTTACGAACTTTATAGTGATGTAAAAGCGAATCCTACGATTGCAAATGTACAAAATGGTGTGGCGGCATACAAAGCTTCCGGAGCCGATTTTATCGTTGCTTTGGGCGGCGGTTCTTCCATCGATACTGCCAAAGGAATCGGTATTGTTGTGAACAATCCGGATTTTGCAGACGTGAAATCTCTGGAAGGGGTAGCCGATACCAAACACAAAGCGGTGCCTACTTTCGCGCTGCCTACTACTGCCGGAACAGCTGCGGAGGTAACGATCAATTATGTGATTATTGATGAAGATGCCCGCAAGAAAATGGTTTGTGTAGACCCGAACGACATTCCTGCCGTAGCTATCGTAGACCCTGAACTGATGTACTCAATGCCAAAAGGACTGACTGCTGCTACCGGTATGGATGCTTTGACTCATGCCATCGAAAGTTATATCACTCCGGGTGCTTGGGTAATGAGCGATATGTTCGAATTGAAAGCCATTGAAATGATTGCTCAAAACTTGAAAGCAGCTGTGGATAATGGTAAAGATGTGGCAGCCCGCGAAGCTATGTCACAGGCACAATATATTGCCGGTATGGGATTCTCGAATGTCGGTTTAGGAATTGTCCACTCGATGGCGCATCCGTTAGGTGCGTTCTATGATACTCCTCATGGGGTAGCCAATGCCTTATTGTTGCCGTATGTGATGGAATACAATGCTGAATCTCCAGCAGCTCCGAAATATATCCATATTGCGAAAGCAATGGGAGTGGACACTACCGGAATGAGTGAAGCCGAGGGAGTAAAAGCGGCTGTTGAGGCAGTGAAAGCACTTTCTGCCAGTATCAATATACCGCAGAAATTACATGAAATCAATGTGAAGGAAGAAGATATTCCTGCACTGGCTGTAGCTGCTTTCAATGATGTTTGTACAGGCGGTAATCCTCGTCCTACTTCGGTAGCAGATATCGAAGCTCTATATCGCAAAGCTTTCTAAAGTTAGTTTTTGCGGAAGTTCTTTTCACCACAGATTACACAGATTTACACAGATTTAATTCTTAAATATCGGCTTCCGATTAGAAAATAATCTGTGTAAATCTGTGTAATCTGTGGTGTTTTTCTGAAAATAATTCCTATTTTTGTCCAACTCAATTACATGAAAACACATCGGTATGATCGAGGATAATAGTTTGGGATTAGAATTTAAATATCTGATTGTAAATGACATGGACCGTAAATTCGGGCTATGGGTAAATACCGTCGGCTATCAATCCATTCCTCCTGATTCACCTTATCCGTTGAAAGAGCATCCTTCCGGTTACTTCTTTAATGCAGAAAAAGGAAGAGTGCTTCGTGAGTATCAATTGGTATATATCACCAAGGGGCGTGGTTTGTTTTCATCTGATTCTACCTCTGAAAAGCAAGTTTGTAAAGGTCGGCTGATGGTATTGTTTCCCGGGCAATGGCATACTTATCGCCCGTTGCGGCAGACTGGTTGGACGGAATATTATATCGGTTTCGAGGGGCCTATGATAGACGCCATTGTTGATGATGCTTTTTTGTCGCAGGAACAGCAAATACTGGAAATAGGCCTTAATGAAGAGTTAGTCTCATTATTCTCCCGTGCTCTTGCCGTAGCCGAAGCGGATAAGATTTCCGCGCAACAATATCTTTCCGGGATTGTGCTCCACATGATAGGGATGATTCTTTCCGTCTCCAAGAATAAGGTTTTCGAGATGAGTGATGTGGATCAGAAAATCGAACAGGCAAAAATCATTATGAATGAAAATGTTTCCGGCAATGTGGACCCGGAAGAGTTGGCTATGCGACTCAATATTAGTTATTCATGGTTTCGACGTGTTTTTAAGGAGTATACAGGTTATGCTCCGGCTAAATATTTCCAGGAATTGAAACTTCGTAAAGCTAAACAAATGCTGGTGGGAACTTCCCAGTCAGTAAAAGAGATTTCTTTTTTTCTAGGTTTCCAGTCAACCGAATATTTTTTCTCTTTCTTCAAGAAACGTACGGGACTAACTCCGTTGGAGTATCGTTCGTTCGGGCGGGAAGAATGAATAGGATGAAGTTCATATCTATTAGTTATTTGGCTCTGATTTTGGGAATATCATAAAAACTGTTACTTTTGTGGCGAAGATAATGTGCTATAAACCATCATTCTTGATATGCGCGGACAAAAACTATCTAAGATCCATTTTCTTATTCTGTTATCTCTTTTAGGATTTATATCTCCTCTTCAATCACAGGAATATAAGTTCAGAACATTGGGTGTGGAGGATGGATTGTCGCAAATAACGGTGAGCGATATTTGCCAGGATGAGAAGTCGCGTATATGGATTGCCACACTGGATGGTCTGAATTGTTTCGATGGCAATCATATCAAAGTCTTTAATCATTTTCATAACGATTCCATCAGTTATGGTAATCTATATGTCACCCAGATGGTGGAGGACGGCCAGGGGAGTCTTTTTCTCTTGACCTCTACGGGACTTTTCCAGTTCGACCTTGAAACGGAGAAATATTATATTCTTCCGGTGCCTTCTCCTTCCACTCTTGCCAAAGGAAAGTTGGGAGTGTGGATTGCAGAAGGGGGAAAACTCTTCTTATATGATAAGAATACCCGTTCCGTGAAACCCATGTATGCGGAGGTACATTTGCCGGACACCGGGCCGACAATGGTAGAAGGTTCGGAAGGAAATCTTTGGGTTGCTTTGAAAGATGGCGGGGTGATGCGTGTGGATACTTGTGGATCGATGTCGCTTTATTTGCCCGGAATCAAGGTGATGAAACTGATAAAAAGTAACGATCAGAATATTTGGGTTGGTTCGCAGGATCATGGTGTTTTCTGTTTTTCACCTCAAGGTGCAGTCATACATCATTATGATTATAACAACAAGAGTGTTTACACGGTCCGGGATGATATGGCAAGAGCGCTATGTCAGGATTTGGAAGGGAATATATGGGTAGGTTACAGAAGCGGATTGAGTAAGATTGAGGTGGCTACCGGGAAAATATTTCATTATCAGGCGGATCCTAACCGGGTGGGGGCTATGTCCAATCGTTCGGTGACTTCTCTTTATACGGACAAACAAGGAACTGTCTGGGTGGGGACCTATTGGGGCGGCGTGAACTTCTTCTCACCGGAATATCAACATTTTGTACATTATCATGCTTCGGATACCGGATTGTCTTTTCCGGTGGTGGGTGCTATGGCAGAAGATAAATCCGGAAATATATGGATTTGCACAGAAGGTGGAGGACTGGATTTATATCAACCGGAACAAGGAACATTCAAACATTTTAATGCGCATACCGGATATCATTTTAGTACGGATTATCTGAAAGATGTCGTTTTTGATGAGGCTAATAACTGCTTGTGGATTGCTGCTGACTTTACAAACAAGGTCAACTGTTTTCATCTTGATAACTATCGGAATGATATATATGACCTCGAACCGCTCGGAGAGGAAAGTGTGGGAGAAGCTCTGTTTGCCTTGGCCGACACTCCTCGTAAATTGTATGTAGGTACAACATCTGCAGTTGTTAGTCTGGATAAACAGGCCTTAAAAACTGAAGTGTTGTTTCATCAAAAGGAGTTGTTTACACATAATTATAACACTTTGTTGCTTGATTCGAAAAACCGGCTATGGTTTGCTTCCGATGATGGTTGTGTAGCTTATGTGATTGATGAAGGGCGGTTTGAAACGTATAGGATAAGTCTGAAGAAGCAGGTCAGATCTCAAAAAGAGCTGGTCAATGTCATCTATGAAGATCGAAAGGGAAACATTTGGGTCGGAACACATGGCAACGGGCTTTTCTTGTTGGATAAGAAAGAGCGATTGTTTCGTTTACATACTCCTGAAAGCGTATTGTCGGGAGAAAATATCAGAGTGTTGGGCGAAACTCCTTCCGGGAATTTATTGATTGGTACCGGACATGGATTGTCTGTGTTAGAACAGAAAGACGGGAAAGTGATAAACTTCAATTCTAAAACAGGATTTCCGCTGACTCTTGTCAATAGGAAATCCATGCATGTATCCCGCAATCATGATATTTATATGGGAGGAGCTACCGGACTGGTTGCCATTCGTGAAAGTAGTTTGTCCTATCCTCCGAAAATATATGATTTGGAGTTGGCTCATTTGTATGTCAATAATAAAGAGATTACCACAGGCGATCAAACCGGCATCCTAAATAAGTCCTTTGCCTATACCGACCGGATTAAATTGAATTATTTGCAGAATGTGTTTTCTATCGGTTTCTCGACAGATAACTTTCTGCATATTGGCGGTGGTGAGGTAGAATACCGGTTGATAGGTTCTAATGACGAATGGAGTGAGAATCGTTTGGGGAATGATATTACCTATACAAATATATCTCCGGGCGATTATGTTTTTGAGATCAGATTGAAGAACTTTCCGGAAGTAATCAGATCTCTTCATATAACGATCACACCACCTTTTTATGCCACCTGGTGGGCTTATACAATTTATGCGTGTGTGATTCTGACGATTCTATTCTTTGTAGTGAGAGAATATAGAATTCGGCTGTTCTTGAAAACCTCGTTGGACTTTGAACTTCGTGAGAAACAATATATTGAAGAAATGAACCAATCCAAACTGCGTTTCTTCACTAATATCTCACATGAAATCAGAACCCCTATTACCCTTATCCTGGGGCAGGTTGATCTGTTGTTGAATTCCGGTAAGTTGTCTACGTATGCTTATTCGAAATTACTGAATATACATAAAAATGCCGGTAACCTGAAATCATTGATAACGGAGTTGCTTGATTTCCGGAAACAGGAGCAGGGACTTTTGAAACTGAAAGTTTCTCAATTTGATTTATATTCTTTACTCAAAGAGCATTATGTATTGTTCAAAGAATTGGCAGCTAACAGGAATATTTCGTTTGTTTTGCATGCTGACTGTGAGCAATGCCTCGTGTGGGGAGATCGTATGCAATTGCAGAAAGTGGTTAATAACCTGCTGTCGAATGCTTTTAAATATACTTCAGACGGTGGAAGTATCAGTATGGAATTGGCTGATGGAGCGGATGAATGTATGTTTTCCGTTTCAGACAATGGGGCAGGAATATCCGAGGAAGATTACGTGAAGATATTCGAGCGGTTCTATCAGGCCGAGAATATCGGACAGTATGGAGGAACGGGTATCGGGCTGGCTTTAAGTCAGGGGATTGTGAAAGCTCATCAGGGAGATATAACTGTAGAAAGCCAGTTGGGGAAAGGTTCATGCTTTAAGGTCACTCTGAAGAAAGGAGATGCTCACTTTGATTCTTCTGTTTCCCGGATTGAACCGGAGCAGGATAAGGAATATATTTATTATTCGGAAGATAAAGAACTATTGGTTAAGGAGGTACAGTCGGCTCAAAGTGAGAGTGGGACTACTGACTGCAAGCTGTTGGTTATTGATGATAATGAAGAAATCAGAAATATCCTTGTAGATATCTTTTCTCCATTGTACACGGTTGAAACTGCAAGTGATGGTGAGGAAGGGTATGAGAAAGTAAAGATGATGCAACCTGATCTGGTTATTTCGGATATTATGATGCCCGGAATGCCTGGAACGGAATTGTGTGCCAAAATTAAGAACAATATTGAAACTTGTCATATACCTGTCGTTCTTCTGACTGCCCTTAGTGCGCCCGAACGTGAGTTGGAAGGATTGAGAATTGGAGCGGATATTTATGTGGTGAAGCCATTTAATATGCGGCGGCTGGTGATGCAATGCAATAATCTGATTAATACCCGCAGACTTTTACAGAATAAATATGCCCATCAGCTGGATAGCAAAGCGGAGAAGATTGCAACGAATGAACTCGATCAGAGGTTTATCGAACAAGCGACGCAGGTAGTGGAAGATAATATGGAAAATCCCGAATTCAGTGTAGATGTCTTCTCACGTGAGATGGGGGTGGGACGTACTGTCTTATTCCAGAAGATAAAAGGTATCACGGGAAGTACGCCAAATAATTTTATCATGAATCTGCGTCTGAAAAAAGCGGCATATTTTCTGCAGAATTCTCCGGAAATGAATATATCGGATATTGCTTACCGGTTAGGATTTGGAAATCCTCAATACTTCAATAAATGCTTTAAAGAACTTTTTGATATTGCTCCTACGCAATACCGAAAAGCTCATAATACCTCCTCCGAACCCTCTGTGAAGTGATTAAAATAAGTCATCTGAATTTTTAGACTAGATAAAACGAACAATTCGATAGGGTGCAATATATTCAAATGTGATACTTTTGTGGCGTTGGATAATGCCAGCTTGTACTTGAGTTTTCTTTGGTTAGGTGTGTCCGCACACACTTTCATTTGGTAGACCGGGTGCTGTGTAATCTTTATTCTAATATAATAATTATTGTGTAGTATTATGAAAGACAAATATCCATATAATAAATAAAAGATAACATCTTATTGGAGAGAATCAATATATTTTCCCCAATTAATTAAGTAGTGAGTAAAACCTTGATAATTAACCAATTTAATTTTATTCTAGTTATGAAAAATTTGCAGAGTAGGACAAAAGTGCGGTTGCTTCAGTCGTTCCTTTTGATTTCCTTGAGTCTCTTTTTCCTTGTCAATCCGGCTTATGCTCAAGGCGGGTTTGCAGTGAAGGGAGTTATTGTGGATAAAACAGGATTTCCTTTGCCTGGCGCCAATGTGATGGAGAAGGGAACATCTAATGGAACAATTACAGATTTAGATGGTAATTTCTCATTGAATGTTTCGAAGAAGGGAGTTACTTTGACTGTATCATTCATGGGATATACCCCTAAAGATGTGGTAGTGAAAGATAAAACAATGAATATTACGCTTGAAGAGAACTCTAAGCTATTGGACGAAGTAGTGGTAGTGGGTTACGGTACGATGAAAAAGCGTGATGTAACAGGAGCTATTACTTCCATCTCAAGCGAGGCCATTGAGCAAAAAATGGCTACTAATGTTTTTGAAGCATTGCAGGGTACTACTGCCGGTGTACAGGTGGTATCCGGTTCCGGACAGCCCGGTGAATCTTCTTCTATCAAAATACGTGGTACTTCCACGTTCTCTGCCGAAGGGGTTACTCCTCTTTATATCGTAGACGGTGTGCCTTTGGAAAGTATCGACGGTATCAATACGAATGATATCACTTCTATGGAGATTTTGAAAGATGCCGCTTCTGCAGCTATCTACGGTTCACGTTCGGCGAACGGTGTGATTATTATCACTACCAAAAGTGGGCAGGAAGGTAAAGCCCGTATTGATATCAAGTATAATCACTCGTGGGGTACATTGTCTCACAAGGTTCCACAGGCAAACCGTAAAGAACGTTTGTTGTACGACCAGTATCGTAAAGAGTATTTTGAAACATACGGCGGAGGTAATCCGGATGAAAGTAGTGATATACTGAATGATCCGTTGAACTCTTTCTTTAATGTGGATAACGATTATCTGGACATGATTACAAGCACTGCACAAAAAGATCAGGTGGATATCAGTGTAGGGGGTGGTACAAAGAAATTGAAATATTTCATCAATACCGGTTATTATAATGAGAAAGGTATTATTTCCAATACAGGTTTCCAGAGACTAAATACTCGTATCAACTCCGATTATTCACCGACAGACTGGATGAATATGGGTAGCCGTATTTCTTTGACTTATTCTAAAAAGAAAGGTCTGAATGAAGGTACTTTATTGAGCGCAGTGTTGACTCGTCGTCCTTATTTCAATACTTATTATCCGGATGGCTCTTTGGTCGGAGTGTTTAACGGTCAGAAGAACCCTATTGCGCAGGTCAATTATACCACCGACTTTACTGATTCTTATAAGGCTAACTTCTTCCAGTTCTTTGAAATCAAATTCAACAAGTATTTGAAGTTTAGAGCCAATATTAATGCCAACTTCTATCTGGATAAACGCAAAAAACTCGAACCGAGTCTTATCACCGACGAATGGCAGAAACAGAATAAAGGTTATTCTTATAATTACCTGAACTGGAACTGGATGAATGAAGACATCCTTACTTATGCACGCAAAATAAAAGATCATAATTTTACGGCCATGGTAGGTGTTAGTGCACAGCAGTGGCGTTATGAAAACGAAACATTTGTGGGGATAAACTCGTCTACAGATTTTATCTATACAATGAATGCTTTTGCCGCAAACCTGGATTTGTCATCTACAGGCTCCACATTAAGCAATCACTCTATGGCTTCCATTTTTGCCCGTGTGACTTATGATTATAAAGGAAGATATTTGCTCAATGCCATTATGCGTCGTGACGGTTCTTCTCGTTTTGCCAAAGAGAACAAATGGGGTAATTTCCCTTCCGTATCTGTGGGATGGCGCTTCTCGGATGAGAAATTCATGAAATTCTCGAAAAAGTTTCTCGAAGATGGTAAGATCCGTGCAAGTTTCGGTATCACGGGTAACGAAGCAATCGGCAACTACGACTATATCTACTCTTATTCTCCGAATTCTATTTATGACGGAGTGGGTGGCGTTATTCCGACTCGTATCGGTAAAGACAATCTGAAATGGGAGGAAACTAAACAATTCAACCTTGGTTTGGACTTGAATTTTTGGAATAGCCGTTTGACAATCACTGCCGATTATTACGATAAATATACAGACGGTTTGCTGGCAAACTACCAATTGCCTAAAGAATCCGGTTTTGCATATATGAAAACCAATGTCGGTGAAATGAGTAACCGAGGCTTTGAAATTGCTGTTACCGGTGATATTATCCGCACGAAGGACTGGAAGTGGAATGCTTCTTTCAATATCTCCAGAAACGTCAACCGTATTGAGAAGCTGTCTGAAGGTAAGGCATATATGGAAGGTGATATCTGGTGGATGCAGGAAGGTGGCCGTGTGGGTGACTTCTACGGATTTAAAAGCGCCGGTGTCTTTGCATACGACGAATCGAATGCTTTTACTGATAAATGGGAACAACTGACTCCGGTGTTTGAGAATGGTGTATTCCAGTACAAATATTTGTTGGATGGAAAGGAATATGCAGGTAATATCCGTCAGAAAACGTTGCCGAACGGCAAACCGTTCCGTGGGGGAGATTACAACTGGGAGGAACCGGAAGGAACCCGTGACGGTGTGATTGATGATAATGACCGTATGGTGATCGGTAATGCCATGCCTGATGTAACCGGTGGTTTGAATACAACGGTGACTTGGAAGAATTTGAGTTTATACTTAGGATTCTATTATTCATTGGGAGGACAGATTTATAATGCAGCCGAACATAATCGTAATATGTTCAAATACACCGGAACTACTCCTTCACCGGAAGTCATCCATAATATGTGGTTGCATCCGGGTGACCAGGCAATCTATCCGCGTCCGTATAATGATGATTACAACAATGCCCGTATGGGTAACTCGTTCTATCTGGAAGATGCTTCATTTATTCGTTTGCAGAACATACGTGTAGCATACGATCTTCCTGAAAACTGGATAAAGAAGCTGATGTTGAAGAATATAAATATCTACGCTTTTGTAAACAACGCCTTGACATGGACCAACTATTCGGGATTCGATCCTGAATTCTCTACCAACAATCCTCTGCAGGTAGGTAAAGACTCTTACCGTTATCCGAGAAAGAGAGAATATGGTATTGGTTTTTCTGCAAACTTTTAATTGAAGATATCGTATGAAGAATATAAAATATTTTGTTGGAGCTGTATGCCTGGCTCTATCATTGAATAGCTGTTCAGACTTTCTGAATGAGGAACCGGTAAGTGAAATTCCGGCAGGTGACATGTGGCAGACTGCCCGTGACGCTAAGGCAGGTATAAATGAAATCTATGGATTGTTACGTTCCACTTTACGGGAGAACTATTTCTATTGGGGTGAGTTCCGTTCTGATAATGTAGCTCCCGGAGCACCGGTAATGGCCGATCAGGCACGTGTTATCAACAACCTGATGTCTACGGATGAGAAATGTGCAAAGTGGACGACTCTGTATCAGATGATTAACCAGGCAAATCTGGCTATTAAATATGTTCCTAATATCAGTATGCCTGATGTGGCAGACCGTAACGATTACCTCGGACAAGCGTATGCGTTGCGTGCTTTGGCCTACTTCTATGCTATCCGTGTTTGGGGAGACGTACCTTTGTTTATAGAACCCACTGAAAAGTATTCGGAAGCGATCTATAAAGAGCGTACGGATAAAAACTACATTTTGGAGCATGTCATTCTTCCGGACCTGAAGAAAGCGGAAGGACTGATAAACCGTAACAAGAATTATGAGCGTAAACGTATCTCTATCTGTGGTGTTTGGGCTATCATGGCTGATGCTTATATGTGGAGTAAAGAATATAATCTGGCCGATCAAACCATTGATAAAATGGCTGACATTAAATCGTCCAAAGGTCGTTTGGTGGACTTTGAACCTTCTATTCAGACTTGGCATACAATGTTCACAGAAGAACTGAATAACAAACCGTCTGATGATACTCCTGAAAATGATGAGTACTCAACAAAAGAGTTTATCTTCCTGATTCATTTTAATATGGATGAAGTGGGAACCAATGGATATAGTTATATGTATCAATGGTTCTCCGGTTCCGGTAACCGTGCTGCCGTTCTGTCGGATAAATTGATGAGTGTCTTCAATGAGCCGGATATGCAGGGTGATTTGCGCAAAGCCTATACGGTGAAGGATTATCAGAATGGAAATGAATTACGTAAATATATGGCCGGTGATATTAGTAACTCATTAAACAAAACCTGTGAGGTTGCTTATCCTATTTATCGCTACACGGATATGTTGTTATTGCAGGCTGAAGCTCGTGCCCGTCTCGGAAAATGGGAAGAAGCTTTGGATTTAGTGAAAAAAGTGCGTGATCGTGCCGGGCTGGTTACTCCTACTGCACTTAGCTTTGCATCGGAAGATGAAGTCGTTAATTATATACTGCGTGAACGCCAGGTAGAGTTAGTAGGTGAGGGCCGTCGTTGGTTTGACCTGCTACGTACAGGGAAATGGAAAGAAGTGATGGAGTCTATTAACGGCATGAGCCAGGATGGAAATGAACTGTTCCCGATTCATTATTCTCACATATTGGAGAATCCGAAGATAACTCAGAATCCATATTATGGTAACAATTAAAAAGATTGAAACGATGAAAAAGACAATATATAGAACGATTTTCTTTTGCTTGAGCGTTATTGCGCTAGCTGGGTGTGACTTGGAATTGCAAAAGAATTATGATTATGAAGCATCGGTCGACGATCCTCATGTAAATGTAACTGCTTGGGAGTATTTTCAGGACCATCAGGATATCTTCTCTGAATTTACTACTGCTATAGAGTATACAGGCTTGAAAGACTATTATACGCAGACTGAAAATAAATACACTTATCTGGCTCTGAATAATACGGCCATGCAATCATACCGTGAAAATGTTTTCCCGGGGATAGCCTCTATTACAGACTGTGATAAAGAAACGGTGAAAAATATGCTTTTATACCATATTGTAGATGGGGAATATAGTTCTTACGGTCAACTGCAGGTGGAAGCCATGTTTGTATTGACAATGCTTCCCGGAGAAAAGGGGTTGATGACGATGTCTGTTTGGAAGAACCCATGGCAGGCTGCCGTAGGAAAGATCTTAGTGAATGAAACGGGTAGCAATGGTAAATCGCCTCAACGCAATGCCAAGACTAGTAATATTTTACCGACGAATGGTGTTATTCACATCTTCGAGAAATATTGTTATTATCAGAAATAATCAGTATTACATTAAAATGAGTTTATTATGATTCGTAAATTATATACCATCTTATTAATCGGGCTTTGTTTGAACTTAGTGGCTTGCGGCGACGACAATGAAAACATAGATCCAAATGCATCTGCTCCTGTTATCAAATTCCCGATGGAACAATTGGATGTCGATCTGAATAAAGTCGACAATCTGCCTGTAGTAGCTGTAATCAAGTCACAGGCGGGATTACAGAGTGTAACGATGAAAATCCAGACTGTAGAGGGGACTGTTGAGTATAAAACTGTTACGGATTTTTTCAATCCGAACTCCTACAGTTTGTCTGAGAACTTAGAATACAATGCAAATTATCAAGCATTTATTATTGAAGCGACTGATAAGCTGGATCATATTATCACAGGAACACTTCCCATATCGGTAACTGATGTCGTAGAACGTCCGGTTATCACTTTTGATCCGGAAGAGATCATCTATGATGAAATGGATGAGAATCCTACTATTCCCCGTACTACATTTAAAATAACTTCGGAGGCTGGTCTGAAAACTGTTGAAATGTATTTGGTTTCAGCTAGCGGACAGGAGTCGAAAGGAATAATCAATTTGAGTGGGGAGAAAGAATATACGTTTGATGAAATGATAGATTATAAAGAAGGTGACAGAGGTTTTAAAGTAAAAGCGGAAGATACCTACGGCTACATTACGATTTCAACATTGCCTGTAACTTATAAGACTATCCCCGGACCTTCATTAACTTTAACAGAGTCCACCATTTTTGCAGGTACTGATGCTAAGAAAGGAGTACCTGTGCAGATTGAGTCAGTACGTGGAGTACACGAAGTGGTGATTTATCGTATTGAAAATGGATCGGAAGTTGAAGCCTTGCGTGAAACGAAGAATGGGGAACATACTTTAAATTATGCTCCGGAAATAGATTTTACGGAAGCTACTTCAAAACTTAAGGTAGTTGTTTCTGACGGAAGAGAGGGCAAAGAAGCGATTGGTTACATGAAAGCGTATGTAAATATGGATGTTGCCACATTGAATGTCGGCAGCCAGCCTCTTGCTAATAATGCACATGTGAAATATCCGGATGCATTTGGAATGGTATCTTTGAATGATTTGAAAACATATTCTGTTGATTACGCAATCGCTAATGAAGTTAATGCGAAGAATGTAGACTTTAAGTTCTATTGTTTTGGAGCTTCTGGTAGTCCTCGCTTATACTCTATGGATAATACAGGAAAGGATGGTGAGTTTTCCGGATCTACTGGTAAACTATCGGCTATTAAAGTGAAAAACTTAACACGTTTCGCGATATTATCCAACTTCGACTATGAGAATGCAACTGTAGCTTCTATTTCTTCGGAAATACTTTCAAGTAGTATTGCTCAAAGTCTACTGGATCCTATTGCAGTCGGAAATGTTATAGCTTTCCGTACAGGAGGATCTTCTGCTGCAGGTGGAGGAAGAATCGGAGTTATGAAAGTTATTAATATAACAGAACCTAAAGAACTGGTTTCTAATAATGCGACCGCTCGCGTAATGACTGTTGAAATCAAATTTTCCAAGAAGAAGTAACCACTTTCCTATTGGCTAAATGTATGGATAGAAAGAGAACTGGTGGATTGTAGAGGGATAAGAAGTTAGTTGTTGTGTACGAGATAGTTTTCTCGTACACGATAGCTATCCATCAACAGATTTCTTCCATGCTTTGAAGCATCTGTTTGTAAAATCCCACTTGCTTCTTGAATAAATAGATGTATTAACTGAAAGTAATATGGAAAGACATATATACCGGTATTTCCGTTTTTTTTATTTATCCGGTCTGATATTGTTGTTCGCAACAAGTTGTTCTGCCGATGCGGGAGAACCTTCAGAACCGGAAACTCCCACTACTCCCACAGATGAATATACTTATCTGAATGTAGAGTATAGAAAGTGGCAGAATGGAACTTTTCAGTTGTGGACTACCGCAGACTCCCGTGAAACCCGTATCATTGATAATATGAACCGGTATGCTCCTTCGGGAGATTATACCCGGACTGCATGGGGAGGACGGAACGGATTACAACCCTCTTCTGTAACAGGAAAAGAGGGGTTTTTCCGGGTTGCCCATTGTGGAGGACGAGCTTACCTGCTCGATCCTGATAATGGAGCTGTTATTTTACACGGGGTTCAGCATGTTCGTCCGGGGGAATCTACAGCTCATCAAAAGGCTTTCAGTACAAAGTATGGAAGTGAGGTCCGATGGAGTGAGGAAACTGGTAAATTGTTGGCAGATAATCATATAAACTATATTTCGTATGGCTCAAACCGTATTGAAACATTTCCTGTAGCAATACGTGCCAATCTGCTGACTCCGAAGACACAGAAGATTGCCTATGCAGAAACACTGTATTTGCTTCGCACTTTTATGTGGGATATGACTAAAAATTTAGGATATGCTTTTGATGATGATAAATATAATCGCCTGATTCTTCTTTTCGAACCTACATTTGCTGCATATATTGATAATCTTGTACGGGAAAAATCAGCTTTGTTTGCAGGTGATAAGCATTTTATCGGATATTATCTCGATAATGAATTGCCGTTTGCAAGTTATCAGAATGGCGATCCTTTAAGGGGAATTGATTTGAAGCATTTTTTGTCCCTGCCCGACCGTTATAAAGCAGCCCGGACTTATGCAGAAAAGTTTATGCAAGAAAGAGGGATTGTTTCTCCAGCAGCAATAACAAAAGCAGATCAGGAGGATTTTCGTGGAGTTGTATCTGATTATTATTATCAATTAACGACAACAACTGTCCGTCGCTATGATACGGAACATCTGATCTTAGGTACGCGTCTGCACGATTGGAGTAAATATAATCAGAAGGTGGTAGAAGCGTGTGCCCGTTATTGTGATGTTGTTTCTGTTAATTACTACGGACGTTGGCAACCGGAAACCGACTTTCTTGCCAATCTGAAAGCTTGGTGTGCTGTGAAGCCATTTCTGGTATCAGAGTTTTATACGAAAGCAGAGGATGCCAGTTATAAAGGAGTTGAATATGCAAATACCGAAGGCGGTGGTTGGCTCGTACATGCACAAAAAAACAGAGGAGAATTTCATCAAAACTTCTGTCTCCGTTTACTTGAAACGCGGAATTGTATCGGATGGATACATTTTGAATATAACGACAGTTATGCATCGGATGGTAGTGCCTCGAATAAAGGAATCGTTTCGTTGGAATATGAACCCTATGAGTCTTTCCTTTCGTATGTTCGACAGCTGAATTTGGCTGTTTACCCATTAATTGATTATTATGATACCCGGCAATGAATGGTATAGTTCATTGAGATTTTGATAAAAAAAGAAAATATAAATTGAAATAGTTACGACAATGAAGAAGATAAGTTTATTAGCCCTTTTCTTAGGCTTTAACATAGCTTTGGGGGCTTGCTCCGATGATGACTCAGCACCAGTAGTAAAAAATGAATCGTTCCAACTTCCCGCAAAGGCATATGTCTTGGCAGAGCAAACGAGACGTGCCATTGTGATAAGGGACGCAGAAACCCAACGTAATGTATGGAGTTGGGATCCTTATACCGCTTGTGTTCCTTCAGCACATCAGGATTGGTTTATTAATCCGAGTGAAGTAAAACCGGTATTCAATAAACGCTATATTCTGATGACTGCTTCCGGTGGAGCGGTAGCTTTAATCCGCTTGTCAGACCATAAATTGATGTTTTATGCAAACTGCGGACAGAATCCTCATTCCGCAGAAATTTTACCGGATGGAAATATAGTTACGGCAGAGTCGAAATCCGGTGAAATCAATACCTTTGTGGTGGATACGGTAAAAGTATTGGGAATGAAAGCTAACACACTCAAATTGGGTAATGCCCATAATGTAGTCTGGGATAGGAAAAAAGAATGTATCTATGCCACGGCTACCATTCAGGCAGGTGTGACAGCCTTGTTCCGCATGAAATATAATGGTGACCGGAATAATCCGCAGCTCACCAATCAGACTCGTATTTATACATTCGACAAGGAATCAGGCGGACACGATTTGTTCCCGGTATATGGTGAAGAAGATAAATTATGGCTTACTGCCGCTTCGGCTGTTTATAAGTTTGATATTTCTACAGATACTCCGACTTGTGAAAAGGTTTACAATACAGCTGATATAAAAAGTGTCTGTAACGGACCTGACGGAATCTTGATGCTGAAACCGACTGAAGAGTGGTGGGCCGAAGGACTTGTAAATGAGAAGGGAGAAGAACTCTTCAAGATGGACGGAGCTAAGATTTATAAAGGTCGTTGGATGATAGACAATACTTTCAGTTATCCGGAAAAGCACGATTTCGTATTGGGTGAGGATTGATTAAGTGTCGTCGAAGGGTAATAAAATACATAAGTTGAATAATTAAGTTTGGAACAATGAGGAAACTTCTTCTTTTTTTATTGGTATCTATCGCATTACCGGCCTTGGCGCAGAACGGAAAGAAAGTGTATGCTGACTTCCACGGTGTGCGTTATACCCGGCAACATGACGGAAAGTTAGGGCGTTGGGAGATGTATGCCAATACGGAGAAATCAAGTACGGGAAGGAAATCCCTATGTTATAATGCCGATCTGATAGACAGTGAAGGACGACATGAGATAGCGGCAGTGGCTTATCCCCAAGTCGGAATGCAGTCCAATCTCGATCCTGATTATATCGAATATCAGATATTGTCGGCAAAAGCTGCCAAGATAGACGGATTCTTTATCGAATGGGGATTCAAACCTCACGAAAATGACATCTTGCTGCGTGAAATGCAGAAAGTGGCAGCGAAGTATGACTTTGAAATCGGTGTAAACTGGTGCGACGGTTGGTTGTATTATGACTGGATTACGAAGATTTATCCGGAAGTTAACACCCGTGAGGCAAAGACCGAATATATGGCTAAATGTTACCAATATTTAGTAGATAGTGTCTTTACCGGTCCGACTGCTCCTATGGTGAAGGGGATGCCTGTTTTTTATCATTTCGGTCCCGGAGCAAAAGTCGATGAATACAAGAAAGTATTATCACTGGTGAAGTTTCCGCAAGGAATGAAGCAGCCAGTAGCCTTACGCCGTTGGGCGGATTGGGGAAAACTGGAAAACGATAAATACATTCCTGTCACCCGCAGTGATGATATGGATGCCTGGAAAAAAGTGGGAGAAATACCGACCGCATGGCTTCCCGCTCGTGTCCATACAAGAGATCAGGCACATGCTGAATGGGATAATTATGCCACGCAGGATGATGTTATTGAGTTTATGAAACCTTTCCGTGACTCGATTTGGCATAGTAACAATCCTGCTTATACCATTAAGTCAGGATTTGCCATGCCGGGAATGGATAACCGGGGATGTGCAGGCTGGGGACGCGGACACTTCTATTATATCCCTCGCAATAATGGAGAAACTTACCAAAGTATGTGGAAGTTCTGTATGGCGGAGAAAGACAGTCTAGACATGATGTTTATCGCTTCGTGGAGCGACTATACCGAAGGGCATGAAATAGAACCTACCATCGAAAACGGTGACCGTGAACTACGTACCACTTTAAAGTATGCGGCAGAATTCAAAGGCGAACAGGCGGACGAGCGTGGCTTAACCTTACCTTTAATGCTTTTCCGTTTGCGAAAAGAAGCCCGTTTCCTGGAAAAGACGAAGATGGACGTATCTGCTTGTCAACGTTCGCTCGATAAGGCAGCGTTGTTGATTAGCCAGGGACGTTATCCGGTGGCGATAGGTTTGTTGTCACAAATAGAAAATGATGTCAAGACAGCCAAATCCGCTTTGGCGGTTGAGATGATGCGTTTGCGTGAGTCGGACATGAAGATTCAGGGAAAGCGAAAATCAGGTGGTTACAATGCCGAAGAAACGCTTTCTATCTCTTTGCCCAAAGAATTGGTTTCCAAACTGCAAATGAATAACTATGTAGGGTATCTCTATTTTGAATACCTGGACAAAGGAAATGAATCTCTTTTTATACGTTCGTCCACACAGCGCGAACCGAAAGAACCGTTTAAAATTGTATCCCGGATACGTACCGACAATACAGGCGAATGGAAAAGTGCAAAAGTGGAACTGTATAAAGATAATATCGTAAATGGATTCAATATGCCTACTTTCTATTTAAAAGGAAATGTCGTTATCCGTAATTTGTCATTGGGCTATACCATCTACACTGTCAAATAAATGTATTGATGAAGAGTTTGAAAAATTGGTTCTTAGTTTTATCCGTATTATCTTGTTTCGGGTGTTCCTCGCCGGTTCATGAAGACGGCAGGGGATGTGCTTTCGTATCCGATAGTATCCAATACAGGGTTGAGTTTATGTCGGAGGGATGCGTGCGGATTCTGTCTTTTCCCGAAGGTGATACGCTGGTAACAAAAAGATTGGTTGTCGATTCGCAAAAACCGGCATTCAAAGATTATAAATGGAAAGATACAGGGCAGCAACTGATCTTTTCTACCCGTGAGCTTTCCGTTGCTTTTGATAAAGAAGATGCGGCTTTCACTTTTCAGGAAGTATCGACAGGAAAGTTATTACTGAAAGAGAAAGAAGCTAAAAAGGCACGGCACTTCAAACGTTCGGTTACCGGAGGTGAGCAATGCCTCGAAGTAACCCAACGCTTTGTTCCTACTGACGATGAGGCTATTTACGGTCTGGGGCAGTATCAGAACGGAATCATGAACTATCGTGGAAAATCCGTACTACTGTTGCAGGCTAATATGGATATTGTCAATCCGTTCCTTATCTCGACTAACGGATATGGTATCTTGTGGGATAATTATTCTTCAACAAAGTTTGAAGATACGAAAGAAGGATACTCATTTACTTCCGAGGTAGGCGATGCTTCCGACTATTATTTTGTATATGGCAAGAATATGGACGAAGTCGTTGCCGGTTATCGGGAATTGACGGGAGACGTGCCGATGTTCGGGAAGTGGGTATATGGTTTCTGGCAGTCCAAAGAACGCTATAAATCGTTCGATGAGTTGAAAGCCGTTGTAAAGGAGTATCGTAAACGGGGGATTCCGTTGGATAACATTGTGCAGGACTGGGAGTATTGGGGAGATAAACCCCATTGGAACAGTCTGACTTTCCATCCGGCGAACTTCGATCATCCCCGGCAAGTCATTGAAGAACTGCATCAGCAGGATCATGTTCACTTTATGCTTTCCGTATGGCCCGGATTCGGACCGGAAACAGCTGTCTATCAGTCACTCGATTCTATCGGTGCCTTATTTAGCGAACCTACATGGGCAGGTTATAAAGTCTTTGATGCTTACAATCCTGCCGCACGGGATATCTTTTGGCAATATCTCAAGAAAGGACTCTATGATATGGGTGTGGATGCCTGGTGGATGGATGCGACAGAGCCTTCTTTCCGTGACGGATTCACACAGTTGAAGCAGGAAGAGAGGACGAAAGCAGCCGGAAATACTTATCTGGGCAGTTTCCACCGTTATCTGAATACCTATTCTTTGGAAATGCTGAAGGACTTCTATCAACGTCTTCGAGCCGAAAGCGATCAGAAGCGCATATTTATCTTAACCCGTTCCGCCTTTGCTTCACAACAGCATTATGGTACGGCGGTATGGTCGGGGGATGTCTCGGCTTCATGGGAAAATATGCATAAACAACTGGTTGCCGGTTTGAACTTATCCATGTCCGGTATTCCGTATTGGACTTCCGATACAGGAGGATTCTTTGTCACAGAACGTGATGCAAAATATCCCAATGGGTTGAAAAGTAATGATTATAAAGAGTTGTACTCCCGTTGGTTCCAGTTCAGTGCATTTACTCCTGTCTTCCGTGCTCACGGCACGAATGTGCCGCGTGAAGTTTGGCAATTCGGTGAAAAGGGGACACCATCTTATGATAATCAGGTGAAATATATCCAGCTGCGTTACCGTCTGTTGCCTTACATTTACTCGATGTCCCACCAAGTCACAGCCAATAACTATACCCTGTTGAGAGGCTTGGCAATGGATTTCACCACAGATACCCGGACTTTTGATATTGATAACGCCTATATGTTCGGCACCTCTTTATTGGTACGACCGGTATTTCATCCGCAATCGGAAGAAAAGAACATCAGTGTCTATCTGCCGGAACACAATGGCGAATATTGGTACGATTTTTGGACCGGAAAGGCCTTTGAAGGAGGAAGAGAACAAATGCAGGCAAACACCCTTGACATCCTTCCCCTATATGTAAAAGCCGGTTCTATCTTGCCTTTGGCAGAAGTGAAACAATATGCGATGGAATACCCCGACCGTGAATTGGAACTGCGTATTTACGGAGGAGCGAATGCTTCTTTCTTATGGTATGAGGACGAAGGCGACTCCTACCGCTATGAAGATGGTGTATGTTCCAAAGTACTGATGCAATGGAAAGATTCGGAACGGACACTGACGATCGGTCTGCGTGAAGGAAGTTATCCCGGTATGCCGGAACAAGTAAAAATGCGTGTGAAGTTATATCTGCCTGATGGTGCTGCTCTTGAGAGTAAAGAGTGTGTCTACACAGGCAGAGAGATAAAAATAAAGTTTTAATTAGATGCATACATAGATTATGAAGAAGCTATTCTATATCTTTATTCTATTGTTTATTGTGGGATGGGCGCAGGCACAGCAACGCGTGGTATATACCATCAACGACGGGTGGAAATTTACAAAAGGATCTCCATTTGAAGCACAACTGACTGGCTGTGACGACTCTTCATGGGAGACGGTCAATATACCTCATACCTGGAATGATAAAGATGCAGACGATGAAACTCCGGGATTCTATCGGGGGCCGGTCTGGTATCGAAAACAGTTGTTTATAGACAAAAGCCAGGAGGGACGTCAGGCAGTGATCTACTTTGAAGGAGCCAATCAGGAAGTACGATTCTACCTGAACGGTCAGTTCGTTGGAGAGCACAAAGGAGGGTATACCCGCTTCTGTTTTGACATCACTTCCCATTTGCGTTATGGACAGGAAAACCTGTTTGCCATTTATGTAAACAATGTCTATAATCCGAATATTCCCCCCTTATCTGCCGATTTTACTTTCTTTGGCGGTATCTACCGGGACGTCTATTTGCAGTTTATGAATCCGGTGCACATTGCAACGAATGATTATGCTTCGTCGGGAGTTTATATCCGTACCCCCGAAGTGAATAACTCCGCTGCTTCGGTAGAAATCACTACGCTACTGACGAACGATATGCCCCAGGCTACGGAAATCAGGGTGGAGAATATAATCTGTGATGCGGATGGCAAGGAAGTGAAAAAGACGCAGGCAGAAGTAAAACTGGCAGCCGGCGAGACGAAGACGGACATCTCCAAAAAGATAAAAATAGATTCCCCTCGTCTGTGGGATATAGACGATCCTTATCGCTATATGGTATATACCCGTATTCTTGATAAAAGAAAGGGTACTTTGCTGGATGAAGTGGTGAATCCGTTAGGTTTGCGCTGGTTCAAGTTTGATTCGGAAAAAGGTTTTTTCCTGAATGGCAAAGGACGCAAACTGATCGGAACTGCCCGGCATCAGGATTATTTTCAGAAAGGAAATGCTTTGCGTGACGAATTGCACGTACAGGATGTATTGCTATTGAAGGAGATGGGAGGAAACTACCTGCGTGTATCACACTATCCCCAAGATCCTGTTATCATGGAAATGTGTGATAAACTGGGCATTGTGACTTCGGTTGAAATTCCCGTCGTTAATGCTGTTACAGAAACCGAAGAGTTCCTGCATAATTCTGTTGAGATGGCGAAAGAGATGGTACGTCAGGATTTCAACCGTCCTTCCGTAATGATTTGGGGGTATATGAATGAGATTTTCCTGCGTCGTCCCTATACCGAAGGTAAACAGTTGGAAGATTACTACCGTTTCACGGAAAAAGTAGCCCGTGCCTTGGAGGCGACTATCCGTGAGGAAGATCCTTCAAGATATACGATGATGGCTTATCACAATATGCCTCAATACTACGAAGACGCTCATCTCACCGAAATCCCGATGATTCAGGGATGGAACTTGTATCAAGGTTGGTATGAACCGGATATCAATGAGTTCCAGCGTTTGCTTGATCGTGCCCATAAAGTATACAAAGGAAAAGTGCTGATGGTAACGGAATATGGACCGGGAGTGGATCCGAGAGTTCATTCGTACCAGCCGGAACGTTTTGACTTCTCGCAGGAATATGGACTGGTATATCATAAACATTACCTCAATGAAATGATGAAACGTCCGTTTGTAGCCGGTTCCAGTCTGTGGAATCTGAATGATTTTTATTCCGAATCCCGTGTAGATGCTGTTCCTCATGTAAACAATAAAGGCGTTGTCGGATTAAACAGAGAGAAGAAAGATGTTTATTGGTTCTATAAGACAGCCTTGTCACGTCGTCCGATACTTGTCATTGGTAATCGGGAGTGGAAAAGCCGTGGGGGAGTGGTGAATACGGCACAGAAAGAATGTATCCAATCCGTCCCTGTATTCTCTAATGCGGAAGAAGTAGAGCTGTTTGTGAATAACAAGAGTCTGGGAAAGAAAAAGATAGAAGATAATTATGCTTTGTTTGATGTACCGTTTGTCGGTGGAGAGAATCTGCTGGAAGCTGTTGCTGTGACTGGTGGTAACAAGTTGCGTGATATGCTTCGGATTCAGTTCCAGTTGGTAGGCTCGCAGTTGAAAGACGAAGCTGTGCCATTTACGGAATTAAATGTAATGTTAGGTTCTCCGAGATATTTTGAAGACCGTGCGGCAAACGTAGCATGGATTCCCGAACAGGAATATAAGCCCGGTAGTTGGGGATTTATCGGCGGAACATCTTATCGTCGTCAAACAGGATTCGGCACCATGCTTGGTTCGGATATCGATATTCACGGAACGGACATGAATCCAATCTTCCAGACTCAACGCGTTGGAATAAAATCTTTTAAGGCTGATGTACCAAATGGAGAATATTCCGTATATTTGCACTGGGCAGAGTTGGAGTCGGACAAAGAAAGAGAAGCATTGGTTTATAATCTGGGAGCTGACTCGGAACAAACATTTGCCGGAAATCGCAGCTTTGGTATTTCAATCAATGGAACAACCGTTTCAGATGATTTCAACGTAGCCCGTGATTACGGATATGCCCGTGCTGTTATCAAAAAGTTTGTAATAACAGTAAAGGATGGAAAAGGAGTAAGTGTCGACTTTCATAAAAAAGAAGGAGAACCTATTCTGAATGCTATCCGTATTTATAGAAACTATTAATCATAAACACAGTTCGTATGCTTAGGTCTATTTATTTACTGTCTTTTTTCCTCCTGCAATCCCTGTTTGCTTTTGCAGGAAATGTAAAGGAAGATGTTCCATCCACTTTTGATTTGTATGTATGCATCGGTCAATCCAACATGGCGGGGCGTGCAACATTGATTCCGGAGGTCATGGATACGCTGCGAAATGTATATCTATTGAATGATAAGGGGAATTTTGAACCGGCAGTAAATCCTCTCAATCGTTATTCGACAGTCCGTAAAGACCTGTCGATGCAACGCTTGGGACCGGCTTACGGCTTTGCTAAAGAGATGGCCCGACAAACGAAACGTCCTGTCGGACTGGTAGTAAATGCGCGTGGAGGCTCATCCATCAACTCCTGGCTAAAAGGGAGTAAAGACGGATATTATGAAGAAGCTCTTTCCCGGGTTCGGATTGCAATGAAGCAGGGAGGTGTTTTGAAAGCAATCCTTTGGCATCAGGGAGAAGCCGATTGTTCGAATCCGGAAGCGTATAAACAGAAACTGATTTCTTTGGTGAAAGACTTGCGGGAAGATCTGGGCATGCCGAATCTACCGGTTGTTGTAGGACAGATTTCTCAATGGAACTGGACAAAAAGAGAAGCTGGTACAGTCCCCTTTAATCAGATGATTAAAAAAGTTTCTTCATTTATTCCCCATTCTGATTGGGTATCATCGAAAGGATTGGGATGGTATAAAGATGAGAAGGACCCTCATTTTAATACGGAAGCACAACTGTTATTAGGAAAACGTTATGCGAAAAAGGTACTGAAGTTCTATAAACATCAATAGAATACCCTTTTTCGAGGAACATAAAAGCCGGCTGATTCATGAGGGATCAGCCGGCTTTTGTATGGTGAATAACTAAATACTGCCTTGTTGATAGAAAAGGAATCTATATAGTTAATTGGGGTCAGTCCGAAAACCCTGTGGATATGTTATGTTAATACGCGCAAGTGAACTATCTTTGCGGAAGATTAAAAAAATAACAATCCAATGAATTCTAATCGCAATCTAGATAAGTTACTACGAGTCATCTTTCCCGAAGTTTTAATGGAGTATTTCGATATCTCCGGTTGGCATGACGGCTCTGATAAAATTGAAGTTTGGCTTGACGAAAAACACTACCTGGAACGTTCTGACTATAAGAGCGGAACCGTGATCTCCCATGGTTTTACCGA
>NZ_JH114331.1:501554-501777 GCF_000157095.2 Bacteroides sp. D1
CCCGCTCCCAATAGATTATTAAGCTGTCAAATACAGGTTGTCGTCCTATAAAACGTGCATTCTTATGCCTTTAAATGGGTAATCTCACCTAATACTACACTAAAATAGACAAAGTATAGGCATGATAGATAGCTGTTTTTTGGGCTCAGTTGTAATTCTTGGGGGATTAAGTTTAGTCAATTCCCTTCATGCATATACCTTTGCTAGCCTAAAAAGGAAGAAG
>NZ_JH114331.1:501877-586883 GCF_000157095.2 Bacteroides sp. D1
GCTAACGGCGTGATTATCTAAGTAATTCTTTTAAAAAAGCACCGAACTCAGCGGTTATGCGAGTACCGGTGGCTACCAAACTCCAGTCACGACTATATGTCTGCCCAGTGGAGGGATCTTCCCAGCGACGACGCTTGATACGTAAATAAACGGCTTTACTACGGATAGGGAAGTCCTGAACTTCAATCTCAGGGAGGAAACCTTTTGAGTGAAGATGTAGATCTGAGTACTCAGAAGGAATAGTGGCTTTCTCCTCTAAATAAAGAATAAAGGGGTCAGTCCGAAAACCCTGTGGATATGTTATGTTAATACGCGCAAGTGAACTATCTTTGCGGAAGATTAAAAAAATAACAATCCAATGAATTCTAATCGCAATCTAGATAAGTTACTACGAGTCATCTTTCCCGAAGTTTTAATGGAGTATTTCGATATCTCCGGTTGGCATGACGGCTCTGATAAAATTGAAGTTTGGCTTGACGAAAAACACTACCTGGAACGTTCTGACTATAAGAGCGGAACCGTGATCTCCCATGGTTTTACCGATGAGAAAGTTATTCAGGACTTTCCTTTGCGTGGCAAACCTGTTTATCTCCACGTAAGACGTCGTCGCTGGTATGACAAAGCTACCGGGGAAACGTTTTCTTATACCTACGATGATCTAACTGCCGAAGGAACGAAACTCACTCCTGAGTTCGTTGCTTTTTTAAAAGAAGAAGATTGAAACTACCGCGGCCAGCATAAGCTCCATAGCAGATGCTTATGGGGTAAACGGTAAACAGTTAACTTCCCAGTACAAGGAGTTTATCAGCGCATACAGACAGTGGGATCAGTTAGATCATGCCACAGAATATGTCCTGTTCAAACAGAACATAGGTCCCAGCCTTTGTATTGACGAGACTTCTTTAAGTTGCGGAGAATTATATACTGTTGTCACTAACCGTGCGGGACATGGTGGCAGAGGTACTCTTGTGGCCATGATACGTGGCACGAAGTCTGAAGACGTCATAAAGGTGCTTGAAATGATTCATCTCTCCAAGCGTAAGACAGTCAAAGAGGTCACTTTGGATCTTTCACCGACCATGATGCGGATTGTCCGAACGGGTTTTCCCAATGCCACGATGACCAATGACCGGTTTCATGTCCAGAAGCTCTTTTATGAGGCAATTGATGAGCTCAGGATTACTTATCGCTGGATGGCACGGGATTTAGAGAACGATGAAATTCAGCGGTGCAAAGAACAAAATATAGAGTATGTCCCGTTTCGATATACCAATGGTGATACCCGTAAGCAGCTGTTGGCAAGGGCTAAACATGTACTTGTCAAGCATTATAGTAAATGGACTGAATCCCAAAGAATACGTGCGGAAATCATATTCGACCATTATCCGGAACTGAAATCAGTTTACGACTTGGCTATAGAGTTGACCAATATATATAATAAGCACTATGACAAGGATGTGGCACGTGGAAAGCTTGCCTTGTGGTACAATAAAATAGAAAAGCTTGGATACGGATGTTTCAGAACCGTAACAAATACCATGCAGAACTATTATGAAACAATACTAAACTATTTCGTTAGCAGGGAAACGAATGCATTTGCAGAATCATTCAATGCAAAAATTAAAGCGTTCAGAGCACAGTTTAGGGGAGTAGGAGATATACCATTCTTTATGTTTAGATTATGCAAACTGACAGTGTGAATTTAACATATCCACAGGGTTTTCGGACTGACCCGAATAAAGCAAGTATCCTGAGAAACATGATTGACTAGGGTAAAGTAATCAAGGATTCCTGAAGGCAAGAACAAGCTTAAAGAAGCAACAGGATCAATCGTTTGGGAAGAGGATGTTTTCATGATGCAAAAATAAGAATTTTAACGCAATCCCCCAAGTTTTCAGACTGAGCCCTATTTACTCTGAATAGCGCTATTGGGATTATTTTAATTTTGTTGGCTGTGAGTGTGGTAATATTTCGTAAACAAAAAAATGAAAGAGTATAAATAAAAAAAATGCTGTTTTACCTGATCGGATAAACAACATTTTTATAGGAGAGCCTCTTGTCGGATTCGAACCAACGACCCCGAGATTACAAATCACGTGCTCTGGCCAACTGAGCTAAAGAGGCGTTTTTCTTTTGCGGGTGCAAAGGTATGAATTTCTTTTAAAAATGCAAATACATCGCATACTTTTTTTATATTTGCAAAGTTACCAATGATTAGATGAAAATGAAAATTATGAATGTATGTGGTATGGCGATTTTAGCCATAGGTATATGGGCTTGTTCCGGACAGAAAAAGGGGACGGCGAATGTAGAAGTTGCAACAGATAGTGTAGAAGTAGCTGCAGATGCTATATCTGTTCAGGCAGATAGTACAGGATATATTGTTCGGGTAGGAGAGATGGCTCCGGACTTTACGATTACCCTGACAGATGGTAAACAAGTGAGTCTATCTTCCCTTCGTGGTAAGGTTGTCATGTTGCAGTTTACTGCAAGTTGGTGTGGAGTTTGTCGTAAAGAAATGCCATTTATTGAGAAGGATATTTGGTTAAAGCATAAAAATAATGCAGACTTTGCTTTAATTGGCATTGACCGTGACGAACCACTTGATAAAGTATTGGCTTTTGCCAAATCTACCGGAGTGACTTATCCGTTAGGACTGGATCCGGGAGCTGATATTTTTGCGAAATATGCATTGCGTGAATCCGGAATAACAAGAAATGTGTTAGTTGATAAGGAAGGAAGAATTGTAAAACTGACTCGTTTGTATAATGAAGAAGAGTTTGCTTCTCTTGTACAGAAGATTAATGAGATGCTGAAATGAAAGAAAGCCTTCATTAGGCGTTTTTGACGGAGCATTTATGAGCATATAAAAATAGTGACGCTATCCTGATGTGATGGCGTCACTATTTGGGTTATATAGTGACGCTATCCGGAACGCATACCGTCACTATATAATAATGAGCTTTTCAAGCAATACTAAGTTTGACAAGGTAATCGTAATGTTTTCCTTCTTTCACCAGTTCTGCCTTAAAACCACATTCGGAAGCGTATAAGCTAAGAGTCTGGAAATCTATATATAACCAGTCGAATGTGTCTCCTTTTACATCTTTATATTGCATTTGGAAGTCAATCTCTCCATAATAATCTCCGGCCAGATCGATGACTATGCTGCCGTCTTCTTCTTCAAAAAGATAGCGCAAATCGCTGGAATCCATGAGTATGCATCCGCCGGGACGGAGAATACGTTTCATTCGTTGGAAGAATCCGGGCATATTATTCAGTCTTCCGATAATTCCGGAACCATTCATAAGCATCAGGATCGTATCGAATGTTTCGGTAAATGTTTCGTCAAAAAGGTTGATGAGGCGCGGATCGTTCACTCCGCGTTGTTGCATCACTTCGACGGATAACGGAGAAATATCAATGGCACACACTTCTTTTTCCATTTCCTGAAGTGCCAGTGCATGGCATCCGCTTCCGGCACCTACATCCAATATTCGTCCTGTAGCCATTTGTAGGGCGGTACGCTCTAATATAGGCATAGACTGTATACTACGGAATAATTCTTTGACGGGAATTTCATCTTCTTCGAATTGGGAAGAGAATACCCGCAAACGATCAGCTCTGTGATGGTTGAAATAATCAGAAATAGCGGCTCCCATCGGGTCCTTTTCTGCAGAAAGAGTTGTTGTTGCCATTGGTGGTTACGATTGTTAACTCTGCAAAGATAAATAAATCCGCAGAAAAGGGTTATCTTTGCCGTCGGAAATGTTGAATACTAATAAATGATTATATGAGTATAGAAGAAGCAATCATGGGTGGAATCGTTTTTAAAGGTAAGAAAGATAAGCCCAAAGAAGAGGAAAAAGTGAAGACGAAAGCGAAAAAAGCGACGTATATTCGTGGACAGCATGGTTCGGGTGCAGCGAAGATGAAAGCAGATATCCGGAAGAAGAGAGCTAGCCGTCATAAGAAATAAAAGTATGGTTATAAATATAATAATTTGTGTAGTATCTGTTGTACTTATGTTGCGGGGTGCTTTTCTAATTCTGAAAATGGGACTCTTGTGGATGCTTCATTGCAGGATAATAAAATCGTATGACAGGAAAACACATGGAAAGGTAGTGGATATAGAGACACAGGTAAAGTCTGATGGTATGAATATTACTGATGTATGTATACCAAAAATAAAATATAAATTGGAGGGAGAAGACGAAAAGTGTTGCCAATTTCTTCCTTCTAATCTAAAGAGTGGAGAGGAAAATAACATTTATCTTTATCCAAAACAGTATCATATAGATGATAAGGTTACCATATTGTATGATAAAGGTAAGGCGAATGATATGTTTGTGTTGCCCAGAATGCAACTAATGAGGCTGCTTGTTAACCAATTTGTTCCTGGTTGTTTTTTTATACTGGCGGCAATTTTAGGATTATGCTTTGTTTTTTAGAAACAGCATAGGCTGTCCGAAAAGCCTTAGAGGAATATTATAGAGTAGTACAATAATAGTAGAGTCAAATCAAGGTTAAAAGGAAAGAGCCCGATGCAAAACCGGACTCTTTATCAATCTTGTTAATTTTTAGAGACATTTGTTGAATATCTCTGCCTAGCAATACAAAAAGGCAACTAATTCGCAGTGAATTAGTTGCCTTATCTTTTTTGTTTATTGAAGTCCTTTTTTATCTGTTTAGCTTTTTAGGGGCACTCCAAATTGTAGTAAGGGTGATTTTTTCTTTTTAGGGACTTTTGAGACGACCTCTCTTACTTCTGCGGAAGAATCTCAATCCAGTAATCATCCGGGTCATTGATGAAATAAAGCCCCATGGCCGTGTTCTCAAAACATACACAATTCATTTCTTTGTGATAAGCTCTGATTGCATCGTAATCGCCGGCTACACGAAAGCAGAGATGGCTTTCGTTTTCCCCCAGTTCGTATGGAGCAGTATGATCTTTCAACCACGTCAATTCCAGCAAGAAACCTGTTTCGTTATCAGTCAGGTAGACTAACGTGAACGAGCCGTCGGATGCTTCCTTCCGATGATGTTCTTTTAAGCCGAGTGCTTTTTCATAAAAAGCTATACTCCGCTCCAGATTAGTGACGTTGATATTAAAATGGTCAAATTTGCTTTTTATTTCCATTGTTGCGATTCTCCTTATTTTTTCATTAAGAGCTTCACGATTTCTCCAACATACGTGCGCGGTTGTCCGGCTTGCGGAGTTGTCTGTGAAGGCATTTTCTTACATTCGATAACAGCCGAAGGTGTTGTTTGGTTCGGAGCGTACAATTTTAATGTATAGCTATCTGCCTTTTCTATTGCATCGTAAGCTTGATCGGGTGAAAGCGTGCAATAGGCAACTGCTTTTCCTGATTGATAACCAAGTGCGCCACCAGCATTTGCAGTCATATTGGTCATGTTGAACTCATCTTTTCCGATGCTGATTACTAATTTTCCGCTTCCCATCAAAGCATATACTTCACCCGGGATTTGTTTCAAATCAATTTCTATATAACCCGGCATATCAGCGGAAGCCTTGCCTGCAGGAGTAGCAGGAGTGAGAGTTGCAGCAGGAACAGTGGTTTGGGCAGGTTCGCCAGTTGTCACTTTTATATCAGTTTTTTTATCTGCGGCACCAATGACAATCGGACCTGCGGCTGCAACGATTGATGGAGTTTTTTGTTCTTCTTCTTTCTTCTTTTTCTCTGTTTTCGGACGGGTGTCAGGTGCTCCGAAAGCTACCGCTACATCCATAAATATATCATCGGCGAAGTCTACGGTTTTTCTACGCCATTTAGCCAAGCCACGTACTAATTTAGTCTTAGCTTTATTGAGCGCATATTTATCAGTAATCCATTCTTCGGCTTTATATTTTTCTGTTTCACGATAAGTAAAACGGATTTTTTCAAGCTCTACCAGGCAGTTTCCGGGTTTGCAGGTAACGGTAATCTGATAGTTAACTAATGTACGGTCTAATGACAGGGCACTGGAGCTGAAAACAATCCATTCTTCTCCAATACCGGCAATTGTTCCTTTTGCTTCGTCGGAGAAAACAATGCGGCTATCAATGTTTTTATTCTCTTTCAGACGTTCATCCATCCACTTTGTCATTGTGTCGTAGATTTGTGCCTGACTCATTCCGGGAATCTGGAACTCTTTGGAAAATACTACTTTACCTTCTACTTCAGGAACAGCTCCTGCAAGGTACCTGGTGTCATCTTTCTTCTCTTTTGCAGAATCTGCCTTCATTGCCATCGGCAATGCGAGAAACATAGTAAGAAACAGAATCGTAAATTTATTCATAATTATAATGTGTTTATTTGGTAATCTCAAAACTTTCGCCCCGACGGGTGATGCTGATAAAACGGCATCCTGCATTTTCTGCAAAACTACGAAGCGCATTTCCTCCTTCATAATCTTCACTGAAGTGCATGGGCACAAATATAGTAGTTTTTATTTGTTCGATGAACTGTTTTGCCCCTTTCATGTAATCTTTTCCCATTCTCCGATCCACCGGGAATAGCACTAGATCGATGTTAGGCACTTTTTCTTTTAAATATTTAACTTCTGCAAGGAAATCACCATTGGCTTTTCGTATCTCTTCTTCGGTCGATTCTTCACTCCAGTGCCAGTTGTTCAAGTCGCCGGCATGGAAGATACTCCAATCTTGTAAGTGAAGAAGGAACGAACTGCCGACATCTGTCGATCCGAAGGCGTCGATACGGATCGTGTCGTCTTCGTATGTTTCTCCTTTTTTAATATAGAAAGCATCTTCGGCTTTGGCACGATGGGACTTCAGAATATCTTTGGAGAAGATATATTGAATGTCGGGGCGTTGCTCTTTCCAAGTCAATATTTCACGGTTAAAGTGATCGGGATGGAAATGAGTGGCCAATACGTATAGTTTACCCGGCCTTTGCAGGAGATAATCATGCACGATTCCCCGGTTGTGTTCCGTTTCGGAAGAATCTTTGTAGTAATCGATGATAATGGTTACACCTTCCATTTCGATGGCGAAACCGCTGTGATAAATATAATCCAGTGTCATAGCTGACTATTTTATAGTTGCAATATTACGTATTCTCGTTGGAGTTGCCAAGAAAAATCGACGAAATCAAGGAGCAAGACGACTGATTTTCCATTCACCGTCCGGTTGTAGGGTGTATAGAAAGCGGTCGTGCAGTCGGTTGGGGCGTCCTTGCCAGAATTCAATCCTTGTAGGTGTGACGGCATATCCGCCCCAATTATCAGGTCTTTCCACTTCTTTTCCAATCCATCGGGCAGCTTCTCTGACGAAGGATCGTATCAATTGCATTCTGCTTGCTATCGGTTGACTTTGCGGAGAAATTCGTGCGCCAATCCGGCTTTTATAAGGACGCTTCCGGAAGTATTCATCCGATTCTTCCGGTGAAACTTTTGTCGCTATTCCTTCTATATGTATTTGTCTTTCGAGGGCGTGCCAGATAAAAGAGAGGGAGATAGATGGATTTTGTGCCAATTGTTTGCCTTTGCGGCTTTCGTAATTGGTATAAAAGATAAATTTTCCATCATGGAGTCCTTTTAACAATACTGTACGTGTGGACGGTCTCCCTTCGGGGGATACAGTTCCTACAATGACCGCAGTCGGTTCGTCCACTTCTGCGTCAATCGCTTCTTGCAGCCAACGACTGAAAAGCGAAAGCGGGTCGCCGGGAAGTTCACTTTCCCGCAACCCGCCTTTCGTATATTCCTGTCGGATATCTGCTATGTTTAATTTCGCCATAAGATTATCTGGCAGCTTTAGTTTATTATTTTTAATGATGATATCACATAGGTACTTCTATTAATAGAATATGTGAGTCTTTCAATGTCTCCAGTTCAACGCTGTTCGTATCGTAAACACCCATGCCGTCACGGCGTTTCAACACTTCACCGTCTACTACTATTTCTCCTTCAATGAGGAAGATATAGACGCCTGCATGACTTTGATGCATGTGATAACCTAATTTCTTTCCGGCTTCTACTTTGCCGATGGAGAACCAGGTATCTTGCAAAAGGGAAGCAGGTGTGCTACCGTCGGGAGATACGATGACTGCCAGTTCGTTCGGACGCTCCAGTTCTGCAATGCTAAAATCCTGATAAACGGGACGGGTATTCCGTTCTCTCGGCATAATCCAAATTTGCAGGAATTCCACCGGTTCTACCGGACTTGCATTTACTTCACTATGGAAGATTCCTGTTCCCGCACTCATTGTCTGAATTTCTCCGACAGTAATAATGCGGCTGTTCTTCTTGCTGTCTCCATGTTGCAGATGTCCTTTCAGAGGAATGGAAATGATTTCCATATTCTTATGCGGGTGAGTCTGAAAACCTTGTCCGGGCGCAACCTTATCATCATTTAATACGCGAAGAGCACCAAAATTGATACGATCGGAGTCGAAGTACTCGTCAAAACTGAAAGTGTGATAACTATCCAGCCAATCGTACTGGGAATGTCCTCTTGTATCTGCTTTATGTATTACTTTTTTCATAAAAACTGTCCTTTCTCTTATTTGTTTATATGTTTGGTAAACAAAGAAAGCGGCTTAAAAGTTTTATTTCTTCACTTCATTTAATAAAGGCTTGTGATTGATAAAATCTTTTATGTTTTGCAGGGTGGTTGCGGCAATATTCTCCATTGCTTCATGTGTGAAAAAAGCTTGATGAGAAGTGACGATTACATTGTTGAACGAGAGCAAACGGGCGAGTACATCATCGTCGATGATGCGGTCGGATTGATCTTCATAAAAGTATTCGCTTTCTTCCTCGTATACGTCCAGTCCTGCGGAACCTATTTTCTTGTTCTTCAGTCCTTCAATCAGCGCATTGGTATGAATCAGTTGCCCGCGACCGGTATTGATAATCATTACTCCGTCTTTCATTTTGCTGATAGAGTAGTCGTTTATCAGGTATTTGGTCTCTTCAGTGAGCGGACAGTGTAAGGAGATAATATCCGAATTGTGGTATAGTTCGTCCAGTGAAGTATAAACAATTTGTTCTTGACGGGCGAAGTTGTAGTCTGGATAGAGGTCGTAAGCCAGTACGTTCATGCCGAAACCTCTTAAAATATGAATTAATATTTTCGCTATTTTTCCTGTGCCGATGATACCTGCTGTTTTCCCGTGCATATCGAATCCCATCAGACCATGCAGGGAGAAATTACCGTCTTTGGTACGCCAGGAAGCGCGAGGTATTTTGCGGTTTAGCGATAGCATAAGAGCTACCGTGTATTCTGCAACAGCATAGGGAGAATAAGCGGGAACCCGCACTACGGTGATTCCGGCAGCGGAGGCAGCATTTAAATCTACATTATTAAATCCGGCACAGCGTAATGCCAGTAGCTTCACTCCGTTTGCCGCCATTACACGGATTACTTCTGCGTCGGCAACGTCGTTCACAAAGATACAGACTGCATCCACTCCTTGTGTCAGTAGTACGTTGTTTTTATTCAGATGTCCTTTATAGTAGCGTATCTCAAATCCAAACTCTTTGTTTTTGTCATTGAAAGAGGACTCGTCATAAGGCTTTGTGCCGAAAAATGCAATTGTATAGGCCATAATATTTTCAGTTTTTATTGCTTACTAGTAAACGCTAAAATAGGGTGAATTGTTTATCCTTTTTTGGGTTATAAATGAGAATTGTTTCATTAGAAACAGTTTACTTTTTCAATTAAAATAGGAGGCTAAACGAAAATAAATGCACAAACATATCTCTCGTGTGCAATAATATCGTATCTTTGCGCCCGAAATAATTAAAAAAAGATTTAGATGAGAAAAATTTCGTTGATTGGTCTTGCAATGTTGATCGTTTCAATTCCAACTTTTGCCGGAGATTATCTAACCAATACGAATCAGAATGCTGCTTTCTTGCGCATGATAGCCCGCGGCGCTTCCATTGATGTTGATGGAGTTTATAGTAATCCTGCTGGACTGGCATTTCTTCCCAAAGATGGTCTTCAAGTAGCGCTCACTATTCAAAGTGCATATCAGACTCGTGATATAGCTGCTACAAGTCCTTTATGGACTATGGATGGACAGACCACTGTGCGTAATTATGAAGGAAAAGCTTCTGCTCCCGTTATTCCTTCCATACATGCTGTATATAAAAAAGGTGACTGGGCATTTTCTGGTAGCTTTGCTATTGTTGGTGGTGGCGGAAAAGCTTCTTTTGATAATGGTTTGCCTATGTTCGATGCTGCTGCTATTAGTTTGGTCAATACAATAGGTCAGGGGATGCTAGCTCCTAATCAATACAGTATTAGTTCCGCTATGGAGGGACGTCAGTATATCTATGGTTTGCAGTTAGGTGCAAGTTATAAAATAAATGAGCACTTCTCAGTTTTTGCTGGTGCACGTATGAATTATTTTACAGGTGGCTATAAAGGTTTTCTGGATATCAATTTGAAAGAAGGTGTGGCAGAAGAATTGGGACGTGAGATTATAAAACAGCTTATGGCTGGTGGTATGACTTTAGAGCAGGCGCAACAAGCAGCATTGCAAAAATCGCAGCAGTTGAATGATGCGAAGCTGAAACTAGATTGTGATCAGACAGGTTGGGGATTAACGCCAATTATCGGTGTAGATGCAAAATTCGGTAAGTTGAATTTAGCTGCAAAGTATGAGTTTAAAGCCAATATGAATATTGAGAATGATACTCATGAGATTGTTGCTCCGGATGCCGCAGCAGCATTTGTGGCACCTTACCAAAATGGTGTGAATACACCAAGTGACCTTCCTTCTATGCTTTCTGTTGCAGCAAGTTATGAGTTTTTGCCTTCACTTCGGGCTTCAGTAGAATATCACTTCTTTGATGATAAGAATGCTGGTATGGCAGATGGCAAACAGAAAACATTGAAACATGGTACACACGAGTATTTGGCTGGTGTTGAGTGGGATATTAACAAATTATTCACTGTTAGTGGAGGTTATCAGAAAACAGACTACGGTTTGAGCGACGCTTTCCAATCAGATACAAGTTTTTCTTGTGACTCTTATTCAGTAGGTTTTGGAGGTCGTATCAATTTTACTCAGGCATTGAGCCTTGATGTAGCTTATTTCTGGACTACATATAGTGATTACACTAAAGAAAAACCACGTGGTTTAGAGGCAACATCGATGGCATCATTAGTGGATAAAGACGTTTACAGCCGTACTAATAAAGTATTTGGTGTGAGCGTGAACTATAAGTTCTAAATTTCTAGTCCTTTTATATATAGAAAAGCCGTCTCGAACATGGTGTTGAGACGGCTTTTTTGTTTTATTATGTCAGTTTAGAAAGAATACTGCACCAGCATATTCAACCGGTTGGCATGACGGGTTGCGGAACTGAAATCAGTGCGCCATCCTCTCAAATATTCAACGCCGACTTGCAGATTGCTGCTTACATTCCAGAAAGCATTGGCTACCAGATATTGTCCTTTACGATAGGATTCGGGATTCTCACTAGGGTATCCATTTTCAGAATAAAGTCTGGACAGACTGTATGTTCCGGATATAAAGATGCTCGGGCAAAGATTGTATTGCAATCCTGCATACCATCCCAGCATCGGAAGAACTTGCATTTTTCCTTCCTTGTCGGGATCGGGGACGATATCTACGTTCAGGTTGCTTAAATCATTCAGGTAGGAACCGATACCTTTTCCATAATTAAATTGTCCGTATGCCTGCAATTTTTTGGTAATATTGAAGGTTGTAGAGGCTTGCAGACCGAAGCCGGTAGCAGAATAGGCTTTCTCATGCACATTGCTCGAATAAGTCATGCTGCGGATAATGGCTCCTAATTTAATATGGCTGTTGCTGTTCCAGTTGTACTGTACGGAAGTGGCAAAGTCAGGCATCCGTTGGGTGTTGATAGACAAATCATTATTGGTTGTTCCGTCTACCGAAGGCATTTCCATAGAAACACCAAACTTCCAGTTTTTCAACTTATCACACATATAGCTTAATTGCGTAGTGCGGTAAAAGGCTGAACCGTTAGGACCTGCAAAGTCGATAGTTGGAGGCAGTGCGGAGAGGTCCATGAACGAACCATAGCTGTACCCGATAGTGAAACCGAGGAATTGTGCGTAAGCGTTTTGTAATTCAAAGGTCTTTCCATCGCCACGGAAGTTTCCGGCAGTGTAAACTACGAAGTCTCCCAAATGTTTGGTACGTCCTACCAATTTGAGGAACAGGGTGGAAGTGGTGATGTCCATCTGGAATTGGTTCTTTGCAAAATTGCCGCTTCCGCGTTGTGGTATCAATGCCGGATAGAAATCTACATCATTAACGATACCGTTAAAATCATACTCTGCCGTTGCACGAACGTACCCTCCGATGCCGAGGGCGAATTTCCCTTTCTGGTCAGTGAGCAGGAAGCGGGGAGCATTGGGGTCGTGAAAACGCATCTGTGAACGGTCGTTCATGATTCGGATGATTTCATCTCCTGCTTTGTTCTTCGAGACAAACATGATCGAGTTGGGCTCTTCATCTTCGATGATTACCTTCTTTTGTGCATGGGCACAGAGGGGGAAAATTCCTATCCCCAGTAGCATAGCTACCATTTTAAAGCTTGTTTTCATTATGAGTTAAGTTTTAGGTGAATGCCCAATCAACAACTAAAAAAAGAAATGGTTGAGAGGGGCAAAGGAAAAATTGCCAAACTAATCGGAAGAATTGCTATTTATAATGATTCTAAAAAAGCGGATCTTTGTATCATACTAATTTAGATAAAAGAAATACGACGATGGAAAAAGTAGATTTTACGAAAGGAATATTAGCGATACAACCGGATTTGCATCGCTTCGCATATAAATTGACGGCAGATCGCGAATCTGCCAATGATTTGGTTCAGGATTGTTTGTTGCAGGCATTGGATAATCAAGAGAAGTTTACGTATAGCAAAAATCTGAAAGGATGGATGTATACGCTTATGCGTAATATTTTCGTGAACAACTATCGTCGTACAGTTCGCGAAATGAACTTGATTGATGATAGTTACTCCATCAATCAACAACATCTGATAGAAGATGAGGATGCTGACAGATTCGAATTTACATACGATATGAAACAGTTGTATAGGGTGATACATTCCATACCGGAAGAGATGAAAGTGCCTTTTCAGATGTTTGTAGCTGGATTTAAGTATAGAGAAATTGCCGAGAAATTAGGATTGCCGATGGGAACGGTGAAGAGCCGTCTGTTTTTCATCCGTAAACGGTTGAAAGAGGAATTGAAAGATTTCTCTTCCTGATGGGCCTTTTTAATTGAGTGATGTGTTTTAAGGTCAAAGTGATGAGCCTTCCTGTCAGAATACGACGCTGATGGGAAGGCTCTTTTTTATTGTCAATCCAGTATTTCCTGTACTCTGTGTTTAGCCTTTTGGACAGTTGCTTGTGCGGTATGGGCTGCTTCTATAGCTTTTTCTTTCACTGTAGTCGTCTGAAAAGGATTGTTCATAGAGAGTTTTCATTTTTTTTAGTCATCCTTTCTTTTTAGTTTTATGATTCAGTGTTTTGATACTGTTGAGGTAGGCTTGTTCTACGGGTGAAAGCGTGCGTACTTCCCACTTGCGATATTCTGTTTCAGCTTTATCCATAGCTTGTTCATGACTTATCATACCGGCATCCATCAATAGAACTTCTCCCGTAGAAGACAGTATGGCATCCAGATGTTTGATGTAATCGTTCATGTACATTGGACGGTGCTTGATAGCTTGTACTTCGGCAAAATCAAAATATCCGGAGACAAGGTTGTTCAGCACTTTGAGTTCTTCTGCGCTCAAGTAGTTCTTGGCTATCTTTGCATCGCGCAATGTCGGATGGTCGCCTTTAAAGGAAGTTAGTCCCATCATGTGTTGGTCGGCATCGGCTCGTTCATAAATAACTTCTGCAGCTGTATGTCCGTGGGCTGCAAAGTGTAGCTTATTCTGAACAATCTTGAAGAATTCAATAGATTGTTTGGCGTGGGGATCGTAATCTACGGCAGTAGCATAGATATCAAGTACTTGTCTATACATCACCTTTTCAGACGATCGGATGTCACGGATGCGGTCGAGTAACTCTTTCCAATAATAGCCTCCTCCCATCTGCTTCAATCGTTCATCATCCATGGTAAAGCCTTTGATGATATATTCTTTAAGGCGTGCCGTTGCCCATTGACGGAAGTGTGTGGCTTGAATTGAATTTATTCGGTAGCCTAAAGATATTATCATATCAAGATTGTAGTGAGGAATTTCTCTTTCAACCATGCGCGCTCCTTCTTGTCGAACCTGTCGGATTTTCCGACAGGTTGACTCTTCAACAAGTTCACCATCTTCATAAATGTGCTTAATATGTTCTACCACATTTGTTCGAGACGTTTGGTAAAGGTCGGCCATTTGCTGTTGGGATAGCCATACGGTATCTTCGTCCATCTGCACTTCTATGTGTGTCTGCCCGTCTTCACTTTGGTAGATGATGATATTGCTTTTATTTTCTTTTGCCATGATTTAGAGATATCGTTTTTTAAAATATAGTTTATAAGTTTAATCTTTGATACAAACATTAAGCTCTGTATTTGGCAAAGTTATGTCTTTTCAGTGAAATGTATGTCAATCATCGGATTTCTTTTGCTTTTTCATAGTTTTTCCTATACCTTTGCAGCGCAAAAGAATAAAAAGACATTTGATGCCGTGAATAGCGGTCGTGTATTCTAGAACACCACGTAAAAAACAGGAATTATGAAAGAAAAAGTATCTGTACCCTTTATGCTGCTGGGTATCCTTTTTAACGTTTGCCTTATTGCAGCCAATCTTCTTGAAACGAAAGTAATCCAGATCGGTAGTTTGACCGTGACAGCCGGATTATTGGTTTTTCCTATTTCTTATATTATAAATGACTGTATCGCCGAGGTTTGGGGATTCAAGAAAGCGCGCCTTATCATTTGGAGTGGTTTTGCTATGAACTTCTTTGTGGTCGCTCTTGGGTTGATAGCTGTTGCCATTCCTGCTGCTCCTTTTTGGGAAGGTGAAGAGCACTTTGATTTTGTGTTCGGTATGGCTCCACGTATTGTGGCTGCCAGTCTGATGGCCTTTTTGGTAGGCTCGTTTCTTAATGCGTATGTGATGAGTAAAATGAAAGTAGCCAGTCAGGGACGTAACTTTTCAGCCCGTGCCATTTGGTCTACTGTGGTGGGTGAGACTGCCGATTCATTGATTTTCTTCCCGGTAGCTTTTGGAGGTGTCATTGCTTGGAAAGAACTGCTTATCATGATGGGGATTCAGATTGTATTGAAATCCTTGTATGAGGTGATGATCCTCCCGGTAACGATCCGTGTGGTGAAAGCAATCAAGAAAATAGACGGTAGCGATGTTTACGACACGGACATCTCTTATAACGTATTGAAAGTCAAAGATATTTAATATAGAATATGAATAGAGAAGCAGCATTGGTTGTGTTTAGTGGTGGGCAGGATTCTACCACTTGCTTGTTTTGGGCAAAACGCAATTTTAAGAAAGTATATGCCTTGAGTTTTCTGTATGGTCAGAAGCATCAGAAAGAAGTGGAATTTGCGCGGGAGATAGCCCGGAAAGCGGAAGTGGAATTTGATGTGATGGATGTTTCCTTCATCGGACAGTTAGGCCATAATTCATTGACCGATACCACCATGGTGATGGATCAGGAAAAGCCGGCAGATAGTGTTCCCAATACATTTGTTCCGGGACGCAACCTGTTCTTTTTGAGTATTGCGGCGGTGTATGCCCGTGAACGTGGTATTAATCATTTGGTAACGGGAGTTTCCCAAACGGATTTCAGCGGCTATCCCGATTGTAGGGATGCGTTTATCAAGTCTCTCAATGTGACTCTCAATTTGGCTATGGATGAACAGTTTGTGATTCATACTCCTTTGATGTGGATTGATAAAGCAGAGACATGGGCGTTGGCCGACAAACTGGGAGTACTGGAACTGATTCGCACCGAGACTTTGACATGTTATAATGGTGTTCAAGGAGATGGCTGCGGACATTGCCCGGCTTGTACGTTACGCCGGGAAGGATTGGAGAAGTATTTAAAAAGTAAGAATCAATAATATCTCTACATAGAGATTAAAATGCATTTTTTTGCTGTCATCTGTCACATTGTTATTGTTAAACGGTTGATTATAAAATAAATAGTTTGTGACAGCAAGTGGTGACAGCAACAAAACTTGATATTTTGCCGTCACATCTATTGTCACCGGTAAGTTTCAACTAATAGAAGATAGTAGCTTCTGCCTGGAATGTATTGGCTTAGTTTAGTTTTAGCAGCTTGAAACTAAAGTTCCAACGGTAGGAAACTAGAGTTTCAACGGTGGGAAACTAAAGTTTCTGTTACTTGAAACTATTAGTTCCAAGGCGTGAAACACTTGGTTCCTCGGTGTGAAACACTTTGTTTCTCTACGGGAAACTCTTTGTTTCAGATAATGAAACAAACTGTAACAAGTAAGCTGCGGATAAAGCAACCGTAGGTTAAGAGTTGATGGTGATAGGTGATAGATGTGGTGATAGGTTGTAAAACGAATCTTTCACCACTGAAACATTGATGAATAGAGCGTTTGAGACTGGCCGGTGATAGGTGAAAGAGGAAATGTGTTTTTTTATCTAAGATAGGGGTTGTAGTTAACGAGTACAATGACAGAATTAAAAGACCAACTTTCTTTATTAGGAAGAAAGACCGAGTATAAGCAAGATTATGCTCCTGAAGTATTGGAAGCTTTTGATAATAAGCATCCTGAAAATGACTATTGGGTACGTTTTAACTGCCCGGAGTTCACAAGTTTGTGTCCTATCACAGGGCAACCGGATTTTGCTGAAATGCGTATCAGCTACATTCCTGATATAAAAATGGTAGAAAGCAAAAGTTTGAAACTCTATCTTTTCAGTTTCCGCAGTCATGGAGCCTTTCATGAGGACTGCGTAAATATCATTATGAAGGATCTTATAAAACTAATGAATCCCAAATATATTGAAGTAACAGGTATCTTTACTCCTCGTGGCGGTATTTCTATCTATCCATACGCCAATTACGGTCGTCCGGGAACAAAATTCGAGCAGATGGCGGAACATCGTTTGATGAATCAGGAGTAAATGAATCGGGAATAATAGTAAAGATATAAAAACTCATTAGCTAAAAATATTGAATATGACTCATCATGTGCCCGCTGATTTGCAAAGCTATGTTTGCCAAAATATTATCTCTCAATATGCCAACTTTGATAAAGCGCATCAAATCGATCATGTAGAAAAGGTGATTGAGGAAAGTCTGAAATTAGCGATGCATTATGAAGTCGATTATTCGATGGTTTACATCATTGCTGCTTATCATGACTTGGGGTTGTATGAGGGACGTGAATTTCATCATATAGCCTCCGGTAAAGTTTTGTTAGCTGATGAAACTTTACGTCGTTGGTTTACCGAAGAACAACTGTTGCAAATGAAAGAAGCGATAGAAGATCATCGGGCTTCCAACAAACAGGCTCCCAGAACAATCTATGGAATGATTGTTGCCGAGGCTGACCGAATTATTGATCCCGAAATAACTTTGCGTCGTACCGTTCAATATGGATTATCCCATTATCCGGAAATGGATAAAGAGGGGCAATATGCCCGCTTCCGGAAACATCTTACTGATAAATATGCAGAAGGAGGGTATCTGAAACTATGGATACCCCAATCGGATAATGCAGGTCGGTTGGCGGAACTTCGAAATTTGATTGCTAATGAGGACGAACTGATTAAGGTATTTGATAAGTTGTATTCAGATGAATTAGGATAGACTATCCTGATATTTTTTTACTTTTATATTTATCGGGTTGTAGTTTACAAAGAAACTATTTATTTCAGAGTAGCCAAAATAGGCTACTCCTTTTAACACTATATTGGAATACTTTATTCATGATGATACGGCCCTCCATTCAATATCGTCATTGCCCGATAAATCTGCTCCACGAATATTAACCGAATCATTTGATGAGAAAAAGTCATCTTCGACATTGAAATCTTTTCGTGTGCTGCCTGATACACTTTTTCTGAAAAGCCATAAGGGCCTCCGATAATAAAAACGAGCCGTTTATTTACCGTATTCATTTTCCGTTTCATATATTCGGCAAACTCAAGAGAGCGCATTTCTTTTCCGTGTTCATCGAGTAGCACCACGACGTCACCCGGTTGAAGAGCTTTCAGTATCAGTTCTCCTTCCTTTTCTTTCTGTACTTCCATTGAAAGACTCTTGGTGTTTTTCAGTTCGGGAATCACTTCCATATCAAAAGTGATATAGCGTTTGGTGCGCTGGATATAGTCGTTGATGGCAGTGATATAGTGTTGTTCTACGGTTCGTCCTACGACGAGCAGGGTTGTTTTCATACGTCTACAATTCTGATTATTGCACAAAAATAGGCATTTTTTATGTTATTCTGCAATTAATGCTTACCTTTGCCTATCATTAGTTGAAAGTTTAAGCCTTTAAACTTCAACTTAAAAGCTTGTAATTATGAAAAAACGAGTGCTCGTAGGAATGACCGCATTGCTTCTTTCCCTCTCGTTGCTAATGGCGCAAGAGATACCGGCAGGAGTGATTACGGCATTTAAAAGAGGAAGCTCGCAAGAGCTAAGTAAGTATATGGGGGACAAGGTAAACCTGGTGCTCCAAGGTCGCTCGACAAACGTTGACAAACAGAAAGCAACAGCTGCGATGCAGGAATTCTTTACGGAGAATAAAGTCAGCGGATTTAATGTGAACCATCAGGGAAAACGGGACGAATCAAGTTTCGTTATCGGCACGTTGGCTACTACTAATGGGAACTTTCGTGTGAACTGTTTCCTGAAGAAAGTGCAGAATCAATATTTAATACACCAAATAAGAATTGACAAGATCAATGAATAAGGAAAAAGAACTGATCGACAAGTTGATCGATCTTGCTTTTGCAGAAGATATAGGTGATGGCGATCATACCACCCTTTCATGTATTCCCGCTACGGCAATGGGAAAATCAAAATTGCTTATCAAAGAAGCCGGTGTGCTGGCAGGTATCGAAGTTGCCAAAGAAATTTTCAACCGCTTCGACCCCACTATGAAAGTGGAAGTGTTTATCAACGACGGAACAGAAGTGAAACCGGGCGACGTAGCAATGGTAGTGGAAGGAAAAGTGCAATCTTTGCTTCAGACCGAACGCCTGATGTTGAACGTGATGCAGCGTATGAGCGGCATCGCAACCATGACCCGCAAATACGCAAAGGTATTGGAAGGAACAAATACCCGTGTGCTCGACACCCGTAAGACAACTCCCGGTATGCGCATCCTCGAAAAAATGGCAGTGAAAATCGGTGGTGGAGTAAACCATCGTATTGGTTTGTTCGATATGATTCTTCTGAAAGACAACCACGTAGACTTTGCCGGAGGTATCGACAAAGCTATCACTCGCGCTAAAGAATATTGCAAGGAAAAAGGCAAAGACCTAAAAATAGAAATAGAAGTCCGTAGCTTCGACGAACTGCAACAAGTTCTTGACCTCGGCGGAGTGGATCGTATCATGTTTGATAACTTCACTCCCGAAATGACTAAGAAAGCAGTGGAGATGGTAGCAGGCAAATACGAAACCGAATCTTCGGGCGGCATTACTTTTGATACCCTCCGTGACTATGCCGAATGTGGCGTAGACTTCATCTCGGTAGGGGCTTTGACTCATTCAGTGAAAGGACTGGATATGAGTTTCAAAGCATGCTGATTTTTTTTCACCACAGAGGACGCAGAGTACACAGAGGTTTTAAACTTACTTTATAGGAAGAATTTCCTATCATTGTTCCTCTGTGTACTCTGCGTCCTCTGTGGTGAAATCTCTTCTATTCTTTAACTTCTTTTAGCAATATTCCTTGCAGCATTCCTCAAACTCTTGCGTCTAATGAGTAAAACGACGCAGACATACGTTCGATTTTAAAAAAAAGTAATTGACTTTGGAAAACGAGATAGAACTGATAAAGGGCTGTCGGGCAGGAAAGGATTCAGCCCGAAAGGAACTTTACACCCTCTATTCCAAACAGATGCTGGCGGTATGTTTCCGCTATACGGGCGATATGGATGCGGCGCACGATGTACTGCATGACGGTTTCATCAAGATTTTTACCAACTTCTCGTTCCGGGGCGAGTCTTCGCTCTGTACATGGATAACCCGGGTGATGGTCACTCAATCACTCGATTTCCTGCGGCGGGAGAAACGAGTCAGCCAGTTGGTAGTGCATGAAGAGCAGCTTCCCGATATACCGGATATATCGGACTCGGGAGGAGGGGCTGGAATCTCCGAAGAGCAATTGATGGCTTTTATTGCCGAATTGCCGGATGGTTGCCGAACCGTTTTCAACCTTTATGTGTTTGAAGAGAAATCGCACAAGGAGATAGCCAAGATGCTTCACATTAAGGAACATTCGTCTACTTCGCAGTTGCACCGGGCCAAGTATTTGTTAGCAAAAAGAATTAAAGAGTATAGGAATCATGAAGAAAGAAAATGATGAAATAACCGATCTGTTTCGCACGCGTCTCGCTGATGCAGGGATGAGTGTACGGGATGGCTTTTGGGAAGAGCTCTCGCAGGAAATACCTGTGGCTTGCCAGCATCGCCGTCGGATTCTGCTCTTCCGTGTGGCGGCTGCGGCATCTGTATTGCTCGTTTTGGCGGCCTCGTCGGCTACTTTCTTGTATTTCTCTCCCAAAGAAGAAATGGAAGAAGCATTTACAAAGATAGCCGTGACAAATGGAGGACAGATGGATGGAGATGGAATACGCGTCAATCAGTTACCGTTGCCGGTAGAACCGGTGTTGCCGAAACCGGCTCCAAAGTCTTACGGTATGCTGTCACAATACACGGAGGAAGAAGATTCGCTTTCTATCACTTTCTCCATGTCGTTTTCTTTTTCCGCCACCACTTCCACAGGAAATGGCAACCGATATGGTAATCAAGGGAATAACGGCTTTTGGCAGGCAACAAACGGTGATACGGAATCATCTGTAGCTCCGGAAGAACAATCGAATGTGAATGTGGCTCAACCCAAAGCGGTGAAAAAGCATCGCTGGGCGATGAAAGTTCAGGTAGGCACGGCGCTTCCGGCTGATAATGGCACTTATAAAATGCCGGTTTCCGCAGGGGTAACGGTAGAGCGTAAATTAAACGAATCTCTCGGAATAGAAACCGGACTGCTTTATTCAAATCTTCGTTCGGCGGGGCAGCATTTGCACTATCTGGGTATCCCCGTTAAAGTAAATGTAACACTGGTAGATACGAAGAAATTTGACCTTTATGCTACCGTAGGCGGAATAGCCGATAAATGTATCGCCGGCGCGCCGGACAACAGTTTTAAAGAAGAACCTATCCAACTGGCAGTGACTGCCGGCATTGGAATCAATTATAAGATTAATGACCGACTTGCTGTTTTTGCCGAACCCGGAGTTTCGCATCATTTCAAAACAGATTCGAAACTGGCTACGGTACGAACGAAACGGCCGACTAATTTTAATTTACTTTGCGGACTTCGCATGACGTATTAATCCTTATGAAAATGAAAAAAACACTACTAATGCTGTGGATGGCTGTTTGCCTGATCGTATCTTTTACAGGATGCACCAGCGAAGAAATGGATTATAACAATCCGGATGTTGCCCTTTTTGTGAAACAATTGAAGTCGGGTACGTACAAGATGAAAAATGATAAAGGGGTGGTGGAGGTCCCTCATTTTACGGAAGAGGACATCCCCGAACTTTTAAAATATGCAGAAGATCTGACCATTATTCCTTCTTTTCCGTCGGTTTATAATATGAACAACGGTAAGATTCGGTTGGGCGAGTGTATGCTTTGGGTGATTGAGTCTATCCGCCAGGGCACACCGCCGTCATTAGGTTGCAAAATGGTATTGGCGAATGCCGAAAATTATGAAGCAATCTATTTTCTGACTGATGAGGAGGTGCTCGATGCAGCCGCTTGTTATCGTAGTTGGTGGGAAGAGCGCCAATATCCGAAAACAAGATGGACGATCGATCCGTGCTACGATGAGCCGCTTTGTGGATCGGGTTATCGTTGGTGGTAACAAAGGAGGAGCTTTCGGAAAGTAAAAAATAGGAAACATTCATGTGGGAACGTTTGTTTGTATCAGTAGTCTTATGCTGCTGACAGGGGATTACTACGCTCAAAAGACCGCTTCTCGTAGGAGAATATAGGTGGTAACGTAAGGGAGAAACGTATGTGCATTAGTGTATATGAAGTGCTCCAAAATAACAGGTAATGAAAGAGGATAGAGGATGGATAGATTGAAACGGTTTATTGCAACGATGGTACTGTGCCTGACGGCTTTATTTGCATATTCGCAAGTATGGACGGCGCAAGACTCTTTGCATTTGAAGAAATTGCTGGAGAGTGACCAGGAGTTGCATTTGAATATGGATGCTGTAAAGTCGATTGATTTCGGAACTGCGGTTGGTACTCCCCGAATGTCGGAGGAGAAAAGCTGGATGATGCCTGATGAATCGCTTCCTGAAGCATTGCCTAAACCGAAAGTGGTGTTGAGTTTGATGCCATATAAAGCGAATACCCGTTATAACTGGGACCCTATCTATCAGAAGAAGATAAAGATTGATAAAAACACTTGGCGGGGAGATCCTTTCTATGAGATACGCCATCAAAGATCCTACTCGAACTGGGCACGTAATCCGATGGCGAAAGGGGTGCGTAAATCTTTGGATGAGATACAGGCGAGTGGAGTACGTTTCCGACAGTTGAGCGAACGTGCCAATGGAATGATGGTGAACACGGTAGTGATGGACGCACCTATTCCCTTGTTTGGTGGAAGTGGGGTATATATCAATGGCGGAACGGTCGGCGGACTTGACCTGATGGCTGTCTTTACCAAAGAGTTCTGGAATAAGAAAGGCAGAGATAACCGCGCCCGCACATTGGAGGTTTTGAGAACTTATGGAGATTCTACAACTGTGTTGATAAATAAACCGATTGAACAGATTGCACGCTGAAGACGTTATAATGATGTGTTGATGTAACAATGTGTAATGTACTGACTTGAGAGCGTTTGTAATTGAATAATTAGTATATTTGTGTATTGTTATGTTGGCGCATTGTTATATAACTCTGTCGTTATCATTGGTATTTTGGCATATTAAAACATAGATAAATAATTAATTATGAATAGAATTACTTCCCTTCTGGGTATTCAATATCCTATTATTCAAGGTGGTATGGTGTGGTGTAGCGGTTGGCGTCTTGCTTCTGCCGTGAGCAATGCCGGCGGATTGGGATTGATCGGCGCCGGTTCTATGCATCCGGACACTTTACGTGAACATATCCGTAAATGTAATGCGGCCACAAAATTTCCCTTTGGAGTGAATATCCCTTTGATGTATCCCCAAATAGAAGAGATTATGAATATTGTAGTGGAAGAGGGAGTGAAGAGTGTTTTTACCTCTGCCGGAAATCCGAAAACGTGGACCGGATGGTTGAAGGAGCGTGGAATAACAGTTGTTCATGTCGTTTCATCTTCTCGTTTTGCTATGAAATGTGAAGAAGCCGGGGTGGATGCAGTAGTAGCTGAAGGTTTCGAAGCCGGAGGGCATAATGGACGGGAGGAAACAACGACTTTCTGTTTGATTCCTGCTGTGCATGAGGCTACCACATTGCCTTTGATAGCCGCGGGAGGTATTGGTACAGGAGAAGGAATACTGGCTGCTATGGTGTTGGGGGCGGAAGGTGTGCAAATAGGAACACGTTTTGCGCTGACTGAAGAAAGTTCAGCGAGTCCGGTATTTAAAGATTATTGTTTGAGTCTCGGTGAAGGGGATACTAAGTTGTTGTTGAAAAAGCTGGCTCCGACACGATTGGTAAAAAATGCTTTTCGTGAAGCGGTGGAGAAGGCTGAAGATAGTGGTGCTACTTCCGAGGAATTAAGAACTTTGCTCGGACGCGGACGTGCTAAGAAAGGTATCTTCGAAGGTGACTTGGAAGAAGGTGAACTGGAAATAGGTCAGGTCTCGGCAATAATATCCCGTCGACAGTCGGTGGCAGAGGTGATGAATGAATTGGTTGAATCTTATCGGCAAGCTGTGGAGAAAAAATATTTGTTTGAACGATAAATGATAATTTTGCGGAGTGCCCTGAAAGGGCTTAATTATATAGCGTAGGACAACGCCCTACGAAAAAACGGTAATCTGAATTTGCGCCCTGAAAGGGCATAATTGTATACAGTTCCGCCCTTTCAGGGCTTGTGGCTGGTGTGTTTTTTTCGTAGGGCGTTGTCCTACGCTATATAATTAAGCCCTTTCAGGGCACCCCAATAAATATATAATTGTAAGGCTTTCAGCCTAACCGATAAATTCTCATTTAACCGATAAATTCCCATTTATTATAGGCTGACAGGTTCGTATTTCAAACCAAATACATCGGCTACAGCTTTATAAACGATTTTTCCTTCTACAATATTCAGTCCAAGAGCCAATGCCGGATTATCTTTGCAGGCTTTTTTCCATCCCTTATTTGATAAAGCGATCACGTAGGGGAGGGTAGCATTAGTCAGTGCAAGAGTGGAAGTATAAGGTACGGCTCCCGGAATATTAGCTACTGCATAATGAACGATTCCGTCTACAATATAGGTCGGTGCACTGTGGGTGGTTGGGTGAGAAGTCTCGAAGCATCCTCCCTGGTCAATTGCTACATCTACTAATACTGTGCCGGGTTGCATCATCGAAAGCATCTCTTTAGTAATCAGATGTGGTGCTTTATCGCCGGGAATCAATACGGAACCGACAACTAAATCAACATCCGGCAATTCTTTTCTGATTCTTAGTTCGGATGAGTACAATGTCTTTACATTCTTCGGCAGTGTCTCGCTCAAATAGCGCAGACGTGCCAGATTTATATCTGTAATAGTGACATCTGCCCCCATTCCAGCAGCCATTTGTGCAGCATTGCTACCTACAACTCCACCTCCTAAAATTAATACTTTAGCTGGTTTAACACCTGGTACACCTCCCAAAAGGATACCTTTTCCGCCTTGCGGTTTTTCCAGAAAACGGGCGCCTTCTTGGATAGACATACGTCCGGCAACTTCACTCATGGGAATTAATAAAGGTAATGAGTGGTCTGCTTCTTCTACAGTTTCATAAGCCAGGCATATTGATTTGTTAGAGAGCATAGCAAGGGTTAATTCCTTGTCGGAAGCAAAATGGAAATAAGTGAATAGTAACTGTCCTTTTCTTATTAAGTTATATTCAGTGATTATCGGCTCTTTCACCTTTACGATCATCTCGGCAGTGGCGTAAATATCTTCTATTGTTGGCAGGATATGTGCGCCGACAGCTTGATATGCTTCATCCGGAAAACCGCTATTTATTCCCGCTGTATGTTGGATAAATACCCGATGCCCTTGTTTTACCACTTCAGCCACTCCCGAAGGTGTCATGCCTACACGGTTCTCATTGTTTTTGATTTCCTTTGGTACTCCGATAATCATAATGTTGCGTATTAAAGATTTAACATGTTCGAAAGTACGAAAAATCCCCTTACGTTGTTGTTCGTAAGGGGATGTTTTAGAACAGAATGTCTTCGCGTGTTGAGATGAATAAATGCGTAGAGTGGTTGTTTTATAGACATTCACTGCCCTGTTTGTTGATTTTCATGCTTTTTCCATAGAGACCCACTCGAGCTATGTTGTTATAAAAGGGTTCTGCAATATCGTACTTAAAAGGAAGTACTTCTTCATTGTCTTTGTTTATATACCCCCACTTGGACGACTGACTTTCAATACAAACAGCAGCCAATCCTTCAGAGAAAGAGCGTCCATTATCATATTCCAGGGGAATGACAACTTCTCCTTTCTTGTTAATGAATCCTATCTTATTGTGTAGCGAGACGAGAGCTAATCCTTCCGCGAATTGTTCTATTTGACTGTAAGTCGGTGGAAGAATGTAGTTTCCTTGTCTGTCAATCAATCCCCATAATCCATCGTGGCATACCCGTGCACATTCTTGTTCAAACGAGTGAGCGGCTGTGTATTTAAACGGAATCTGTATTTGTCCGGTATGGTCGATGAATCCGTATTGAGAATTGAGTACTACCATCCCTAATCCTTCTTTAAAAGAGAAAGCCCGTTCGTACATTAGAGGAATGACAACGTCATATCCTTTATTGATGTATCCCCATTGGATTTTTCCTTTTACCGGAGCCAATCCTTCGGAGAAACGGCCAATTGCCGAGAAACGCTTTTTCTTATTAGCTACCCCATAAGCTAAAAAAGAAGCGAAGAACTTTGTAATAGTGCTGCTCATTACCTTTATTGTTTGTGTGGTAAGCGTCCGGATACCATATATATACAAGAGAAGCGTGGACGTCGTTAGTTCATTCTATTCAAGGCTCTGGTAAACCTATTGGGAAATGAACAACAGAGTCCACGCCCTTGCATATAACAAAGACGTGAACGCTTAGTTGCCATTATCTCCCCAATTAAAGAATTTACCAGATTCTGAATAGAGATAATATTCTAAACGCTTCTACGTTATTAATCGTAATAAGTCGCTACAAAGATACGGATTTCTTGTTAAAGAACAATGCTTTTAGGGGATAAAGATTTAATGGTGAATGAGGTAGGTGTACAAAATGAGAAATGGCTAATAGATAGATTAAAAAAAGCTCCTTTTACGCTTTAGGTAAAGGGAGCTTTTTAGTCTATGATGTCAGGCGGTTTGTTTCTATGAAAAATGCTTGGTTATTAGTTTAAAAGTCCGGGATTAGCATCAATTGCATCTTGTGGAATACGCAATGTGTAACGGGAATCATCTTGTACAAGTGTGTAGGTTACATCTTCAATTTCTTTTTTGATTTCCGGTCGGGTAGTTCGGCGTAAATCAAACCAACGATGGCCTTCAAAAGCAAGCTCGCGAGCACGTTCTTTCAGAATTTCTGTGACTAGCTTTTCTTGGCTCATCGCATTTATTTCATTCTTTTTCTGCTCATAACCTTCTGATGTATAACGATTCTCTATTAGTTTCAAGAGCCGGGTACGTGCTTCAGGTAATTTGTTTAAATGTGCAGCAGCTTCTGCTGAATTTAAATAAAGCTCTCCGGTGCGGAAAGTACATTTGAATTTAGATTCACCACTTTTGATAGAAGTATAATCTCCATTTTTATTTGCTTGATAGTACTTGTTTGGGCGTAGATCTTTTCCTTCCTCATATTCTTGTAAAAATGCAGGGTACAGTAAGAGTGATCCGGCATAATCGCTATTCGGGAAAATTTCATAGGCAGTGATCATTTCTACAGATGTAAATTCATTAGGAAGTTTGTCTCCTTCATCGTTTAGGTTCACTAATGTTGATTTTCCGGCTAGTACACGTTCCGAAGATTCATAAGATTTGCCCCATTCACCCATGTATAAATATACCCGTGACTCCATAGCATCTACTGACAATGTTGAGAAACGGTATGAATATTGAACTTCCCATTCTTTTTTATTAATCAGTTTCCTTGCTGTTTCTATATCAGACAATATGGAGGTATATATTTCTTTTACAGTGTTTCGTGATGGTATTTCTTCTAAATCAGTATTGAGTTTGAGAGGAACTGCTTTGGTTTCTAATGCTCCGGCAGCTGTATAAGGTTGTCCATAAAGGTTGACCAATATAAAGTGCATATATGCTCTCATGAGGTAAGCTTCTCCAACTAATTGATTAATATCTTCTTGGCTTCCTTCTGATATTTCATCCTTTTTATCGATGATTGCGTTGGCATAATAGATATTGGTATAATAGGCCGCCCATCCAAATTGTCTCGTACTTGCATTCGGATTAACATCATTCCATTTTTCAACATCTCCTAAAGAATTTTTGGAAGTGGCATCAGACTGTAATATGGTTGCGATATCTGTTCTGATTTCGCATATTCCTCTGTCATTGAGTGCTGTATTGTAAGCTGTTGTGAATAAAGCTCTGTATTCAGCTAGCGTATTGGGAATTACTTGGCCTACTGGCTGTATGTCCAAATAACTATCACAAGAAGATAATAACAGGCTTCCTATTAATGTGAATATATAATATATTTTCTTTGTCATAATATATTTTTTAAAAGTTAAGACTTAGATTGAAGGTAATGGATTTGGGAACTGGGGTAGAGTATAAGTTGCCCATTGACTCCGGATCCATATAATTATCATAATTAGAGCTGATAACGAATAGGTTACGAGCCTCTAATCCTACAGTTGCTCCGCCGATACTTAGTTTATGCAGCCATTCGGATGGCACCCGATAAGCAAGACGAATATTTTGTAGGCGTACAAAGCTTAGTTTTTTTACCCAGATGTCCAGTGATCTGTAAATGTCATTTCGAGTACTGAACAAGTAGTAGTCAGCCGGATTGTAGTTATACGTTGCTAATGCAGGGAATTTTCCTGTTTTATTTTCCGGCGTCCATCTATCTAGTATGTCTCTATTCATATTGCGTCCTGGATCTAAGTCAGACACATTATAACTTGGAGTTGTTTTTACGTGTGCTCCAAAATTATATGAAAAATTCAGATTCAGTTCCCAATTTCGGTAATTGAACGTATTTAGAAAACCGCCCGTATAAGGAGCGTCTGACGTTCCGACATAGCTGTAGAAATCTCTTTGTTCTTCGCTATTCGGTCCTATTTGGTAAGTGCCAAGTCCGTCTTCATTCGATGTCATTCTAAATAATTCTTCTACAGTGACAGCTTTGCCCTCTTTATTCTCAAGATAGATTTGCCCTGTATCAGGATTTATACCTTTTGTTTTTAGGGCAAAGATTGCACCTACAGGATATCCTTCTAGACTAGGAGTCACTTGGCTTTTATCTGTAAGTACTTTTAGTACTTTATTTTGATTATATGCGAAGTTGAAAGTAGTGTACCAAGAGAAGTTTTTAGTGGTGATATTACGTGTCTGCAGATTTACTTCTACACCTTTATTTTCCATACTAGCCCAGTTTATAGACATATTAGTGAATCCATTTTCCAAAGCTAATGCTTTAGAACCAATTAAGTCTGTTCCTTTTCTATAGTAGTAATCTACACTAAGATTAATGGCTTGATTGAGTACGGAAAAATCCATTCCTAAATTGTAAGATGCAGTTTTTTCCCAGCGTAATTTACTGTTGGGAGCACTATTGATAATAATATTTTCTTCACTGTAACCAGGTAAAATATTCACATTATCATATTTCCCGACTAGGAATGGAGAGGTTCCCTTATCAATATTTCCTTGTAAGCCATAAGAAAGGCGAAGAGCTAAATTATCAATCCATTTGTATTGTCTAATGAACGATTCATTAGATAAACGCCACAAACCGCTTACCGAATAGATTGGTAAGAAACGGTATTTCTTATCTACTCCGAATAAATCAGAACCATCCATGCGCACACTTCCTCCCAATGTATAACGATTCATTAAAGTATATGAACCATTGGCAAAGAAAGAAGCAAAAGCGTTTTCCTTGTACGATTTAGTTTTTAGATTCCAATCATTGGCTTGTGCTTCATCTTTAAATATGAGATTCTGGAATGTTAGTTTCTTGGGATCATATCCGTATCCGGTTGAGGCTTGGTTGTCTACCCAGTTTTTGCGAATTTCCGAACCAGCCATTATTTGTATGTCATGTATATCCCCAAATGTGTTTTTGTATTCTCCTTGGATTTTCCATGTGAGTTGTGAGGTTGTACTATTAGTTGTTTTAAGCATGCCTCCTTCTGGTATAAGATAGGTTTGTACACCATTTTTCCAATATTTATTGGTTTCACGTATATTCCTAATATTATATGAATTTATCCCGGCATATTCTTCTTGCGACAATTGATCCCATTGCACACCAATCTGTGAATAAACTTTCCACTGATCGTTAAAACGTAGCTGAACATCAAAGATAGAATTGATGGCTGTGGTGACAGATTCTTTATTGGTGTTTGCTCGTTCTTCGAATATATTAAAGCCTTGCTTTTCATCTGTTTCATTACTTCTGACTACATCGTAATCGTAAAGGTAGTTTCCTTGTTCGTCAAACGGAGCAAAGTAAGGGTTGGCGATACGTGAATAATATATAGGGTTAATAAGTCCGTAAGTATCAGTCATAAATGTGTTATTCTTGCGTCTGTTGGCAAAAATAGACATTCCAATTTTTAATATTTTGTTGATTTGGTAAGACGTTTTACTGGTCAGATTAAAACGGCTCATGCTTACACCTGGTACATTTCCGTTTTCTTTGACATAACCAAGTGAGTTGTAATAAGTAACCTTTTCGCTACCACCGGAAATGCTAAAGTTATATTCTTGCGTGAAAGCATCTCTGAATAATATATCATTCCAGTCTGTATTGATTGTTTTCAGTTTGTTTATAGCATTTTGGGCTTCAGGTGTCAGTCCGTTCCACCCCTGTTCTTTATAGATGTCTATTAAGTTATATTGTTTCATGATAGCAGCAACTTTTCCTTTTTCAGGAAATACCGGTATCGGATCTGTTAATCCCCATAATATGTCAAACCGTGCTTCTTTTAATAATTGAAGTTCCAAATCGACTTTCTCTTCCGAGTTTAGTAAGTTGAGTCGTGAAGTATTGAGATTTGGAGTATAAGTCAATTTAGTATTGAAGTTAATAACAGGTTTTCCGGTTTTTCCTCTTTTGGTTGTTACCACAATTACGCCATTTGCAGCACGTGCACCATAGATAGCAGTAGCAGCTGCATCTTTTAATATCGTAATGCTTTCAATGTCGTTTGGACTTAAACCTGCGATAGAAGATTGTGACATATTTACGATGTCATTATCGTTGTCTTTGTTGATTTCTGGAATATCTGTCCCCTCTAAAGGTATTCCATCCAATACCCACAACGGGTCTTGTGTTCCATTCAGTGAAGCAGTACCACGAATACGAATACGTGCTGGAGCTCCCGGTGCACCGGAAGTTGTCGTTACAGCCACACCGGCGATTTGTCCCGCTAATGCCTGGTCGATACTTTTTGCAGCACCTACCATTCCATCTGTAACATCTACTTTGGCAATGGCAGCAGTCAGTTTACGACGTTCCAGTTCTTGATAACCGGTTACTACGACGTCTCCCAATGTGTGTGCAGAAGCTTGAAGTACAATACGATAAGTATCTTTTCCTGCTTGCAAAACGATGTCTTGTTCTTCAAATCCTATATAACTACAATGTAACCTAGTCACCTTTTCCGGAATGGAAATGGAGAATTTACCATCCATATCAGTGATAGTACCTAGAGAAGTCTGTGATGCTCCGGCCTTTTTTAAGTCATCTGCGTTAACATATACGGAAGCACCGATCAGAGGTTCATTATCTTCACCGGATATAACGACTCCGGTGATTGTACGATTAGCAGCGCTGGCAAAGGCCAGCGCATTTGCAAAGAGGCATATAAGAATGCACAAGTATTTTTTTCTCATTAATGTAGATAGTTAAAGTAATAAGTGGTTTTATTTGATTCCTAAAGCCGTATTAATACGCAGAATCATGTCCTCATAATGATAGCGTGCAGCAGTATCGGAAGTTCCGAGACGGTTCTGCAACAACTTCTTGATACGTAGTAATTCACCGCGTTTCACAGAGATAGCATCTGAAATACGGTTGAGCTGGCTGCCATAGAAATTGAGCACACGTGGAGCACCCATCCGGTCTTCCTGACGAAGTGCACGTTGTTCGGCAGCGTAACAGCTACAGAAAGGAGTAGCGTGGTCAAGCAAGAAATGCTCGTTGGCAATCTTCTTGTTGATTTTAACGGCTTCCGGTTCTGCAGCGGCTGTAAGTAATGCATCAAGGAAGTTTTTCTGCAAAGAACGTTCCATAACATTAGGGATACCACCGCGTTCGGTAACACCGAAAATATTCTTATGAAGTCCGTCCATAAGTTCCACTACTGTAAAGGCTTTCTTTCCGTTGACAGATTCATTCTCTATCATACGCATCAAACGAGTATTGCCAAGTAAATCCCAAAGGATATAGGCTTGGGCGTTCTTTAAGATTTGTGTAGGAGCATTTTCCTGTTTTCCGATGGGAGTATTGCGAAGTAGATAAGTATATTGCCCCACTTCCGTGTCAAACAGCCATTTAGGGTATGTCAAAACTTCATCCATCAGAAATTTTAGTGAAGCTTGTTGTTTCTCTTTCTCAACGAATGTATAAGTCTTGACGCCATCTCCAACAATTGTATTTTCAATGTAGATACCGCCAATATTGGCAAGGACATGATATAAATAGTTGTTCCATTGGTTGATTACTGCATAGTAGAGGCGTGATGCTTCTTCATAAGTTTGTCCTTTCTCGCCGGTAGTAGTCCATTGAAGAATTTGCGGAACAATACGTTTCAGATTCTCAATGCCAAGTAAAGAAGAACGAACCGGATCATCACCTAAATCTTCGTTCTGTGCACGTGGATCTACCGCATCACGTACATCCTGTGCTTCACTATATTTATAAAGACGATCAGTATGTTTGCTCAAAAAATCGAATAAAACATCCTTTTCTTCTTCCGGAGTCTTCTTTCCGTACCAACGATAACCATATTCGATAGCAAACATGTCATAAGGACCGATATGCGGAGAAAGAACTTTCACGCCATCTCCTGGTTGTGCGATATAATTGAATCGTGCATAATCCATGATAGATGAAGCGGTAGAATTCATTCTGGAAGTGAATGCTTCGGAACGTAATGAATCCGTCGGGAAAGCCCATGATCCCATCATATTGTGACGGAGTCCCAATGAGTGGCCTACCTCATGACAGGCGACGAATCGAATGGCATCTCCCATCAAAGCATCAGGCAATTGTACATTACGTGCTTCCGGACACACTGTTCCGGTCTGGACAGTAATCCATTCACGTACCATAGAAAGCACATTGTGCCACCACATAATATCAGCTTCCAGGATTTCTCCGGAACGGGGATCTAACAGAGAAGGTCCCATTGCATTTTTCTTTTCCGAAGCAGCATAAGTCAGTACGGAGTAGTTGACATCATCCATGTCTACATGCATACTGTCCGTGATTTCTTTGGCGATAATCGCATTCTTGAAACCCGCCTTTTCAAAGGCAATCTGCCAGTCCTCGATACCTTTCTTAATGTACGAACGCCATTGGTAAGGAGTTGAATTGTCAATGTAGAAGACAATCGGTTTGGCAGGTTCCACCATCTGACCTTTTAGATAAGCCTCCCGATCTTCCGGTTTGGGTTCCATACGCCAGCGGGTGATATACTGTGTCTTATCCGTACGCTGCTGCGCATCACTAAAACTTAATAACGGATTCGTGAAATAACCGACCTTCTGATTGTCGAATCGTCCCATCATCGGCTTTTCGGGCAATAAGAGAATAGAAGAACTAACTTCCACCGTTACATAAACAGTAGTAGTACCTTCCGTTACCCGGGTAGTCAACTCGGAAGTTGCCACGACATTGTTTGAAAAGGATTTGATGGATAGAATACGTGATAAATTCTTGATAGCCGAAGTACCCAGATTAATATTGGTAAATACGTTATTGATACTGGTTTCCGTACCATCATAAATATCATTCACCTTGATTACTAATGCCGTAGAATCTGCATTGACTGCTTCGATCTTGAATGCGGCAATCAGCGGAGAGATAAAATTATCCTTTACCGAACGGAAGATAGCATCCGTTTGGGGGGCCAGAGGTAATGGGCGTTGTTGACGTAACATTAGTTTGCCCGTCGCTTTGTCCCATTCCATGCAAACCATTTGATTCTCATAGTTTACTCCGCGGTTTACGCCCGCATCATTAAGTTCGGCAGGAACTCGTTGCAGCTTATTGACAACTAATAAGTCACGTCCCAAAAGTGAGGTGGGAATTTCAAAATAATAATCATTCTTCTTTTGATGTACAGCAAACATCCCTTTGGTCGTTTTACTGTCTTCCACTAATTTCTCGTAGTCGCTTTTACTCTTCTCTTCTTTCTCTTCTGGTTTTTTCTTTTTCTTTTTAAACCAACTCAGATTTTCTGTAGCGGGGGTAGTTGCAAATGCCGAGAGCGCTTCTCCACTCAGCAATATACATGCAATGACCGCTGCCATTACTTTTACATACATTCTCATTGAGTTTCTAACTTTTAATTATAATTAAAAAACGGCTACAAAAGTACTAATATAAATAACATAATGACTACTAATTTGCAATGAATATAACATTAAAAAGAAATATTAACTAGTATCTACGGTCATCATTCTCCTCGGATATTTCATAGTTTAGTGGGAATAGTGTACATTTGCGGGAGTAAAAAAGTGAACGGAATGATGAGACGATATATCACTGCTTTGATGTTGGCTTGCTGCATCGGAGGGTATGGACAAGAGAAGAAGCAAGTAACCTTTGTACCTCCTTTTGACTTTCCTCTTACATTGAGTGGGAACTTTGGAGAAATCCGCTCCAATCACTTCCACGGCGGACTGGATTTTAAGACAGGCGGAGTAATCGGTAAACCCGTTCGTGCTCTCGCTGATGGCTATATTTCGCGTATTCGCGTCACGAATGGTTCGGGATATGTACTTGATGTCTGTTATCACAATGGCTATTCAACGATCAACCGCCATTTGAGTGGTTTTGTTTCTCCCATTGCCGAAAGGGTGGAGAAACTTCAATATGAAGAAGAAAGCTGGGAAGTAGAGATTGTTCCCGAACCGGGAGAATATCCGGTGAAAGGAGGTCAGCAGATCGCATGGAGCGGAAATACCGGATATTCGTTCGGTCCGCATCTTCACCTGGATGTATTTGAAACGGAATCGGGAGATTATATTGACCCTATGCCTTTCTTTCAATCGAAAATAAAAGATACGCGTGCTCCGAAAGCGGATGGCATTCTATTTTTTCCGCAACTGGGTAAAGGAGTAGTGGATGGAAAGCAAGAGAATAAAACCATCCTTCCCAATAGTGAGCGTCCGGTGGAAGCATGGGGAGTGATAGGTGTGGGGATCAAAGCATACGATTACATGGATGGAGTGAATAACCATTATGGAGTTTATTCGGTTGTGCTTACGGTAGATGGCAATGAAATATTTCGCAGCACCGTAGATCGCTTCTCGCAGGAAGAGAACCGGATGATTAATTCCTGGACTTACGGGCAATATATGAAATCATTCATTGATCCGGGCAACACTTTGCGTCTGCTAAAAGCATCGAATGATAACCGTGGCTTGGTGACGATTGATGAGGAACGGGACTATCAGTTCTTATATACATTAAAAGATGCTTTCGGAAACACTTCCAAATATAGTTTCACCGTACGGGGTCGGAAACAGCCGATTGAACCGTTGAATCATCGGGAGAAATATTATTTTACCTGGAATAAGACTAATTATCTGCAAGAACCGGGATTGAACCTGGTTGTTCCGAAAGGAATGTTGTATGATGATGTTCTCCTCAATTATCAGGTGAAGGCGGATAGTGGTGCCGTTGCTTTTACTTATCAGCTGAATGATAAGGCGGTTCCGCTGCATGCAGCTTGTGAACTGTGTATCGGGTTGCGTAGAAAACCAATTGCCGATACGACGAAATATTATGTGGCCCGCATAACTCCAAAAGGAGGAAAGTACAGCGTAGGCGGAAAGTATGAAGACGGATACATGAAAGCATCTATCCGGGAGTTGGGAACTTACACTGTTGCCATCGATACCATCCCGCCGGAGATTATCCCTGTCAACAAGAATCAGTGGGGAAGAAACGGAAAAATTGTCTATCGTTTGAAAGATCAGGGCGCGGGAATTGCTTCCTATCGTGGAACGATTGACGGAAAGTATGCGCTTTTCGGACGTCCCAATATTGTGAAATCATACTGGGAATGTACGTTGGACCCCAAACGCGTAAAGAAAGGAGGCAAGCATACTGTTGAATTTACAGTGACCGACTATTGTGGGAATGAAACAGTGGCCCGTGAAAGCTTTGTTTGGTAAATTATTAAAAGTGAATCATATATTTATTATGAAGAGAAGAATTATTCTTTGTGCCGCCGTATTGATGGCGGCTGTGGCGAACACCTTCGCCTGCACCAACCTGATTGTCGGAAAAAATGCGTCTGCCGATGGCTCGACGATTGTTTCCTATTCTGCCGACTCGTATGGCTTATTCGGAGAACTTTATCATTATCCGGCTGCTACCTATCCAAAAGGTACGATGCTGAAAGTTTATGAATGGGATACCGGCAAGTATCTGGGAGAAATAGAGCAGGCACGCCAGACTTACAATGTAGTCGGTAATATGAATGAATATCAGGTTACCATTGGTGAGACAACTTTCGGCGGACGTCCGGAATTGGCCGATTCTACAGGGATTATCGATTACGGAAGTCTGATTTATATCGGTTTGCAGCGTTCGCGCACTGCCCGTGAAGCAATTAAGATCATGACCGACTTAGTGCAGCAATACGGCTATTATAGCGAAGGAGAATCCTTTACTATTGCCGATCCGAACGAAATATGGATTATGGAAATGATTGGTAAAGGTCCCGGCATCCGTGGAGCAGTTTGGGTAGCTGTACGTGTGCCCGATGATTGTATTTCAGCCCATGCCAACCAGTCACGTATCCACCAGTTTGATATGAACGACAAGGAAAACTGTATGTACTCTCCGGATGTCGTTTCTTTTGCCCGTGAGAAGGGATATTTTAATGGAGTAAACAAAGACTTTAGCTTCTCATTAGCCTATGCGCCTCTTGATTTTGGTGCCCGCCGTTTCTGTGAGGCTCGTGTGTGGAGCTATTTTAATAAGTTCACAGATAACGGAAAAGATTATCTTCCTTACATTGAGGGAAAGACCAATACGCCGATGCCTCTTTTTGTGAAACCGAAACATAAGTTATCCGTGCAAGATGTGAAAGATATGATGCGCGACCATTATGAAGGAACGCCTCTTGACATCTCCAATGATTTTGGAGCCGGACCTTATAAGACACCTTACCGTCTTTCTCCTCTGAACTTCAAGGTAGATGGTCAGGAATATTTCAACGAACGTCCGATTTCCACTCAACAAAGCGGGTTTGTATTTGTTGCACAAATGCGGGCTCATAAGCCGGACCCGATAGGCGGTGTACTTTGGTTTGGCGTGGATGATGCGAACATGGCTGTATTTACCCCGGTTTATTGTTGTGCTACTAAAGTGCCGGTATGTTATACCCGTGTAGATGGGGCCGATTATATTACTTTCTCCTGGAATTCTGCTTTCTGGATTTTCAACTGGGTATCTAATATGGTCTATCCGCGTTATGGTTTGATGATCGGTGATGTACGGGAAGCGCAGAAAGAAATGGAAACTACTTTCAACAATGCACAGGAAGGCATTGAAGAAATGGCTGCCAAACTGCTGGCAAAAGATAAGAACGCAGCAATTGACTTTCTGACAAACTATACAAATATGACTGCACAAAGCACTTTCGATACTTGGAAACAATTGGGTACATTCTTGATTGTGAAGTACAATGATGGAGTGGTGAAACGTGTTAAAGACGGTAAGTTTGAGCGTAATTCTATCGGACAACCTGCCGGAGTGATGCGTCCCGGATATCCGAAAGAATTCTTGCAGGAATATGTCAAGCAGACTGGTGACAGATATTTGGTAAAATGAAGAATTAAGAATGAAAAATGAAGAATTATGCTTTGCAAATATGTCTTATAATGCGATTCTTCATTTTTCATTCTTAATTCTTCATTAAATAACTAGGAATTATAAACTTATTATTTTACATTTGTGTGCTCAAGAAATTGATAATAAATAATTCATTAACCAATAAATAACAATCGAAATGGAAAATCAGGAACTTATTAAACAGGTCACTGAAAAAGCCGAAAAATGGCTAACCCCGGCTTATGATGCTGAAACCCAGGCTGAAGTGAAACGTATGTTGGAAAACGATGATAAAACCGAACTAATTGAAGCTTTCTACAAAGATCTTGAATTTGGTACTGGTGGTCTGCGTGGTATTATGGGGGTAGGTAGCAATCGTATGAATATCTATACGGTAGGTGCTGCCACTCAAGGACTTTCCAACTATCTGAAAAAGAACTTCAAAGACCTGCCGCAGATTTCTGTAGTAGTAGGTCACGATTGCCGCAACAACAGCCGTTTGTTTGCGGAGACTTCTGCTAATATTTTCTCTGCCAATGGTATCAAAGTATATCTGTTTGACGACATGCGTCCGACACCGGAAATGTCTTTCGCCATCCGTCACCTCGGTTGCCAGAGCGGTATCATTCTGACTGCTTCTCACAATCCGAAGGAATACAACGGTTACAAGGCATATTGGGACGATGGTGCACAGGTATTGGCTCCACACGATAAAGGTATCATCGACGAAGTGAATGCAATTGCTTCTGCTGCCGATATTAAATTCCAGGGAAATCCGGATTTGATTCAGATTATCGGTGAAGACATCGATAAGATTTATCTGGATATGGTGAAAACTGTTTCTATTGATCCGGCAGCTATTGCCCGTCACAAAGATATGAAGATTGTCTATACTCCGATCCACGGTACAGGTATGATGTTGATTCCTCGTGCATTGAAAATGTGGGGATTCGAAAACGTATTTACTGTGCCCGAACAGATGATTAAGGACGGTAACTTCCCGACTGTCGTATCTCCGAACCCGGAAAACGCGGAAGCTCTTTCTATGGCTGTAAACCTTGCCAAAGAAATTGACGCTGACCTCGTAATGGCTTCCGACCCGGATGCTGACCGTGTGGGTATTGCTTGCAAGGATGATAAAGGCGAATGGGTACTGATTAATGGTAATCAGACTTGTATGATGTACCTTTATTATATTCTGACACAGTACAAACAACTGGGTAAGATTAAAGGTGGCGAGTTCTGCGTGAAGACAATCGTTACAACTGAACTAATCAAGAAAATCGCAGATAAGAACAATATCGAAATGCTTGACTGCTACACCGGATTTAAATGGATTGCCCGTGAAATCCGTCTGCGTGAAGGCAAACAGAAATATATCGGTGGTGGTGAAGAAAGCTACGGATTCCTTGCCGAAGATTTCGTTCGCGATAAAGATGCCGTATCAGCTTGCTGTTTGATTGCTGAAGTTGCTGCATGGGCAAAAGATAATGGTAAATCCTTGTATCAGTTGTTGCTGGATATCTACGTAGAATACGGATTCTCTAAAGAGTTTACTGTAAACGTAGTGAAACCGGGTAAGAGCGGTGCAGAAGAAATCAAAGCGATGATGGAGAACTTCCGTGCCAATCCTCCGAAAGAATTGGGTGGCTCTAAAGTGATCTTGAGCAAAGATTATAAGACACTGAAACAGACAGATGATAAAGGTAACGTAACTGCAATCGATATGCCGGAACCATCTAACGTACTTCAATATTTCACTGAAGACGGTAGCAAAGTTTCTGTTCGTCCTTCAGGTACAGAACCGAAGATTAAGTTCTATATGGAAGTTCAGGGTGAAATGGGTTGCCGCAATTGTTATGCTTCTGCCGAATCTGCTGCAATGGAAAAGATTGAAGCAGTGAAGAAATCATTGGGTATCTGATTTTGTTTCTTCTGAAATTTCAGATATAGATAACGAAAGATAAATAAATAGCGCCTCCATGGTCTTTTCGAAGATTATGGAGGCGCTTCTTTTTCTCTATACATAGCCCTGATTCTGCCTATTTTCGGGCTTTTTCCCCAACTTGGCACAGTTCTTTCATTTCCTTTGCATTCTTTAAGTCCACTTGCTAATCCTTCTTGCGAGAATCTTGTTGTATTGACATCATCTCAATTTCAACCCGCAGGCTGCGGATACACATGTTTTGTTGATGCTTTAGAGTGATACGTTCAGTTTCATATTCGTAAGTTGTTCGTTTGTAGTTATGTGTATTTCGTGGCCTGCTTTTTTAGTCTATTTTTCAGTCAGTGCTATTTCTTTTTTTCTGTTATTTCTTCGTGCCTATCCAAGTCCATTTATGCCATATTGTTTCCAATGGTCCTTGTTTATGTTTAGACAGCCACCATTTGCAGAACCGAACCTGCGCCAGGAAAAGAATAATACCGATAATCAGGCTAAGAGTATATCCACAGTAAGGAGCAAGATAGAATCCGAATGGGAAATAGATAATGGCTCCCAAAATAGATTGAGAAATATAATTGGTCAAACTCATTTTTCCGTAGAATCGCAGATTAGATACAGTTTTCTTGAACTGATCCTTCTGATAAAGCAACACGAAAGAAGCAACAAGTACAATCGTAAATGCAAATTTCTGCCACATATCAAAGGCAGTACCTACCGTTTGCTGAATTAAACTGCTGTCACTTTGCATGATCTGTTCTTTCAGAGAATACAGTGGCGCGAAACTGATAGCTGCAATAATAAGTGCTTTCATCCAGAACTTCAAATGAGATTCGGTAGTAACGAACAATTCTTTGCGTCCGATATATAAGCCAAACAGGAAAAGTCCGGCAGTCTGCAAGAAACGTCCGGCACCGATAGCCCAAAACAGACTTGCTTTCTGTCCCAGCGTAACATTACCTATCAGAAAATCCCAAAAGCTTCCGGCTTTGGTGTATTCCGCTACTTCAGCATACATGGCTCCGACATTCAAATCGGGTAGGGTATAGGCAGGATTGAAAAGGCTCATTATATAATGAAACCATTCAATCGGTTGCAGTGAAAACAAGATGGCGGTGATTAGAATCGCTTTGTCACTCCATTTACGTACGATAAATAGTACAAGACTGACTACAACAAACAGAAGCAGGATATCTCCTGCCGGGAAGAAAGCAGCATTCAAAGTGGCGAATCCTGCCAGCAATATCATTCTCCATAAAAAGCGGTAACCAAAATCTTTTCCTTTCAACTGCTGGTTGTGCGACTGGATATAGAAAGTGAATCCGAAAAGCAGAGCGAATATGGCATAAGACTTTCCGGCAAGCAGTGAAAATGTCGCATTAAATACTCCGGCATCCAAAATGGTAAGCCATTCAGGAGAACTTTCCGGATATACGGGGAAAATGAAATGCTCCAGGTTATGAACCAGAAGGATGGCCATTACAGCAAATCCTCTAAGAGCATCTACTACTTCAATTCGGGGTGTTTTTGTTGATAATTCCATGGGGCTAATTTATGATTGTTTTTAGTAAATGTTCATTTTACCCATCTCTAAGCAGGCTTCGGGAACATACTGACGGATTTCTTTGATGATATTTTCCATGTTTGATTTATTCATTTGGATGCTCTATCCACCAATCAATCATCTTTCGGGCAAGACTAAGTTTTCTGGGAAGTTCGGGTAAATTGTCTCTTGTATAAAAGTCTCCCGAACTCAATTCTTCATCTTGGAGGTTGATTTCCCCTCCGGCATAATCAGCAATAAAGCCGACCATTAGTCCGCTGGGATAAGGCCAGGGCTGATTACCGAAATAAGTGATATTCTTTACATTCAGTCCGGTTTCTTCTTTCACTTCACGTGCTACACATTCTTCTAGCGTTTCTCCGGTTTCCAGAAATCCGGCAACGAGACTGTTGAATGTTCCTTTAAAATTGCGGGCGTGCACTAAGAGTAGTGAATTTTTTTTTCTCACTAATACAAGAATCGCTGTGGAAATGGAAGGATATACCTCCCGGCCACATTTCGGACAACGCTTCATGATAGATTCTTTCTGTTCCATAGGCGTGCCGCAGGCGGAACAAAAGCGGCTGTTTCTATCCCAATGCAGAATCTCATGTGCTTTTCCTGCTGTCTGATAATGAGACAAAGGAAGATATTCATAGGAGGCACGAAGCCCTATCATGATCCATTGCTCCGATTCTTCAATGGGAGAGGAGAGGGAGAAAGCCTTGCAGTTTCTCCCTTCCAGTGTAGTGATATTGTGTACGGTTGTTTTTTCTTTAATAACAATAGGAGAGCTTTCTCCACACGGGATGGCATATATACCATCCTCTTTTTTCTCAAGAAGCAGTTGGTCTTTGTAAAAGATAAACCACCATGATTGTGCTGTCTGATTCATTTTAATTCTAATTCTTGATCTTCGCGCTGCGAAGTTATAAAAAAACTAGATTGATATTTAGGCTTATCAGATAAAATACAGGGCAACTGCACCAAAATTTGATTCATAACCGTGCAGAAATGAGCTAAATGATAATTTTGAGGAGTGCCCTGAAAGGGCTTAATTATATAGCGTAGGGCAACGCCCTACGAAAAAAACACACCAGCCACAAGCCCTGAAAGGGCGGAACCGTATACAATTATGCCCTTTCAGGGCGCAAATTCAGATTACCGTTTTTTCGTAGGGCGTTGCCCTACGCTATATAATTAAGCCCTTTCAGGGCACTCCAATAAATATATAATTGTAAGGCTTTCAGCTTAACCGATAAAATCTCATTTAACCGCTAAATTCTCATTTAACCGCTAAATTCCCATTTAATTAAGAACTGTACTGAAATGAGTTAAACGGTGCGCTAATGAATGGGTCAAAGGTGAGGGTTGGTGAGGGTAGATTTATAACTTTCGTATTTTTTTTTATAGATAAAAAAGGAGATAGTATAGAAAATAATAAAATAAAAAGTTATAAATCTACCCTCACCAACCCTCACCTTTGACCCATATCTTATAATAAAAAGATAACGGGGAATCTTAAAAACTCAATCATCTTTTTCAGATTTACCACAACGTTTCCAGAATACTCCATTATTTTATTCAAAACTGTGCGGATATGAATTAAATTTTGGTGCGGTTGCCCTGGATAAAATATCAATAGACTAACTCAATAAAATGCATTGTTCGACACCAATTTCCTGAATAAAATAATTGTCGTGTGAGATTGCTATCACAGTACCTGCATAATTTTTGATAGTAGCAGTGATAATTTCAATACTTTGTATGTCCAAATTGTTGGTAGGTTCATCCAGGATAAACATATCAGGGGTATTGTTACTAATCATCAGACAGCAGAAAGCGAGACGCATTTTCTCACCACCACTAAGTTTCCGGCAGGATTTGTCCCATTCGGATGCAGGAAACAAGTAACGGTTTAGAATAATCTTTATTTCATGCTCCGGCAGATTCCGACTGTTGAAAGCGTAAGCCTGTTCAAGAATACTGTTCCGGTCGTCAATGATCGAATACTCTTGATTCAAATAGACATAGCTAAAGTCCGTCCGTGTCAGGGTTCCTTCCTGTGGTTGAAGTTGGCCGGTGATTAATTTCAATAGAGTTGTTTTCCCGCTGCCGTTGGCTCCTTCTATGCGGAGGCGGTCTCCGCTCTTTAGTTGAAAGCTGACAGGAGCTTGCCAAAGCTGTTGTTTTGAGATACTATTTTCCTGAATATCATTGCTATTCGGATTGGGATGATAACCTGTGTCAGACGAATTTATTTCATCATTTGTCAGAATATTATTGTTAATCGAATTGGAATGATAACTGAAATTAATCTCTTTTGCTGTCACTAATATTTTCCCGATATGAAGCGAGGAACTGTTGAAGTCGGTTTTTAATGCAGCAGTCGGAGAGAGCGAACCTCGAAGCTGGTTGCGCTCATCTGTTAACTTCTCGGCTTTCTCCTGATGAACGCCAGTCAGTTTACTAGTGCTCTTCTCGGATTTCCCTTGGAGTGCGTTCAATACAATGCGTGGAACTCCTTTTTTTATATTACTCTTTTCGCCGCGTACATTCTGTTTGTCCCTGCGTTCGGCCGTTTCGCGAGCCACTTTACGGGCAATACGTAGTGCCTTTTCTTTTTCTTCAATACGTTGTTGCAATGCTTCCTGCATCAGCGTTTTTTGTTCTTTGTAGAATTCGTAATTTCCGCCATAATAATTGATTTGATGCTTCTCTAGTTCGCAAATCTCGGGGAGAAGATTGAGCAGAGTACGGTCATGACTTACCACCAACAGGGTGGAACGATATTTCTCTACCCAGTCATATAAACGTTGTCTGCCGGAAGAGTCGAGATGATTGGTCGGTTCATCCATAAGTATGACAGATGGATGATGAATGTCCATACCTGCCAGGAATACGCGGGTCTTTTCGCCGCCACTAAGCAGATTCATCGGGTAGGATAGCGTAAACTGTCCTAATCCCCATAAATCGAGAGCGGCGATGGAACGTTCTTCGATATTCCAGTCATCATTTAGAATGGTGAAATTCTCGTTTGAGACATCTCCTGTCAGGATAGCGTGCAGAGCTTGCTGTTTACACTCTATTTGAAGAGCCTGTGCGATGGTCAGTGAATCATATTGCCCGAAATGTTGCGGGATATAATATAGGTCGTCCGGGCGGACAATGACACCGGAAGAGGGTGATAACTGTCCGGCAATAATTTGTAGCAAAGTAGACTTGCCACAACCATTGTTACCGACTAATCCTAGTTTCTGCCCTTTACTGATGGCGAAATTGAGGTCACTGAATAATACTTCTTTATCCGGATGGATATAGCTGATTTGTTGGATACTGATAGACATGATGATCTATTGGGTTTGAGGTTGAAAATAGAGTGAAAAAAATCACAGGATAGGGGAACGACAAACACAATACTGGCTAAACAACACGGATTTCGTGATGCTTAACAAAATAGAAAAAGCATATAAGAAAAGTGATGTTTACTTAGAAGTGTTGTCTTACTTAGTAATTCTCATTGTGGTAGGTATATAGTTTAACTTGGCTGCAAAGATAACACTTTCTATTAGATTTCACTCTATTAAGACTGAAAAAGAATGAATTTCATTTATTTAGAGGCTCCGTTTACCTCATTCAGAGCCTCCGATTACTCCAAATAGAGCCTCTGTTTACCCTATTCAGAGGCTCTGTTTTAGAAGTGAGTTATACTCTTTCTTATTCTTATACATCAAACAGTTGGTTTAATCCCTCACTCATACTGGGATGCGTGAAGATAAAATCGCGCAAGAATGTAGACGTCTGGCCTGTCTTTATCGCCATAGCTACGATATTGATGATTTCTGAAGCATCGGCGCAGAATAGAGTACAGCCCATAATCTTCCCGTTATGATTATTGATGATAGCTTTTAGCATACCATCTGTCTGCCTCAATGTACGGGTACGGACGATGGAGGAAGCCGGCAACCGGGAAACCTTAAATGAATATCCTCTTTTCAGAGCTTCTTCTTCACTAATTCCAATATGTGCCAATGGCGGATCAATAAACACTGCATATTGCACAGGATCACAGTCTCCGATATCACGTTTCTTGTCGCCGAAGAGCTGATCGCGGATAATCCGGAAATCATCCAGCGAGAGATATGTAAATTGCGATCCGCCTTTCACATCTCCCATTGCCCATATATGAGGAGCAGTAGTGCGTAACTGATCGTTTACGATGATAGCTCCGTGAGCATCAACTCCTACACCCGCTGCTTGCAGATTCAATCCTTCAATCATCGGTTTACGTCCCGTTGCGATAAGAATGGCATCTCCATCTACATAATAAGGAGTACCGTCGGATACGTCCGAGTAAGTCAGTGTCACTCCGTCATTCGTGTCATGGATAGACTGCGCACGAGCGTTCAGATGGATTTCAATACCTTTCTTCTCCATCACTTCTTTGACGCTGTTTGCAATATCCCGATCTTCACGAGGCATAAATTTGTTTCCTCCTTCGAGTATCGTCACTTTACTGCCGAAACCGGCATACATAGAAGCGAGCTCCAGTCCGATATATCCTCCACCTATGATAATCAGGTGATGAGGAAGTACGCTTAAGTCCAGAAGCGTGCTACTGGTATATACATGCTGACTTTGCTGAATGCCATCTATTGCCGGGATAATAGGAGTAGACCCCGTATTGATAAAAATCTCTTTTCCTTGCAGCTCGATATATCCTTCAGGTAGTGTTACTTTTATAGTATTCGCGGATATAAAAGAACCCGTTCCGGTATAGATAGTCACATTAGGACGTTTACTTAGTCTTTCGTAATTATCATTCCTAAGAAAGGAAGTGAGGCGGTTCTTTCGGCCGATGGCCTGTTTGTACATATTCGTCTGCTTCGGAAAATCATCGTGGTAAAGCAAAGCGGAAACCTCGGCTTCATGCACCAGCGTCTTTGTTGGGATACAGGCAACATTCGGACAGCTTCCTCCATACATCATGTTGGAACGTTCTACGATGGCCACTTGCCATCCGCGGTTGGAAAGTTCGGCAGCCAGGGTTTTCCCTGCCTTGCCGAATCCTATAATAATTGCATCATATTGTTTCATAACTTCTTGTATTAACGATTTGTATGAGACTATATAACAGTCTGAAAATACGATTTGTTCCGCAATGGCAAGAAGTCAGAATCCTCTTTAGTGGTTGTCTTAGTCTTTTTTAAGTGTTTTGAGTACGCGTTGTGACGAGTCGGATAATAACACTACGGCACTGGCCAGGATCACAATGTCTTTAATCACCAACCGCCCTGCACCGGATAGTAATGGGAAACCGAATTCTCCGCTTCCCAAGTCGGGAACCCAGACCTCCGGGGTGGTGACAAGAAAAGAAAGTGTGCCGAGCGTCATGATAATGGCGAGGGTGTCGCCTGCCAATCCCACTTTTGGGAAAAAGATTCCCAAGAATACCAGTATGCCGATACCCATAATAAGAGCTCCCAGTCCGTAAGAGAAAGTATAAGTGCGGTTTGCTTCGTGCCATGCACGATTTTCCGGGACAAAAGCACCTTCCGCATTTTTATGTTCTTTGTATTCGGGTGCACCTTTAGCATAGAAGAAACTCATAAAAGGACTGTTGGCAACAAACGGAACAATCCCGTCGGCTTCATAATGGAAATACTTCAATCCGCCTATCCATACAAATACTACCAGGATGGCAACGCGGATAAATTTCATACCAAAACTTTTCAGACTTGAAGTGAAGGTCAGTAAAGCGATCAATTTCTCTTTCATTTTGTTGGGGTTTTAATGGGTTTATCTTATGTTGCAAAGGTCGTCCATTTCCACTACCCCCAAAATAGCAATACTTCCGTATGCCTTGTCAATTTTTCCCTTCCTGTGTGTTTCTGAATTGCACGGCGCTCTGTCCAGTCATATTTTTGAAGAAACGGCTGAAAGAAGCCTGGTCTTCAAATCCCAGAATATCGGCAATCTCTTTGGCGCTTTTGTTGCTGTAAAGCAGGAGACGTTTAGCTTCCGCTTCCACCCGTTCGTGGATAACCCGAAGCGGCGAAGGCAGTTTGCAGGTAGAAAAGATGTTCGATAGTGTCTTGGGAGATTTATGCAACATATCGGCATAGTCCTGCACCTGTTTCTTCGTCCGGTAATGCTCGTCGACCAAGTTATAGTATTGGCGGACAATCTCGAATCCGGATTCTTTTTCACGAGTGATATTCATGCGGTGACGTGCAATCCGGGTACATTGGATGATGAAACGTTTCAGCAGGATGCGCAGCATCTCTTCCTGCAGGCTGTCGGAAACGGTAAACTCATTTTCCAGTGCTTCGGTAATAGTGTCAAGTTCTTTACGTTCTTTTTCGTTCAGTGTGAAACGGATCAGGTGAGATGAACCGTTGAACAGGAAACCGCTGCATGACACTTCATGGTCGTTGCCATAGATACAATAGAAATTGCTGTTGAACAATAAAGTCAGGTATTCGCCATCAATCGATTTAAATTCGAGGTGTTGCAGATGAGTGAGTGAAATCACTTCATCTTGGGTAAGCGTCATTTCCTGATGGTCGATTTCTACCGTGATGCTTCCGTTGCGTACCCATATAAATTTATAAAGCCCTTTTTCTTTTTGCAGTGTTTTTTCTGTCAGATAAGAGTCTGTAAGTGCGAGTGTTCCTTTTAGTTTCGTGTGATATTGTTGTAACATAATTAATCCTCCATTGCTGATGCGTCAAATGATAATGGCAGTAGATCACCTATACTTTTTACTTCGTAGATACATTCTTTGCCATATAATAGGATGCGGATGGGGTGTTTGTAACGCTTTTCCGTTTCCAGAATCACTTGCCGGCAAGCACCGCAGGGAGGAATCGGATGGTCGATGAAGTCCTTTTCCGTTCGTGCCGCAATGGCAAGAGTGACAACCGGTTGGTCGGGATATTGGGAGTTGGCATAGAATAATGTAGTACGTTCTGCACAAAGCCCCGACGGATAGGCCGCATTTTCCTGATTGGTTCCTGTCACTACTGTCCCGTTGCCCAATAGCGCAGCGGCACCTACGGAGAAATGGGAGTACGGAGAATAACTACGAGCTGTTGCCTCCATGGCAGTCTTTATAAGTGACCGATCGCCCTCATTCAACTCATCATATTGATATACTTTAATAATAGCGGTAATTGTGAGGTCTTTCATATACGTCAGGGTATTGGTTTCTACAATTAATGTTACAAAGTTAGGAAAGAGATTGATAATCCCAATTATTTTTCGGATTTTTGTGCCATCTAATTCACATCTGAATAAAAATGGAGAATAAACTGCATAGACTTATCTTTTTAACCGTTGTTTTTTTCTTTGCCGTAGGAGTGCAGGCACAGAAACGGAATGCCCGTTACGTCGAGTATATAAATAAGTATAGTGATTTGGCTGTTGAACAGATGAAGCTTCATAAGATTCCGGCGAGTATCACGTTGGCGCAAGGATTGCTGGAAAGCGGTGCCGGATACAGCCAGTTGGCACGAAAGAGTAATAACCACTTTGGTATTAAGTGTGGTGGCAGTTGGCGGGGACGTACGGTTCGTCATGATGATGATGCGCGCAACGAATGTTTCCGTGCTTATAAGCATCCGCGTGACTCTTACGAAGATCATTCCGACTTCCTTAGAAGAGGTGCCCGTTACGCTTTTCTTTTCAAACTGGATATCACCGATTATAAAGGCTGGGCGCGTGGACTGAAAAAAGCAGGCTATGCTACCGATCCTTCTTATGCTAACCGTCTGATTACGATTATCGAAGATTATGACTTGTATAAATACGACCGTAAGGGTGTATATTCGGAACGGAAGCTGAAAAAGAATCCTTGGTTGATGAGCCCGCATCAGGTGTATATCGCTAATGATATCGCTTATGTGGTAGCCCGCAACGGTGATACCTTTAAAGATTTAGGCAACGAATTCGATATTAGTTGGAAAAAACTTGTGAAGTACAACGACTTGCAGCGTGATTATACCTTGATGGAAGGAGATATCATCTACCTGAAGAGCAAGAAGAAAAAGGCTTCCAAACCTTATACTGTATATGTTGTGAAAGATGGAGATTCCATGCATGGCATCTCTCAAAAATATGGTATCCGCCTCAAAAATCTGTATAAGATGAATCGTAAGGATGGTGAGTATGTTCCGGAAATCGGAGATAGATTGCGTCTGCGGTAGAGACTTCTCTCAAAAGTTTCGAATTTCGGAAACTTAATGACTCATTCATGTGTTATTATCTTGATAAAACATGATTAGAATATGAGTCTAAACATTGCAAAAAGTAATAAGAAACGTGTCGTCATAGTAGGCGGTGGTTTCGGTGGCTTGAAACTGGCTAACAAGCTGAAAAAGTCAGGCTTTCAAGTCGTATTGATAGATAAAAACAACTATCATCAGTTTCCTCCTTTGATTTATCAGGTGGCTTCGGCTGGTATGGAGCCAACTTCCATATCCTTCCCCTTCCGTAAAATATTCCAGCATCGGAAAGATTTCTTTTTCCGTATGGCGGAAGTACGTGCCATTTTCCCGGAAAAGAATATGATACAGACTTCCATCGGAAAAGCAGAATATGACTATCTGGTGTTAGCAGCAGGTACTACAACCAACTATTTCGGTAATAAACATATCGAAGAGGAAGCCATGCCGATGAAAAATGTGTCAGAAGCGATGGGATTGCGAAACGCTCTTCTGGCTAATCTGGAACGAGCGCTGACCTGTTCAACGAAGCAGGAACAACAAGAGTTATTGAATATTGTAATTGTGGGAGGTGGAGCTACCGGGATAGAAGTAGCCGGAATACTTTCCGAGATGAAGAAATTTGTCTTGCCGAATGATTATCCTGATATGTCCAGCAGTCTGATGCACATCTATTTGATTGAAGCCGGGCCGCGATTGCTTGCCGGAATGTCGGAAGAATCATCTGCACATGCTGAACAGTTTCTCCGTGAAATGGGAGTAAATATCCTGTTGAATAAACGCGTTGTGGATTATCGTGACCATAAAGTAGTACTCGAAGATGGTACAGAGATTGCCACGCGTACTTTTATCTGGGTGAGTGGTGTCACCGGTGTGACTATCGGAAATCTGGATGCCTCTCTGATTGGGCGTGGAGGACGTATTAAAGTCGATTCATTTAACCGTGTAGAAGGGATGAATAATGTGTTTGCTATTGGCGACCAATGTATTCAGTTAGCTGATGAAAATTACCCGAACGGGCATCCTCAACTGGCACAAGTGGCGATCCAGCAAGGAGAACTATTGGCAAAGAATCTGATTCGTATGGAGAAAGGACAGGAAATGAAACCTTTCCATTACCGCAATTTAGGTTCGATGGCGACTGTCGGGCGCAATCGTGCCGTAGCAGAGTTTAGTAAAGTAAAGATGCAGGGATGGTTTGCCTGGGTGATGTGGCTCGTTGTTCATCTGCGTTCTATCCTTGGAGTACGCAATAAGGTTATTGTACTCTTGAATTGGGTATGGAATTATTTCACTTACGATCAGTCTATGCGTATGATTGTCTATGCCCGTAAAGCAAAAGAGATTCGTGATCGTGAAAAGGTGGAGGAAACTACCCATTGGGGAAAAGAACTGATACAGGAACCGAAGCAACACTCTCCGCAGGAGATTCAGCAAGCTTCCGAACAAGAGAAAAAATAGTCAATGAGAAGTCATTATACCGTAGTTGACAATCCGGCATTATCCAGGTATACTGACCTTCCGCCGACAGGTGGATAGATTCATATTCTGAACAGTAAATTCGTACAGGGTGTCCGATATCGGACACCCTTTGTTTTTTGTTACATTCTATTTATCAATTACTTATGATTTTGGCATAGATTTGGTATATGAAATGCTAAATTGATACATGATAAAATCGTAAACGATCAGATATGGACAGAGAAATTCCTAAAGAAATACGTCAGAAAGAACGTAACAAGAAGATCATTCGTTATTCATCCATCGGGGTGGCAAGTATTGTTGTCATTGGTGTACTTATATCTGTACTAAGGGCAGGAGTGGAGGCAAAAGATCTTGTCTTTTCCACAGTCGATACAGGAGTTATTGAGGTAAGTGTCAGTGCTTCCGGCAAGGTGGTTCCTGCATTTGAAGAAATAATCAATTCTCCAATCAACAGTCGTATTCTTGAAGTTTATAAAAAAGGAGGAGATAGCGTAGATGTAGGTACTCCGATTCTGAAACTAGATCTTCAGAGTACGGAAACCGAATATAAAAAGTTGCTGGACGAAGAGCAGATGCGTCGGTATAAGCTCGATCAGCTTCGTGTCAATAATCAGACGAAGCTTTCCGATATGGCGATGCAGATTAAAGTTTCGGCAATGAAATTGAGTCGTATGAAAGTGGAGTTGAGAAATGAACACTATCTGGACAGTCTCGGTGCAGGAACAACGGATAAGGTACGCCAGGCTGAATTGAGCTATAATGTGGCTCAATTAGAGTACGAACAACTTCAGCAACAATATAAAAATGAGAAGGAAGTAGCTGCTGCCGAACTAAAAGTTCAGGAGCTTGATTTTAATATCTTCCGCAAGAGCCTTTCCGAAAAGAAACGTACTTTGGATGATGCGCAAATCCGTTCTCCGCGCAAAGCTATTCTTACCTATATTAATAACCAGATTGGTGCGCAGGTTTCCGAAGGCGGACAAGTCGCTATCATTTCCGATTTAAGTCATTTTAAGGTAGAAGGCGAGATTGCTGATACGTATGGCGACCGTGTGGCAGCTGGAGGAAAAGCAATTGTTAAGATAGGAAGCGATAAACTGGAAGGAACGGTCAGCAGTGTAACACCGTTATCCAAGAATGGCGTCATATCATTCACGGTTCAGTTGAAGGAAGATAATCACCGTCGTCTGCGCTCCGGATTGAAGACAGATGTTTATGTGATGAATGCCGTGAAGGAAGATGTGATGCGTGTTGCCAATGGCTCTTTCTATGTGGGGCGTGGTGAATACGAATTGTTTGTCTGCAACTCTGACAATGAACTGGTCAAACGTAAGATACAGTTGGGTGATTCAAACTTTGAATATGTAGAAGTTTTGAGTGGGTTGCAACCGGGTGACAAGGTAGTGGTAAGCGATATGAGTGCATATAAGAACAAGAATAAGCTGAAGATTAAATAAATTAAATACTAGAAGTTATGATAACATTGAACTCTCTTTCCAAAATTTACCGTACTGATGAGATTGAAACGGTAGCGTTGGAAAATGTGAATCTGACGGTAGAACGTGGAGAATTCCTAAGTATAATGGGACCTTCCGGGTGCGGAAAATCTACATTGTTGAATATAATGGGATTGCTTGACGCACCTACCATGGGAATAGTGGAAATCAATGGAATACGTACCGAAGGAATGAAAGACAAAGAATTGGCAATTTTCCGTAATAAAACGCTTGGTTTTGTGTTTCAGTCTTTTCATCTGATTAATTCGTTAAATGTGACGGATAATGTGGAGTTGCCTTTACTTTATCGCCGTGTTGGCAGTAGTGAGCGAAAGCGGTTGGCGCAAGAGGTATTGGAAAAAGTAGGGTTAAGCCATCGTATGAGACATTTTCCTACACAACTTTCCGGTGGTCAGTGCCAACGTGTAGCTATTGCCCGTGCTATTATCGGTAATCCTGAAATAATTCTTGCCGATGAGCCGACAGGTAACTTGGATTCAAGGATGGGAGCCGAAGTCATGGAACTGCTTCACCGACTGAATAAAGAAGACGGACGCACCATCGTCATGGTTACCCATAATGAAGAACAGGCGAAGCAGACTTCGCGTACCATCCGTTTCTTTGACGGACGTCAGGTGCAGTAGAACCTGCGTTTTATACATGAAACTAAATAGAAAAACAGATTAATATTTCTCTAAATTAAAAACCACCATGACAAAGAATATTTTCATCGTTGCGATAGCTGTCCTGTTAAGTGTTGCTTTTTGTTCGCTATCGGCACAAAATGTGAGTAAAGATTATAATGTAGGCGACTTTTCTGCCATCAACCTGCAATCTGTCGGAAATATTATTTTCGCTCAATCGGCAGAATGTACCTGCCGTTTGGAAGGGCCTTCTGAATTTGTAGAGAAAACCCGGGTAACGGTGAAGAACGGCACACTGGTTATCGATTATAAAGAGAAGAACGTAAAGAATGTCAAGAATCTGATTTTTTACATCACTGCTCCCGATTTGAGTAAAGTGAAAATCGACGGGGTAGGGAACTTTGATGCAAAGGAAAAATTGAATCTTAAAAATATAGCTTTCGAACTTGACGGAGTGGGAAATTGCAACGTGAAAAATCTTCATTGCGATGAACTGAAACTCGATGTCGACGGAGTAGGCAATATGAAAATGAATGTTGACTGTGGCCTTATCAAGGCTAAAGTGGATGGAGTAGGTAATATCACTTTATCAGGTAAGGCTGATACTGCTTTCTTTAAAAAGGATGGTGTTGGTAAAATCAATCACAAAAACTTGAAATGTAAGGATATAACAAAGAAGGGATGGAATTTCTAATATGGAACGTTCTTTGACGAACTTCTGTGGAACCTAATCGAAGAAGAATAAAAAAGACGGGTAAGAAATATACTGAACTCTATACTGGTAACGATCATGATAAAACTCTATTTTAAACAAGCATTCCATCTGTTGGGAGAAAATAAACTGCTTTCTTCTATTTCTATTATTGGTACAGCTTTGGCTATTGCTATGATAATGGTAATTGTGATTACTTTACGTGCGACTATTGCTCCCTTTGCACCGGAAACCCATCGTGACCGGATGCTTATTTTCCGGTTTGCCGGACTTCAAAGTAAGTCCAACGTGAATTGGCAAAGCAATGGCCCTATCGGATACAATACGGCAAAGGCTTGTTTCAAAGCAATGACAATTCCCGAAGTTGTTTCCATAACCAATATCTGGCAGGAAACAATGCTGGCTGCTAAACCGGCAGGTGAGATGGAAAGTTGTAGTGTGTTGCAAACAGACGATGCTTTCTGGAAAATATTTGAATTTGAGTTTCTATCCGGTAAACCGTATGATAATGCCGATTTTGATGCCGGAGCAGCAAAAGCTGTGATTTCCGAAGATATGGCTCGCCGCTTGTTCGGAACGTCAGAAGTGGTTGGAAAAACATTCCTTCTGAATCATTCGGCTTATATTGTTTGCGGAGTGGTACGTCCGGTCTCTAAACTGGCGAAGTACGCCTATGCGCAAGTTTGGATTCCTTTGAGTTCAACAAGTGCCTTCACAGCCACTTGGGGCGATGACAATATCATGGGTATGACTGCCGTCTATATACTGGCTAAATCGAAAGACGATTTTCCGGCTATTCGTCAGGAGGCAGACCGCTTGCGGGCTATCTTTATGGCAGGGCATCCCAATTTCGATTTACTCTATCGCGGACAGCCTGATACTTATTTCGTAGCCGCGCAACGCTATTCCGCCAACAATCCTCCTGCTGTGAAAGAAGCAGTACGGCAATACATACTGACATTACTTGTCTTATTGATTGTTCCTGCCGTCAACTTGTCCGGACTTACTTTGTCACGCATGCGTAAGCGTATCTCCGAAATAGGAGTGCGAAAAGCCTTTGGTGCCCCCAGACGGGAGCTTATGATGCAGGTACTATCCGAAAATATGCTTTATTCCCTGTTCGGAGGAATTCTCGGACTGGTATTAAGTTATGTCGCCGCTTTCCTTTTGGGAGGAATGCTTTTTTCCGTAGACTTTGTATCCAATGGGGTGGAAGATTTGCGGACCATGTGTGTAGACTTACTGTTCGATCCTACCGTATTCCTGCTGGCATTTCTGGCTTGCTTCTTACTCAATTTGCTAAGTGCCGTCATTCCGGCATGGAGAGTAACTCGCACCAATATTGTGGATGCCATCAACGAAAGATAATTCTTCAACTCATCTAAATTCTAAAGAAAATGCAACTATTAAAACAAATATGGAACGAGCGCCGGTCAAACGGGTGGTTGTGGTCAGAACTATTAATTGTTTTTGTGGTCCTGTGGTATGTGGTCGACTGGACGTATGTGACAGCGCGTACTTATTACGAACCGGTAGGATTTGATATTACCGATACGTATTATTTGGAACTAAGCCTGAAAAACGACAAGAGTAATTCCTATCTTTCGAAAGAGCAAAAGAGTACATCTTTAGGACAAGATATTATCGAGTTGACCAATCGTCTCCGGAGGTTGCCGGAAGTGGAGGCCGTTTCAATATCCAATAATGCGCGTCCCTATATCGGGAGTAACTCCGGTAGTATGTTACGTATCGATACATTGGTTAGTAATCCGCTACGGCGTTCGGTAACCCCTGACTTTTTTCAGGTCTTTCGTTATCAAAGTGCTGATGGGCGTGGTTATCAGCCGTTGGTGCAAGCTTTAAGGAATGGCAATGTTGTTGTTGGTGAAAATTTCTGGCCCAAAGATTATAAAGGCGATCGTACGCTGTTGGGTAAAGAAATGGTCGATGTGGATGATTCTACGAAAGTGTACAAGATAGGGGGAGTTTCGAAGAAAGTGCGTTACAATGATTTTTGGCCTAACTACAGTGACCGGTATGTAGCCATTGAACTTACTGAAAAGATAATGGTCGAACTTGACGATGAACTTTATCCTTCGAGTGTAGAAGTTTGTCTGCGGGTGAAACCGGGGACTTCCAGAGACTTTGCGGAACATTTGATGAAATTGTCCGCCAACCAGTTGAGTGTTGGTAACTTATTCATCCTGAAAGTGCATGATTATGAAGATCTGCGGAATGACTTCCAGCAAGGAAGTTATAATCAGGTACAGGTACGTTTCTGGATGATGGGCTTCTTATTGCTTAATATCCTGTTGGGCATTGTCGGCACCTTCTGGTTCCGTACGCAGCACCGTCGTGCCGAGTCTGCGCTTCGTATAGCAGTCGGGTCCAGCCGGATGCAGCTTTGGCAACGTTTAAATAAAGAAGGATTGCTATTATTGACTCTGGCTGCTTTGCCTGCCGCCGCCATCTGTTATAATATCGGCCATCTGGAGTTGACTGAAGGGTATATGGAGTGGGGAGTAGTGCGTTTTCTTATTACATTTGTCATAACCTACTTCCTGATGTCTTTAATGATTCTTATAGGTATTTGGTTTCCTGCCCGTCAGGTAATCCGCATACAGCCTGCCGAAGCACTGCGCGAAGAATAAAAAACTTGGGCTATCTATTTGTTTTCAATAGATTTAACGTATCTTTGTCGGCATAATATTGAAAACACCGCAGGTTTTAATTATATGAATCGACGCTACTATTGTATGTTTATAGTTCTGTTCTTTGCTGTTCTTACTCAGGCGGCGGCAGCGGAACGTACATTCAATATCCTTTTTATACAGTCTTACACCTCGCAGACTCCTTGGCACAGTGACCTTAATCAGGGCTTGGCTAAAGGGTTTAAAGAGAGCGGTCTAAAGGTTAACATAACAACGGAATATCTTGATGCAGATTTTTGGGCATTCAATTCCGAGAAGGTAATCATGCGTCGTTTTTGTCAGCGTGCCCGCGACAGGCAGACAGATTTGATTGTAACTGCGAGTGATGAAGCTTTTTATACCCTTTTTGCATGTGGAGATTCGTTGCCTTTGCAGATTCCGGTGGTGTTTTTCGGTATTAAGTATCCCGATACGAAGTTGATTACCACTCATCCCAATGTTTGCGGATTCACAGCCAATCCGGATTTCGATGTCATATTACGTCAGGCACAAAAGATATTTCCCCGACGGAAAGAAGTGGTTTGTGTGATAGATAACAGCTTTTTAAGTAACAAAGGGCTTGAAGATTTTGAAGAAGAGTGGAAAATCTTTCAGAAAGACAACCCGGATTATAGAATGAAAATCTATAATACCCAAAATCATACGACTAGTCATATCATTGCGGCAATTTGTTACCCTCGTAACAGCTACGAACGTTTGGTTGTTGCTCCTAAATGGTCGCCTTTCCTTTCATTTGTAGGTAAAAACTCAAAAGCTCCCGTATTTTCAACTCAAAATGTAGGATTGACTAACGGTGTGTTTAGCGCTTATGATGCCGACAGCTATACTTCTGCATCATTGGCTGCTCAAAGGGCTGCTTCGGTCTTGAAAGGTACCTCTCCCCGGGATATAGGAGTGACGGAAATTACACAGGGATTCATCTTTGACTACAAGCAATTAGATTTTTTCCATATCGATCCTGATAAAGTATCTTCTAGCGGAACGATAGTCAATGAACCATATTGGGAGAAATATAAATACCTTTTTATACTTCTCTATCCATCTATCCTCGCATTGTTGATAGCCTCTATCGTGTGGCTGATGCGTGCCAACCGGCGTGAATCCAAACGACGGATTCAGGCACAGACCCGTCTGCTGGTACAGAATAAACTGGTGGAACAGCGTAATGAGTTCGATAATGTATTTCATTCCATCCGTGATGGTGTGATAACGTATGATACCGATTTGCACATTCATTTTACAAACCGTTCCTTATTACAAATGCTTCATTTGCCGTATGAGGCAGGTGGGCGTTTTTATGAAGGAATGATGGCTGGCAGTATCTTCAAAATATATTATAACGGTCAGGACATTCTTCATAAAATGCTGAAGCAGGTAGCTTCAAAAGGAGAAAGTGTGAAGATACCGCAGGGAGCTTTCATGAAAGAAGTGCATAGTGATAAGTACTTCCCGGTGTCGGGGGAAATAGTTCCGATCCGTTCAAAGGACGCGATTACCGGTATGGCACTTTCTGCGCGGAATATTTCGGATGAAGAAATGCAGAAACGTTTCTTTGATATGGCGGTAGACGAAAGCTCCATATATCCGTGGCAGTTTGATATGGAAACGAACTGTTTTATTTTCCCGCAAGGTTTCTTGAAACGTCTCGGATACGATGAATCGGTTACTACCATCCTCCGTGATGAAATGGATCGCACTATCCATCCTGACGATTTGAAAGAAATAAGACCGTTGTTTAACAGAGCATTGACCGGGGAAGATTCCAATACCCGTCTGAACTTCCGTCAGCGGAATGTCAACGGAGAGTATGAATGGTGGGAATATCGTTCTTCCGTAATCACGGGATTGACACAAGATTCATTGTACAATATATTAGGTGTTTGTCAGAGTATCCAGCGATATAAGACTGCCGAGCAGGAGATGAGAGAGGCCCGTGATAAAGCCCTCCAGGCTGACAAACTGAAATCGGCGTTCCTTGCCAACATGAGTCACGAGATTCGGACTCCGCTGAATGCGATTGTAGGTTTCTCCGATTTGCTAAGCGATACGAGTGGTTTTACAAGCGAAGAGATTGCCCAGTTTATCGGAACCATTAATAAGAATTGTGGCCTGTTGCTGGCTTTGATTAATGATATTCTTGATTTGTCACGTATCGAATCGGGAACCATGGAATTTATGTTCGCCGAGCATAACCTGCCGCTGTTATTAAAGACCGTCCATGATTCTCAACGCTTGAATATGCCACCGGGAGTAGAACTGGTGTTGCGTATGCCCGAAAGTGATAAGAAATACCTTACGACAGATAATGTACGCTTGCAGCAAGTCGTGAATAATCTGATAAATAACGCTGCTAAATTTACGAGTAGCGGTTTCATTACTTTTGGCTATGAAGATGATGAGGTTCCCGGCTACACCCGCATCTTTGTGGAGGATACCGGAGTCGGTATTTCTGAAGAAGGTATCCGTCATATATTCGAACGATTCTATAAAGTCGATAATTTCACCCAAGGAGCAGGTTTGGGATTAAGTATTTGTCAGACCATCATCGAACGTCTGAATGGTACCATCTCCGTCACCTCCGAAGTAGGTAAAGGCACTCGTTTCACTGTGCGCCTTCCTAACTACTGCGAATAATCGAACGTTCACTTTTGGGCATAGTGTCCGAAAATGGACACTTTTCTTATTTTCTAATCTGTTGATAATAAAAACTTTACTTTTTTGGCACATCGTTTGATTCTCTCATAGTGGAAAATACTGTGCATAATGAAAAAGAAAAGTATATTGTTTGCTCTTGCTGCCGTTTGCCTGCCGTTGGCATTGTCGGCACAGAAGGAAAGGGAAATAACCTTGAATGAAGCCATTGCTATGGCGCGTATTCAATCTGTTGACGCTGCTGTTGCCTTGAATGAATTGAAAACGGCCTATTGGGAGTTTCGTACCTTTCGTGCCGATCTTCTGCCGGAAGTCAACTTGACCGGAACCCTGCCCAATTATAACAAATCATATAGTTCCTATCAAAATTCGGACGGTTCTTACGGTTTCGTCCGTAATAACACATTGGGGCTTACCGGTGATCTTTCTATCGATCAAAACATCTGGCTTACCGGTGGTAAACTTTCGCTGACTTCCTCTCTCGACTATATCAAGCAATTGGGAGCCGGAGGAGACCGGCATTTTATGTCGGTTCCTGTCACATTACAACTTACACAACCCATCTTTGGAGTCAATAATATAAAGTGGAACAGACGCATCGAACCGGTTCGTTATGCCGAAGCGAAAGCAGCTTTTATCACTGCTACCGAAGAAGTGACGATGCGTGCCATCACTTATTACTTTAATCTTTTGTTGGCAAAAGAAAATCTTGGCACGGCGAAACAGAACCAGACAAACGCCGACCACCTTTATGAAGTAGCCCTTGCCAAACGCAAAATGGGGCAAATTTCCGAGAATGAACTCTTGCAGTTGAAACTCTCCGCTTTAAATGCGAAAGCTGCATTGACGGAGGCAGAGAGTGATCTCAATGCCAAGATGTTCCAGCTCCGTGCCTTTTTGGGAGTAGGAGAGGATGAAGTACTAAACCCGGTTCTTCCCGAAGCTGTGGATGGCCCGAGGATGGAGTACAATCAGGTGTTAAATAAAGCATTGGAACGTAATTCTTTTGCACAGAATATCCGTCGCCGCCAGTTGGAAGCCGATTATGAAGTAGCTACTGCACGCGGAAATTTGCGTAGTGTCGATTTGTTTGCAAGCGTAGGGTATACGGGTGAGAACCGGAATTTTCCGGCCGTTTACAGGAACTTGCAGGACAATCAGATTGTTCAGGTAGGCGTTAAGATTCCGATTCTCGATTGGGGAAAACGCCGTGGGAAAGTCCGGGTAGCCAAGAGTAACCGGGATGTAGTGCTTTCAAAGATTCGTCAGGAACAGATAAACTTCAATCAGGACATTTTTCTGTTGGTGGAGCATTTCAATAATCAGGCACAACAATTGGATATAGCCAAAGAAGCCGATGCGATAGCCCAGCAACGATATAAAACAAGTATTGAAACTTTCCTGATAGGTAAAATCAATACCTTGGATTTGAATGATGCGCAGAACTCTAAAGATGATGCGAGACAGAAACATATTTCCGAACTTTATTATTATTGGTATTATTATTATCAGATTCGCAGTCTGACGCTATGGGATTTTCGTACCAATACCGAACTTGAAGCTGATTTTGATGAAATCATCCGGCGATAGAAAGGGTAGGAAAAAGCTTTTGAATCTTATGGAGGAACTTGCCGGAGATTATGGGAAAAGTTTTTCAAGTCTGCAAACAGACTATTGCGTATTTATGCCTGATTCATTTGGTATTACGAACTATTTATAGTACCTTTGAAACTCGATTTTAACACTCGGGAAATGAAAAATACGTAAATAATACAGAAAAATTCATCCCCCATTATAAATAAAGAAAGAAATAAAAAAAGAAATACTTCTTCTTGGAAGATTGAAAAAACAGAAGAAGAAGTTTTCTTGGTAGAGGAATCTTGCAATTTTAACTATGATTCTGATAATTGACGACGACAGCGCAGTGCGTTCTTCGCTTAGCTTCATGTTGAAGCGGGCAGGATATGAAGCACAGACCGTTCCCGGTCCACGGGAAGCTATGGAAGTAGTACGTTCCATAGCTCCGGATTTAATCCTGATGGATATGAACTTCACTCTTTCTACAACGGGTGAGGAGGGTTTGACCCTACTCAAACAAGTAAAAATATTCCGTCCCGAAACACCGGTGATATTGATGACCGCTTGGGGAAGTATCCAACTTGCTGTGCAAGGAATGCAGGCAGGAGCTTTTGATTTCATAACGAAGCCCTGGAATAATGCTGCCTTGTTGCAACGCATTGAAACGGCACTCCAACTTTCGGGCACTCCACAGGAACCAACGCAGGAACAGAGCGATTCTTTCGACCGCAGCCACATCATCGGGCGTAGCCAGGGATTGATGGATGTGTTGAATACGATTGCCCGCATAGCAAAGACCAATGCCTCTGTTCTCATTACAGGGGAAAGCGGAACAGGTAAGGAATTGATAGCCGAGGCCATTCATATCAACAGTCAGCGTGCCAAACATCCCTTTGTGAAAGTGAATCTTGGAGGTATCTCCCAAAGCCTGTTCGAAAGTGAAATGTTCGGGCACAAGAAAGGAGCTTTTACCGATGCTTCCGCAGACCGTATCGGACGTTTTGAAATGGCAAACAAAGGGACGATTTTCCTGGATGAAATAGGTGATCTCGACCCTTCGTGCCAGGTGAAGTTACTGCGTGTATTGCAGGATCAGACATTTGAAGTGCTCGGCGACAGCCGTCCGCGCAAGACGGATATCCGGGTAGTATCAGCCACCAATGCCGATTTGCGCAAAATGGTAGGCGAACGTACTTTTCGTGAAGACCTCTTCTATCGTATCAATCTGATAACAGTGAAACTGCCGGCCCTGCGCGAACGTCGTGAAGATATTCCTTTGCTGGCACGTCATTTTGCCGACCGTCAGGCGGTAACCAACGGATTGCCCCGTACGGAGTTCTCTGCCGATGCCCTGCAATTCTTGAGCCGATTGCCCTATCCGGGGAATATTCGTGAATTGAAGAACTTGGTGGAACGTACCATTCTGGTAAGTGGTAAACCGCTGCTTGATGCTTCCGATTTTGATGCGCAGTATATTCGCCACGATGACGCAAGAGTGACCGAAGGCGCAGCTCTGGCCGGTATGACTTTGGATGAAATAGAACGCCAGACCATTCTTCAGGCGTTGGACCGTTACAAAGGAAATTTGAGTCAGGTAGCTACGGCATTGGGTATCAGCCGTGCAGCACTCTATCGTCGTCTCGAAAAATATAATATAACAATGTGATAAATTTAGGCACGTGCCTAATAATATTAAGATTAACCGTTAACCACAGATAACGTGCGTATAAAAGGATTCTTTTACATACTAGTCTTTCTGCTGCTGGCATTAGGTAGTGTATTGCTGTTCCTTTCCAGTCAACTGAATACAATCTTTTTCTACATAGGGGAGGGGCTGATACTTTTCATCCTCATTTATCTGACCTTTTTCTATCGTAAGATTGTGAAGCCGTTGAATACAATCGGAAGCGGTATGGAACTGTTGCGTGAGCAAGATTTCAGTAGCCGTCTTAGTCCCGTAGGCCAATATGAGGCCGATCGTGTGGTGAATATCTTCAACCGCATGATGGAACAACTCAAGAATGAACGTCTCCGCCTGCGTGAACAGAATAATTTTCTTGATTTGCTGATTAAAGCTTCTCCGATGGGAGTGATTATAACTTCCCTTGATGAAGACCTTTCGGAATTGAATCCGATGGCTCTGAAAATGCTGGGTGTTCGTTTGGAAGACGTACAAGGCAAGAAGATGAAAGAGATTGATTCTCCGTTAGCGGTGGAATTAGCCAACCTCCCGAAAGGAGAGAAGGTAACCGTCCGTCTGAACGACTCGAATATCTACCGGTGTACTCATTCTTCTTTCATTGATCGTGGATTTCAGCATCCCTTCTACTTGGTAGAAACCCTCACCGACGAAGTGATGAAAGCGGAAAAGAAAGCATACGAGAAAGTGATTCGCATGATTGCCCACGAAGTGAACAACACGACTGCCGGCATTACTTCCACACTGGATACGGTAGAACAAGCCCTTTCCAGCGAAGAAGGAATGGAAGACATCTGCGACGTGATGCGTGTATGTACCGACCGTTGTTTCTCGATGAGTCGTTTCATCACCCGTTTTGCCGATGTGGTGAAAATCCCCGAACCGACACTTTCTTCTGTCAATCTGAATGATTTGGTTTTCACCTGCAAGCGGTTTATGGAAGGAATGTGTAATGACCGTCGCATCACACTCCGCATGGAAATAGACGAAAGTCTGAAAGATGTGATGCTGGATGCCGCTTTGTTTGAGCAAGTACTCGTAAACATCATCAAAAATGCAGCGGAAAGCATTGAAACCGATGGGGAAATAATAGTCCGCACCCTCGCTCCGGCCACTGTTGAAGTGATAGATAACGGTCAGGGAATCAGCAAGGAAACAGAAGCTAAACTGTTCAGTCCTTTCTTCTCTACCAAACCGAACGGTCAGGGAATCGGACTTATCTTTATTCGCGAAGTACTGATGCGTCATGGGTGTACATTCTCTTTGCGAACCTACGCTGACGGACTGACCCGATTCCGTATTACTTTCCCCTAATTGTGTCAAATAAGAACATTTCTTCCGTCAAATAGACCTTTTTTTGTCTTGAAATCACTCCTACCTTTGCCCCGCTCAATTCAATAGGATTTAAGGTATGAGATTAATGAAAAAAGGCACATTGACGCTCTTTCTTTTATTGGCTATCAGTATTCCGCTTTGTGCGCAGTATGTGGTACAAGGGGTGGTGACTGATTCTCTGACCAAAGAGCCTTTGCCTTATGCATCTGTACGCTTAAAAGACACGACAGAAGGAACTACTACCGGAAGCGACGGACGCTTTTACTTCAAAACCCATCGCTCGGAAGCAGTGCTTGTAATCTCTGTAATCGGATATAATGACTATGTCCGCACCATTCGCCCTGCCCGTAATGCATCCTATAAAGTAGCACTTGCGCCTACCGAATACGCGCTTGGTGAAGTGGTAGTCAAACCCAAACGTGAACACTACCGGAAGAAAGATAATCCCGCCGTAGAATTTGTCCGCCGTATGATTGAAAGCCGTGACAACTACTCTCCCTACGAGAAAGACTTCTGGCAACGCGAACGTTATGAAAAGACCACCTTTGCGTTGAATAACTTCGATGAAGAGAAACAGAAAAAATGGCTATATCGTAAATTTGATTTCCTGACAGAATATGTAGATACTTCTGCCGTTACCGGTAAACCGATTCTGACGGTATCAGCCCGTGAACTGCTTGCCACAGACTATTACCGGAAATCTCCCCGTTCCGAGAAGCAATGGGTGAAAGGGCGCAAACAGGCCGGTGTCGATGAGTTTCTCTCTAAACAAGGGATGCAGGCAGCCATCAATGAAGTCTTTAAAGACGTCGATATCTATGAAAACAACATTTCCCTGTTTACGAATAAGTTTGTCAGTCCCTTGTCCCGTATCGGTACAGGCTTTTATAAATATTACCTGATGGACACGTTGCAGATTGCCGGAGAGCCTTGTGCAGACCTCGCTTTCACACCTTTTAATTCCGAGTCTTTCGGTTTCAACGGACACCTGTATGTGACGCTCGACTCTACCTACTTTGTTAAACGTGCCGTATTCAACTTTCCCAAAAAGATAAATCTGAACTTTGTAGACTATATGTTGCTCGAACAGGAATTTAAGCGCGCTGAAGACGGCACACGCCTGCTCGATCATGAAAGTATCACTGTTGAGTTTAAACTGACCGAAGGACAGGACGGTATTTTTGCCCGCCGGGTAGCGGATTACAGCAACTACACCTTTACGCCGACTGCCGAAGCCGACAAAGCCTTTACCAAACCCGAACGTATTATTGAAGAGACGGAAGCCCTGTCGCGTCCCGCAACATTCTGGGCGGAGAATCGTCCGCAAGCCGCTATCTCCCAGCAGGAAAACTCGGTAGACCGCCTGATGACACAATTACGCAGTTATCCGGTATATTACTGGACGGAGAAAGTACTCTCCATTCTCTTTACGGGATATATTCCTACCTCCAAAGAAGCGCCGCTTTTCTATATCGGCCCGATGAATGCCACTATCAGCGGTAACACATTGGAAGGTCCCCGTATTCGTGCCGGAGGTATGACTACCGCCTGGCTCAATCCGCACCTGTTTGGCAAAGGATATGTGGCTTACGGGTTTAAAGATGAAAGAGTGAAAGGATTAGCAGAACTGGAATATTCTTTCAAAAAGAAGAAAGAATACGCCAACGAATTTCCCATCCATTCACTGAAATTGCGTTACGAATCAGATGTGAACCAGTATGGACAAAATTACCTGTATACAAGCAAAGACAATGTGTTCCTGGCCTTGAAACGTGAGAAGGACGACCGTATCGGCTATTTCCGGCAGGCGGAGATGACCTATACCAATGAGTTTTATTCCGGCTTTTCTTTCCAGTTGACAGCGCGTACACGGCAAGATGAGTCCTCCTACCTGATTCCTTTTTTAAAGAAAGAAGGAGATACCTACACCCCGGTAAAAGATTTCTCTGTCAGTGCAGCAGAGTTGAAACTGCGTTATGCTCCGAACGAGAAATTCTTCCAGACCCAATGGAACCGTTTTCCCGTATCGTTGGATGCACCGGTGTTTACCTTGTCTCATACCATTGCCGGAAAAGGAGTGTTGGGCAGCGATTACACCTACAATCATACCGAAGCCGGTATTCAGAAACGCTTCTGGTTTTCCGCGTTCGGCTATACGGACGTTATACTAAAAGCAGGTAAAGTGTGGGATAAAGTACCTTTCCCGCTGCTTATCATGCCTAATGCCAACCTTTCTTATACCATCCAACCGGAATCTTACTCGTTGATGAATGCGATGGAGTTTATGAACGATGAGTATTTCTCGTGGGATGTTACTTATTTCCTCAACGGATGGCTGTTCAACCGGGTACCGTTGTTGAAAAAACTTAAATGGAGAGAAATAGTTTCCTGTCGTGGATTATATGGACATTTGAGCGATAAAAACAATCCGGCTTTGAGCGACGGTTTGTTCGCTTTTCCGATAGAGAACACACAAACAATGGGAAAAACACCTTATGTGGAGGCGGGTGTCGGTATTGAAAACATTTTCAAGGTGTTACGTTTGGACTATATCTGGAGGCTCACTTATCGTGATTCGCCCGGGATTGACAGATCAGGCTTGAGAATAAGTCTCCACATGACCTTTTAAAAGTTAAATCCTGCTAATTGCAATGTTTATATGACAAATAAAGACTGTATTAGTAATTAATTAATCTTATTTTTGCATCAATTTTAGTTTAATTTTAATAGAATAGAAATGAAACAAGAAATTAAACCCGCTACCGGGCGTCTTGGTGTACTGGTAGTCGGAGTGGGTGGTGCGGTAGCTACCACGATGATTGTAGGTACACTAGCCTCTCGCAAGGGACTGGCAAAACCGATAGGATCTATTACACAGTTAGCCACAATGCGCATGGAGAACAACGAAGAAAAACTCATCAAGGACGTTGTGCCCTTGACGAATTTGGAAGACATTGTTTTCGGAGGATGGGATATTTTCCCGGACAACGCATACGAAGCTGCTATGTACGCCGAGGTTTTGAAAGAAAAAGACCTGAATGGAGTAAAAGAAGAGTTGGAAGCTATCAAACCGATGCCGGCTGCTTTCGATCACAACTGGGCAAAACGTCTGAACGGTACACACGTGAAGAAGGCTGCTACCCGTTGGGAAATGGTAGAACAACTTCGTCAGGATATCCGCGACTTCAAAGCTGCTAACAACTGCGAACGCGTAGTGGTGCTTTGGGCTGCAAGTACTGAAATTTACATTCCGCTGTCTGACGAACACATGTCACTCGCTGCTTTAGAGAAAGCAATGAAGGAAAACAATACAGACGTGATTTCTCCGAGTATGTGTTACGCGTATGCTGCTATTGCAGAAGGTGCTCCGTTCGTAATGGGGGCTCCTAACTTGTGTGTGGATACTCCTGCTATGTGGGAATTCTCTAAACAAAAGAATGTACCTATCTCCGGTAAAGACTTCAAGAGTGGTCAGACACTGATGAAAACCGTATTGGCTCCGATGTTCAAAACCCGTATGCTGGGTGTGAACGGTTGGTTCTCTACCAATATCCTCGGTAACCGCGACGGTGAAGTGCTCGATGATCCGGACAACTTCAAGACAAAAGAAGTCAGCAAGCTGTCTGTAATCGACACTATCTTCGAACCAGAAAAATATCCTGATCTCTACGGAGATGTTTATCATAAAGTACGTATCAACTACTATCCTCCCCGCAAAGACAACAAAGAAGCATGGGACAACATCGACATCTTCGGATGGATGGGCTACCCGATGGAAATCAAGGTGAACTTCCTTTGCCGCGACTCTATCCTTGCAGCTCCTATCGCTCTTGACCTTGTGTTGTTCAGCGACTTGGCAATGCGTGCAGGCATGTGTGGCATCCAGACTTGGTTGTCATTCTTCTGCAAGAGTCCGATGCACGATTTCGAACATCAGCCCGAACACGACTTGTTTACACAATGGAGAATGGTAAAACAGACATTGCGTAACATGATTGGTGAAAAAGAACCTGATTACTTAGCTTAATCAGTAACCCCAAATAATAAGTTGAGATTGAGATTTACCATCCTATAAAGACTGGTGGATGCTCAACCTCAACTTTTACTTTTTTATTGTACAAATTCCCCATTCGTTGGGGGACTCGTGACACAACCGACTCGTAGTTTGTAATTAGTAATTAGTAATAAATGAAGCGTCCTCCCTTTCTACCTGTTTTTATAGGCACGGGCTTTGGCTCCGGTTTTTCTCCTTTTGCTCCCGGCACGGCTGGGGCGTTACTGGCTTCTATCATTTGGATTGCACTTTATTTTCTCCTTCCTTTCTCTTGGGTATTATGGCTGACTGCCGCTTTGGTGATTGTATTTATATTCGCCGGCATTTGGGCTGCCGATAAGCTGGAGACTTATTGGGGAGAAGATCCTTCGCGTGTGGTAGTAGATGAGATGGTGGGAGTGTGGATACCGTTGTTGGCTGTTCCCAATGATGACAAATGGTTTTGGTACGTGATTGCGGCTTTTGCCCTGTTCCGTATCTTTGATATAGCCAAACCGTTGGGCATACGTCGTATGGAAAGCCTGAAAGGTGGAGTAGGGGTCATGATGGACGATGTTTTGGCGGGAGTGTATAGTTTTATATTGTTAGTGGGAGCGAGATGGGTGATTGGCTGAAAAAAGTTGCACGGATGATTTCCCAGAAAGGCGGCATCTTCATGTTTTTGAGGGCGCAGCTTTCTGCTCAAATGGCAACTATTGCAGACTTTCTCGTTACGATTCTTCTGGTCAGGCTGTTTGATGTCTACTATGTATATGCCACCCTGGCGGGGGCTATCTATGGAGGAATCGTTAATTGCGTTATCAACTATAAATGGACTTTTAAATCGAAAGGAAAGAAAACACACGTTGCTGTAAAATTTATCCTTGTATGGGTTTGCAGCGTTTGGCTCAATACGTGGGGAACGTATGCACTGACGGAATCATTGGCGAAGATTCCCTGGGTACGCAACACACTTAGCCTGTATTTCGGAGATTTCTTCATTATCCCTAAAGTGGTAGTGGCAATCATCGTGGCACTGTTTTGGAATTATAATATGCAGCGCTTTTTTGTTTACCGGAATATAGATATCAGAAGTTTATTCGGAAAAAGAAACTGAAAAAACGGATTGAAAAGACTGATGAGAAAACGAAAGAATTAGATATATACAGATTGAGAAAACAGAAGATTTAGATAAAAATAGCTATAAACAGATTTAAACAGATGAATTACAGAGATTATTTACAACAGTTGATTTATAAGATTATCAATCCCCTGATACGCGGAATGATTAAAATAGGAATCACTCCTAACTTTATCACCACTACCGGATTTATCCTGAATGTAGTAGCGGCAGGTATGTTTGTATATGCCGGCATATATGGCGGACAGAACGATTTAGCCATTATCGGCTGGGCAGGAGGTGTGATTTTGTTTGCCGGACTGTTCGATATGATGGACGGACGTGTAGCTCGCCTAGGCAACATGAGTTCCAAGTTCGGTGCGCTTTACGATTCAGTACTCGACCGTTACAGTGAATTGATGACTTTCTTTGGTATCTGTTACTATTTATCAATGAAAGATTATTTCCTTTATGCACTCATTGCATTTGTGGCACTAATCGGTTCACTGATGGTAAGCTACGTGCGTGCCCGTGCCGAAGGCTTAGGAATTGAATGTAAAGTCGGATTCATGCAACGTCCGGAACGCGTAGTGCTGACCAGTCTCGGAGCTTTGTTCTGTGGCGTTTTCAAAGATATCACCGCTTTCGAACCAATCCTGATTATGATTGTTCCTCTGGCTTTTGTTGCCCTGTTTGCCAATATCACGGCATTTGCTCGTGTGAGACATTGCTACAAAGCGATGAAAGAATGAATTAATTTACTATTGGACGATTTACTATTTACATCGTACATCCTAAATAAGTACATCGTAAATAGTCCAATAGTAAATAGTCTAGTTGTCTAATCAAAACATTATAATGATAAAGAATATTCAAATGCCGTCGAAGAGAGAAGCCCTGACTGTGACAGTCATTATGGCTCTTTTCCTTTTGCTGACAAGTATCTTCATCGGGCTTCGTTCCGAGCACCTGTTAATGGCGGTACTCTATTTAGTTTTATTTTTTGCCGGATTACCTACTCGTAAGTTGGCTGTGGCCCTGTTACCTTTCGCCATTTTTGGAATCTCGTATGACTGGATGCGTATTTGCCCCAACTACGAAGTGAACCCGATTGATGTGGCCGGACTGTATAATCTCGAAAAGTCTCTTTTCGGAGTAATGGATAATGGTCTTCTGGTTACTCCTTGCGAATACTTCGCTGCACACAACTGGCCGATAGCGGACGTTTTTGCCGGAATCTTCTACCTTTGTTGGGTTCCCGTTCCCATCCTGTTCGGTCTTTGCCTGTATTTCAAGAAGGAAAGAAAAACCTACCTTCGCTTTGCGTTAGTATTCTTGTTTGTCAATTTGATTGGTTTTGCCGGTTATTATATTCATCCGGCCGCTCCGCCTTGGTATGCCATCAACTACGGTTTCGAACCGGTATTAAACACACCGGGTAATGTTGCAGGATTGGGACGCTTTGATGCATTCTTCGGAGTAACCATCTTTGATTCTATCTACGGGCGTAATGCTAATGTTTTCGCGGCAGTGCCTTCACTGCACGCGGCCTATATGGTAGTTGCATTGGTGTATGCCATTATTGGTAAATGCAGGTGGTATGTGGTTACTCTTTTCTCTATTATCATGGTCGGCATTTGGGGAACAGCTATTTATTCATGCCATCATTATATCATTGATGTATTACTTGGCATCTCTTGCGCGTTAATCGGTTGGCTGGTATTCGAATACATATTGATGAGAATCCCGGCGTTCAAAAGATTCTTCGAAAGATATTATACGTATATAAAGTAAGATTATATGTGAATAAAGTGAGATATATACCCATACAAAAAGCAAGTATATACTCATATAAAAGCAGATATATACCCATATAAAAAATAGATATAAGTCTCACAAATAGTGAAGAACAAGTACCGTAATATATTTCTCGCTTTTGGTATCATTGCCGTTCTGATAATGATATTCACTTTTGATATGGATTATCAGGAGCTTTGGCTGAATTTGAAGCGTGCAGGGGTATATTTACCTTTGGTTTTGTTGCTATGGCTGTTTGTCTACCTTATTAATACAGTATCGTGGTACATCATCATCCGTAGTGGTGGTAAGACGGGGTTTTCATTTGTCCGGCTCTACAAATTCACAGTAACAGGTTTTGCGCTTAATTACGTGACTCCTGTTGGGCTGATGGGAGGCGAACCATATCGCATTATGGAGCTGAAACCCTATATAGGAATAGAACGCGCCACCTCTTCCGTGATTCTTTATGTGATGATGCATATCTTTTCCCACTTTTGCTTTTGGTTAAGTTCAGTGTTGCTTTACGTTTGTCTCTATCCGGTGGGGTGGATGATGGGGATAATCCTAGGAGCTATTACTGTCTTTTGCCTGCTGATTGTTATTCTTTTTATGAAAGGCTATCGGCAGGGGATGGCTGTGGCTTTCGTCCGTATGGGTGGTCGTATTCCTTTTCTGAAAAAGAAAGTATTTCATTTTGCAAACGCGCATAAAGAGAAGTTGGAGAATATAGACAAACAAATTGCCCTTCTCCACCAACAAAAGAAACAAACCTTTTATAGCGCCCTCATACTGGAATATACCGCCCGTGTAGTCAGTTGTCTTGAAATATGGCTGATACTGAACGTGCTGACCACCCATGTCAGCTTTGCCGACTGCTGCCTGATTGCGGCTTTCTCTTCTTTACTTGCTAATCTGCTGTTTTTCCTGCCTATGCAATTGGGAGGTCGTGAAGGTGGCTTTGCCCTCGCCGTAGGCGGCCTTTCCCTTTCCGGAGCTTACGGAGTCTATGCCGCTTTGATTACCCGTGTACGCGAAATGGTCTGGATTGTAATCGGACTTGTACTAATGAAAGTAGGAAATTTTAAACAATCAAAAGAAAGATATTCTGCTTAAATTTATAACTTTGTCTGATCTATAAAGACTCTTATGAAGGGCTCTATAAAAGAACTTATAGAAAAACTTGTCAAAGGAGTTCTATTTGGATCTATAGAAAAGACTGACGAAAAGACCTATAAAGAAAACGACAATGAATAATTTTATCTTTTACAGCCCTACTGAATTCGTGTTCGGTCGGGATACGGAAGCGCAGACCGGAGTGTTAGTACAGAAATACGGTGCACGCAAAATAATGATTGTTTATGGTGGCGGTTCCGTGATACGTAGCGGCTTGTTGGCCCGTGTTGAGAAATCATTGCAGGAAGTAGGTATTCCCTATTGCATGCTGGGTGGTGTACAGCCTAACCCGATAGACACGAAAGTGTATGAAGGAATCGATCTCTGCCGGAAAGAAAACGTAGACATGATGCTCGCCGTTGGTGGTGGCTCTGTGATTGATACGGCGAAAGCCATTGCAGCCGGAGTTCCTTACAACGGAGATTTCTGGGATTTCTACATCGGAAAAGCCATTGTGACGAAAGCATTGAAAGTAGCCGTTGTGTTAACGATTCCTGCTGCCGGAAGCGAAGGTTCCGGTAACACCGTCATCACGAAAGTCGATGGCTTACAGAAATTAAGCCTCCGTGCTCCCGGTGTACTACGTCCTGTTTTTGCCGTGATGAACCCCGAGCTGACCTACACACTTCCTCCTTTCCAAACCGCCTGCGGCATTGCCGATATGATGGCACACATCATGGAACGCTATTTCACCAATACAAAAGAAGTGGAAATAGGCGACCGCTTGTGCGAAGGTACACTGCTTACCATCATCAAAGAGGCAACTACCGTCATGAAAGACCCCGAAAACTACGGAGCCCGTGCCAATCTGATGTGGTGCGGAACGATCGCCCACAATGGAACCTGTGGTGTAGGTTGTGAAGAGGACTGGGCTTCCCACTTCCTCGAACATGAAATCAGCGCCATCTATAACGTGACTCATGGTGCCGGACTCTCCGTAATCTTCCCTGCCTGGATGACATGGATGACAGAACACAATGTGGATAAGATAGCCCAATACGCCATCCGAGCGTGGGGAGTGGCAGAATCAGACGATAAAAAGGCGGTAGCCCTTGAAGGAATTTCCCGTCTGAAATCCTTCTTTACTTCCATCGGCCTGCCTGTGACCTTCAAAGAACTTGGCATTGAGAATCCCGACATCGACCGCCTTGCAGATAGTCTGCACCGGAATAAAGGTGAATTGGTAGGCAACTATGTCAAATTAGCGAAACAGGACAGCAAAGAGATATACCGTCTGGCATTATAAAAAAACAGATATAACCGACAGCTGCATCATTTGCTTTTTGATAGAGGATAAATGATGCAGTTATTCTTTTTGCTATTGATTAATACCTAAACAGAAGCAAAAAGATTTTGCTTTAATTATATTTTGGTATAATAGTTGTGTAAAATACCTAAAATTCGTGATTGTTCCGTCTATCATATAAGAATACTTTTGCGGGTGTAATAACTATATATATCCGTTATGCAAAAGCTAAATTCCGGGGCTTTGAATAGAATCTTACTATTTGTATACATTTTATCACTATCTACGAATGCAATAGCCCAAAACAAAAAGAATTTAAAAGAAACATATAATCTTCCTCCACAGGGCAATTATGTCTATGGCCGGGTGATTGAGAAACTTTCCAATGAGCCGATGGTAGGAGTGACGATTCGTTTGGATGGTCATTCTACTGGTGTAATTACCGATATAAACGGTTGCTATGTATTGACTCTGCCCGAAAAAGGCGGTCTGGTTATCTATTCCTACATCGGTTTCGAAACCCGTAAAATCAAAGTCACTTCCCGGCAGAAAGTCGATGTGCAGATGGTAGAAGCTACCGAAAGTATTCAGGAAGTGATTGTAACCGGCTATAACTCCATACAGAAAGAAAGTTTCACAGGAAATACCACAAAGATAGAGAAAGAAGACCTGTTAAAAGTCAACCCGAACAACCTGATTTCGGCCATTCAGACTTTCGATCCCTCTTTCAGAATACAGGAGAATCTGGCTGCAGGTTCCGATCCCAACAGCCTGCCTCAATTCGTCTTGCGTGGTCAGACCGGTATCGGAGAAACGACACTTGGGCAGACCTCCACCTCCTCCATTTCGCGGGAAGTGCTAAGCGGTAATTCCAACCTGCCTATCTTCATACTGGACGGCTTTGAAGTCGATGTAGAAAAGATATACGACCTCGATATGAATAGCATCCACAGCATCAATATCCTGAAAGATGCTGCCGCCACTGCCATGTACGGTTCACGTGCGGCCAACGGAGTAATTGTCATTGAACGGCGTGCGCCTGAAGCCGGAAAGTTCCGTGTACAGTATTCCGGAGTACTTTCTGCCGAACTGCCGGATTTATCCTCCTACAATCTGGTGAACGCCCGTGAGAAGCTGGAAACCGAACGCCTGGCAGGACTATATGACAGCAACACCCCGGAAATAGACCCCTATACCAACGGTTACTACCAACGACTCAATAATGTACTGACAGGTGTCGATACCTATTGGCTTTCTCAAGGACTACGCACGGCTCTGAACCATAAGCACTCCGTTTTCATAGACGGTGGAGAAAACGACGTGCGCTGGGGAGTGGAACTGGGATTCAGAGGAACGGAAGGAGTGATGAAACACTCTTCCCGTAAGAATGCCAATGCCGCTTTTTATGTAGACTACCGCATTGGCGGACTACAAATAAAGAACAAAGTGACCTACACTTATAACAAAAGTACAGATGTCCCCTTCAATTCATTCAGCGATTACTCCCATTTACTTCCTTATATGCGTCTGTATGATGAAAATGGCGATTATGTGCGCCGTCTCGAAAAGTTCGACGGGGCTAGCGGCACACAAGTAAATCCACTGTACGAAATCAACTTCTACAACAGCTTCGACCATTCCGGTTATGATGAAGTAACCGATGATCTTAGTCTGAATTGGCGTATCACCGACGGTCTGCGTCTGCGCGGTCAGTTTTCCGTCCTGATGAGAAATTCTACCGGTGATCTGTACAAAGATCCCGCATCGGCCAGTTATTCAGCCAGTACAGGCAACATCAATGGTGAAAAAACAGAATCCACACAAAAGAGAACAGTGATAGACGGAAGCCTGTCACTCATGTACAACAATACCTTCAAGGGACACAATCTCAATATCTGCTTGTCCTCCAACATGAGACAAACGCAGAGCACTGCTTCCGAAACACGTTACCGGGGATTTCCGGGTGGCGACCTTGTCTCTTCAAACTATGCGGCAGAAGTATACGGAAAGCCCAGCAGCTCCGATAATACCACCCGCTTGGTAGGAGCCTTGCTCACTTCCAACTACACCTACAACAATATCTATCTCGCCGACCTTACAGGACGTATCGACGGTTCTTCCGAATTCGGTTCCGATAAAAGATGGTCCATGTTCTGGTCAACAGGAGCAGGAATCAACATTCATAATTATGATTTTATGAAGTCGAATGAACTCTTTTCCATGTTGAAGTTCCGTGTCTCCTACGGACTGACCGGAAAGACCAACTTCTCCCTCTATTCGGCCAAAGATATGTATCAGCTGCAAACAGACAGCTGGTATCCCACAGGCTACGGTGTATTCCTCTATCAGATGGGAAATCCGAACCTGAAATGGGAACGTAAATACACCCTCGACTATGGAGTTGAAATCGGACTGTGGCACGATAAAATCTATCTGAAAGCCTCTGCCTACGACGAGCGTACCATCGACCTGATAACCGATTATACCATCCCTTCCTCTACCGGATTCACCTCCTACAAAGAAAACATGGGAAAGGTGAAAAACACCGGCGTCGAACTGGAACTGCGGGCACGACTTTACAGTGACAGAAACTGGCTCTTCCAGCTCTACGGCAGCTTTGCAAGAAACAAAAACACGATTATTGAAATCTCCCAGGCAATGCGCGACTATAATAAAAGAGTGGAAGAACTGTTCAGCGGATATAACCCCGAAAGCAGCTCCGATTCAAAATATGCTAAAACATACCTGAAATATTACGAAGGAGCCTCTCTGACCTCTATTTACGGGATGAAGTCATTGGGAATCAGCCCCACAAACGGCAAAGAAATCTACCTTCGCCGGAATGGTGACGTTACCGATGTATGGTCTGCCGACGAATGGACCATTATTGGCGATACAGCTCCCAAGGGACAAGGCTCATTCGGTTATACCCTGTCCTATAAACAGTTATCCATGTTTGCTTCTTTCCTCTATACTTTTGGTGGAGATGCTTACAACAATACCCTCGTCTCCTATGTAGAGAATGCCGACATTAAAAATGACAATGTAGATAAGCGGGTATTGCTCGACCGTTGGCAGAAACCGGGAGACATAACCACCATGAAAGATATTCGTGACCGTAATGTCACCACCGGCGCATCTTCGCGTTTTGTACAGAAAAACAATACCCTGCAATGGAGTTCATTGACAATGAGCTACAATTTCCGTCCCGAACAATTAAAGAAACTCCATCTGTCCGGCCTGCGTCTTTCGTTCACGATGAACGACCTGTTCTATTGGTCTACCATCCGTCAGGAACGGGGACTGGATTATCCTTATTCGCGTTCATTCAATCTGACTACTAACATCATATTCTAACCATACAAATGAAGAAACTAATCAGCCATATACTAATAGCCCTGACAGGAATGTTAGCCGTTTCCTGCAATGCCTGGCTGGACGTAACACCAGAAAATGCGATAGCCGACGACGATCTGTTTTCCACCGGTTTCGGCTACCGGAATGCCCTGAATGGTATCTACACCAATCTGGCGTCCGACGAACTTTACGGTAAGCAACTAAGCTGGGGATTCCTTAGTGCCATCTCCCAGCAATACAATCAAAAGGCGGGAACCATCTCTCCGATGTATGCCGACGCTTCCGAACTTATCTATAACACGGTCGACACCGAACCCGTCGTGACAGCTATCTGGGAAAAAGGCTATAAAGTGATAGCCAACCTGAACAAGCTCATCGAGAACATCCGGCCCACGGACATCTCTTTGTTCGAATACGGAGAAGAAGAGAAAAACCTCATTTACGCCGAAGCCTTGTCATTAAGAGCCATGATGCATTTTGACCTACTTCGCTTGTTTGCTCCTGCAACGGCAACCAATCCTTCGGGCGCCTATCTTCCTTACCGCGATAAATACGAAGCCGCAGTGGTAGAAAAATGTACCGTTACCGATTTTATCGAGAAAGTCCTGAAAGACCTGCTCGAAGCGGAAGACATTCTGCGTAAGTTTGACACCGAATACCATCCCGAAGCGATGTACGCTTCACAAATGTACGAACCTACTCCCGAATGGAATGCCCGCTACCGCTTCAACTCCGGTTCCTATATAGACGATATGGGAGCATTCTTCTGGTATCGTGGCATCCGCTTCAACTATCTGGCATTGCTGGGGTTGAAAGCCCGTGTCTGCATCTATGCCGGTCCTGCCTACTACAAGAATGCCGAGACAGCCGCCAAAGAACTTTACAACACCTATTACCAGCAGAAACGGTGGATAGGCTTTACAGAAGGAGAGAACATTACCTGCAATCTCAATTCCCGATATACAAAAGTCTCCCACGACATATTGTTCGGCTTGTACAAGAAACAGCTGGCTACGGATTATGAACAGGCCGTATGGGGCTCTTCCTCTTCTTCGTCAACCACCCGTTTGCCGTTGGCAAATATCCCTTCCCTGTTTGCTTCGGACAATACGGGCGTATATACCGACTATCGGCTCACCTACCTGATCGGGACTACCAATGAAACCCAGTCGAAGTATTACACACTGAAGTATAACCCTTCCGTAGAATCAGTAGTAGAAGCAATGGAGAATCCGATGATACCAGTGATCCGGTTCAGTGAAATCTGTCATATCCTGGCGGAGATCAGTAGCTATAATGGCAAGATAACCGAAGGAATCAACTACCTCGAAACAGTTCGAAAAGCCCGTGGAGCTGAACGTACCCTTAGTCTGACAGTCAGCACCCGTGAACAACTGGATGCCGAAATACTGCTCGATATACGGAAAGAAATGATAGGCGAAGGTGGAACCTTCTACACCTACAAACGGATGAACCTCTCCACCGTGCCCGATTCCGACGAGGAAGGAGAAATCAACATGACAGGTTCTTATGTACTTCCATTGCCTACCAGTGAAACAACCAACTAATGCCCGGATAAGATGAAACGAATATTGACATATACCATCTTCTGCCTGCTGTTCGTTCTCACCTCTTGCAGTGAAGAGCAGCTGGACGTTTATAATGGAGACAATTACGTCTATTTTACTTACATGAGCGATAAGTCTCCACAGAAAATAACATTCAACTTTGCTACAGATGCACCCTTGCTTCGAGAAGGAACCGTGAAAGTGAAAATGACACTTCTTGGCTACCTGCTCGAAGAAAATGCCACCTGTGATATTTCCGCAGTGGGAGAGAAAAGCACCGCCCGTTCCGGCATCGACTATGCCCCTTTGACCTCCGGCATCTTCCATAGCGGACTGGCGGAAGACACCTACGAAGTCACCGTCTATCGCAATGAAGACCTGCTCAACACAGACTACACCCTTACCCTTTCACTGGATGCAGTGGAAAACTGTCTGGTGGGTCCGGCAGAATACAAACACGTCACGATTCAAGTGACCGACCGGATTTCCCAACCTGTTTGGTGGAACCAGAGTTCGGCAGCCAATCTGGGTACTTATTCGGATATGAAATACCGTGTTTTTATCATTTTCATGGATGGTGAGATACTCGAATCATTGGATAAATACACCGGTATTGAGTTTGTCAACCTGATAGCCGACTTCAAGGCCTGGTGGAAAGACCAGTGGCAGCAAGGCAATTACCAATATTATGATACAGACGGAGTGACACCGCTGTATGAAACCATTCTCGATAACTGATAATAAATTATGAAGCGAAAAACAATACTATTCATTTCAATCCTGCAGCTTCTCGTGATAACCGGCTGTTATGACGATTTGGGAAACTATGACTATACAAACTCTACCAAAGTTTCTTTTGTGAACTCCGCTTCATCGGACTACACGTTTATGGTAGGCGACCTTTTCGAGATGGATGCGCCCATCAACTTCTCAACGGACATCGGGAATGTTGATGAACTTTTCACCGTTCAATGGTATCTGAACCGTGAACTGATCTACACAGGTTATCATCTGAAGTATCAGTTCGAAAAAGGCGGAACGTACGAACTGATACTGAAAGTCATCAATAAGGAAACGAATGAAACATACATCAGCAATAAATATACCTTGACGGGAAAGAACAGTTTCGACTGGGGCTGGATGATTCTCTCCAACAAAGGAGACGGAAAATCTTCTTTATCTTTCATCAATCCCGGCCTCCGGGCTACGCACGATGTAGAAAACATCATCGAAGATGGTCTGGGTACAGACCCGCTCGGGATCTATTACTATTATGTATTAGGCTCTATCTCCGGTTCCTACGTGTCAGGTTTGCCGAAAATCCTGATAAATCAGGGTAGTGGAAGTGTCACGCTAGATGGCAATTCGTTGCAAAAAGACATGTGGCTTGCCCACGAATTTGAAAACCGTAAAGAGCCGGAAGGCTTGAAGATAATGGACTTCGCATTCAAGGAAGAATATTACGTGATTTGCTCCGAACAGGGGGAAGTGTATATCCGTGCCGTAGGCACTGACAATAAAGCGATTCCTTATTACGGGAAGTACGGCGCCATGCCGTATGAGTTTGAGGGAGGTAGCCGTATCACCTGTTTCGCACCGTTCCACAACGTCACTTATTGGTGTGCCGACGAAGAACGTTGTATCTTGTATGATGAGCAAAATGCCCGTTTTATCGGCATTACACATTATCCGCAGTGGGGAGCAGTTTATACTCCTGCCATCGTCTACTTCAAAACATACGATCAGGATTTGGAAGTTCCCTCCGGTGTGTTGCGGGTGAACAATATGGGAGCGGGAACCCGCTGCCTGGCAATAGGGGCTTACGAAAAGAAAGATGTAGCCTCCAACGGTGGGCTGACATTTTGGTCAAACTACGTGTCGCTGATTGACGTGCAGGGAACCGGAAATTATGATTTGCACGAGTTTGCCGTAAAAGACATGGATAATAACTCTCACCTGATAACCGGTACGGATCAATACGGATTCAGCGGCAGCTCCTTATTGACTCCGCAAAGTGTCATTAAGATGTCCTCCAATTTTGAAAAGAACCCTTATTTCTACTTTACCGATGGAGATAAGAATCTCTATATATACAGTATGCAGATGCGCAGCCATATGCTGGCTTACACAGCAGGCAGCCGTATCACCGGCATCAGTGGAAGTCCTGTTGTTTGTGAGTTTTATGGCTATGGGGGAAATAGCACTGATCCGAATTTCCGGCTGGCACTTTCGCAGGAAAATGGGGATATCGCCATCATCGATGTAAACACGAGCCAGATGGTACGTCTCTTCGAAGGTTTTGCTCCCGATTTGGAATTGAAGACTTTTAGCGGGTTTGGCGATGTGAAAGGCATGGTATGGTGCACGAACTATGAAGGAGAATATTAATTGGAAAAAGAAAATAACCTATCAGTAAATAATTAATCATTTAAACGAGAAAAGTATGAAAAATAGACTGTTTTATTTTGCTGCTTGTGTAGCTTTAGTATTGTCTTCAGTAAGTTGCAGCAGTGACGATGGTGAAGAAGAAGATGCAGATATTCCCGTAGTGGGGAAAATTGCTGTTTCCGGTGCTTATAATGTGTATTCCCATGGAAGCCAGGGATGGATTGAAGCGGACAAGATAGGAATATATGTGTTGTCCGATGGCAAACCGCAGGATAACTTGCCGTATGCTCCGTCGGAAGTAGCGGTGGCTACTACTACAGAATTGGATGGTAAAACGTATATAGTATATGATCGTGATAGTCGTGTGACTGAAGATATTACGCTGAATCCTTCTTCCGAACTTGCTGCAGGATTTAAGGGTGGCGATCACACTATTTATGCCTATACGCCCTATAACGCAGCTTCACAAGATTATAAGGCTGTCGCTTTGCCCAACTTAGCTGTGCAGGAGTATTATGAATCAGAGTTTATGCCGCATCGTAATTATAGCTTTGCTTATGCTTCGGCTACTACATCTAGCTATTCTGCTGCAACTGTTTCTTTGGGAGAATTCAAACCATTGTTTTCTCAAATCACTTTACCGGGTGCGGGATGCCCGGATTCTTTTGTCGGTAAGAAATTTACTAAAGTGGTGGTGAGCTGTGACCATCCGATTGCCTACGAAGATGGAGCAACTGTAGATTTGTCGACAGGTAAAATTTCCGGTACTCCGATAAACAGTATTACTTATAATCTTCCTAATGGCGGCTTCGAGATAACTGCCGGGTATTTTGGTGCCAGTTTGGAGACCTGTTATATGATGATTGCCGTACCTTTTGAAACAGGGCTAACTTATACCTATAATTTTACTTTGACAATTGATGGACAGGAATATACTATTTCAGGCAAACCGAATGAAAAGATGTCTAGTATCAACAACTTAAATATGTATGGCATTGCCGGTATCGAATAATTATTATCTTTGTATCTGTATATAAATATTAAAAAAGAAAGCATGAAGAAATTAGTTTCAATTCTGATGATTCTGGCAATGATCGTTCCATTGGCCGGAGCACAATCGACGGACATCTTCAAGAAAAAGAAGAAAAAGAAGAGCAAGACGGAAGCGGTGGATAAAGCCAAGGCTGACTCCATTGCCAAGAGTAAGAAAGATGCTCTGCAACCTTACGCAAAAGTAATCACCGGCAAAGCCAAAACAATGGACGGCTTTTTTAAAGTGCATTACGTAGATGGTAAATATTTCTTCGAAATAGCCGACTCTCTTTTCGGACGTGATATTTTGATTGTGAACAGAGTTGTGAAAGCACCGGTAGACGCGCAGAAACGTAAAGTAGGCTATCCGGGAGATTACATCAGCGACGAAGTGATCCGTTTCGAGAAAGGACGCGGCGACAAACTGTTCGTGCGTGAAATCTCTTATCTCGAACATTCTGCTGATACACTGGGTATGTATCAGGCCGTATTGAACTCCAATGTTCAACCCATTGTGGCCACCTTCCCGCTGAAAACTGTCCGTAAAGAAGGAGAAACTACCAACTATGTGATCGACATGACCGACTATATCCGTAAGGACAACGAAATGTTTTCATTCACCAGCCGGGTGAAAGACAACATCGGAGCGAGCAGCATGGTAGACGACGCCAGTTATATCGACACACTGAAAGCCTTTCCGCAAAACATCGAAATACGTACCGTGCGTACCTTCCAGCGGAAGAAAGGAGGAGGCAGTGGACTTGAGAAACTGCTGGCAGCTTTCTTTGCCACCTCTACCACTCCGTTGACTTACGAACTGAACAGCTCTATGCTATTACTTCCCAAGGAACCGATGAAACCGAGATTGCACGACGACCGGGTAGGTTACTTTGCTGTGAGCTATAAGGATTTTGACGAGAATCCGCAAGGAGTGAAGTATAAAGCGAATATCACCCGCTGGCGTCTCGAACCCAAAGACGAAGACCGCGAGAAATACCTGCGTGGCGAATTGGTGGAACCAAAGAAACCGATTATCATTTATATCGACCCTGTCACTCCGAAGAAATGGGTTCCGTACCTTATTCAGGGAGTGAACGACTGGCAAGCCGCTTTTGAGAAAGCAGGATTCAAAAATGCAATCTTCGGCAAAGAAGCACCGACGGACGATCCTACCTGGAGCTTGGAAGACGCCCGCCATTCGGCTATCGTGTACAAGCCTTCCGATATTCCGAACGCAAGCGGACCTCACGTGCACGACCCTCGCAGCGGTGAAATTCTTGAAACGCATATCAACTGGTATCACAATGTGATGAGCCTGCTTTACAACTGGTACATCGTGCAGGCAGGAGCCATTGATCCGGGAGCACGCAAACCGATGTTCGACGATGAACTGATGGGCGAACTGGTACGTTTTGTATCTTCCCACGAGGTGGGACATACATTAGGACTGCGTCATAACTTCGGTTCTTCCAATACCGTCCCGGTAGAGAAACTTAGAGACAAAATATGGGTGGAAGCCAACGGTCATACACCGTCTATCATGGACTATGCACGCTTCAACTATGTGGCACAGCCGGAAGACAACGTTTCACGTTCGGGAATATTCCCCCGTATCGGTATGTATGATAAATGGGCGATTGAATGGGGCTATCGTTGGATGCCTGAATATGAAACGGCGGAAGCCGAAATACCTCATTTGAATAAGTGGATCATTGAGAAGCTGCGGGAGGACAAACGCTATACGTTCGGAACGGAACTCGACAGAAACGATCCCCGCAACCAGAGTGAAGATTTGGGAGATGATGCCATGCTGGCAAGCTCGTATGGAATCAAAAACCTGAAACGTGTGATGCCTGAAATCATGAACTGGACTTATGAACCGAATGAGGGTTATATGAAAGCTGTCCGTTTGTATCAGAATGTGGTGGGACAATTCGACTTGTACATGGGCCATGTGGCTACCAATGTGGCCGGTATCTACCACAATCCGATTTCTGTGGAACAGACAGACATGAAAGCGGTGGAATATGTTCCGAAGGATATTCAGAAGAAAGCGGTCGACTTCCTGAACAAGGAACTGTTTACCACACCGACCTGGCTGATGGATGATAAACTGTCCGAAAGAACTGGTATCAATACTTTCAATTCGATCTACCGTGTACAGAGCAGTACATTGAAACAACTGCTTAGCAGCCGCACACTTGATAAGATGACGGACAACGAACTGGTCAACGGAGCGAAGGCATACACAGCCAACGATTTGTTCCGTGATTTGAAGAAGAGTATCTGGAGCGATATGCAAGGAGGAAAGAAACCGGATGCTTCCCAACGTAGTTTGCAAAAGACTTATGTCAATGCGTTGATTGGAATGCTTGATAAACCGAAGAACAGTTCCGGTTCGCTCGGAAGTCTGGGTGGTTATTCGCTCGTAGCTTTCGATTTCCCTTCTGAAGCACCGACTATTGCACGCGGACAGTTGACTGATCTTAGAAGAGACCTGACCAATGCGGCAAATGCTTCCAGTGGAATATACAGAAGTCATTATCTGAACTTGAAAGCGTTGATTGATGCTGCATTCGACGTGAAGTAGAAAAATAATTTACGATTAAGTTCATTTACGATTAGACGATTTACGATGTACGATTGGAGTTAGTACATGGTAAGTCGTCTAATTTGTAGATTAGCTGATTGTAAATACGTTCTTTTTGCCCCATATTTACGACAGTATTAGGTGGCTTTGCCCCATTTTTGAAACATGAACGATAGACTTTTGCCCCATATTTGAAACAAAATCAATGGTATTTTGCCCCATCTTTGGAAATTCTTTATAACTTTGTTGCTGAAAATCAATAAATTTGTGGTTTATGTTTAAAAGAGATATCTTATTTCATCTGGAAAGATGGAAAGACGATACGCATAGAAAGCCTTTGATATTGCGTGGAGCAAGGCAAGTCGGTAAAACAACGGTAGTCAACGAATTTGGAAAGCAGTTTGACAATTACCTGTATTTGAATTTGGAGAAACGGGAGGCAGCATCCTTGTTTGAGTTGAATGTATCTCTAAAAGATTTGATGCCTTTATTTTTTGCACATTGTGGAAAGATAAGGAATGAAGGAACTATATTACTTTTTATTGATGAAATTCAAAATTCAGCAAAGGCAGTAGCGTTATTACGCTATTTCTATGAAGAATTACCTGATATTTATGTAATTGCTGCCGGTTCATTATTAGAAAACCTGATAGATGTACGTGTTTCATTTCCGGTGGGAAGGGTGCAATATATGGCATTGCGTCCTTGTTCATTTCGCGAGTTTCTGGGTGCTGTTGGAGAAGAACCTTTATTATCCGTTTTAGATAAGCCTGAAATCACTCTCGCTTTCCATGATCGTTTGATGTTATTGTTTAATATCTATACGTTGATTGGTGGTATGCCGGAAGTTGTACTCAAATATGTAGAAACGGATTCCTTGCTGGAAGTCAGAAGAATACAGTCGGAGATTTTGCAAGGCTATGATCTTGACTTCTCAAAACATGCGCCCAAAGAACAGGTTCCGCGTGTCCGAATGGTATGGAACAGCATTCCTTCCCAATTAATTTAAAGAAAACAAGAAATTCATTTACGGAGCTTTG
>NZ_JH114331.1:586983-806781 GCF_000157095.2 Bacteroides sp. D1
ATTCAGCAAAGGCAGTAGCGTTATTACGCTATTTCTATGAAGAATTACCTGATATTTATGTAATTGCTGCCGGTTCATTATTAGAAAACCTGATAGATGTACGTGTTTCATTTCCGGTGGGAAGGGTGCAATATATGGCATTGCGTCCTTGTTCATTTCGCGAGTTTCTGGGTGCTGTTGGAGAAGAACCTTTATTATCCGTTTTAGATAAGCCTGAAATCACTCTCGCTTTCCATGATCGTTTGATGTTATTGTTTAATATCTATACGTTGATTGGAGGTATGCCGGAAGTTGTGCAACTCTATGCGGAGCGCAGGGATATTTTATCCTTGGAGTCCACTTATGAAACTCTTTTGCAAGGCTACCGGGATGATGTGGAAAAATATGCTTTGGGAAAACAACTTCCGGAAGTGATTCGCTTTATATTAAAAGAAGGATGGCATAAAGCTGGACAAATTATAACTTTAGGAGGATTTGCTGGTTCGTCTTATAATGCTCGGGAAGTGGGAGAGGCTTTTCGTTTATTGGAAAAGGCGATGTTGCTGGAATTAGTTTATCCGACTACGGCAACGGAAGTTCCGGCCACTCCTGAAATAAAGCGTATGCCCAAACTGGTCTGGTTAGATACAGGATTGGTGAATTATGCGGCACAAGTACAGAAAGAGGTTTTGGGAGCAAAAGATATAATGGATGCTTGGCGTGGTATGATAGCGGAGCAGATTGTAGCGCAAGAACTGTTGACACTGACAGATAAAGTCAGTCAGAAACGTTGTTTCTGGGTGCGTAATAAAAGTGGTTCTAATGCAGAAGTCGATTATGTGTGGGTGCAGGATTCTATGGTTTATCCCATTGAAGTCAAATCAGGGCATAACGCCCACTTGCGTTCCTTACATTCTTTTATGAATCACTCTAATCAGACTGTTGCAGTCAGAATATGGTCGCAGCCTTATGCTGTGGATGAGGTAAAGACGGCAGACGGAAAAGAATTCAAATTGATAAATCTACCTTTTTACCTCGTTGGAAAATTAGACAGCATATTGCGTCGGTTTGAAACAACCTTTGATAACGCGTAGTCTAGCAAAATCATAAGTTAAAGATTAGGCACGGATTACATAGATTTCACGGTTAGTGCTATGCTTGTACAAAGCAACCGTGAAATCCGTGTTATCCGTGCCTAAATTATAATAAAGCTATTTTTTTTTAGACTTTATCCCAATCCGTTTCAGCATTAAAACAGGGACAGGCCTTGATCCATTCTTCCGGTTCTATTTCGCCGTTTCCGTTCAGGTCGGGACTTAGATCCCGATGTCCGCAGATCCGGCAATTCGGATAATCTTTCAATAAAGCGAGAATCAATACCCGGAGCGAATGTTTCTGCCATTCGGTACGGGTATCTTTCGGTTGTCCTTTGCAATCGAGTCCGCCCTCATAGCAGATACCTATACTTTCTTTGTTGAAACCGCGGCTGTGCGCACCAATTCGTTCTATCGGACGGGTAGATTTTATATCCCCGTTCTTGCGGATATAGAAATGATAACCCGTTCCGTTGAATCCTCGTCTGCGATGACAGACGTCCAGGTCATATTCTGTGAAACTCTTGTCTTCGCGCGTAGCGGAGCAATGGATTACTATCAGGTTTATAGTTCTCATGAATGGATTAAATAGATTGAATAGGTTCTGTAAATTGCACAGGTTCCATAATTTGCATTAATTGAATCATTATCATGCCTCTGCTGCACTACGTTGTGCACATTCCTTATTAATACATTGTAAGGCAGCAGCCTGTGCCAGCTGATCTCTTAATGAGAATATCTCCGTATGCATCTCTTTCACTTTCGAGCTAAGGTCGAAATAATCCTTCAACACTTTTTCCAATTGCTGCATCAGAAAAGTATATTGGTCTTTCACCAGTTCGCTGAACTCTTTTACTTCTTGCGCCATTACTTTGCGCTTTTTGCGATTACTGCCCAGAAAGGGCAGGATCGTCATAATGATCTCTATGATTTTATCGAGCATTTTAATAAATTGAGGATTGAAAATTGAGAATTAAAAAATAAATGTAGAAGAAAACAGAAACCGCATGGAGAGTAACTGTAGAAATCACTCTGTAATACCCATGCGGCACTGTTTTTAATGATTAAGCTGCCGGGTCCGGAGCTTCTCCGCTTCCACCGCTACCGCTGTTTCCACCATCCGCGTCTTCTCCGTCACCCTTTCCGGCCAGGATGAAATCGACATTATTCTCGCCTCGGGTAGTGGCATGACTCGTATTCACCAGCTGAAGTGCCTTGTCTGCCACAAAACGAACATTTACTCTGCGGATATTGCGCACCGTGCAATCCTTCTCCTTTTCCGCCCCTTCGCTGCTCAACGTGATATGGAACGTGCCCAATCCGTCGATCTTCACCTTGTCGCCCTGGGTAAGCGACAGGCGCAACTGCTCAACAAAAGCCTCGATGGAATGCTTCACATCTCCTGCTGTAAGCGATGAGTTCGCTTCGATGGCATCGGCCAGCTTGTTGATGTCCATCACTCTCACTGTACCCGATTTCTGGCGTACATAATACAACATCTGTGAATCCGGCTGATTCACATACTTTCTGCGCTGATAGCGCTCCACTAATACATTCATACAATTAAAAAAGTTAAGGTTTAAGTAATAATATTTTCTGTCCTTGTTGACATTACAAATATACGAAATTTGAAAGGGAAAGTCAAGTATTTTGCTATTTATTTTATATCAATAATGAAATAAAAAAAGAAATTCCATACAGCTATATATTGTAATATAAAATTGTATGGAATCGGGGTGAATCTGTATCTATTTAGCATGTTTCAGCATGTATTCCAGCGGTGGGACGTATTCGGTGATTTTTGTCATTGCCGAATTATGCCTGAAGTATACGTTTCCCGTCTCTCCGTTGCGTTGTTTGGCTATGATTGCTATGCCTAGTTCTTCGGTAGGGTAACCGCTTTCGCGGTCGGTTGTTATTCGTGCGAGGGCGGGGCGGTAGAGTAATATCACGACGTCCGCATCCTGCTCGATTGCGCCACTTTCGCGGAGATGTGCCAGTTCGGGGCGGCCTGCGGGGCGGTTTTCCGATTCGCGGTTTAGCTGGCTAAGCAGTACCACCGGTACGTTTAGCTCTTTGGCCAGCAACTTCGCTTTGCGGGTGGCTTGTGCCACTTCCTGTTCGCGGTTGCGGTTGTTTTGGCCGGTTGTCATGTCGCAGAGTTGCAGGTAGTCTATAATGATCGCGTCGCACGCATGTTGGCTTTGCAGCAGTCGCGCGCTGGATCGTACGTGTTCCATGTTGACCGAGGTGCTGTCGTCTACGTGTATCGGCAGACGTTTGAGGTCGGCGGCTGCCGTGCGTGCCTCTGCAAGCTCTTGCGGGCTGACGGTTCCCGACCGCCAATGGCGGGCACTGACTTCGCTGGCTGCTGTCAGCCATCGGTCGGCCAGTCTTTCTCCTTGCATTTCGAGGCTGTAGACGGCTACGGCATGTCCTGCCATGGCTGCGTTTCGTGCCAGATGTAGTGCGAATGCCGTTTTTCCTACGCCGGGACGGGCGGCGATTACCACTAGTTCGCCGTTTTGGAGTCCGGACGTCATGCGGTCCAGGTCTGCCAGTCCGGTAGGGATGCCGGTCACTCCGTTTATGTTGTTGGCAATACGTCCTTCGGCTTCGGTCATGGTGGCGGTCATCAGTTCATCCATGTCCCGCATGTGGTTGTTGTGGCCGAATTCGCCTTCCAGACGGTCGAGCAGGTTGTGCGCGTCCATCAACGAGTCGTCGATGTCCATCGTTTCGTCTAGCGAGCAGGCGAGTAGTTTGTTGAATCCCAAGGTCATTTCGCGTCGTAGATATTTCTCGTGTACGATCTGCGCGTGATATTCGAGGTGGGCGGAAGTCGCCACTTTGCTGCTCAACTGGGTGATGCCGAACGCTCCGCCCGCCTCTTCGAGCTTTCCGCGGTGGGAAAGCTCTTCTTTTACGGTGAGGATGTCTATTTTCATTCCGGCGTGGTACATAGCCAGTATGGCGGCGTAGATCAGTTGGTGGCGCAGGACGTAGAACATTTCGGGGCGCAGCTTGTCGGCTATCAGTGGTATAGCCCTCTGCTCTATCAGGCAGGCGCCGATGATGGCTTCTTCTATTTCGGGAGCCTGTGGTGAAACTCTGTTTTCGGTATTCATAATCAGTGTTTGTTTAATCAGTCTTCGTTTAATTGGGATTCGTTTTATCAGTATTCGTTTAGGAAAGCTTTGTTGGATAAATAGCTGGCGGCGTGGAGCAGGTAGTTGATGTTTGTTTGGTGGAAATAATAATCTTCTACCTTGTCGATGGCGAGTTGCTGTTCCTTGTCGCTTAATTTTTTCCATTCGCGTTGCGCTTTGGCGATGTTTTCTTTGGGAAGCTGCGTGATGCTGTGAAACTCATTCCAAAACAGGCGGAACTTCTCGTTGACGGCTTTCTTTTTCTGCTTGCCGCTGTCGGGGGCTCCTACCCATTTGTCGTATTCGACGACACGGATATGCAGGGACGAGTTGTTGGGATGGGGGACGATTTCGATGATCCCCAGGATGGCAAGGGCGTGTATGAATCGGAAGGTTTTTCCGACAGACCAGCGGAAAATGCGGCTCCAGTCGCGGTAGCTGAACATGCTTTCGCCTCTTTTGCACAGGTAGTCTTTGTGCTGCCGGTCGCTGTATAACGTGTCCGAATAGTTTACTTTCATCAGGATTTTCAGGAGCGCTTCTATTTCTCCGGCTTCTATGTTCGGGTCTTCTATCTGTTGTTGTAGCAGGGCTTTGGGGATAATGAGAAAACCATGTTCCATCATGGCTTCAAAATTGAAATTGTTCATTGGGTTATCGTTTTAAATTTCTGTAAAGGTACGCCGTTCTTGTGCGATGCGCAAGGGGTGTGGTTCCGTGCGGACGGGTGTGGATGAATAAAGGGTGCCGCGATGCGCAAATGGCTGTTTTTTTCTTCTTTCATGAAGCCGGGGAAGGAGTGGGGATGGAACGAATGCTCTGTTGGTGGTTGGCGGAGCTTCTGTTGGTGGTTGGTGGAGCTTCTGTTTGTGACTGGTGGAGCTTCTGTTGGAGAAAAAACAAAGCCTTCGTTTGGGGGGATTCGAAGGTCTTGTTTGTAGTGAAAAAACGGTCATTTTTGCCGAACGCTTTGTGGAACGCTTTTTTCTTTCTGTAAATAGCTGTATGATTGGTAGTTATCTTCGTTTTGAAAAAAAGTGATGAACGCAAAGTGGAATACATAATAAACAATAAAAGATAAATGATATATTTAAAAATATATAGTTCGATTTTCCTTTTATTTCTTGTCCGTGTTTTCGTTTTCTGTTACGCGCTAAACGTTTGTCGGCAAGTCAATGTGGGGAGGTCCCCAGTGTCGGTAGATGATTAGCTGCATTTCAGGACTGACATCGATTGTTTGGCTGGTGTAATACGCAGCAACCAGTTGTTCGTTCAATGTCTTGTTTGCTTTAATGCGTTTGCGCATTTTTTTGCTGGCGGAAGAAGCGTTTGCCAGATCGGGAAAATACTCCTTCGCCAATTCGGAGAAATACTTGAATCCATTAATGCTGTAGCGTTCGGCAGCTGGTTCATTGTTGTTCATAATTTTTTTATACTTTAAATGGTTAAAATAATATGTTGTTTGAAAAATTGCGCAAATGTATGAAATTTACTTTGATGATTAATGTAAATGTTTTAGTTTTTATTTTTTAGATTTTATGTATGTAAATTTTTGAAGATATATTTTTGTATTTTACTAAAGTAAAATGTGGGAAAAGTAAATATTAATTATTAATTTATTTTTAATGAAAAGGAAAGTTTTACTTTGTTTATGAAACAAGTGGCTGTTGATTTGCAGCAGAGTGGAAATTTAGGGACTGCTCATGTATACAGAAGTACGTTGAATGCGATTCTTACTTTTCAGGGTTCCGATCGTTTGTCGTTTCGGGAAATCACTCCGGAGTGGCTGAAGCATTTTGAGGGTAGTCTTCGTGCACGTGGGTGTAGTTGGAATACGGTGTCTACGTATCTTCGCACGTTGCGTGCGGTTTACAATCGCGCTGTCGATCTTCGGAAGGCATCATACGTGCCGCATCTTTTTCGCTCCGTATATACAGGTACGCGGGCAGACCGCCGTCGGGCATTGGATATGGAGGATATGAAGAAGGTATTTGCCCGTCTGTTGCAGTCGGACGCCATCACTCCTGCCATGAAGGGGGCGCAGGAGTTGTTCATTCTTATGTTCTTGCTTCGGGGACTGCCTTTTGTCGACTTGGCTTATTTGCGCAAGAGTGATCTCCGGGGAAATGTGATTAGTTATCGTCGTCGTAAAACGGGACGTCCGTTGTCTGTGACGTTGACGACGGAAGCGATGTTTCTTTTGCAAAAGTATATGAATCGGGAGGAACAGTCGCCTTATTTGTTCCCGATTCTTCATAGTGACGAAGGTTCGCCAAAGGCGTATAGGGAATATCAACTGGCATTGCGCAATTTTAATTATCAGTTGGAATTATTAGGAAAGGCATTGGGACTCAAAGACCGGTTGAGCTCGTACACCGCCCGCCATACCTGGGCTACGACTGCGTATTATTGCGAAATTCATCCGGGTATTATTTCCGAAGCGATGGGACATTCGTCCATCACCGTGACAGAAACTTATTTGAAGCCTTTCCGAAATAAGAAAATTGATGAAGCAAATATGCAGGTACTTGATTTTATAAAACGATCTGTGGTCGGTGTAAGTGCTTGATTTTTATTCTGTTACTTTGTAGGTAACGGGTTGAAATATCGGTGCAAATATGAGCATATTTCTTAAAACAACCAAACGAAATCATACATTTTTTCTAATAAACTACTCAAAACAGGAATTAAACAAATAAAACACGCGGATTCTTTGTATTAGGGCTTTGTTAACTTCTAAATTTTGCAAAAGGTCTCCCGCCCCTCTGCCGCTTCTAAGAAGCAGGGGTAAAAATGTAATCGCATATTGTTTCATTTTTCCGTATTGACTACTCCAAAAGAGCAGGAACAAAGGTTTCTCCGTTACCTACAAAGTAACGGGCGGTCTATTATTGAAACTTAGTGTTTAATAATATATTATTAATGTAATTTTTAAGTAGTTATGAAGAAAAATTTTGTTAGGGTAATGCTTTTCGGGGCATTGACGCTTGCTACTGTCACTTATGTAGGCTGTAAAGACTATGATGATGACATCGACAATCTGCAAACGCAGATTGATGCCAATGCGGCAGGTCTTGCTGAACTGCAAGCAAAAGTGAATGCAGGTAATTGGGTAACAGACATTAAAAGTATCACTGGTGGATTTGAAATTACTTTCAACAATGGAAATAAATATTCTATTGTGAATGGTAAAGATGGATCTGTCGTTGAAATTGGAGAAAATGGAAACTGGTTTATAGACGGTGTTGATACTGGGAAACCGGCACGAGGTGAAAAGGGTGAGACCGGTGCTACTGGTCCTGTCGGTCCTGTTGGCCCCGAAGGTCCTGTTGGTCCTGTTGGCCCCGAAGGTTCTGTTGGTCCTGTTGGTCCCGAAGGTCCTGTCGGTCCTGTTGGCCCCGAAGGTCCTATCGGTCCTGTTGGTCCCGAAGGTCCTGCTGGTCCTGCCGGAAAATCTCCTTTTATTGGTGATGGAACAGGTGAATTTGAAAAAGATTATTGGTATTTCTATGATGACGCTACAGATAAATGGGTGAAAGGTGATTATTCGTCAGCCACTGTTTATGCTGTACAGAATGAGGGATTACCTAGCTTTACTCTACATGTAAAAGATAAAACTACTGGAACAGAATTAACAACTATTCTGCCTACTGCAGCTTTGATTAGTAGCCTTGAAGGAGTGACTATTGAGAATGGTAAAATCACTGCAGGCGGAACAAAGGAACTTAAATTAAGTTATGCTCAATGCAAAGCTGATTTCACTTTTGGTATGGAGGATGAGAAAAAAGAATTTAAGAAAAATGACCTGTTAATAACTAATTCCGGCGTGTTGAATGCGTTGATTAATCCAGTAGGTCCTGACTTTACTGATAGCAAATATCAAATCTATTTGATGAATTCTCAAAATGAAGCTAATTTTGTTATCTCTAAGATTGAACAAAATAAAACTGCAAAACCATTGACACGTGCTACCGAAGCCAAAGTGAATCGTGGTGTTTACGACCTTACTGTTACACTAAAAGATGGCTTGAATTTGGAAACTGCCCTTCCTGCAGATGAAGCATACGCATTCTGTACAAAAGACGCATGGAACAATGAAATAATCTCTGCTTATGATGTTAAAATCAAACCGGAAGCAGTTACAAGTGCTACTAAACTGGTAGATGCAGCAGTGTCCGCAAAAGTTGGTGAGGTACAGGTTTTGGATGACTTGGCAGCTGCAGCTACCACCACTCCTATGGATTTGAGTACAGTCTATGCATATTATTATAAGTTGGCAGCCGATGCTCCTGAAGGTGTAACATTGGGGACGAACGAAGCCGGCAAACAAACCATCACTTCTACCAAAGGGCAAGAAGCAAAGGTTGAAGTCTGCTATATAACTACAAATGGTATTCCTTTTGATGGAGAAACTCATGAGGGCATTGATTATTCTAGCGTCGGTGGCTCCTCTGCTCCGGCTAAACTGACTGTCACCTTCAAGCAAATAGAAACAAAATCTTTGGCAGCACAGACGGTAGTTTGGAATAAATCAGAAAAATCCGACATTGCTGTGTCAGCAGCTAATATTAAGGCAATCAAAGACGCTATTACTACTGCTAAACTTGCTAGCTCAACTGCCACGGCTAACGATGGAGATAAAGTGAAGTTTAGTGGTATTGCTTCTGGTGATACTAAATATGATAACCTGAAACTGACAGTAACCGCTGCATACAAGGGTACTATGGAAGCCGTATTGACAGTTGACGTTGACGCAACGAAGCAAATTGTATTCAAATTACCGGTAACTGTTGATTATAAGACGCCTGTATTTACAAAAACTTCAGGTATGTGGACTGAAGATGGCAAGGTGTCTCTTCTGATTAATGAAACTAAGAATGCTGATAAGATTCAGAGCATCAGTCTCGAAAGAGAAATGGGCTCAATCTTTACTACATGGAACGCTATTACTGGCGGAGTTACTTCAGGTATATACAACAGCATTACGTATGATGTTGACAAGAATGGTGACGATCATGTAGGAAGTGTAGCTAACGATAAGTTCACAGTAGACATGGCTCACGCTAAAGACAATATGGCATTCTCTGTAGATGTAAATTGTCAGCCTAACGATGCTACTGAACCTGCTTCAATTGCTAACCAAAAGATTCAATTCATCTCATTATCAGAATTGCTTAAATCGGAATTTGGTGCAACGGACGCTAAAAAAGGTATCACAACAGCGTATACAGCTGAAACCATAGATTCAGAGATTGATGTATTAGGTGACATTGTATGGAAAGACAGAAAAGGCAAGGCAATGTGGCCGACTGCAGATAATAACACTTATGACACTGGTACTTTGACTACCGCTGACGCTGTTCTTGCTCTTTATGGATATTCTATTAAGGTAGAACTAAGTGACAAAACTAACTTCAAGTTTGATTCTACTGGACAGAAATTGATATTAACAGATGCTGGTAAGGCCTTGAAGGGTCTTGTGAAAGATTTGGTAGTGACAGTTACTATTACTCCTTCAATCAGCTGGAGCGCAACATCTCCTGCACCTGTGGTGAAGACAGTAACATTCCCTACTGCTCTCTTTGCGGATTAATTTGAAATCCTTTAATGTTCTATTAGATAGCTCCTCTATATTTGCCTCTGGCAGAGGTGGGAGCTATCTCTAGAATGATATAACATAATAGGAGAGCCCGTGCTTGTTGAAGTGCGTTCTCTCCATAAATATGAAACCCTTCTTCACCGAAGTGTGAAGATTATATGTTGAGAAGTGACAAAGCGAAGAGACACAGCTTGTGAAAGTCCATCCTTCCATCTTTGTTCTTCTATTAGAAAAGGGATGCCTCCCCACATTTCCTACTGGCATCCCTTTTATCTTTACTCTTGGGACGTCTTTTTTTGTTGTACTAGAATCAATTGCTAGTCGCCCATTTCCCTATAGGTAAAGGAGACGTCCTCAAGATACAGAAAGCCCGAGCTTGCGAAAGTCCGGGCTTTTCGTAATTTTGTGCAGTCATTATCCCCTTATTTTATCGTCCCTAAGTTTCCGGGGAAATGTGCAGAATGAATGATTGAAAAGAATCTTTTAACCTGCCATGACAAAGATTTCTATTAAAAATATATATCTTTGCAAGAAAGGCATTGATTAATAAAAGAAGAGAATATGAGCCATAAAATTTATCCGATCGGTATTCAGAATTTCGAAAAAATTCGTAATGACGGTTATTTCTATATTGATAAGACAGCACTGATGTATCAAATGGTAAAGACCGGAAGTTATTACTTCTTGAGTCGTCCGCGCCGTTTCGGAAAGAGTCTGCTCGTCTCCACCTTAGAGGCCTATTTTCAAGGAAAGAAAGAACTGTTTGAAGGGCTGGCTGTGGAAAAACTGGAAAAGGACTGGATCAAATATCCTATACTGCATCTGGACCTTAATATCGAGAAATATGATACATCCGAAAGTCTGGATAATATACTTGATAAATCGCTGACAGCATGGGAAAAACTATATGGTGCCGAGCCGTCCGAACGTTCGTTTTCCTTGCGTTTTGCCGGTATCATAGAGCGCGCTTGTAAGTTGGCGGGGCAACGTGTGGTTATTCTTGTCGATGAATATGACAAACCCATGTTGCAAGCCATCGGTAATGAAGAATTGCAAAAGCAATTTCGGAATACATTAAAGCCTTTTTATGGAGCGCTTAAAACAATGGACGGTTGCATCAAGTTTGCATTCCTTACCGGTGTGACAAAGTTTGGCAAAGTCAGTGTGTTTAGTGACTTGAACAACTTGGATGATATATCCATGTGGAATGAGTATGTCGAAATCTGTGGCATTAGCGAGCGTGAAATCCACAACAATTTGGAAACAGAGCTTCATGAATTTGCTGCTGCGCGCGGAATAACGTATGATAAACTTTGTGAAGAGTTGAGAGAGTGCTATGACGGTTACCATTTTACGCACAATTCTATTGGTATGTACAATCCGTTCAGTTTGCTTAATGCTTTCAAACGTAAGGATTTCGGCAGCTATTGGTTTGAAACGGGCACACCGACCTATCTGGTGAAATTGCTGCAAAAACATCATTATGACTTGGAGCGGATGACGCATGAAGAAACCGACGCCCAAGTATTGAATAGCATAGACTCTGAATCTACTAATCCCATTCCGGTGATTTATCAGAGTGGCTACCTCACCATTAAAGGGTATGATGAAGAATTTGGAATGTATCGGTTAGGTTTCCCGAATCGTGAAGTAGAAGAAGGATTTGTCCGTTTCCTGCTTCCTTATTATGCGAATGTAAATAAGGTAGAATCTCCGTTTGAAATTCAGAAATTTGTTCGTGAAGTACGTTCCGGCGATTACAGTTCTTTCTTCCGTCGCTTGCAAAGCTTCTTTGCAGATACCACCTACGAAGTGATTCGCGATCAGGAATTGCATTACGAGAACGTGCTTTTCATCGTTTTTAAACTGGTCGGCTTCTATGCCAAAGTGGAATATCATACAAGCGAAGGACGCATCGACCTTGTCTTGCAGACAGACAAATTCATCTATATCATGGAATTTAAACTGAACGGTACGGCAGAAGAAGCATTGCAGCAGATAAATGACAAGCATTACGCTCTTCCTTTCGAGATGGATGAACGGAAACTCTTTAAAATAGGAGTAAATTTCAGTGCGGAAACCCGTAATATTGAAAAATGGATAGTTGAAGAAAAATAGATAAAACAAAAAGGCGGCTCGTTTTGACCGGGCCGCCTTTTCTGTTTATTTGATTTCGATTTCTTCCTTCATATCGATTTCCTCTCCATGTGTATCATAGAACACATATTGCAGAAATGCGAGTTTTTGACTTGGAATAATCTTGATACCGAATCCGTATTTCATTTGCCACTTCCGTTTCAGGGAAACGAGTCCCTGATTGATATAAGCGGCAACATACGGATGGACGTGTAACGAGAATTTCTTAACCTTCAGTTTATTGACTAGGTAATCAATTTTACTCTCCAAAGTGTCCGTAAAAAGAATGGACGACTTGATAGTGCCTTTGCCGAAGCAAGTGGGGCAGGTTTCGGTCGTGTTGACGTCCATTGCCGGACGCACACGTTGGCGTGTAATCTGCATTAGCCCGAATTTGCTAAGCGGCAGAATATTATGCCGTGCCCTGTCTTTCTGCATATTGGCACACATTCGTTCATAAAGCTTCTGACGGTTTTCGGCTTCATTCATATCGATGAAGTCCACGACAATGATACCACCCATATCTCTTAATCGCAATTGGCGGGCCAGCTCGTCGGCGGCTCCCAGGTTTACTTCGAGTGCGTTACCTTCCTGCCCGTTGGCATTCTTGGTGCGGTTACCGCTGTTCACGTCTACTACGTGAAGCGCCTCAGTGTGCTCAATAATCAGATAGGCACCACTCTTGTAAGAGATTGTTTTACCAAACGATGATTTAATCTGCTTGGTGATACCGAAATTGTCGTAAATGGGAAGTTGACCTTTGTACAGTTTCACGATATTAGCCCGGTCGGGCGCAATCAGTGATACATAGTCTTTAATTTCATTGTACACAGCCTCGTCGTTGACGTGAATATTCTCAAAAGAAGGGTTGAAGAGGTCGCGCAACAAACCTACGGCGCGGCTGGTTTCTTCATAAATCAACGTCGGATACTTGGTGGCTTTTTGTACTTTTACCATCGCATCTTCCCAATGCTTAACCAGGACTTTAAGCTCTCCGTCGAGTTCGGCTACGCGTTTGCCTTCGGCTACCGTGCGGACGATGACACCGAAGTTTTTCGGCTTGATGCTCATCAGCAATTGTTTCAGGCGGGCGCGTTCTTCGCTCGATTTAATTTTTTGTGAAACAGAAACCTTGTCATTAAAAGGGATCAGTACGAGATAGCGTCCGGCAAACGAAATTTCGGACGTCAGTCGCGGTCCCTTAGTGGAGATCGGTTCCTTAACGATTTGCACCACTACTTCTTGTCCTACCTTGAGGGTGTTGGATACTGTTCCATCCTTGTCAAGATCGGGAAGCAGGGTTGCTTTGCTGATGGAGGTCAGCTTCTTTTTGTCGCTTAAAGTCTGCTTTACAAACTTTTCGAGTGAGTTAAATTGAGGACCCAAATCTAGATAATGAAGGAAAGCGTCTTTCTCGTAACCGACGTCTACAAAGCATGCATTCAGTCCGGGCATCAATTTCTTGATACGTCCCAAATACATATTGCCCACAGAGAAAGAAATATTTCTTCCTTCGCTTTGAAGTTCCACCAGGCTCTTATCTTCGAGAAGGGCGATGGAGACCTCTTTGGGCTGTACGTCAACTACTAGTTCACTTGTCACTGTTTTGTTTCCTTATTATTGATTGAATCTCATTTATATGAACAACTTTTTTGACAAATTGTTCATTTTGGGTTAGCTACTTAAACAAAGAACAAACTTGAAAGACATTAGCTTCGCAAGTTTGTTCTTTATTTCTGTGTGATCCAGACTTAAAAATTATTTTTTGCTTTTATGTCTGTTCTTTCTTAGTCTTTTTTTACGCTTGTGCGTAGACATTTTATGTCTTTTTTTCTTTTTTCCGCTTGGCATAGCTTCACATTTTATGGGTTAATACTCTTGTTTATTATTTCTTTACTGAAATTGTAAATGTCTTAGCCGGTTTGAAAGCCGGAATGTTGTGCTCCGGAATAATGATCGTAGTATTTTTAGAAATGTTACGAGCAGTCTTTTGTGCTCTTTTCTTTACTACGAAACTACCAAACCCACGCAAGTATACGTTCTCATCGTTAGACAATGAATCCTTTACTGCATCCATAAATGCCTCAACTGTTGTAAGAACTGTCTGCTTATCAATTCCAGTTTTCTTTGTAATCTCGTTTACAATATCTGCTTTAGTCATTTTTCCTTAAAAAAAATATTATTACTATGTTATTGCTAATTTTTTGGACTGCAAATATATAGCTTTTTAAGCTCCTAAAAAAATATATTCTGCACATTTTTCTAAAAAAATAGTGGCATAGGGTTTTCTTAGAACCAAAAGAGTTACTTTTGTGTGCCTTTTGGATAGGATAGGCAAGATAAATGTTAGATAATACACTAGGAACGAGGATATGAACGAGTTTACTAAAACGATTGTAGAGTGGTATAAAGAGAATAAACGTGAACTGCCCTGGAGGGAGTCTGCCGATCCGTATCTGATCTGGATTTCGGAGATCATTCTTCAACAGACGCGGGTGGCGCAGGGGTATGATTATTTTCTTCGTTTTATCAAACGTTTTCCCGATGTGCGGACTTTAGCCGCTGCGGAGGAGGATGAAGTGATGAAATACTGGCAAGGACTGGGATATTACTCACGTGCCCGCAATCTTCATGCCGCCGCCAAAAGCATGAATGGGGTTTTCCCGGAAACGTATCCGGAAGTGCTGGCTCTGAAAGGAGTGGGGGAGTATACAGCGGCAGCGATCTGTTCGTTTGCTTACGGTATGCCTTATGCGGTAGTGGACGGTAATGTGTACCGGGTACTTTCGCGCTATTTTGGCATCGATACTCCGATTGATTCGACGGAAGGAAAGAAGCTCTTTGCAGCATTGGCGGATGAGATGCTGGATAAGAAGCATCCGGCTGTTTATAATCAGGGAATAATGGATTTCGGGGCGATTCAGTGCACTCCGCAGTCGCCTGATTGTTTGTTCTGTCCGTTGGCAGGCAGTTGCTCGGCACTTTCGAAAGGCTGGGTGACAAAACTTCCGGTGAAGCAACACAAAACAAAGACAACGAACCGTTACTTTAATTATATTTATGTACGTGCGGGCGCGTATACCTTTATAAATAAACGGACGGGCAATGATATTTGGAAAAATCTGTTTGAACTGCCATTGATAGAAACTCCGACGGCTCTTTCGGAAGAAGATTTTTTGACTTTACCGGAATTTCGTGCACTCTTTGTGCCGGGGGAAGTACCGGTGGTACGTTCGATTTGCAGGGAGGTGAAGCATGTATTGTCTCACCGGGTTATCTATGCTAATCTATATGAAGTGACCTTGTCTGAAAATTTGACTTCTTTCAGTGATTTCCTGAAAATAAGGGTGGACGAACTGGAGCAATACGCTGTTTCTAAATTAGTACAAGACTTGCTACAAGCATTAGAATAAGCATTAGAATAAGTATTAAGTAATAAGTATTGAGTATTACCCATGCAGTTTATGGCGCAGCCTAATACTTAATACTTAAAACTTAATACTTGATTTTATACTTAAAATCTTGCATCCTATTGTTATTCTGTTTAATTTTGGCAGCAGATTTAATTTTAAGAATCATAAACTTGATACAGATATGTCAGTAAATAGAGTGATATTGATAGGAAACGTAGGACAAGATCCTCGGGTAAAATACTTCGATACAGGTTCGGCAGTAGCAACTTTCCCGTTGGCTACAACGGATCGTGGATATACGTTGGCTAATGGAACCCAGATTCCCGAAAGAACAGAGTGGCATAATATCGTTGCATCCAACCGTTTGGCGGAGATTGTGGATAAGTATGTGCACAAAGGTGACAAACTGTATCTGGAAGGAAAGATAAGAACACGTTCTTATAGCGACCAGTCGGGTGCTATGCGCTATATCACCGAAATTTATGTGGATAATATGGAAATGCTGTCTCCGAAAGGAGCCAATCCGGGTGCGGGAGCTTCTGCTACTGGACAACCGGCTACGGGGCAACAGCAACAACCGGTTGCCGGCCAGTCGCAACAAGCGCAGCAGTCGCAGGCACAACCCGCACAAGATAATCCGACAGATGATTTGCCGTTCTAGATAATGTGATAGTGTGCCAATAGGTTTTCGCGAGCTTCTTGGCACATTATCTTTTGTTTAATTAAAATATAGACTCTTTGGACTCAGATGGTTATTTAAGCCAATTGGCTGACATTTTCAACGGTATTACCGTAAACACTCCTTCTATCTCTGCTATTATTGCCATAGTATTGGCAGGTGTACTCCTGCTTGCTTCCGGCTTTGCTTCGGCTTCCGAAATAGCTTTTTTCTCACTTACTCCTTCCGACCGGAATGATATTGATGAACAGAATCATCCTTCCGACGAAAAAATAAGTGCCCTGTTGGGGGATTCAGAACGCCTCCTGGCAACGATATTGATTACGAACAACTTTGTGAATGTAACCATTATCATGCTCTGCAACTTCTTCTTTATGAATGTATTTGTTTTTCATTCTCCATTGGCAGAGTTCTTGATACTGACCGTCATCCTGACTTTCCTATTGTTGTTGTTCGGTGAAATCATGCCGAAAATCTATTCAGCACAGAAGACTTTGGCTTTTTGCCGTTTTTCGGCACCGGGGATTTACTTCCTGGAAAAACTGTTCCGTCCGATAGCTACTGTGCTTGTACGTTCAACCACTTTTCTGAATAAACATTTTGTAAAGAAGAGCCACAATATTTCTGTCGATGAATTGTCGCACGCATTGGAGCTGACAGATAAAGCGGAACTCTCTGAAGAGAATAATATCTTGGAGGGTATTATCCGTTTCGGCGGTGAAACTGTGAAGGAGGTGATGACATCACGTCTGGATATGGTCGATCTGGATATCCGTACCTCTTTCAAGGAGGTGATGCAATGTATCATTGAAAATGCTTATTCGCGTATTCCTATCTATTCCGGTTCGCGGGATAATATCAAGGGGGTATTGTATATTAAAGACTTGCTGCCTCATGTCAACAAGGGGGATAATTTCCGTTGGCAGTCATTGATCCGTCCGGCTTATTTTGTGCCGGAAACAAAGATGATTGATGATCTGTTGCGTGACTTCCAGGCGAATAAGATTCATATTGCCATTGTTGTGGATGAGTTTGGAGGAACTTCCGGACTGGTGACGATGGAAGACATTATTGAAGAGATTGTGGGTGAGATTCATGATGAATATGATGATGAAGAACGTACATACGTGGTCTTGAATGACCATACCTGGATATTTGAAGCGAAGACGCAGTTGACGGATTTCTATAAGATTGCGAAAGTAGACGAAGACGAGTTTGAAAAGGTGGTGGGAGATGCGGATACATTGGCGGGTATGCTGCTCGAAATTAAAGGTGAATTCCCGGCATTGCATGAGAAAGTGACTTATCACCATTATGAGTTTGAAGTGCTCGAAATGGATAGTCGTCGTATCCTGAAAGTGAAGTTTACAATTCTGCCGAAGGATATGGAAGGCTCGGAAGAGAAGGAATAATCTTGGAATCATAATTTTGAAAGCATAATCAAGCAAACGTAAGATGGCGTTATTTCTGCAACATAAGACGGATGATATACAGTGGGCTGTCTGGAAGATGGAAGAGTCTTTGGAGGTTCTGTTGGCTCTTTTGCCGGATGCGCGCAGAGTTTTCTGTGAACAGGAATTGAATCGTTTTGTCTCCGAACGCCGTAAGATGGAATGGTTGTCCGTTCGTGTTTTGTTGTATGCTATGTTGCAGGAGGATAAGGAAATCGGTTATTCTCCCGAAGGAAAACCGTATCTGACGGATCATTCTTTTTTCATCAGTATTTCTCATACGAAAGGTTATGTAGCTGTGATGCTTGCTTCTTTCACTCCGGCAGGCATTGATATTGAGCAATATGCTCAACGCGTTCACAAGGTATCCGATAGGTATATCCGTTCTGACGAACAAACGGAACCTTATCAGGGAGATATGACTTGGGGACTGTTATTGCATTGGTCGGCAAAAGAAGCTGTTTTTAAGCGGATGGAAAACGCTGACGCTGACCTTCGTAAACTCCGTTTGACGCATTTTATTCCTCAAGAGCAAGGAACGTTTCAGGTTCAGGAGTTGGCGACGGAGCAGCAGGAACTTTACTCTGTCGGTTATCGTATCTGCCCGGACTTTGTACTGACATGGACATTGAGTTGAATGGGGGAGGAAATGAAGTGCCTCTACCTGTTTCTCTTTTCTTTGTAATGTGTGATGTCTTGACATAATAAATAAACCCCGAAAGTTTTTGTATGACTTTCGGGGTTCACTTTATATTCGGACGCCCTCATGATTTTATGAACTCACGGCTTTTCAGACAGGTTCTTTTATGGTTGGTTTACTTCTCTTTTTTGTTAAGTCGGTAGCTCAATGCTCCTGACGGACATTTACTGATTTGTGCAATTAATTCTTCCGTTGTCGCATTTTCTATTTGCACCCAGGGTCTTTCTTTAGGATGATAGACATTGGGTAGCATCTTTACACATATTCCGGCATGCTGGCATAATTCCGGTTTCCATATAATGGTCAGTTCACCATTGGTGTATTCTATTTTCTTTTCCATATCTGTATTTATTTAATATGAATACCACGCATTACAATGCGCTTCCATTCCGGATGTTTGTGAATATATCCGGCTACAAACGGGCAAAGCGGTACCAGGCGTAAACCTTGTCGTTCAATGTCTGTCAGTGCTTTTTCTGCAAGTTGTGATCCTACTCCCTTGCCGCCTAATGAGGCGGGTACTTCTGTATGCACAAGGTATATTTCTCCATTATTTGATTTGATATAGTCTATTTCGGCTATTTTGCCATCGATCTGAAATTCATATCGATGTTTTTCTTCGTTGTCTATTAATTTATAATCTTCTGCCATAATTTTACGTATTAAGTTCGATTATAATATAAACACTTGGGAAACACTTTTGTTTTATGCAAACAATTATTCTTGTTAATGGAGAAAGTATTGCCCGTTCATACTGGCACTGGTCTTTTCGATCCCTTTCTATTACTTCTTCAACTGATATTTGTTATTTTTTCTAAGTTTATAATCTTTCCAATTGAACTGTGAAATGTCTCATTAAAGGCGCTTCCCAGGCGATACGCACTCCGTGAGTGATGCTTTCTCTACGTTCATATACATTTTTGAGAGCGGCGGCTATTACATTCATATGATTGTCTGTATATACTCTGCGGGGAATGGCGAGGCGGAGTAAATCAAGACCGTTAAAACGATTTTCATGAGTCACCGGATCACGGTCGGCGAGGATATAACCGATCTCACATCCGCGGATACCGGCTTCCAAATAAAGTTCTATGGTCAGCGTCTGTGCCGGGAATTCTTCTTTGGGAACGTGCGTCAGCACTTTAGGTGCATCAATGAAGATGGCGTGGCCTCCGGCCGGTCGTTGGTAAGGAATTCCGTATTCATCCAGTTTCTTTGCCAGGTATTCCACTTGCTTGATACGTGTTTCGAGATTGTCGAATTCGGTGTTTTCATCCAAGCCGATGGCAAGAGCGTTCATATCCCGTCCGTTCATTCCTCCATAGGTGAGATAGCCTTCGTATTGTACGCAGAAACCTTTTGCACCTTCATACCAGTCTGCACGTCGTGTGGCGATAAATCCACCCATATTGACGATTCCGTCTTTCTTGGCACTCATTGTCATGCCATCGGCTAGAGAGAACATTTCCCGTGTGATTTCTTTGATGGTTTTGTCTTGATAACCTTCTTCGCGCATCTTGATGAAATAGGCGTTTTCGGCAAAGCGTGCAGAGTCGAAAAGTACGGGTTTGCCGTATTTGTCAGCAATGGCACGTACTTCATGCAGGTTTTGCATGGATACGGGTTGTCCTCCGGCTGTATTGTTGGTGATGGTTACGATGATAAAAGGAATTCGTTCTGCATATTCTGTCAGGGCTTTCTGCAATTTATCAGGGTCTACATTTCCTTTGAACGGGATTTCCAGTTGGGTATGTTTTGCTGCATCGATAGTGCAGTCTAATGCGGTGGCATGGCGTCCTTCGATGTGTCCTTTGGTGGTGTCAAAATGTGAGTTGCCGGGTACAATGTCTCCTTCATGCACGAGATAAGAGAAAAGCACATTTTCTGCGGCACGTCCTTGATGGGTAGGTATGATATATTCAAATCCTGTCAGTTTCGTAATCATCTCTTTCAACTTAAAGAAAGAGGTTGCTCCGGCGTAACTTTCATCGCCTAGCATCATTCCCGCCCATTGACGGTCGCTCATCGCTCCGGTTCCGGAATCGGTGATGAGATCGATATAAACTTGTTCTGATTTGAGTTGAAAGACATTATAATGTGCTTCTTTAATCCATTGCTCGCGTTCTTCACGTGTGCTTTTCCGGATGGGTTCTACCATCTTTATTTTCCATGATTCAGCAAAAGGTAATTCCATTGTCGTAGATTTAATAGTTTTGAACAACGAATGTAGCTAAAATTTGTGTGATTAACAAATATATAGTGTCTTTTTGTTAGTGAGGGTTATTGGATTTACTTCTCTATGGGCTGGTAATATATCAAAATGTAGTGAGTAGATAGAAAGAGAGCCGGATTTCTTAAAAGAATATCCGGCCCTTTAAAATTATGCGGTCGATTGATGTTTAATCTCAACCAATCAAACAAGTTGGTTATTTAGTCTTCAATAGTGATACCGTCAAGACAGAAATAGGTTGGGGTCATTGCACCCCATTGGTCTTCTTTGGTGGTCTTGATATTGAATTTCAATCCCTCTGTTTCGCCTAATGAAGTTAGGTCTACCCATTTCCATGTAGTTACAAATTGGGTTCCTTCACCTAAAGTGCACTCTACACTTTGAGTTTTATCCATATTATAGATGATGATTTTGAAAGAATCTGTATTTCCAAATTTATCTTTTCCTTCGAATATAGAACTACCTTCCTTCATACTATTGTAAGCATAGACACAGTTTGTTAAATATAGTCCTTTTACTCTATAGGATTCCAATTTGTTTGAATTGTCGTGGTCTCTGAAACGGATTGCAGCTTCTTTATCAGAATTCTTTCCAATTTTATATCCGGCAGCTCCCACGATAACGTATGTATTATTGATTACTCCTTTTTTAGTGATAGCGCGATAATCATAAGTTGCGAAGTCTGGGCAATCTTTTTCTGTACAATTTGTAAATGCAAAACTATCTGAATAGAAACCGTATGTTGAAGATACACAGTCAAATTCAAAGATACCACTAGCGTCAGTTAATAGATTATATTTGTAGTTAGTTGTCCCCCAGTCGCTACTAACAGACCATGAATCATCCGGATTTTCTTGATCGCCCATATCAAGTGTATGAGTTTCGTAATTGGGCAGGCTAAGCACGTATGTTTTTGTATCGTCATCATCGCTACAGCCACAAAATACAAATACTGATAACAGTAATAATAAAGATAATTTCTTCATGTTCTTTTCTGATTTTAGTTATTAATTAATTATTGATTATTTCTTGAAATGTAAGTTCTCAATGGTGGTAACTTCGGTTGATATTTCACCCATTTGTCCTGCATCCTGATTGACTGCGGTCATAATCTTCACGAAGTCGATTTGATCCAAGTCTACCGGACTGCCATTACTATCCACAGCCCAATCTATCTTGAAATTACTTCCTTCCTTGCTGTTAGGATGGTTGTCTGCATATCCCCACGGATAGCAATATCCTACCCATAATCCGTTCTCTAAAACGGCATTATCTTTTAGACGTGTTCCCTGGAATGTGATTTCATCACTTTCTATCCAAAGTGGATAATATGATTCCTGGTTATGGAAGCTGTTGCGGAAGATATATCCTTCGTTGCCTTGATTGTCTTTCCAAAAAACTTTTAGGTTGGCTGGATTCGGACGGTGATAGGTTATCTCGTATCCGCGTGTTTCAGTGTCTTTCCCGTATTCGCTTCCTTTCAATTCATACCACTCGTCGTCAGGCTTTCCATTGCCATTTACATCTTTAGATACAAATACGATTCCCGGTTCTGCACTTCCGCCCAATGCTCCTGTTCCGGTTTTGGAGTTATAGTAAGCATTGCCTTTTATCTTGAAGTCATATTCTCCTGTTACATTCGGAATGGATTGTGGGAATCCTAAAACAATGTAACCGCCGAATCCTCCCAATGTAAGGAGTGATTTCTGCTGGATTCTGCGGGTTGCTTCTTCTAGTATATCATCATAAGTAAAGCCTTTCTTATATGCTGAAGTGGTAGTGTTGATAAACTGTCCGGGAGCAGGGCGATATTCCCATACTTTATTGGCGAAGGCCAGAGGATTTTCCTTATCATCATCGTTGTCATCAATATCGCTTTGTGAGGCTTTGTCACTGAATGCAATTGTATTCGGGTTAAGTCCGATGTTGTTCAGACGGAACATGAGTTGTCCTTGTTGGTTGAAACAAAGTAAGTCTCCATAGGTGGTGTAATCACGGGCTTCGGTGATATATACATTGTTGCTGTAAGGATTGATGTTGATGCCGTATGGCGTTTTTATCACTGTTCCGTCAGTTATGAAATTCTCACGGATTGTCTCTTCTGTTTTCAGATTGAACATCTTGATAGAAGAGGTCTGCGTGTTATAATTGTAATTGTATAGATAGGCAATCTCTCCATCGATGGCAAAGTTTTGTACTTTCTCGTTAGATTGAGTGACTTTGTTTGTCCGGCAGTCTATCTTGACGAAGTTATAATCGCCGGCTTCTACATCTTCGCCACGGGTGGCTACATAAACGGTTTCGTCCGGCCCTGCTACTATTTTACCGGGATTCGGGCCTACTGTTAGTTTGCTACTTTCTTTAAATGTGGCAATATCGACAACAGATACCGTGTTGTCTACCCCCACCAGTCCTGATGAATAGTCCAACCCGCCGGAATTGGAAATATACAACTTTTCGTTTTGTACACAAATACCGTCGGGGTTGCGTCCCACTGATGTGATAGCTTCTATGGATAGGGAGGTTGTGTCTATACGTGCAACGGTTCCATCGTATGAACATACGTATGCCTTTTCTTTGTGAAAAGCGATGTAGCGTGGTTGACGGGAACTTCCGTTTTCTGCCAACATCTGAATCTGTTTCAATGAGCTTCCCGTACGAAAGTCTATCACTTCTACCGTACTGGAGATATTGACTATCACATATATCTTGCTTCCGTAGATGGCCATGTCATTGGCTGTGTCTCCTAATCCCCGGCGGTTGACTGCTTTGAAATAGTCACGAACCATTTGCTGGTTGCCGAAAGAAAAACGTGCCAGCGAGCTATTGTTCTGATTGAACAGTCCTTCGCATAATACATATAATTCGGCGGTACCCGTTTCTGTCGGATCGCCTATAATGCCTGATGTGAATGGTTTGTCCTCCATATCATCACATGCCACGAATAAGATTATGGATGACAGCCAGCACGAGAATATATATATTAGTTTCCTTTTCACGTCAATATCTTACTTTATAATAGTTAATATCTTATTCTTATTGTCGCCCTTACGGATCGTCCGGGCATTGGGAAATATTTCACAATCTCGTAATTCTTATCCATCAGGTTCAATACTTCCACGCTGAAAGAGGTAGTGATTTTTCTGATCTGAAAGTCACGGTTTGCAGAAATGCTGTGGTCGCTATAACTATCCAATCGGTTTTCGGCAATGTTTTGTCCTAATGCATAGCGTTTTCCGGAAAAAAGGAATGAATAAGACAGATTGATCCACGGTGTTTCGACGCCTGCCTGTCCCGAAGCGGAGACGCGGGGAGTGTAGGCTATTTGATGTTTGTATGTCGATTCATACGTGTTCGGATCGGGCGGGGTGACATCTAAAGCTCGTTGGTATGTGTAGTTACCCGAGAGGTTGATGCGTATTTTATCCCAAGGTTGGAGGGACAGGCTTCCTGTGGCATCAATGCCTTTGATGTCAACTTCACCCAGATTCTTCATGCTCCATACGGCAAGGTTTTTGGTAGGGTAGGCGATAATTTTATCTGTCACTTTGTTATAATAGGCGTCAACGGTTACTGACAGATAGGGTAGGAACGGGCATACATTTTTATTGTATGTCAGTCCGATGTTGTATTGTTTGGCCTTTTCCGGCTTTAGTTGGGTGTTGCCTACTTCTTCGTAATATAAGTCGTTGAAACTTGCCAGACGGAAAATGTCTTTATAGAAGAAGCGGATGCGGAATTCTTCATGCTGGAAAGGTTTGAAAGCGGCACTTACATAAGGGGTTAGCTTACGGTGATTGCCGGCACTACCGCCTTTTTTCACATCTTCATTGATAACGGTTGCCAATGCGGATGCGGAGATTGTTAACCAGTTATTTACGTATTTTCCGGCGAATGCTGTCAGCCATGCGTAACGTGTGGGGTGTACAAAGTTGGCTAGATCGGCGTTCATGGTGTTGATGCTTCCATCTGTGGAAAGTGAGAAAGAGAGGTTGCTCAACAGTCTGTATAGTACAGAAGCGGAAAGGTAATATTCCTGCTGGTAATAGCTGTTTTCTGTTTTCTTTAAAGAGTTCTTGGTATCGGGGTCCAGATAACGTTGATAGCTCCAATTCCACTTGGCAGAGGTTTGGAACACCCATTGCCGGCTGAATTCTTTCTTGTATTGACTTTGTATGAATGTGTTTTTATCCCACAAGTGTTGTGTGGAATGGTCGTTATAGAAGGTTGTAGCTTTGGGTAGTCCCCGGGAGGACTGAAAGTAGTAGGCTTTCAACCGCCATTGTTCTTTATCGGAGAAGTTGCCGTAAAGTCCGGCTTCGGCACGGAATGTCTGTACGTCTGTATTCTTTCGTTTTTCACGTGAGGACAGGTCTTCTGCCGCATTTCCATAATGTAGTGTGTACGGATAATGTCCGTCGGAGGACATCCATTCGCCATTGGCTGACATGCTCCATGTCTTATTGAATTGTTGTTCCAGTAGCAGGGAGGGATTGATTAATCCCCAGGAGCCGGTTTTGAAAGCTCCGGCTATATTGGTCTTTTTGCCTTTGGTGAATAGCGGCGTGAGTGTCTGTATATTCAATATGCCTGCTGACGCGAAGAAGCGGGCAGGTTGGAAGATGTTATCGCTTTGTCCGTTGTTTAGAGAAAGGCGGTCTACGTTGTCGAGCGAGAAACGCCCGATATCTATTTGTCCGGTTTGGCAGTCGGTCAGGGTGATTCCGTCATAACCGACAGCAGTATGTTGGGCTCCCAGGCTTCGTATGGATACTGTTTTCAGTCCGCCGATACCTCCGTAATCTTTTACGGTCACTCCGGCAAAGTGTTTCACCGCGTCGGAGACTTGCAGGGCGTGCAGGTTTTTCAGGGCGTCTTTGGAGAAGACTTGCAGGGGAGCGGTTGAGCGTACTTCGCGGGTCTGGTAGATATCTGATACTGTTATTTCGGGAATAGAATATGTATGTGTCGTATCTACCTTTTGCTGTTGTGCAAAAAGTGGTATGGATAAGAATTGGCAGCTGAATGCTACAAAGATCACTTTATTAAATGTTCTTTTCTTCATTTATTCCTTTTTCAGTCTGTTGTTGTTTAAAAGTGTCCGGGCGAAATCCCTTCGACCGGACACGCATAAATAAACTTGGCAGAGTTTATCTGTTTTAACACACTTTCTCTGAATCAGAGTGATGAATGAAATGATAGACGACTTGTCCGGTTCATTAGACTCAACGCTTTTTCCTCGAAAGCAGTGAAACTTATTTGCATGGTAGGTCTTCTGACTTATTCCTGTTACAAACGCCTTCCCGGATTGGTCTCCAGTGGCAATGAGTGAATTGCTTGTAACTTGTATGGAACTTACAGCAGCGGGACTGTTCAGGACTTGCACCTGATTCCCTTTTAATTGCTTCCCCCGCATGGGAGTCGCAAACCAATGCGCGACAAAGATAGGGAGTTTATTTGTTTTTTCCAAAGGGATGTTCTTTTTCTTTCGTCTTGATACGAAAGAGAAAGAACCAAAAAGAAAGGATCAAGGCTGCGTTTTTTCAGCTACTCCGGTGCTTCCTTCGGCTAAAGGGCAGAAACTCGCTACGCTCAAACAGTCTGCCCTTTTTGACGCCGAAGAAAACACCTGCGCTTGACGCTGAAAAAACGAGGCCGGGAGACCATGCGGCGTGGGCGGTGTGGCATGGGCACGTGTGTGGGCGGCGTGGGGGCTTATTGTTCGCCTTTCATTAGCAGGTATTCTTCGATGGTTTGCGCGGGAGCATCTTTCAGAAGTACTGTCTTATCCTTGTTTAGAAGGTAGAGGGTAGGGATGGCTTTCAGGTCATACAGTTGTTGTTCCTTGATAGCGAAGGTCTTATCATATCCGTTAACCCATTCTTTTGGGAATTCATTTAGGTGTTTTCGCCATTCGTCCAACTCTTCGTCGGGATAAATGGAGAGGACTGTTAGTCTCTTTTGTTCCAGAAGTTGATTGATGATAGGGGCATTTTTTAATGCTTCGATTGTCTCCGTGCAGGCATGGCATCCCGGGTTATTGATAAATAATAAGGTATAGTCCGATTTTTGTTGATAAAGAGAACCCTGTGCGCCGGAAGCTAATGTATAGTTAAAATTCAGTGCTTTGGTTCCGATACGGTTTTTCTGAGCCAGTTCGCGACGGGCTTTGGGACGTACCTTTTCTATTTCTTCCAGTACGGGAGAAGCCAACATGGCATCCAGTACAGGGATATAAAACTCTTCGTTACGCATCGGGGAGTTAGGGTCGTACAGATATTTGTCTGCCAAATCAGTGATGTAAGTGAATACTTTCTTATTCACATTTGTCCGTTCAATTGTTTTCTGTATAGCTTGCTGTGCAGTTTCCAAAGGGACATGATTCAGTATATCACAATAGTCCGCCCAAGCTTGTTCGGTCACTTCGGGATGATGGATATAATTGGTATCGGCAAAGTTTACGTTATCCCAATAGTGCTTTACTAGGAAATCTGCCCGTAGCTCGGGTGCTGTCAGCATTGGCGGGATGGCAGGTAGCGTAAAGGAGGTGATGGTATCTTTGGGAGCTTCTTTGGAGTTTTGGCTGGATGCATTCCCGCTTTTGCAAGCGCAAAGCAGTAGAATACAGAAGACTGGGATAAGATTTATATTTGTTCTCATAACTTGCTGAATTGTTTTCAATTTACTATTGGTGAGCAAAGATAAAAAAACTATGTGTGAAAATGCACTGTTTTAATGAAAATGCTATATTTGTGTCGGCAAACAAACATACAATGCATATCTATGATTAAATCCACCTACATATTCTTCGTTTTTTTTATGCTGACGGCTGTGTGGAGTTGCAACCGACCTTCTGACATGCAGCGGGAACATCCTGCCGTTTCTCCCACATTCTATGCCGACAGTCTTCGTACATTGGGGCGTGGTATCCGCTTGATTAAGGAGGAGAAGGAAAGTCTGGCTTTCCCGCCGCTTGATTCCGTGTTCCGGCTTCCGGTGGACGATGTGCTCACTACCGAAGAATTGCGCCGTTTATCTTCCGAATCTCTCCGCCGGTTAATGATATACTTCAATCTGATGATGAACTTTGAGTCCGGCTATCAGTATTTTGATTCGTTGGAGCGGGCGAAACACCCCGTTGTCTCCCGATATTGCCGCAGGGAACTGTGGGTGGCAAAGGCGCAGATGCTTATGGCGCTCGACCGCCATGCGGAGGCGGTGGACTATCTCAACCGGGCGATGGCACTGAAAGATGAGAACAACGACCCGTTGAGCGAGATATTTTGTACAGCTACGGCAGGCATCACTTATATGGGTGTCGACACTATCAGCACTCGTGCCGAGTCCGCTTTCCGTAGAGCCTGCCGAGTGGCAGAACGCTCGGGCCTAAGCAACTATTGGCTTTATCCACAAGCTATCGGGCGGCTTGCCGATATATACCTTCAGCAGGGGAAGTATGAAGAAAGTATCTCCCTCTGTCGTGAAGCTATCCGTCTATGTGAGAAGTCGGGCAGCTATCACGGCAAGCTAGTGGTGGCGGAGATTCTGACGGAAGCCTACCGCCTGCTCGGGCTCTATGATGAAGCGTTTCGCTATTGTGCCGTAGGAACGGGCGAGCCGGCACGTGCCGAAGTTGACAATAACTTGATAGGTCGTTTCTTCATTGCGAAGGCGGAGATACACAACAATCTGAATCGCCCCGACTCCGCACTCCTGGTTCTTGCGCAGGCCGACAGTTGCTTTGACCGGACGAAGAACGACTACTATCATTTGATGCTGCAGATAGACCGGATGTATTACCTTGCCGCCTTTCCCGACTCTGTGAATGTGGCTTTGAGAGGCTTTGCCGCACTTGAAGGTAAAGTTCCCCGTCATCGCCTGCCATATTATGACTATTATTACGGTGCCACTCTTGCCCGCGTCGGTAAATGGTTGGAGGCAATCCCCCTGCTTCGGAAATCTATTGGCGAGTTGAAAGATATATCCGAGCTTCACCCTGCTTCGGAAGCGGCGGAATTGTTAATGGAAGGCTATCGCCACACGGGGCGGGCAGCGGATATACTCACCGTCTTTCCCGAATACCGGGTGATGAGAGATTCGGTGACCCGCAAAGACAAGATACGCCAGTTGGCATCGGCAAATATCCGTTTCGAAACACAGAAGAAAGAACAGGAGAATCTTCTGCTGACTGCCGAAGTCCGTCTTCAGGATACCCTGTTGCATGTGTATTTCATAGCCGGAGTGTGTACATTGCTACTCGTCTTTTTTATAGCCGGCTGGATGGTGATGCGCCACCGCAATCTGCGGCTCCGGTGGCAGCTCGAGGCGCAGGAACATGAGCGGGCTGACGAACGGTTACGTGACCAGGAAAGCAGGCTTCACGAACTGATAGCCGCCCGTCAGGACTTGTACGAACGCAACCGCTCCCTTATCCGCCAGCTTTCTGATATCCAGGCGCGCCACCGCAACACGTGCGAACTTGACAGCGTGATGGAAAGCCTTCAATCCCACTTGCTCACCCGTAAGGAAGAAGAGGATTTCCGTAACGCCTTTTTGTCCGTCTATCCGTCGGCGCTGCTGCATCTTCGTGAAGCCTGTCCGGCGGTGACACGTAGCGAGGAACTGTTTTGTATGTTGGTTCTGCTCAAACAATCCAACGAAGAACTGGCGCGGACGCTCGGCATCAGCGTGGCAAGTGTGTCCAAAACCCGATACCGCATCCGTGTGAAGCTTGGTCTGCCCGAAGGTTCGGACACTGATGCGGAAATCCGTCACATTATGGCAGGGGAAGATTTATAGAATCGGTTCTTCCAGTCATTCAGCAATATTAACCCGGAACTTTCATCATTAAACAAAAAATGTCTATCTTTGTTGTCAATATACACAACCATTACATTAATAATGGGAAGATTTATTAATCCCTTTACCGACTATGGCTTTAAGTTTTTATTCGGCAGAGAGGTAGAAAAGGAGTTATTAATCGACTTCTTGAACGATTTGCTCTCTGGAGAGCACGTGATTACCGACATCCAGTTCCTTAACAACGAACAGCAGCCGGAAGTAAAAACAGAACGGGGGATTATCTACGATATCTACTGTATGACTGACACAGGTGAACGGATAATCGTAGAAATGCAGAATCGTGAGCAACCTTACTTTAAAGATCGTGCTCTCTTCTACCTCTCTCGTGCGATTACGCAACAAGCTAAAAGCGGTCCTTGGGACTTCCGGTTGGATGCTGTATACGGAGTGTTTTTTATGAACTTTGTGATTGACAAGGACATGCCTGCGAAGATAAGGACTGATGTAATCCTTTCCGACCGGGATACAGGACAGCTTTTCAATAACAAGTTTCGGCAGATTTTTATCGAACTGCCTAACTTTGACAAAGAAGAGGATGAGTGTAGTAACGATTTTGAACGATGGATTTATGTATTAAAGCATATGGATACACTTGATAGAATGCCTTTCAAGGCACGTAAAGCCGTTTTTGAACGACTTGAGAAGATGGCCTCCAAAGCGAATATGACTCCGGAGGAAAGAGCTCAATATGAGAAGGAATGGAAAGTTTATAACGATTATTTCAATACGTTGGACTTTGCCGAACAGAAAGGTATGTTGAGAGGAAAAGAATCGTCCGCCCGTATGATGAAATCCAAAGGTTTGGCTATCGATTTAATTTCAGAATGTACGGGACTCACTGCTGAAGAAATTGAGGCATTGTGAAAAGATAGATAACAAACAGTAAGGGCGGCTCGTTAAAAAACGGGTCGCCCTTACTGTTTGTATGCGCCAAGCCTTTTCCTGACAGCCTCTTCTCTATTTTGTCCATGAATCTGTCCATTCCCATTTTGTCCTTCGTCGGGCTGAAATAATTATTTTTGCCCCGGCGAATAAAAGTTTAGCCTATATTGTTTGCTGTTTTTCGGCTTTTCTTTATCTTTGTCACTGCCCTTGTGAGAGAGGGCGTGATTTTTAGATAACGGAAAGCGTTTGAAGAATATCATCTTCGTCAATCAAACTTCGCACCTTTGACTTGTCACCGTGAAGATGAATGCAACAAATGCTCACGTTCCATTGTTTATATGGATGCCTGTTTGCGCCCCCGCTTCCCCCTCCGTCCGGAGAGGGGAGGGGGACGATACACAAGCTTTATATACGCCAATGGCGTGAGTGTTCTGTTGCTTATCTACGGTATGGGCAGTGCGAAGGCCCCGATTGACGGATAAGCATACGGACACTTACGCCTTTCTTGTATATAAATTTTTGTAATCTTATGTTACAGGTATGAGAATGAAAAACAAACAAAACGTAGCGTGGAGTACATTCCGTTACTTCGTACTGGCATTTTTGCTATGTCTATCGGTTGTTCCCTTGCGCGGTCAGCCGGATGCTGCCGTCCTTTCCTCACCTTCGGCAGACAGCCTGATTATTTTCAGCTATCCTTCACGTATCCGGATGTTCAAGACGGAATATGCGGACAACCGACTGTCGTTGCGGAAGTTGAAGAAACGGCTGCGCACCTTTCGTAAACGTCAGGACACCCTCTACGTGCAGAGCTATTCCGGCAGTTGGGACGATGAAAAGTCGAATCTGCGCGCCGCCTACTGGCGTGCCAACAATCTGAAAGGCTATCTTATCGACCACTACGGACTGCGCGAGCGGCATTTCCGGACACTCAACCACCCGTTGGCTCATCCCTTGTGGGGAGAAGTCGTCGTGGTAGGTTGCCGAGGTTTCCAAGATTGCCAAAGCGAGATTCCGCAAAACCGGCAAGAGCCTGCAAGTGCGGCGAGGCGACAGGAACAACAGGAAGCCCTTCCGGTTGCCTTGCAGGGAGACAAAGAGCCTGTTGACTCTTCCGCCGTGGCTGCCACGGCTGTTGTGCCGGATGCAGCTACTGCACCTGTTGCACCCGATGCAGCTACTGCTCTTTCTACTTCGGTTGCTTCTTCTGCTTCAGTTACTCCTTCTTCTTCCACCGCTTCCACCTCTACAGCTACCTCGCCTTCACTTCCCGCCAACGGTCGTTACCTTGGCGTGAAAACCAACCTTGCCGCTTGGGCGGGCACGATTATGAACGTGGCGGCGGAAGTGCAGGTCGGCAAGCATCTTTCCGTAGAGTTGCCGATATTGTGGTGTCCGTGGCACATCAGCGGCAAACATGCCGTGAAGACCTTCACCCTGCAACCCGAAGCCCGTTACTGGCTCTCGAAGCCCGGCTCGGGACATTTCTTCGGTCTTCATGCCCACGTAGGCTGGTTCAATGTGAAGTGGAATCGCGACCGTTATCAAGACGCCGACCGTCCGTTGCTGGGCGCGGGCGTCAGCTATGGTTATCTGTTGCCGCTCGGCGGACATTGGGCGGGAGAATTTACCCTCGGTGCAGGCTATGCCAACATGAAGTACGACACCTATTATAATATAGACAACGGCGCACGGATAGACACACGGACGAAGAACTACTGGGGCATCACCCGCATGGGGCTTTCTATCGTCTATCGCTTCAACCTTAAAAAGTAACGGCTTATGAAACAGAAATATGCTATAGGATTTATCACCTTCATGTTGGCAACCGTCCTTGCCGCTTGTGTACACGACTATCCCGCGATGACACCGGACGGTGAGGAAGGCATCGACCCCACGCTTGTAGAGGTCAGTACCGAAGTGACCCTCGACCTCGAACTCCTACCACTGGAAATCATCACCAACAAGGCACACCGCGGAATCACAAAAGCCCGTGCCGGAGAACAAACGGATTACCGCCGCCGCTTCATCATCGAAGCATGGCGCGACGGCAAACCGGCAGCCCGGCAAGTGACCGTCATGGACAATGCCGACGAAGCCGGCAACGGGAAAATCACGCTCCCTGTCCATTTGAAGCTGTACGCCGTAGAATACACCCTCGCCGTATGGACGGACTACGTTGTGGCAGGCACGACCACCGACCTCTATTATAATACGGAGAACTTGCAGCAAGTAACTTGCACCACGCCCTACACCGGAAGCACTGGCTACCGCGATTGCCTCTACGGCAGCACCACCCTTGACCTGCGCCCCTACCGGGACGAATGGAACGTCCGCGTACAAGCCAAAGTCGACATGGTGCGCCCGTTGGCAAAATACCGTATTATCGCCACCGACGTGCAGGAGTTTCTGGCAAAAACACAGCGGCAACGCGATGCCGAAGGCGGCAACAACACCTACACCGTCACCTTTTCCTACGGGTTCTATTTCCCGTTAGGATTCAACACCGCCACGGGCAAGCCGATGAACTCCGTGCAGGGCGTGACGTTCTCCACCCCTCTCACCATCCCCGACGACGGCACGGAGAAATGTCCGCTAGGTTCGGACTTTATCTTCGTGAACGGCACGGAATCCTTTGTGCCCCTGAATATTGAATTGGCGGACGCCAACGGAAAGGTAGTGTCGCGTACCCGGGGACTGGAAGTGCCCTACCGGCGGGGACACCTCACCACCCTGCGAGGCAACTTCCTCACCAACGAAATGCAGGGAGGCATCAACATCGACACCGGATATGACGACGAGATAGACATCGACCTCGATTCTTTCTGAAATGACAGGTCAATATAATAAAACAAATTTAATCACAGTAAACGATGAACAGAAGTATGAAAAAGAACCTTTTCTTCGGGTTAATGGCTCTGGCAGGGCTATTCACCTCGTGCAGTCAGGACGACACCGACGCTTCCCCGACTGCGGACAGCAACCAAGTAAGCATGAGCATCGGAATGCCTGCCGATTTTGTAAAAACACGGGCTTCCGCCCCCGCTACGTTTCCCGCCGGCCATACGCTGCGCTGCATCCTCGAAGTGTGGACGAAAGATGGCTCTACACGAAGAGTACGCCAGGAGCAGTTGGTAACGGCTGGTGCCGCTAACATTACATTTAGTTTTGAATTGGCAGACCAAGGTGACTACAAAGCCGTGCTTTGGGCGGATTACATCGTTTCGGGTGCAACGGCGTCAGGCGACCACTATCCCGATAAGTATTACAAGACTGATAATGCCGATGGCTTGAAGAAAGTGACTATCATCACCGCTGCTTATACATACGCCGACCAACTACGTGAGGCATTTGCGGCAGTAGTACCGTTCACCAAAGGCGCTACGGCTAAGAACGACCTTACCGCCACGCTTGTCCGTCCGCTTACGAAAGTGACGATTGCGGAAAAGAACACCGAGATGATAGGCAAATGTAAAGACATGACGGCAACATACACCGTTCCGTCAGAATTCAATGCTTTTAGCGAGGAGGTAAGCCCGACAGCTACCTACGATGCCACCTACATCACAACCTCAATGGACGGCACGGATATTACTATCAATGGAAACAACTGCAAAATCCTCTTCTCCGATTATGTCTTTACCACTGCCGACGCCACGTTGGGCGGAATAAAACTTACGTTTACCGGGACAGGTAGCATAACGATGAACGATAGAGACATTCCTGCCAACATCCCCCTGAAACGCAACAACTGGGTACGGGCTGCCGGAAACCTGATTACAGTCGGAAACGATCCGGCGGTAACTTTGTCTGTAGATATGACCACTGACTGGGTAAGTCAGGATGTAACGGATATTTCGGATATCGTTAAGGTGGGTGACTTCTATTATGCAGACGGCACATGGTCTACCGCCCTCGATGCGAACAAGACCTGCATCGGCATCGTTTTCCAGACCGACCCCTCGCGCATCGGCGACAAAGAAAAACAGGTGTTGGCAGCAAAAGGCGTTGCCACGCCGCATGGTCTGGTCATGTCATTGAAGACCGTAACCAAAAGCCTTATGAGTTGGGGGGAAGATCACGATTTCTCCGAGCTGACGAAATGCACGGATAAAGTTGCCTGCAACGCAGACATCAACGGACTACTTAATTACACCACGGTAATCGACTATGCGGCCGCAAACAACAAAGAACTCGAAAATTTTTATCCCGCTTTCAAGGCCGTGAAGGATTATGTTGTACAGGCTCCCGAAAAGACGACGGGGTGGTACTTGCCCTCCATAGGTCAATGGTATGACTTTACCGCCAATCTGGGCGGTCTCCCAAGCTGGGATGACGCCATAAACGAAGGCAACGACCTAACCCCCAACCTGTATAGATGGAGTAATCAGACAGAACTCGTAAGTAAGATAAATGCCTATTTCGAACCGTTGGGCACTGGGAACTATGACGCAATCCCGAATGGGAGCTATCAGAAATTCTTCTCTTCCTCGACGTACTCCGATTCGGGTATATGGACGTGGTTTGTGGGTAAGCAGGCGAACGTTGTGCAATGCTGGCATAATGTCAGGTACAACTCCGATTCCGCCGTGCGCCCCATCCTCGCTTTTTAAGAATGACACACGGGGACGGGGTATCCAGGTCACTCCATCCCGTCCCCCTACATCATATACGTCCCAAGCCGCTGGGGGATGCAGTCGGCGGCAATATCATGAACCTTGTCCTTTTTCCCTTGTCGCCGACTTGAGAAGCGAACATCACTTCTCTTTATAGGATACCTTCCTCGATAGGAGCAATTGCCGGAAGCGACGCAACTGATCAAGGTAACAACCATAAAAAACATCACACTTATGAAAAAGATACTCGTCATCATCAACAAAAACTGGGAAACGGAACCCGTGCTCAACGCCCTGACCAACCCCAAACTGCGTCCCGCCGCCTTACCATTCCCTGAAGTGATAAACACTCCGTGCGACGGAGACAACCGCATGAGCCAACCCCGTGCTGTCTTCTCCCTTCCCCGAGAAGGAGAAGAACCGTTGCAAGTCGTAGTCCGCTGCATCGAAGACCTTATGGCAACGGGAGTCAACACTTCGAGTTCCCTCGAAAAATACAAAGTGCTCCCGCAAGCCATTGCTGCCGATGCCGCCGACCTCATCATCAGCGTCAGCACCGCCAACTATCCCGACCCGGCAGTGACCCATAACGGAACCGTTGTCCTCGGCGGCAACTTCTTTATCCACGACGGAAATCCCGACAGCCATACCGATCCGGAACACAACCTTATCGACGACCGCGTAGGCACCTTCATCGCTTCCAACGTAGCCCCTGCCGTGTTCAGTCTGGCCGAAACCGTCAACGCCCGCCTGCACTGTTACCCCGGCGGCGCATGCAAACTTGTCCCGCCGCCCAACTTCCCCGCACCGCAACTCGTGTGTGAAGGAGCGTCCACCTTCACGGCAGTAGGCTCCGTCAACGTCACCGACTACGGTTCATACGACACGATAGACGCCCAAGCCCTTAAAGAATTTGCCGCTGCAGCCCCCGAAGGGTATACGGCAAACTCCATCGAAACCACCCACGGCGTGGTAAAAATCAGCACCTCAGGCGAACCTATCCTCTTTCTTTCCCCCATCACCGACCGTCTCAACCATTTCAACGAGGACGTGACCGACACGCAGAACTACGTGTCAGCCTTCAACGGCGGCCTTGCACTGGGCGAACTGCTTTGCGCGCTGGCGGAATACGGAGGGGAACGGCAAATATGATAATTGAGATAATTCGCAACATTTATTAATCACGCTTCCTTCTTGCAGCACCCCATCAGGAAATGCTTGCAGACACGGACAGACAAAGGTCGTCACTGAGGTAGGCTAAGTCCGACACCGAGGTAGGCAAAGGTCGTCACCGAGATAAGCAAAGTCCGTCACCGAGTATTAGTCTTATCGGGATGCGGCAGGGAAGAGGTAAAAAACATCAACTTATGGGATTCTTCAAGAAAGTAAAACAGAAAATCAATGGAATGTGGTATCCGCAATCCATCACCGTTGGCAAACCTGTCACGACGGACGAAGTGGCAAAACGTCTTGCCATTGAATCCACCGTAAGCCCTGCCGACACCTTTGCCGTGCTCAAGTCCCTTGGCAGCGTATTAGGTAGCTACATGGCAGACGGCCGCACCGTCAAACTCGACGGCGTGGGCACATTCTACTACACAGCCGTTGCTTCGGGCAATGGAGTGGACTCCCCCGACAAAGTGACTGCCAAGCAAATCACCGGCGTCCGTGTCCGCTTCATCCCTGAAACGAGCCGTTCATCCAACAACCAGGTTACCACCCGTTCCCTCGTCGATTCCAATATCTTCTGGGAAGAATGGGGCGGAAAATCCACTACTCCCAGCGAAGGTGGCGGTGGTGAAGGGGGAGGAGAGGCTCCCGATCCGGCAGCATAAAGCCGGATGCTTTTCCGGTGCTATAAAAAGGACGGGTTCCTGCACTGCAAAAGGACTTTTCTGTATTGCCAAAGGCTCCTTCCGGCATTGCCGCACGACCCTTTAAGATGAAAGATTCGTTTTCACTCGCCGCTGCTGTAGCCTGCTGCCGGATGAGAGAAACGAATCTTTCTTTGTGTGCCGGGGGAAATAATCGGTTCTTGACAGAACAATCTGCACCGGAATTGTTATCTTTGCCCGTAGCATTGATTATAATAAATGGAAAATTTATGAAACGAAACAAATAAGAGAGATTATACGTCGCGTGGCTCCTACGGCAAAAACTATTTTATATGGTTTGCAAGCAAGGAACGAAGCGCGTAGCGACAGTGATATTGACCTGCTTATCCTGCTCGACGGCGAGAAAATGACATTGAAGGACGAAGAATCTATCACACTGCCACTTTACGAACTGGAACTGAAAACCGGAGTCTCTATCAGCCCGATAGTCACGCTCAAAAAACTTTGGGAGAACCGCCCATTCCCCCCCCTTTTTATATTAACGTCACCAATGAAGGTGTCGTGTTATGAGAGAAATCTTGGATGAAGGAAGCCGAAGTAATGATTCGGGAAATGTTTTAAAATGTAGCTACCCCTCTATTTCTCCTTTGCCAGTGTAAATACAAACTCAAGTCCGCCTCCCTGATTGTTCTTGGCGGAGATGTTGCCGCCGTGGATAATAACGGCGTTCTTCACAATAGCCAGTCCCAATCCTGTTCCGCCTAGTTTGCGTGAGCGACCTTTGTCTACCCGGTAGAAGCGTTCGAAGAGACGGTTCAGATGTTCGGGTGATACACCTATACCAGTATCGGCGAAGCTGAAATAGTAGAAATTCTCATCTTCACGGAAACAGTTGATATTTATCTGAATATTGCTTCCGGCGTATGCGATGGCATTGTCCATCAGGTTGCGGAAGATGGAATATAACAATGAATAATTACCTTTGACTTGTATGCTCTTTTTCAGAGAGTTGATTACTGTGATATGCTTTTCGTCGAGTTCCAGAGATACTTCATTGATAATATTTCCGACCAGTACACTAATATCCACTCGTTCCATATCAATCATGCTGGCGGCTTCGTCCATGCGGGTGAGTACGGAGATGTCGCGTAGCAGCCGGCTCAAACGATTGCTTTGTGCATAACAACGTTCGAGGAATACGTTTATCTTTTCACGTGGAATATTCTCGTTGCTGACAATGGTTTCCAGATATCCTTGAATACTGCTGACAGGAGTTTTCAACTCATGGGCGATATTTTGAGTCAGTTGGCGTTTGAGTCTTACTTGTTCTTCTTCCTGGGTGACATCGTTGATGGAAATCTCAAAGCTGGCATCCTGGAAGATGATACATTCTACGATAAATGTCCGCCCGTTCTTGTTGATGGTAACTGACATTCGTTTTTCGCCTTTTCCTCTCGAGCGTTCCTGCTGGTTCTTATTGATAAAATGAATAATCTCTTTTAGTTCGTTGATGGCAAAGACTTCTTCTGTTGTTTCCAGGTTGGAATCCGAAATCAGGTTACTGTATTGGGTGAAAAGATTGTTGACTAGAATTTCTTTCTTGTCTTTTGTGAATACTCCTAATCCTTCGTGCGAGATTTGGAGATGAGTGATTAGCTTTTCACGTTCGATGTAGAGAGCTTCTTTGGTTTCGTGCAATCGTTTGTAGATTTGGATGATGTGTTGTGAGATTTCTCCTAGTTCATTATGTGGAAAAGCGGATTGCATAGCCATTTCGATAGGCTCGTTTCGGTCGGCACGCATGGCAAATTCACGGAGCTGGCTGATGGAAGTGCCCAGTTTGTTGGTGAATTTATAGAAGATAATCATTAATAATAAGGTCACGATGATGGTAAACCATAGATAGTGTGGATCTGCTTGCAGGTTGTTGATGAGGCTGACGTTATAAGGCAAAGCCGAACGGACAATATAATCTTTATAACGAGTGGCCGAATAAAAATAGGGAACTCCGGTTGTTTCCGAAGTACGACGTACGTCATATCCGTTACCATGCTTTATTGCTTTCTGTACTTCCGGACGATTCAGATGGTTTTCTATTTGGTTATTATGATTTGGATAACTGTCGTAAACAACATTTCCTTCTGCATCAATAAGGGTCACACGCAAGTCTTCCAGAATATGTTTGTTGATATAACCGCTGATTATTTCGCTATCAAGGGGTTGCTCTTCCAATTGTTCGTAGAGTCTGCTGTTGTAATCTTGCAGTTTTGTATTCAGCAGTTCTATTTTATATTCCCGTTCACGTTGATACTGGTACGCAATAAAACAAATGGCAAATACCAGAAAGAGTGAAATAACCGAAAGGAACAGCTTCCGGCTGAAAGAAAGAAAATGTTTTTGAGTTACAGGCAGGTTCATAATAATTGCTTAATTCGGTATTATTACTTATTCAGCTTCAAAACAGTATCCATATCCGAGACGGGTGACAATACGTTTGCCGTATATACCTATCTTTTTACGTAAACGGGTGATGTTTACGTCGATGGTACGGTCGAGCACATACACTTCGTCACTCCAGATACGGGCTAGAATGTCTTCGCGTGAGAATACGCGTCCCTTATTCTGTACCAGTAGAAGCAATATTTCAAATTCTTTTTTAGTTAATGGCACTTCTTCGTCGTCGATACTTACTTTCTTCTTTGTGATGTCAATAACGAGCGACTGATAAGTAAGACGTTCGGGTGCTCTTTCCGTTTCCGTTGTTACCGTACGTCTTAATACTGCTTTCACACGGGCAATGACTTCACGCAGGGAGAAAGGTTTCGAAATATAATCGTCTGCTCCCAGATTGAATCCGGTCACAGTATCGTTTTCAGTATCTTTTGCCGTGATAAAGATGATAGGCACTTTTGCTGTTTTTTTGTCTTTCTTCAAGATGTTGGCCATTTTGAAACCGGAGATTTCTCCCATCATCACATCGAGGAGAATTAAGTGATAACTGCTGATGTCCATCTTCATTGCCTCTTCGGCAGAATTTGCTGTATCAACCTCATAACCTTCGTTTTCAAGATTGAATTTCAGAATCTCACAGAGGTCTTCTTCATCGTCGACAACTAGAATACGGTAATCGTTCATAAGATATATGTATTAATGTGATATGACAAAGTTACGTTTTTATTTTATCCTTTGCAAAGATGAGGAGACTTTGTTACGGGCAGATGAAACAGACGTTACAATCGTGTTACATTCTGTGAATTCCGGGAATTGATACGGAATATGGAAGTTTTTGTTGATTGTAAGAGGAAAAAACGCTCGCTATTTGTTATCTTTGTTAGCGAGATACAATAGAAATGTTTGACTATAGAAACTACAAATAATGATAAAAATTGACTTAAAACGACATCGGAAGGAAATAATAGGATCTGTTGTGGTACTGTTAATTCTCCTTGGCGGTATGTCTGTGTTTAAATATACTTCATTCAATTCCGGTTTTGAGATTGTAGACGATCTGGGAGGAAATATATTTCCTTCGGCGATTCTGTCTGTTGCCACCACTGATGCACAAGTGATTGTTCCGTCGGATTCGACGTCTTTGGGAAATCCGAAGTCGTGTATTGCCGTTCGGTTGAAATCGAAGACAGCTTATAGTCGTGTGCGGATTGAAGTAGCCGAAACGCCTTTTTTCTCCCGCTCGGTGTCGGAATTTGTATTAAACAAGCCCAGGACAGAATATACGATTTATCCTGATATTATCTGGAATTATGAGGCACTGAAAAATGAGGTGCAGGCAGAGCCGGTAAGCGTAGCCATCACAGTGGAGATGAACGGAAAAGATTTGGGACAACGGGTGCGTACTTTTTCAGTGCGTAGCATCAATGAGTGTCTGTTGGGGTATGTGGCTAACGGAACTAAATTCCATGATACCAGTATTTTCTTTGCGGCTTATGTCAATGAAGAAAATCCGATGATCGATCAGTTACTTCGTGAAGCATTGAATACTCGGATTGTTAATCGCTTTCTCGGTTATCAAAGTAAGGCTAAAGGGGCGGTAGACAAGCAGGTATATGCCCTTTGGAATATATTGCAGAAACGTAAATTCCGTTATAGTTCTGTTTCCAATACCAGCCTTTCGAGCAATGTTGTTTTCTCGCAGCGTGTCCGTACGTTTGATGATGCACTGGAATCTTCACAGATTAATTGTGTGGATGGGAGTGTGTTGTTTGCGTCGTTGCTTCGCGCCATTAATATTGATCCTATTCTGGTACGTACACCGGGGCACATGTTTGTAGGATACTATACGGATAATTCGCACACGAATAAAAACTTCCTGGAGACAACGATGATTGGTGATGTCGATCTGGATGATTTTTTCCCGGATGAACAACTGGATTCTACAATGGTAGGCAAATCGCAGAATGAGATGTCGTTACTGACTTTCGAGAAATCGAAGCAGTATGCTAATAAGAAGTATAAGGAAAACGAAGAAGGAATCCATTCCGGAAAGTTGAATTATATGTTTTTGGAGATTTCTAAAGAAGTGCGGAGGAAAATACAGCCGATAGGTAAATGATATTCGTTTTTAATTCGTATTTTTGCCCAAGTAATCATTTTAATATAAAAGGATGCAAGGCAAGAAATTTATCTCTCCCGGAGCATGGTTTTCTATGAACTATCCATCAGACTGGAATGAGTTTGAAGATGGCGAAGGCTCTTTTCTTTTCTATAATCCCGAAGTATGGACGGGAAATTTTCGTATATCCGCATTTAAAGGAAAAGCCGGTTATGGTAAAGACGTCATCCGGCAGGAACTGAAAGAGAATGATTCGGCTTCGTTGGTGAAAGTCGGAACGTGGGAATGTGCGTATAGCAAAGAAATGTTTCAGGAGGAGGGGACTTATTATACTTCCCATTTGTGGATTACAGGAGTTGACGATATTGCTTTCGAATGTTCTTTTACTGTACCTAAAGGCGGAGTTGTGAAGGAGGCGGAAGATGTAATCGCTACTTTGGAGGTACGCAAAGAAGGGCAGAAGTATCCTGCTGAACTGATCCCGGCCCGTCTTTCTGAAATCTATTTGATTAATGAAGCGTACGAATGGGTGGTATCCACCGTGAAGCAGGAATTGAAAAAAGATTTTCAGGGAATAGAAGAAGACCTGGAGAAACTTCAGCAAGTGATTAATAGCGGTAAGATTGGCTCGAAAAAGAAAGAGGAATGGTTGGCAATCGGCATCACAGTCTGTATAATTCTGACGAATGAAGTGGAAGGTATGGAATGGAAAACGTTGATTGACGGTAACCGGGAAGCTCCTGTATTACAATATAAAGACCGTATCATCGACCCGTTGAAACTGGCATGGAGTAAAGTAAAGGCTGGAGAACCTTGCGACATTATTGAAGAGTATAAATCCGTGATTATTAATCACTAATCACTAACCAACTAATTACTAAATTACGTGGCTGTACCTTATTTACAGATAGATAACCTGACCAAGTCCTTCGGTGACTTGGTTCTTTTTGAAAATATATCTTTTGGCATTGCTGAAGGCCAGCGTGTAGGATTGATAGCGAAGAACGGCAGCGGAAAAACTACTTTATTGAATATAATCGCCGGAAAAGAAGGTTATGATAGCGGTAACATTGTTTTCCGGCGTGACCTTCGGGTGGATTATCTGGAACAAGATCCACAGTATCCCGAAGAGTTGACCGTGCTTGAAGCCTGTTTCCATCACGGTAACAGTACCGTGGAACTGATAAAAGAGTATGAACGTTGCATGGAGACTGAAGGTCATCCGGGATTGGAAAATCTTCTGGCGCGTATGGATCAGGAGAAAGCCTGGGAATATGAACAGAAAGCCAAACAAATTCTTTCGCAACTCAAAATCCGCAACTTCGACCAAAAAGTGAAGCAACTGTCCGGTGGACAGTTGAAGCGCGTTGCTTTAGCCAATGCGTTGATTACCGAGCCGGATCTGCTTATCCTTGATGAGCCAACCAATCACCTGGACTTGGATATGACCGAATGGCTGGAAGATTACCTGCGTCGTACCAATCTTAGTTTGCTGATGGTGACGCACGACCGTTATTTCCTTGATCGTGTTTGTTCGGAGATTATCGAAATAGACAATCAACAAATCTACCAATATAAAGGTAACTACAGTTATTATCTCGAGAAACGTCAGGAACGTATCGAAGCTAAAAGTGTAGAAATAGAACGTGCCAACAACCTTTACCGTACGGAACTCGACTGGATGCGCCGGATGCCGCAGGCACGCGGGCATAAAGCCCGTTACCGGGAAGATGCTTTTTATGAATTGGAAAAGGTGGCAAAGCAACGTTTCAACAATGATAATGTGAAGCTGGAGGTGAAAGCATCCTATATCGGTAGTAAGATATTCGAGGCCGATCACTTGTTTAAGAGCTTCGGTGACTTGAAGATACTGGATGATTTTTCTTATATCTTTGCCCGCTATGAAAAGATGGGCATTGTGGGAAATAACGGAACAGGTAAATCTACTTTCATCAAGATATTAATGGGGCAGGTTGCGCCCGACAGTGGAACGGTGGATGTTGGTGAAACTGTTCGTTTCGGCTATTACTCGCAGGATGGCCTTCAGTTCGATGAACAAATGAAGGTTATTGATGTAGTGCAGGATATTGCCGAAGTGATTGAACTGGGTAATGGAAAGAAACTGACTGCTTCGCAATTCTTACAGCATTTTCTGTTTACTCCCGAAACGCAACATAGCTATGTCTATAAGTTGAGCGGGGGCGAGCGTCGTCGTCTTTATCTGTGTACCATCCTGATGCGTAACCCTAACTTCCTGGTGCTTGACGAACCTACCAACGACCTCGATATTATCACTCTGAACGTGCTTGAAGAATATCTTCAAAATTTCAAAGGTTGTGTGATTGTTGTTTCTCACGACCGCTACTTTATGGATAAGGTAGTAGACCATTTGATGGTATTCAATGGACAGGGAGATATTCGCGACTTCCCCGGAAACTATAGCGACTATCGTGACTGGAAAGACGCGAAAGCTCAAAAGGAGAAAGAAGCTGAAAAGCCGCAGGAAGAAAAGACTGCCCGTGTTCGTTTGAACGACAAACGGAAGATGAGTTTCAAGGAAAAACGAGAGTTCGAGCAATTGGAAAAGGAGATAGCAGAATTAGAAACAGAAAAAGTGCAGATTGAAGAACTCTTATGTAGCGGTACCCTTTCTGTTGACGAATTGACAGAGAAATCGAAACGTTTGCCTGAAGTCAATGACCTGATTGATGAGAAAACAATGCGATGGCTGGAACTTAGTGAAATAGAAGGCTGATTTGTGCCATTGTATCACTAGAATAGTCTGATAATGATAATAACTTTGATAATATATCCCGGACAACATATAACCTTGTATGACAAACCTAACCAATTATCATAGCCACTGTCTGTATTGTGACGGACGCGCCAATATGGAAGATTTTATTCGTTTTGCTATCAGTGAAGGATTTACTTCCTATGGCATTTCTTCCCATGCTCCACTGCCGTTTTCTACTGCATGGACGATGGAGTGGGATAGAATGGATGATTACCTTTCCGAATTTTCCCGTCTGAAGAAGAAATATGCAGATAAAATAGAGCTTGCCATTGGTCTTGAAATAGATTACCTGAACGAAGAAAGCAACCCTTCTTTACCCTGTTTTCAAAAACTACCACTTGACTACCGGATAGGTTCCGTACATATGTTGTACTCTCCGGAAGGAAAAATCGTAGATATTGATACTCCGGCAGATCTTTTCCGTCAATTGGTAGACAAGCACTTCGATGGTGACTTGGATTCTGTTGTCCACCTTTACTATAAGAACCTGCTTCGTATGGTAGAATTGGGAGGATTTGATATTGTCGGTCATGCTGACAAGATGCATTATAATGCTTCCTGTTATCGTCCGGGATTATTGGATGAACCGTGGTATGATGCATTGGTTCGCAAATATTTCACCGCCATTGCCGAATATGGTTATATCGTTGAAATAAATACTAAATCTTATCACGATTTAGGAACGTTCTATCCCAATAAACGATATTTTTCATTCCTGAAAGAACTAGGTATCAGAGTACAGGTGAACAGTGATGCGCATTATCCGGAACGGATTAATAATGGACGTGCCGAGGCATTGGCTGCTTTGAAGAAGGCAGGTTTTACTTCAGTTGCAGAGTGGCATAATGGAAAATGGGAAGAAAGAGAAATTGAATAAAGAAATAGAATTTAGTCAATCTCCAAAGTGCCTCCTTAATAAACTGATAATTTATTTTGTTTATTAAGGAGGCGCTTTCTTTAAGGATGTTTTGAGATGTTATTCAGTTCTTTTGCAAGCATTTGCCTGGAAAAACTCGTTCAATGTATCTTCATAGTTACCATGAAGCATAATATGATGATTTCCCAATGGATTCTTCAGAAAATACTCGGCTGGAGTATTCATGCGGATGCGTACTTGCGTGCGGCACATATTAATATAATTGGTATTTTCAGTCAATGTTCCAGTAGATAAGTAATATTCGTCCAGACATTCACCGCCGCATTTTATAATCGTTACGTCTCCTGTTGGAAGTAACCCTTGTATGGCAATTCCTTTTTCTGTTTCAAAATGATTGCGGATAATGTATCTCTCCGTTTGTTTGAGTCCTATGGTGCAGTGTGCTAATATCAGCTCGTTCGTACGGGAATTAATCATGGAAGGATTTGCCATAAATCCGTCCTTGCCCGTAAGCGCTTTCACTGCTAATAGCGTAAATACAGATTGAAGATCGCCTTCACAACCTGCTATTATCCCGTCATCATTCAATAAAGATAATGCCACGCATCCGGTAGTGTCGATTTGTTCAATCAATTTGAAGCAGCTCAATGTCAGTGCTTCCAGATTTTCTTCCTGACATACCTTTTTTATCGCCCGGTACAGCCGCATGGATTTGATTAAATCTTCGGGAGTTCCTTCGCGACAGGCAAGAGCTTGCGATGCTACAGCTGCACATGATGCTCCGACTTGCTCATCCGTTATTTGTTGAAATTGTTCATAAATCCGTTCCAATGGAATATCTACATATTCAATTCCCCAACGACGTTTTGCCAACAGGTAGTCTACGTTACTGGCAACTAACCAGGAAGAAGGAGTTCCGATGACTCCGATACGTTTGCCGAATAAGGAACGTTGTGCACGGAAATTATTATAAAGTGTATGAATACGCAGGATGATAGCAGGTAATTCGCCATGTAGTATTTCGCTCTTCATTCCACGTCCCCGTAGCCATGTGGATATTTCCAATGCGGCAGCAAGAGAGTTCTGCATGCCGTCTGCCAGTAAAATGGCAGGGCGGGGGAGGTTTTCGAATTGCTGTATGACCAGTCTTTCCACCCCACCGGTAGCGATAAAAATAATTTTGAAATCATCACTACTAAGCTTGTCCATATCTTGATAATCAACGAGCTTTACGGTATAATATTTTTCAATTTCGCTTAAAATAGCTTCGTGTGAGCTACGTAGCGAGACTTGTTTGTGAAGGATTGAAGCAAATGAGATAAGGTGTATGGTCATTATGATATTGTTTTAAGTTTTCCGTATGACAAATGTATAGCTTTCTTTTCAAATTACCATAACGATTTTAACCTTGCTAAGGTTTTTAAAGTTTTTATGTCTCTGTATTCAAATTATTGCGTACATTTGCAGCTCCAAGTAGAAAAAGTAAATAGTAATTAAGTAATTTGTAGTTAAAATTATGCCAACCATATCCATTCGCGGAAACGAGATGCCTGCATCTCCTATCAGAAAGCTGGCTCCTTTGGCAGACGCTGCCAAGCAACGTGGAGTCCATGTGTTTCACCTGAACATCGGACAGCCTGATCTGCCCACTCCTCAGGCCGCGATTGACGCTATACGCAATATTGACCGGAAGGTATTGGAGTATAGTCCAAGTGCCGGTTATCGTAGCTACCGCGAGAAATTAGTAGGATATTATGCGAAATTCAATATCAACCTTACAGCAGACGATATAATCATTACATCAGGAGGCTCGGAAGCCGTACTTTTTTCCTTCCTTTCCTGCCTGAATCCGGGAGATGAAATAATTGTTCCGGAACCGGCTTATGCTAACTATATGGCATTTGCAATCTCTGCCGGAGCAAAGATCCGCACCATTGCTACGACCATTGAAGAGGGCTTTTCCCTTCCGAAAGTAGAGAAGTTTGAAGAACTGATTAATGAGCGTACCAAAGCGATTCTTATTTGTAATCCCAACAATCCTACCGGTTATTTGTATACCCGTCGTGAAATGAATCAGATTCGTGATCTGGTAAAGAAGTGCGATTTGTTCCTTTTCTCCGATGAAGTATATCGTGAATTTATATATACCGGTTCTCCTTATATCTCTGCCTGCCATTTGGAAGGTATTGAGAATAATGTGGTATTAATTGACTCCGTATCCAAACGTTATTCAGAATGTGGTATTCGTATTGGTGCGTTGATAACCAAAAACAAGGAGATACGCGATGCTGTCATGAAGTTCTGCCAGGCTCGTTTGAGTCCTCCATTGATCGGACAGATTGCTGCAGAGGCCTCTTTGGATGCTCCGGAAGAGTATTCTCGTGAAACGTATGATGAATATGTAGAACGTCGTAAATGCCTGATTGACGGTTTGAACCGTATTCCCGGTGTTTATTCACCCATCCCGATGGGCGCTTTTTATACAGTAGCGAAACTCCCGGTAGATGATTCCGACAAGTTCTGTGCATGGTGCCTCTCTGATTTTGAATATGAAGGTCAGACGGTATTCATGGCTCCGGCTTCCGGTTTCTATACCACTCCGGGTTCCGGCATCAATGAAGTTCGTATTGCTTACGTATTGAAGAAAGAAGATTTAACCCGTGCGCTTTTTGTCTTGCAGAAGGCTTTGGAAGCATATCCGGGAAGAACAGAATGAAATTTAAGTATTAAGTATTAGGTATTAAGTATTAACCGTAGCTTCTTGTGTGTTTGCTCGTGTGTATAATTGTCTAATACTTTATGTCTAATACTTAATACTTAATACTTAATACTTAACCCAATGTCTCTATCACTTTTCATAGCTCGGCGTATCTATCGTGAAAGCGATGGCGGAAAGCAGGTGTCACGTCCTGCGGTCCTCATTGCCATGGCGGGTATTGCTATTGGTTTGGCTGTGATGATTATTGCGGTGGCGGTAGTTATCGGGTTTAAAAGTGAGGTGAGAAATAAAGTCATAGGATTCGGGTCACATATTCAGATAACTAATCTGGATGCCGTCAGTTCTTACGAAACTCATCCGATTGTGGTAGGAGACAGTATGATGACTGCTCTTGCTGATTATCCGGAGATAAGCCATGTGCAGCGTTTCTCTACCAAACCGGGTATGATTAAGACCGATGACGCTTTTCAAGGAATGGTGTTAAAAGGGGTAGGTCCGGAGTTCGACCCCCATTTTATAAAAGAGTATTTGGTAGAAGGGGAGATTCCTGTTTTCAGTGATTCAGTATCTACCAATCAAGTGCTTATCTCGAAAGCGTTGGCAACTAAAATGAAGTTGAAACTGGGAGATAAGATATATACCTATTATATACAGGATGATATTCGTGCTCGTCGCCTGACGATTGCCGGAATTTATCAGACGAACTTCTCCGAATACGACAACCTCTTTTTACTGACGGATCTCAATCTGGTGAATCGCTTGAACGGTTGGCAACCGGAACAGGTGACCGGTGTGGAATTACAGGTGAAAGATTATGATAAACTGGAAGATATAACCTATGAGATCGCAACTGATATTGACAACAGGCAAGATGAACTGGGAGGTGTGTATTATGTGCGTAACATCGAACAACTGAATCCTCAAATCTTTGCCTGGCTTGATTTATTGGATTTGAACGTATGGGTGATTCTGATTTTGATGATAGGAGTTGCCGGCTTCACCATGATTTCCGGTTTACTGATTATTATCATCGAACGCACCAATATGATTGGGATTTTAAAAGCATTAGGAGCCAATAATTTCACGATTCGCAGAACCTTTCTTTGGTTTGCAGTCTTTCTGATTGGCAAAGGTATGCTATGGGGCAATGCTATTGGTTTGGCATTCTGTATTCTTCAATCTCAATTCGGACTCTTCAAACTTGATCCGGAGACTTATTACGTAGATACTGTCCCGGTATCTTTTAATGTTTTACTTTTTATCTTGATTAATTTGGGTACTTTGTTTGCTTCTGTATTGATGTTGATTGGTCCTTCATTTTTGATTACCAAGATCAATCCGGCAAGCTCCATGAGATACGAATAATCCTCTTTTTATCTACCCGTTTTCTACTGCATAAATAATTTAGTCTGTTGCGTGATGTGGAGTGAATAATATGTCTATATTTGCGCCCAATTTACTTAATATCCTCTTGTAGGTTTAATTTTTAACCATTATGAATAATGTGTTAATCCTGTTGGATAATCTGGATGACTGGAAACCGTATTACGAGACAAGTAGTGTCCTGACTGTTTCCGACTATCTGAAAAACAAGCCGGTAGAAAAAGACCGGAAGTTAGTTATTAATCTTAGCGATGATTACAGTTATAACTCTGAAGGGTATTACTGTTCATTGTTAGCCCAAACGAGAGGACAGAAAGTCATTCCGGATGTTGATATAATCAACAAGTTGGAGACCGGGACGGGTGTTCGGATGGATCGTAGTCTGCAAGCCCTCTGTTACCAGTGGATACAGAAGAACAATGTCAAAGACGACATTTGGTATCTGAACATTTACTTTGGCAAATGTAGAGAGAAAGGTCTGGAGCGGATTGCACGATTTATTTTTGAGAATTACCCTTGCCCATTATTGAGGGTGGCTTTGAATACTCATCCCAGAAATCAGATCGAAAGTATTCAATTTCTTCCTCTGAATCGGCTCAATGATGAAGAGCAGGATTTCTTTGCCAACACATTGGATAACTTTAATAAGAAAATATGGCGTGCGCCTAAGTCGGCGAAAGCTTCCCGTTATAGTTTAGCTGTATTGGTTGATCCACAGGAAAAATTTCCGCCCAGCAACAAAGGTGCCTTGCATAAATTGGCAGAAGTTGCCAAGAAGATGAATATTCATGTGGAAATGATTACGGAAGATGACGCCATCCGTTTGCTCGAATTTGATGCCTTGTTCATTCGTACTACAACATCATTGAATCATTATACATTCCATTTGTCGCAATTGGCTGCACAAAACGGAATGGCCGTTATTGACGATCCGCTTTCCATCATCCGGTGTACGAACAAAGTATACCTGAAAGAACTTTTTGAAAAGGAAAAAATTTCTGCTCCTAAGTCAACGCTGATTTTTCAGTCAAACGATCATTCGTTTGAGCAGATCAGCGAACAGGTGGGGGCTCCTTTTATTCTGAAGATACCGGATGGGTCTTATTCCATTGGCATGAAAAAGGTTTCGAATGAGGAAGAACTGCAAGCAAGTCTGAAGATGCTTTTTGAGAAGTCGGCTATCTTACTGGCGCAGGCATTTACTCCTACGGAGTTTGACTGGCGTGTCGGCCTGTTGAATGGGGTACCGCTGTATGCCTGCAAATATTATATGGCAAAAGGACATTGGCAAATTTACTGCCACTATGATTCGGGCAGAAGTCGTTGCGGACTGGTAGATACGATTCCTATTTATCAGGTACCTCGGGTAGTGTTGGATACAGCCGTTAAAGCTGCGAATCTGATCGGAAAGGGATTGTATGGAGTCGACCTGAAAATGGTAGATGATAAAGCCTATGTTATTGAGATCAATGATAATCCGAGTATCGACCATGGGCTGGAAGATGCCATTATCGGTGATGAAATGTATTACCGGTTACTGAATCATTTTGAACAGGCCTTGGAGGCGAAACATTATTGATGATGGAGACGGGTTTATTTGTTCGTAAAGCACAGCAAAGTGATATTCCTGCTATTTTGGAAATAGAATGGGAATGTTTTCGGGAAGATAGCTTTTCGAAAGAACAGTTTGCTTATCTGATAAGCCGCTCGAAAGGAACTTTCTATGTAATGATGGAAGGGGATAGGGTAATCGCTTATGTCTCCTTATTATTCCATGGTGGAACTCATTATTTAAGGATATATTCGATAGCTGTCCATCCGGATTTCAGAGGGAAAGGATTGGGACAAGCATTGATGGACCAAACGATTCGGACAGCTAACGAATGTAAGGCTGCTAAAATTACTTTGGAAGTGAAGGTGACGAACGCTGCCGCTATTGCGCTATATATGAAAAATGGCTTTATTCCGGCAGGAATAAAGCCATGCTATTATCATGATGGTTCGGATGCTATTTATATGCAACGGTTGATTCCATGAATTCATCTTCTCATGAAATCTCCTTTTCCTCGAAAGAATCGGCAAATCTTGAAATTCAGCGACTGTATAGGTTGGAGAAGGTCGAATAGCGGTAATGAGAAATAGTATTTCCGGTTTCCTCCCATTTCTTTGGCTGTTTGGTTAATAACGACAATTTGCATGATGAAGCGTAGTAACCAGATTAACAGTGCGATGCCTGCGACTAACCAATGAGAATTGAGGACGCCGGATGCGATGCCTGCTATACAGGAAACATAGAATAACAGACGGGAGAAAGTCTCAAATCCCAAAAGGTATCGTTGTATTCCCTGATAATATCTTGCGGTCGCCATATAGCTTATTTTTTCCTCTTTCCATTCTTTGTATCGGTACACAGGATTTATCCGTGTGGTGGCGTTGATGTCTGTTTCGACGCGGGTATTTGAAGGAGTTGCCAACTGGTTGATGAATAGGTCATCCTCTCCACGTTGCAGGTTCAGGTATTTGGAGAATCCTTTCTGTTGGAAAAACAACTCTTTCCGGTAAGCTAAGTTACGTCCGATACCCATATATGGTTTTCCGGCTAAAGCGAATCCCAGATAACGCAAGGATTGGAAGAGGGTATCAAATGCGGTACGTTTGTGCAACCATCCTTTTGTACGGTCATAGCCGCTATATCCCAATACGATTTGAGTCTGCGGAGTAAAGTTGCGTGCCATTAACTTTAACCATTGGTTACTTGCCGGCATACAGTTTGTTTCTGTAAATACCAGCCAATCATGTTTACTGGCTTTAATGCCTAATGTCAGGGCCAGTTTTTTATGACTGATATAGCGTGCGCTTTCAGGGGTAAAACTATGGTAAAGATGAGGATATTTTTCTTCCATCATTCCCAGTATATCCTCGGTTTCATCTGTGGAAGCATCGTTGATGACAATCACCTCGAATTGCGGATAATCCTGTTCCAGAATGGCTGGCAGGATTTTACGCAGGTTTTCAGCCTCATTGCGTGCGCAGAGAATTACGGAAAGTGGAGGCAGTTCTCGTGAAAAATGTACCTCTTCTTTGCGTACAGCCTTATTATGGGCATGTATCCGATTGTACAGACCAAAATAATAGATGAGCTGAATGATAAAAAGAATGCCTGCCGCTGATAAAAGAATCAGTTCGACAGTATTGAATGTAAATGTTTCCATCAAATTTTAGTGTCGTTTTTACAACGGCAAAAGTACACAATTTTTCGGTAGTTCTGTCATCTCGACGGGAGGTTATTTCGTAAGTCCAGATATTCTTTTTTAAACATATCTACAAAAAGGAAGAATAACGCAAGCAACAACGGACCGAAGATCACTCCCATAAACCCAAATAACGGCAGACCGATGACTACCCCGAAAATAGTGATAAGTGGATGAGTATCTGCCATTTTCTTTTGAAGAATAAACCGAATCAGGTTATCTGACTGTGATACGACGATGGCTCCGTATGCGGCAATCCCGATGGCGTTGAACCAGTCTCCGCTTATAGCCAGATAAGCGGCTACGGGAAACCATACCAATGCAGTGCCCACCATCGGAATAATGGTTGCAAAGCAGGTCAGGAATCCTAATAATAAGATGTTGGGTGCTCCGAAAAGAAGATAACCTATCGTGGCTACTCCTCCCTGAATGATAGCCAGCAAGGGAATACCGATGGCATTGGAACGAACAATCATATTGATTTCGTGGATTACTTCTTGAGTATTGGTCTCGTTAAATGGCAGAATATCGTTGACGTATGCTTCCATTTTTTTTCCTCCGATCAACATGAAATAAAGTACAAAGATCATGACGAACAGGTTGATGGCGAGACTGCTGATACTCTCCATTATGATTTGTCCGATACGGGGAAGTATGGAGACAATGAATGTCAATGTATCTTTTCCTAATACATCATATCCTGTTTTCTCTTTGATAAATTCGGCTACTTGTTGGATCGGTGCGATATACGTTTGTGGGTCCAGATTGATATCTTGTAGTTTATTTACTACCATCCAGACGGTCAGTCCCAAAGGAATAAGGAAGACAAAAATAGTTTCTGCGGTAATCAGTAAAGCACTTAGGCTACGTTTTAGCTTTCGTTTTTCTACCAGATATCTCATCTGTCCGCGTACAAGAATATAAATAGTGAGTGCTCCCAATAATCCTCCCAGGAATGGAGTGATTTGTCGGAAGATGATGATCCCCATAAATAGGATGATGACGATGAGGGAATATTTCCAGTATTGTTCTTTGGTGCTCATATCATGTGAAATTCGTTTATATAATGAACAATTAAGGTATAGGAAAGGTTTGTTTTATGGTGAGATAACGAAATGAAAACAGTTTGGTTTCATTGAGCGGATATTCGTTAATATCCAATTGATTTATGTTAAATGTTAACGGATTGGTTGTTTCTATTAAACCATGTTATAAGATACACTGCTTTGACCTGAAAATTTGGAGATAACCGAAAAGCTCGTATCTTTGTAGTGTGTTTTTCATAGTATTAGATTTAAGGTTAACAAAGATTGGCTGTCTGGGATAGATAGCCTTTTTTTATGTTATATATTCTGCTCTGTTTGACTATCCTCTTGGTTTTTCACAAAAAGCATTTGATTCCCACGTCCCACTTTACAGATTATGCCTTCTTTGGCAAACCGCTTTAAATCCTCTAATGCTTTATTTTTCAGTCGTCCGGTCAGTTCGGTATATGTGGTGCGTGTGATGAATCCATATCGGTTGACGTGTTCAAGTAGTCTTCTTTTCAGTTCTTCGTCATCCAGTTGGCTTGAAGCTTGGAAAAATAGTTTTTGAGCCCGTTCCAGTTTACCCGTTGCTTTCTTCTTGAATGTTTTGGAAGCAAGGAAATTCACTCCGTTGAATTGAATGGAAGGTGAACGCAGGTCTTTTTTATCTTTCACCAGTCGGGATTTTATCTTTCCGGAAAAATAACCGAACTCACCTACTTCTACCCGGTAGCCTTGTCCTATGTATTCTCCCACGAGGTCTACAAGTTCCATCAGTGTACCTTCTACCACTCCCGGCTTGTATCCGGTGCGGGCAACGAGTTGTTTCAATAGTTGTTTGGTGTTGATAGTGCCGTTAAATACAATGCTGGGGTACAACACATCCTTTTCTCCCTCTTTTGTAGTGAGAGCCGGTTTCTTCTTAAAGTCGTAATATGCCATTATTCTGATAATTAAATATATTCTCTGTATTCTTTATTGTTTTTTACTGTAGCTTTTATGAAACTGCTTAGTATAATTTTGCTCGTCCTGTTATAGGGTGTCTATTGTCCTGTTATAAAAAACTATTTGTTTTCCTATAAGAAAATAATTGTTTTGTTGTAAAGGGATAATGAAAATTATGCAGTAAAGGTATTTGTTTTATGTGAGGCGGACAAGTAATTGATGCAATGTTTGGGAATAATCTTCTAATGTGTTGAACAAGTGAACGTTTCTTGTCCTGTGCCGAAAATTATGTTTTTCAGCATAAGTGAGTGTTTTTCTATACTAATATTATTGTATTCTAAAAAAAATCCCTTAATATTGCATTTGTATTATTTGTCAGACAAATAATACAAATCGTAAAATTCTAATAATATGAAGATAGAAATTAATCAAACAACATTAATCGATCAGGTGGAAGACAGTCTGCTTACTTACTTTAAAAAGAATGACTTAAGGCGTGGAGATTCAATTCCCAATGAGAATAATCTGGCTGCAGAATTAGGAGTTGCAAGGAGTGTTGTCAGAGAAGCATTGAGTCGTTTGAAAATGATGGGGCTGATTCATGCACGTCCTCGCAAAGGAATGGTTCTGACCGAACCTTCTATTTTAGGAGGGATGAAAAGAGTGATAGATCCTCGTGTTTTGAGTGAAGAAACTATTTTAGATCTGTTAGATTTCAGAATTGCACTTGAAATAGGAATATCAAGCGATATTTTCCGTAAGATAACTCCTAAAGACATCGAAGAATTAAGCGAGATAGTGAAAATGGGAATTGTTTTTGAGAATAATGAATACGCATTAATCAGTGAATCGGCTTTTCATACGAAACTATATAAAATCACTGGAAATAAAATAATATCCGAATTTCAGGAAATCATTCACCCTATACTTGTCTATGTGAAAGAAAAATTCAAAGATTATTTGAAACCTATAAATATAGAAATGAGTAAAAGTGGTAAAATAGCTACTCATGCTGATTTGCTGGATTTTATAAAAAAAGGGGATGAAAAAGGATACCGGGATGCCATCGAAAGACATTTTGAGGTTTATAAGATTTTCAAGGTCAATCGGAGTCAGGAGTTGATGGCAGAAAAAGAAAGTAGTGAAAAGGTAGAAGGGATATGAAAAGACTACATTTCATCATTTTATGTTTATCCTTAATAATATTGTTTATGAATACATCTTGTTTGAGAAAAAAGGAAAAGAGGATAGAGGTGCAATGGGAAAACTCATTGCTGCTTCCAGGATGCGCCGGCATGCCGGAGAACGTCGGATTAGCAGGTGCATATTCCGGGATAGTGGAAGGAAAGTTGCTTGTGCTGGGCGGAGCTAACTTTCCTGACAAGTATCCTTGGGAAGGAGGAACGAAAACTTGGTGGTCTACTTTATATAGCTATGATTTACAAACGGGAAAATGGACTGTTTATGATGATTTTCTCGATCGCCCGCTTGCTTATGGAGTTTCAATAAGTCTGCCGGAAGGATTGTTGTGTATTGGAGGGTGTGATCGTACGCAGTGTAGTGATAACGTTTTCCTGATAAAGAAAGAAGAAGATTCATTTGTGATAGACTCTGTCAGTTATCCATCTTTGCCGGTTCCGTTGGCGAATGCAACGGGAGCAATGGGTGATAACTGTATTTATATTGCTGGGGGGCAAGAGACTATGGTAAATGAACAGTCGACTCATCATTTTTACATGCTTGATTTGATGCATAAAGAAAGAGGATGGCAAGAAATGCCGGATTGGAATGGTCCTTCTCTTTCCTATGCAGTAGGCGTGGCTCAAGGGGAACGATTTTATCTTTTCAGCGGAAGAAGTTATGCTCCGGATGAGGCGATGGTAGAACATACGGAGGGGTACGTATTTGAGCCAGGCATTGGAAAATGGAGTAAAATGATCGGTTCTTTTCCTGTAATGGCGGGGACTGGTATACCATACGGGGAGGATAAGATTCTGCTATTTGGGGGAGTGGAAGAGATTCTTCCTACATCTTCCGAGCATCCGGGATTCAGCCGCAAGTTACGAGTAGTCAGTACAAGTACGAATTCTCTGGTAGATTCGCTCGAATGTCCTTATCGCATTCCGGTTACTACGAATGTTGTTTCTGTCGGAAATCAGGTATTCATCGTAAGTGGTGAGGTACAGCCGGGAATACGGACGCCATTTATTCTGAAGGGAAGTTTCTAGAAATAAAATGAAATATCAAATCTAATTAAATGCATTATGAACAATTATGAAAGACTGGAAGGGATGGTTGCGGCCACCTTCACCCCAATGGATGAAAATGGGGATGTAAATTTATCTGTTATTGAAAAATATGCTGATTGGATCGCATCAACTCCTATTAAAGGGGTGTTTGTGTGCGGTACGACCGGTGAATTCTCTTCGCTGACGATTGATGAACGTAAATTAATTCTTGAAAAATGGGTTGCTTCGGCTGGTAAGCGGTTCAAAGTGATTGCCCATGTAGGTTCAAACTGTCAACGGAGTGCTATGGAATTGGCATGTCATGCAGAAAAAGCAGGAGCCGATGCCATTGCTTCAATAGCTCCGTCTTTTTTCAAGCCGGGAACGGTAGATGAGTTGATCGATTTTTTTGCTCCGGTTTGCAGGTCTGCCAGTGAACTACCTTTCTATTATTATAATATGCCGTCAATCACAGGGGTTAATTTGCCGGTAGATAGATTTTTGGTAGAGGGTAAGAAGAAAATACCAAACTTGGTAGGTACTAAATTTACTCATAATAACCTGATGGAGATGGGGGCTTGCATCGATTTGGAGCAGCATAAGTTTGAAGTTCTGCATGGCTTTGACGAGATTTTGATTGCAGGTTTATCAATGGGAGCTGTGGCAGGCGTAGGAAGTACATATAATTATATTCCGAATGTTTACCATGCCATTTTTGAATCAATGAAGCAAAATGATGTGGAAACAGCACGTGCCTGGCAAATGAAATCTATACGTACAGTGGAAGTTATCATTAAATATGGTGGAGGCGTACGTGGAGGTAAAGCTATCATGAAATTAATAGGCATTGATTGTGGCAGTTGTCGTTTACCGATTAAACCTTTTTCAATTGAGGAGTATGACAAATTAAAAGGTGATTTGGATGCAATAAATTTCTTCGATTTTTAGATATAAAAAGAGGAGATGACAGTAAAAGTATATTGCTGGGGTTTAGCTATTTTACTTTCTGTCATTCCCCTCAAATCTAGTTAAATGCGTTCAAAATTACCTAAAATAAAAATACTATGAAAGTAAGAAGGGAAATATTAATTATATTTTCAATGATTTTATTATTGGTATTGCCAGCCACGTCTTTGGGTAAAGAAATAAAATGGGTGCTGGAACGACCGGTAATTCCTGTGTTGGTGAAGAAACCGGCAAGTCCTGTATTAAAGGTTACTCTAATCAGGGCAGACAATCAACCTTACGCCATTCAGCAAATAGATTTAGATTTATTAGGGAGTACGGATGTGGCAGATGTTGTTTCTGTTGCTATATATGGTACACAAGAAAATGGACTGATAGATACATCCCGTTTGCTATATAAAGCACTTCCCGCTGCACGTAAAATATCATTTACTGATAAAGTGCAGGTAAATCAGGATTCTTTGTCTTTTTGGGTAGCCGTGACGTTGAAAGATACGGTTTCATTGGATCACCGTATTCAGCTTAACTGTAACCGGATTAAAACGACTAAAGGCAATCTGAAAATCTCGGAAAAAGGAAGTAAACCTTTGCGGGTAGGAGTAGCGGTACGGCAGAAAGGACAGGATGGGTGTGTTTCGTCACGTATTCCGGGATTGGCTACCAGCAATCAAGGAACTTTGTTAGCCATTTTTGATGCCCGTTATGATTACTCTCGTGATTTGCAAGGAAATATAGACATTGCTCTTCATCGGAGTACGGATCAGGGATTGACCTGGCAACCTGTTCAGACTGTATTAGATATGGGAGAATGGGGCGGCTTGCCGCAGAAATACAATGGAGTGAGCGATGCTTGTATTCTAGTCGATAAAAATACAGGTGACATTTATGTAGCCGGATTGTGGATGCATGGCCTGCTGGATAAAGATGGCAAGTGGATAGAAGGATTGAATGAAAGTAGCACGGTCTGGACACACCAGTGGAAAGGAAAAGGCTCCCAACCCGGAACAGGACTAAAAGAAACCTGCCAGTTTATGATAGCGAAAAGTACGGATGACGGTCTTAGCTGGAGTTTTCCGGATAATATAACCGCAAAGACGAAGCATCCTGAATGGTGGCTGTTTGCACCGGCACCGGGACAAGGGATTACGTTGAAGGATGGCACGTTGGTATTTCCCACACAAGGACGTGATGAAAAGGGACTTCCTTTTTCAAATATTACGTATAGTAAAGATCACGGAAAGACGTGGGTGACCAGCAACTCTGCATATCAGGATGTAACGGAATGTAGTGTCGTACAATTGAATGATGGCGCCTTGATGTTGAACATGCGCGACAACCGGAACAGAGGACATAAAGAGGTGAACGGTCGGAGAATTTGTACGACTACCGATTTGGGAGCGAGTTGGAAGGAACATCCTACTTCAAGAAAGGCACTGGTGGAACCTACCTGTATGGCAAGCCTGCACCGACATGAATATATAGAAGAAGGAAAAAAGAAAAGCATGCTTCTCTTTGTAAATCCGAATGATTACGGGAAAAGGGATAAACTGACTTTGAAAGTGAGTTTTGATGATGGGATGACCTGGCCGGAGGAACATTGGATTCTTTTTGACCAATATCGCAGTGCCGGATATTCCTGCATTACGTCCATAGATGAAAATTCAATAGGCATATTATATGAGAGCAGTCAGTCGGATTTAGCTTTTATAAAAATCGATTTAACGGAGATTTTAAAGTAAACAGGCATGAATAATAAAACTTCAAATATATATCCCTGGGTAGTAGTCGGACTATTGTGGGGTGTTGCCTTGCTGAATTATATGGACAGGCAAATGCTTTCCACTATGCGAATTCCGATGATGGAGGATGTCCGGGAATTGGAATCGGCTGCCAATTTTGGTCGTCTGATGGCTGTCTTCCTGTGGGTATACGGACTGATGAGTCCTTTGTCGGGTATCATCGGTGACCGTGTGAACCGTAAATGGTTGATTGTAGGTAGTCTGTGTGTATGGTCGGGAGTTACTTATCTGATGGGCTATGCCACCACTTTCAATCAACTCTATTGGTTGCGTGGGATTATGGGAATTAGTGAAGCACTGTATTTACCTGCTGCTTTGTCTCTGATTGCCGATTTTCACAAAGATAAAACTCGTTCGCTGGCTGTGGGAATACATATGACGGGATTATATGTAGGACAGGCTATTGGTGGGTTCGGAGCTACTTTTGCAGCAATCTATTCCTGGCATACCACGTTTCATTGGTTTGGCATTATAGGTGTAGGTTATGGTATTATTCTGGCATTTTTCCTGCGTGATAAAGAGAGAGGAAATGTTTCGGAGAATCAGAAGATGAAAAAGATTCCGGTATTGAAGAGCTTGGGAATGTTATTCTCTAATGTCTTCTTCTGGGTTATCTTATTTTATTTCTGTGTGCCGGGTACTCCGGGATGGGCGGCGAAGAATTGGTTACCAACTCTTTTTTCTGATAGCTTGTCTATTGATATTTCAGTAGCAGGTCCTATGTCTACCATTTCTATAGCTTTATCTTCACTATTCGGTGTATTGGCAGGTGGATATATATCCGACCGATGGGTATTAAAAAATGTACGTGGAAGAGTATATACTGGTGCGTTGGGTTTGGGGCTTATCATACCTTCCCTGCTGTTTATCGGATATGGTCATTCTATTTTTGCATTGGTCATGGGAGCGGTGTTATTCGGAATAGGTTTTGGCATGTTTGACGCAAATAATATGCCTATTCTTTGTCAGTTTGTATCTGCACGTTACAGGGCAACCGCTTATGGTATCATGAATATGTGTGGTGTATTTGCCGGAGCTGCTATTACGAGCCTTTTAGGCGAATCAATGGATGCCGGACACTTGGGACGTGATTTTGCACTGCTTGCTATATTGGTACTGGCTATGCTGGTTATTCTGGTCACTTGTCTGCGACCTAAAACAATTGATATGAAAGATTAATTTTCAAATTTTAATTTTATATTTTATGAAAAACTCAATAAAGCATACGAATAAAATATTATCGGTGTTATTTGCTTTTTTATTTATTTCCCTAAATATTCAAGCAGATGATATCAGTTCTAAAGAAATTAAAGTCTCTGGTATAGTACAGGATCAAACTGGGGTAGAATTGCCCGGAGTTTCAATTTCTGTAAAAGGAATAGATAAAGGTACCATTACCAATGCGTCCGGTGAATTCTCAATAATGGTTTCTCCTGACGCTACTCTTATTGTTTCTTTTGTAGGAATGGAAACAAAAGAAATTGCAGTCAAAGGGCGTAGAAATATTGTTATTGTTTTGAAAGAGAGTTCTGTATTGCTTGATGAAGTTGTAGCTATAGGCTATGGAAAACAATCAAGGGCATTAATAACCAATTCTATTTCTAAGATAAATAAGGAAGAATTCCAGAAGGCACCCGGACAGAATCCATTATTACAGTTACAAGGAAAAGTGCCTGGTCTGTCTTTACAGATTTCTAGTGGGCAGCCTGGAGCTGATCCTCAATTATTTATTCGTGGAGGAAGTTCAACTTCGCCGGAAAGTGATACGCCTTTAATAATTATTGATGGTATAATATCACAAGGTTTTAGAAATATATCAGATATGAATCCGGCAGATATAGAATCTATAGAGGTCTTGAAAGATGCTGCTTCTACCGCTATCTATGGTTCCAGAGCAGCCAATGGTATTATTCTTGTCAAGACTAAATCCGGTCAGAAAGGGAAACCTGTTGTGAGTCTGCGATACACATACGGAGTGGAACAACAACCTCAGCGAATCCCATTATTGAATGCACGGGATTATATAACATTATCTCGTTCGAATATTGCCAAATTTAATCAGGCAGACTTAACTTATAATGGAAAAGAAGATCAGGCTAAATTTTTGAGCGGTTCATTTGGTATGTCAACCGGAAATCCTAGAAACTCAAAGAATACGCTTGAGTTTTTGGATGTTTATCTTCAAAAGTATGGTCAAGGTTATGTCAGTAACTTGTTGGAAAACGAAGGATGGCAGACAATGGCAGATCCTGTTACAGGTAAACAACTTATTTTTCAGGATAATGACTTTCAGAAAGCCACCTTTACAACTGGGCAGAAGCATGAAATAGATTTGAGCATTAGTGGAGGGACGGAAGCTATTAACTATTATGTAGGATTAAGATATTTGAATCAGGATGGTATTCTTCGAGGTACGAATTATAAGAATTACAGCGTTTTGTTTAATGGAAACTATAAATTGAGTGAAGCATGGAGTCTGTCTACTAAAGCTAGTTTGCAGGTGAGAGATGCTGTAGGAGGTGGAAATACAGTTAATACCATATCACGAAGCATATTGACTCCACCAACTTACCGCTTGTATTATGAAGATGGAACTCCGGCTCCGGGTGAAGGAATTTCTTCTTTCAGAAGCAGATTGCATGAAATTTATTATAAGACTAACTATGATGATACCAATGTATATAGGACAACTTTCCAATTAGGTGCAATTTGGAATATTCTGCCTGGCTTGATATTAAAGCCTACAGCCTATTATTTCGGTACGGAAGGTATAGAAAATTATTTTCAGGCAGATAATGAAACAACCGGAAATACAATTCGTCCGGCTTCTGCCAAACATAATTTTGACAGGCATTTGCAGGGAGATTTAGTGCTCTCGTATGATAAGAAAGTGAAAGATCATAATATTGGAGTCGTAGCAGGTGCCAGCTATACTCATGATTATAGTTATAGGCTTTCTGCAAGTGGCAGTGGTTCCTCCATAGATTTAATTCCGACATTAAATGCAACGGCAGATAGTACTCAGCGGGCAAGTTCAACTAAAACAATGGAAGCCACTTTGAGTTATTTCGGACGTGTAAATTATGATTATAATGGCAAATATCTTTTCTCTATTAGTATGCGTGCCGATGGTTCTTCGCGATTTGCGGAAGATAATAAATGGGGATTTTTCCCGGGAGTATCTGCTGGGTGGAATATGCATCGGGAAAACTTCTATAAACCATTGGAAGCTATCGTTAGTCGTTGGAAATGGCGTGCTAGTTGGGGGCGCACAGGTAACAACAATTTGAGTGTGGCTAATTCGAGAGGAGAATATAAGATTACAGATACCAACTATCAGGGCTCTGTCGGTATATTAAATACAACATTGAAAAATTCGCAGTTGCGCTGGGAAACAACAGAATCCTATGACATCGGGGTTGATTTGGGCTTTTTCAATAATAGATTAGGACTGTTAATCGACTATTACAACAAACTGACATTTGACAGATTGTATGATGAACCTTTATGGAGTTCTACCGGATTTAGTTCCATTAAGAGTAACTATGGATCTGTTAGAAACTCCGGAGTAGAGATTGAGTTGAATGCTACTCCTATTCAAACTAAAGATTTCTCATGGGATTTAGGGTTGACATTTGCTTATAACAAAGGAGTGGTAGTAGACTTACCGGATAATGGAGAAGAAAAGCATCGTGTAGGAGGAAATTTTGTTTATGATCCTGCAACTGGAGGGACAAAAAAAGTGGGTGGTATTGCCGAAGGTGAGAGATTTGGCGGAAGATGGGCTTTTCATTACTTGGGAACATATCAGACTGAAGAAGAAGCGGCCAAGGCACCTAATGACCCGAACGCACAAGGAAGAAAGAAACATGCGGGAGATGCAATATTTGAAGATGTAAATAATGATGGACAATTGGACTCAAAAGACATGATTTTCATGGGATATGTTCGTCCTGATAAAGTCGGAGGAATTATTAATACATTGAAATACAAAGGACTAACTGTACGGATCGTTATGGACTGGGCTATGGGGCATGTAATAGACAATGGCTTCAAAGGACAGATAATGGGTAGCTCACGTAATAATAATAATGCCATCAAAGAGGCAATGACCAATTCTTGGCAGAGTGCGAATGATGGGAGCAAATATCCTAAATATACTGTTCAGAGCGACTATGATTATCAATATAGAAATCATATGAGATGGGATAATCAGATCGGGAGCTCTGCAAGTGGTAGTACTAATAATAGCTTGTATTTTAGCAAGGGAGATTACCTGGCATTCAGGGAAGTGTCTTTAAGTTATATGTTGCCATTATCTTGGATTAGAAAGATGAGACTCAGTGCTGTGGAAGTTTTTGCAGGAGCGTATAATATTGGTTATATAAAAAAATATGATGGCATGTTTCCTGAAATATATACTGGTGTTGACTATGGCATTTATCCGAGACCCAGACAATATAACATGGGAGTAAAAATTAATTTCTAATTAAATAAGACTCATAATTATGAAACAATTTAAATCAATACTATTAGGCATTTCTTTATTCTTGTTGCATTCGTGTAACTTACTGGATGTAGATACTGTTTCAAGCATTACCGGAGATGGATACTGGAATACAAAAGGCGATGTAGAAAGTTATATGATTGGTATTTATACCAAATTGCGCGATACATCGAATTCTACTCTTCATTTTGAAGACAGAGGAGATGCCTTTACAACAGGGCTGGAAGGTGGCCCTTCTAATTTATGGGCGCAAAACCTCACATCGCAAAATGGTTATAGCTGGTCGAGCTATTACTCTGTAATACAACATTGTAATATGTTGCTGAAGTATACTCCCGGAATAGATTTTGGTGTAGAGGCTGATAAAAACAGATTATTGGCAGAGGCGTATTGTATCAGAGGGTATATGTATTTCTGTATTGCCCGGATATGGGGGGATGCCCCTTTGGAACTGGAACCGACAGAAAGTTCAAATAAGCCTAAGTTAGCAAGAGAACCCGCGGAGGAAGTTTTGGCACGTGCTCTAAGTGATGTAAATACGGCAATTGATCTTTTTCCGGAAGAAAGTTATGCAAATGGAAAAGGAAGGGCATCGAAGCCGGCATGCTATGCATTGAAAGCCGATATTTTGCTATGGAAAGCAAAAGTGATGAATGGATCGGAACAAGATTTGAAAGATGTCATAACTTATGCGGATTTGGCAAGTAAAGGACTTTCACTGGAAGATAACTTTGCAGATATTTATGGAACTAAATATGGGAAAGAAGTGATATGGACTATCCATTTCGAAATTTATGAAAAGGAAGCTCAGTATAGTCAGAGTCTGAAGCCAAGAGATGTTTTTGTAGAAAAGGCGGTCAATAAGGATGAAATTCCTTATGCTAAAGGAGGAGCTCGCAGCACTTATGCACCAAGTCCGTTTTTGATAGGTCTTTTTAATGCAAATCCGGCAGATATCAGAACCAAAGACTCTTATATCACTGCAAAGGATGCGGACGGAAATGAAATAGGGACTTTTGATAATAAGATGAAGGGAACAAAAACAGAAGGAGATCGCACCTATGACTCAGATATAGTTATATATCGGCTTGCAGAGATGTATTTATTTAAAGCAGAAGCTTATGCGGCGTTAAATCAAACACCACAGGCTATTATTGAACTGAATAGAGTCAGAGACCGTGCCAAGATTGGAACTTATAATGGAAGTACCAATAAAATAGCAGTGGAGAAAGAAATTCTGAACGAGCGTGCAAGAGAGTTATATCTTGAGAGAAAAAGATGGCCCGATCTTCTTAGATTTCATTATGGTGGAACGATTGATGTTTATCAGGAGGTCCCGAACTTAAAGAAAAAAGTCGATGATAATATTATCATTCCATTATATCTTGCAATCCCATTGAGCGATATAAATATCAATCCTAATTTAAAACAAACTCAAGGATATGAAAACCTATAAGATTATTACATGCGTATTTCTTTTTACAAGTATGTTTACACAGGCTTGTCAAAAAGATGATGAGACACAAGGAAACCCAACTCCTGTTCCACCGGAAGAAGAAGTGCCTTCGTCCGAATTCAACTATATTTATAATCAAGGGACGGATGGTTTTGAACTCTATCGAATACCTGCTATTGTTAAAAGTAAAAGCAATACTTTATTAGCTTTTGCTGAAGCTAGAAAAGCTCGAAGTAATGGAGATAGCGGAGATATAGATCTTGTAGTCAAACGTTCGTCGGATAATGGAAAAACATGGAGTAAACAGATTACGATATGGAATGATGGACAAAACACTTGTGGAAATCCCGTGCCTATTGTTGACGACAGAGGTAGAATACATCTGCTTATGACTTGGAATTTCCAGACTGATAAATGGGGGGCAATAACCAATGGTACCGGAGAAGACAGCCGACGTCCGTACTATACATATTCTGATGATGACGGCATTACTTGGGCGCAACCAGTTGAAATAACTTCTTCTGTAAAAAAAGAAAAATGGGATTGGTATGCTACCGGTCCGTGCCATGGTATTCAGATTCAAAAGGGAATACATAAAGGAAGATTAGTTGCTCCAAACTATTTTACAACTCGGGAGAGTGGAAAGGTCACGAGTTATTCTCATATCATTTATTCTGATGATTACGGAAAAACATGGAAACCAGGAGAACCTACTCCTGTCGGTGGTGTTGGAGAATGTTCTGTAGCCGAGATAGGAGAGGGAACGTTAATGTTGAATATGAGAGCAGATGAAGGCTTTTATCGGAAAAGTTGTACTAGCATAGATGGAGGACTTACTTGGTCTTCACCTCAAATTAGCATTGATCAAATAGACTGTAAGTGTCAGGGTAGTATATTATCAATAGGAGGAGCTGTTTTTCTTTCGAATGCTGCTTCCGCTACGGAACGTATTAATATGACTATCAAAAAAAGTACGGATAATGGGAAAAACTGGAAGGGACAATATACAGTTTATGAAGGTAACTCTGGTTACTCTGATATAGTTGAGCTCTCTGATTCACAGATTGCTATTATCTATGAGGGAGGAGAAAAACGATATACGGATGGGCTGGCATTTAAAGTTGTTAGCATAAAATCAATACAATGAATTTAATACATTACTGATATGAAAAGAAAAACTATATATTTATTACAGTGTATTGTTGTGATATTGTTATTGGCTTGTTCTGAAGATGATTTGCAGTCCTTGCAAGCTGCTTTCGAATCAGATCTTCAGGAAGTCACAATCGGAGAAAGTATTACTTTCAAAGACATATCTACTGGTGAACCTTCTAAATGGAATTGGCGGTTCGAAGGTGGAGAACCAGAAACCTCAATCTTATTTAGTCCTAATGTTGTATATAATAAGCCTGGAGTTTATTCGGTTACCTTGTCTGTCGGACGCGGAGAAGAAGCAAACGAAATGGTGAAGGAACAATATATTACTGTTAACTATCCGTCGCAGATAACTGTTGACTTCTCTGCAGATAAAACTACTGCTACAAATGAAGATGTTATTTCTTTTAAAGATTTGTCCAAAGGCTATCCGAATGAGTGGTTATGGAGTTTCACACCTAAAGAAGGTGGAGCAGTTATCACTTCAACAGAACAAAATCCACAAATGACACTTTCTCCGGGAATCTATACTATTAAATTGACAGCTAAGAATCCCAAAGCGTCTTCGGACAAAGTAAGAGAGGATTATATTACTGTTATTGATAAAAATGCGATTGCCGCTGATTTTGGTGCACAATGCCGGAATACTTATGCCGGGGGATATATTAACTTCTTGGATAAGACATTAGGAACGGTTGAAGAATGGGAATGGACATTTGAAGGAGGTACTCCAGCCAGTTCTGTAGAACAAAATCCTGTAGTGCAATATAATAATCCAGGAAAATACAAAGTGACGTTGAAAGCTAAAAACTCAGTAAATAGCTCTACGAAAGAGAAAGAAGGTTATGTATATGTTGTTTCTGCAGAAAAGTTAGTATTGTATTTGCCATTCGATGGTGATAATAAAGATGCAGGTCCAAATCAATTGAATCCTGAGGAACTTACGGCAGGAGCTGGTTCCAGTGTATATAATTCTCAGGCGCGCTTTTCCGGAGAAAGTGCTGAATGTCGATTTGCAGCACACTTCCAAGGCGACAAGCAAAATTATTCAATTTTGTCTATTCCTGAAGAAGGATTGAAGAATCATTATACGGATAGTGAATTTACAGTTGCATTTTGGGTGAAGGTTTCAAATATGACAGCTAAGAATGCAGTCTTTCATCAAGGTGTGGGACCTGGTGCTACTTATACCGATCCTGTGCCCAGACAAAGTTGGTTTAGACTTGATACCAGTGGTAAAACTGTTGTTTTCTGTGTAGAATACAAGGGAAAAGCAGGAAACTGGGCTGAATATGAAGGTAAACGAATGGATGACGGTGAGTGGCATCACTATGTATGTATTTATAAGAAAGTGGATGGAAAAAGAGATAGTTATTTGTATATAGATGGGCAGAAAGTTATTGAAAAGAAAGGGGTTGTTGACAAGGTGGTAGATAATTGGCCATACTATATTGGTTGTAACTATCGATTTACTAATGGAGAATTTGCACCTGAGAACTTCTTGAATGGTTATCTGGATGATTTTATTTTGTATAACAGAATATTGTCAGAAGAAGAAATACAAGATTTATACAATAACTAAAAACTAATTGTGGAACTTCTCTTTTAATCAGTAAAAGAGAAGTTCCACATTCAATTAATATCAGAATATGAAAAAACTTTTTCTATTGATTTTCATGCTTGTAAATTGCATTGGTTTATATGCACAACAGGTAATGGAGACAAGTGAAGCATACAAGAAGGCGGATGAATTATTAAAGAAGCTGACAATTGAGGAAAAAGCGCTCATGGTTAGGGGCTATAATAAGTTTTTTATCAAAGGTTTTGAAGAAAAAGGAATACTTCCTGTTTATTTGTCGGATGCGACACAAGGGGTTAATATCCGGAATAATTTGCCTGATCCTAACGTTGTAAAGCAACTGGAACGTTCAACAGCTTTTCCTTCTCCCATTTTGCTAGCCTCAACATTTTCACCGGAGTTATCTTACCAATATGCTAAAGCTATTGGAGAAGAATGTAGAGCTGGAGGAATTGAGGTTTTGTTAGGTCCCGGATTAAATATCTATCGACAGTCTCAATGTGCCAGAAATTTTGAATATTTTGGAGAAGATCCCTATTTGGTATCTCAAATGGTCAGTCAATATGTGACCGGACTTCAAAGTACGGGTACAGCGGCATGTTTAAAGCATTTCTACGGGAATAATACTGAATTTTATCGTAAACGGAGTAATTCCATTATCGGAGAACGTGCTATGAATGAAATCTATTTGCCGGGTTTTAAAGCTGGGATAGATGCAGGAGCTATGTCTGTAATGACTTCTTATAATCAGATCGATGGCGAATGGGCAGGACAAAGTTCGTATGTAATAAAGAAGATTCTTAGAGAAAAGCTGGGATTTAAATGGTTGGTTATGAGTGACTGGAATTCTGTGTGGGATTTGGAAAAGGTTATTAAATCAGGTCAAAATCTGGAAATGCCGGGTTCATATAATTTTGGAGTATCAGTATTGGATTTATATCATGAAAAGAAAATAACAGAGAAGGATTTAGACGATATGATACGGCCCACTTTGGCTACTTGTGTTGCCATGGGATTTTATAGCAGGCCTAAGTATGACACGACTTTGTTAAGTAAATATCCTGAACATGAGCAGACTGCGAGGCGAGTTGCAGAAGAAGGTGTGGTATTACTTAAAAACAGGAATGAAATTTTACCGCTTGATCCTACAAAAAATAGAAAAATATTATTAACCGGTAAATTTGTATATGAAATACCTCGTGGCTATGGTGCGGCAGAAGTGATAGGGTATAATAATGTAAGTCTGATTGATGCTTTGCAGAAAGTCTTTGGGCGAACTGTATATTATATTGAAAAGCCTACTGTGGCAGAGATAAAAGAGGCTGATGTTGTTTTATTGAGTATGGGTACACGGGATAAAGAAGCCGTAGAACGTCCGTTTGCTTTACCTAGAGAAGACGAATCATTTATGCGCTATATCACTAAAAATAATCCTAACACTATTGCTATTATCAATACTGGGTCTGCGATTGATATGTCAGCATGGAACGAACAATTAGCAGCTTTGATTTATGGTTGGTATGGAGGACAATCTGGATTTGAAGCACTTACTGATATTATTATCGGAAAAGTAAATCCATCAGGAAAATTACCGATGACTATAGAAAGGTCATTTAAAGATTCACCGGCATGGGGATATTTGCCACAAGGGGCATCACTCTATAATGAGCTTAAAAATGAGCATCTTATTAATGTGTATGATGTTAATTATAAGGAAGATGTATTAGTTGGATATAGGTGGTATGATACAAAGAAGATAGAACCGCTTTATCCTTTTGGATATGGACTATCCTATACAACATTTGCTTTGACAAAACCACGATTATCATCTAACAAGATGAATGATAAACAGACTATAAAATGTTCTGTTACTCTTACGAATACAGGTAAGTGTGAAGGAGCTGAGGTGGTACAATTATATATCAAAGAGAACCAGCCAAGTGTATTACGTCCCGAAAAAGAACTAAAAAGATTTGAGAAAGTATCCTTGAAACCTGGGGAAAATCGAATCCTTGAGTTTATAATAACTTCCAAGGATTTAGCTTTTTGGGATGATCAGACACATAGTTGGAAAACAAATACTGGACAATATACAATTTTTCTAGGAACATCCTCCAGGCATATAAATCAAACTCTTTCTTTTATAAAAGAATAGGAATACTTTTAGGGCTACTTTGTGGATGCCGATGATAGAATTTGCCTTTAAGCATAAATTAATAAAACTACAGTCTGATAATTATTTAGATTGTAGTTTTTTTGATAATATCTCATTCATTTATTATTTAATGGTGGAGTTGTCTTATTTATTTGGCCAATTCTGTATATTTGCAGACATATATTACAATATCATGAAAATTATATTTATTAATACACTTCGTATCCTGATGATTCTCGTGATTATGATTTCATGTGGAGTTGCCTATGTAGTATACGAAGATACATTGGCTGCCTGGTGGATACCTGTTGGAGTGGCACTTATAATAGTGATAGCAACAATTCCTTTCTATAAAGGATGGATTTGGCTGACAACAATGGATAATAAAGTAATTAATTGTTGTTGCCATTTGGTTTGTGTCGGTGCTATCAGTTGTGTTTTGTTTCTTGGGGGGAATTACTGGTTCGCCGATTCTGCTTCCACGCATGAAGAGAAAGTCATGGTACAGAAAAAATATGTGGAAACACACAAGAAAACCCGTAGAGTCGGCAGACATCGTTATGTGTCGGATGGCGTTCGTAAAGAATATTATTTGCAGGTAGCTTTTGAAAATGGGAATGTAGAAACATTGCATGTATCTCCTTCTACTTATAATAAGACAAAGACAGGTCGGCCGAAGATTCTGACTTTGCAAAAGGGCTTATTTGGGTTGCCTGTAATTACCAAAGGACTTTAATGAAAGTCACACCACCTTTAGAATGGGTTATATATTCTTTAAAAGCGATGTGACTTTTATTAAAAGGTGAGGCTGCTTTCAAAGTGGAAGTTGCGCAGCTTATCGTTAGATTAATCGTTAGCCTTCACATCTTTGTCGTTATTTTCTTCATTCATTTTTCTTTTCTTTTATTTTTCATCTTGCTAATTTTGCATTTAGTCTACAAATGGGACGCGTTCGTCTCATTTGAAAAATTAGTGCTGATCTCTCCCTTATCTTCGTGACGAAATAAAAATGGAATAAAATCATGAAGATGAATAAAACTAGATTATTGGAGAAAATATCTATTCAGTCGGGCGTCTCTTTAGATGAGTGTGGGACAGTGCTCAAAACTTTTGAAAAAGTTCTAAGTGAAGAACTTTCCCGGAAAATATATCGTTATGGCGGATGGATCCTATTATTGACCGCTTTATTTGTGTCTGTAACAGTATTCAGCCAGACAACAGGACGGAAAGGACGTCCGGTGCAGACCATCCGTGGGATTGTTATAGATGGAGACTCGAAGTTTCCGATACCGTATGCAACAGTAAAGCTATCTGAAAAAGAGGGGGCGGGTACGATAACAGACAGTCTTGGTCGTTTCAGTATACCGCAGGTTCCTGTCGGGCGACATACCGTAGAAGCTGCGTTTATGGGATATGAACCGGGCATTTTCAGAGAAATACTGGTGACCTCCGCCAAGGAAATATATTTGGAAATACCTTTGAAAGAAAGCGTGAACGAATTAAACGAAGTAATAATTCGTGCGCGGACGAACAAGGAAGAAGCAATGAATAAGATGGCTACTACCGGAGCACGTATGTTGAGTGTAGAAGAAGCGAGCCGTTATGCAGGTGGATTTGATGATCCCGCACGTTTGGTTTCTGCTTTTGCCGGAGTAGCTCCCAGCGTTTCTTCCAATGGAATTTCTATTCATGGCAATGCCCCACATCTGTTGCAATGGAGACTGGAGGATGTCGAAATTCCTAATCCGAATCATTTTGCGGACATCGCTACGTTGGGTGGAGGAATCCTTTCCTCTCTAAGTTCACAAGTGCTTGGAAACTCTGATTTTTTCACCGGAGCATTTCCTGCCGAATATGGAAATGCTGTATCCGGAGTCTTTGACATGAAATTGCGTAACGGCAACAACCAAAAGAACGAAAATACCATTCAGGTGGGAATTATGGGAATCGACGTCGCTTCCGAAGGCCCTTTGAGCAAGAAACATAAAGCATCGTATATTTTCAATTACCGTTATTCTACAACCGGACTTCTGAATCTTGAAGGAGGAACGATGGATTATCAGGACCTGAACCTCAAACTCAACTTTCCAACACAGAAAGCCGGAACGTTCTCTGTTTGGGGAACGAGCCTGATTGATAAGTTCACCAGTGATTTTGAGAAGAACACAGAGAAATGGGATTATTGGGGCGACCGCAGTGAATCAAGAGACAAGCAATATATGGCAGCCGGAGGTGTCAGCCATCGTTATTTCTTTAATAATGACGCATCGTTGAAGACCACGATAGCCGCTACCTATTCGCAACTCGACGGAGGAGCAACCTTGTTCAACCATTCGATGGAGTCTACTCCTTATATGGATCTTGATTCAAAATATACCAGCCTGATATTTACCACTACCTTTAATCGTAAATTCAGTAACCGTTTTACGAACAAGACAGGATTCACCTATACCAATATGTTCTACAAAATGGATCTTTCCATTGCTCCTTATGAAGCCGAACCACTGGAAATTGTATCTCAAGGAAAAGGTAATACAAGTCTGATTTCAGCCTACAATAGTTCATCGGTGGGATTAACAGAGCGTTGGACCCTTAATGCAGGAATCTATGGACAGCTTCTGACTCTGAACAATAAATGGTCTGTAGAACCACGGGTTGGCTTGAAGTGGCAAGCTACTCCAAAAACAACCTTTGCGTTGGCTTATGGAATGTACAGTCGTATGGAAAAGATGGATGTATATTTTGTTAAAACGAAAAGTACAGGCAATCAATCCGTCAATAAAGATCTTGATTTTACAAAAGCACAGCACATTATGTTATCATTCGGTTACAAGATTTCTGATCGCATGAATCTGAAGATAGAACCATATATCCAGTTTTTGCATGATGTCCCAGTAATGGCGGATAGTTCTTACTCCGTACTTAACCGTTCTGATTTTTATGTGGAAGATGCGTTGGTTAATAAAGGAAGAGGACGCAATGTGGGAATAGACATTACCTTCGAACGTTTTTTGGAGAAAGGACTTTATTATATGATTTCGGGTTCTTGGTTTGATTCCCGTTACCGGGGTGGGGACGGTGTGTGGTATAACACGAAGTTTAACCGTAATTATGTGATAAACGGACTCATCGGTAAAGAATGGATGTTGGGAAGAAATAAACAGAATATACTTAGTGTCAACCTGAAACTAACCTTGCAAGGTGGTGATCGATATTCTCCGATTGACTTGGAGGCAACGATGAATCATCCGGATAAAGAAGTGCAATATGACGAAACGAAAGCTTTCTCAAAACAATATTCTCCTATGTTGATTGGTAATTATACTGTCAGTTATCGTATCAACAAGAGAAAAGTATCACATGAATTTGCAGTGAAAGGACTTAACTTTACGGGTGCTAAAGAACATTACGGTCATGAATATAATGTGAAAACTGGAAAAATAGATGTCAGCGACAATTCTACGATATTGACGAATGTGAGTTATAAACTTGAATTTTAGAGATACGGTATAGAGTCTAACCGGAAAAATGTTTTATCTTCGTCCCCAATAAAGCGTATGACAACTGAAACACTTGCAACAGGTAGTGAATCTACCTTTTTATATCGATTTCTCGTTAGTCCGGACTTACGATGGATGCGGTATTTGGTACTTATCCTGGTGCTGGGGACGATCTCTTTCAATCAGGTCTTTATTATCTTTTTGGATTATAAGGATATATTGGGCGGATGGATTTACACATTTACCTTTCTTTACCTGCTCACTTATGTAGCGGTTATCTACTTGAATCTTTTCCAACTCTTTCCGAAATATTTGTTGAAGAGACATTATCTGACCTATTTGTCATTGCTTTCTACTGCGATGATCGTAGCTCTGTTGATACAGATGTCAATAGAATATATGGCATATTCCTATTGGCCGGAACTCCATGCGCGAGGTTCTTATTTTTCGATGCACATGGTAGTGGACTATATTTCTTCTTTTATGTTATCTACGCTGTGTATGATAGGAGGTACGATGACAGTTCTCCTGAAGGAGTGGATGATTAACAACCAGCGTGTTTCACAAATGGAGAAAGCCCATGTCGTTTCTGAAGTGGAACGGTTAAAAGAACAGATCAGCCCTGAACTTCTTTTTAAAACATTGCACCAATCGGGAGAATTAACGTTGAGTGAGCCGGAAACAGCCTCAAAGATGTTGATGAAGTTAAGCCAACTTCTCCGCTATCAGTTGTATGACTGCAATAGGGCCAAAGTCTTGCTTAGTAGCGAAATTACATTTCTTACTAATTATCTGACATTGGAACAGACCTCCCGACCACAATTTTACTATGAATTTACTTCCGAAGGCGAAGTGAACAGAATGTTGGTACCACCTTTGCTTTTCATCCCTTTTGTACAATATATAGTCAAAGCAATAGACGAGCAACAGATACAGCCTCCTGTTTCATTGAAAACTCATTTGAAAGCGGAAAAGGGTACGATTATTTTCGCTTGCGCTTGTCCTGAAGTAAATCTCTTGTCGTCCGATAAAGGGCTGGAAAGAATCAGACAAAGATTGGATATTTTGTATGGAAGCCGTTACAGATTGTCATTGGCTGTCGGCAGTATATGGCTGGAACTGAAAGGAGGTGAGTCATGAGTAGGGATACCAATCATGGTAATGACTTCAATAAAAATACCACTGACAGAAATATGAATGATAAAAGTGTCACTGCATTTCTATTGAGTCCCCGTTATCGGATATACAGGCATTTGCTGCTGCAATTGGTTGTTGTTTTGATAACAATCAATGTCCTTTGGTATGAGCCTTTACAAACAGTCTCTTTTGGGAGGCGACTGGGCGGATGTCTGGCATATTTTGCTTCTATGAATATGGTGATATATATAAACCTGTATGTATTGGTTCCTTATTTCCTGTTGAAGAATCGTTGGGGTAGTTATGTGTTGATGGCAGTCATTACAAATATAGCAGTCATTACTTTTCTTTCAGTTACCCAAGGTTTGCTTTTTGAAGTGATTCTGCCCGGAAAAGATCCCAATGGTTTTGCCACTTTTATCAATGCTTTTTCGGGCATACTGACCATTGGCTTTGTCATGGCAGGCTCTGCAGCTATCTCATTGTTCATGCATTGGCTACGCTATAACCTGCGTATTGATGAACTGGAATCCACGACTTTACAATCGGAACTGAAGTTTCTTAAAAATCAGATTAATCCGCATTTTCTTTTTAATATGCTGAATAATGCCAATGTCCTGATAAAGAGAAATCCGGAAGAAGCATCCAAAGTACTTTTCAAATTAGAGGATTTATTGCGCTATCAGATAAATGACAGTTCGCGAGAAAGAGTCTCGTTAGCATCGGATATCCGTTTCTTAAATGATTATCTGAATCTGGAAAAGATCCGTCGTGATAATTTTCAGTTTACGATGGAGGAACATGGAGAGACAGATTCCATTTGGATTCAGCCGTTATTGTTTATTCCTTTTGTGGAGAATGCGGTAAAGCATAGTTTTGACAGCGAGCATCCTTCGTATGTGCACGTTTCTTTTAAGGTTGATAATGATAGATTAGAGTTTCGATGCGAGAATTCCACACCAAAAGTTGCCGTTAGTAAAGGGAAAGTCGGAGGGATAGGACTCGTGAATATTCAACGCAGATTGGGGCTGTTGTATCCCGGTCGGTATGAACTGAAGCAGATAGAGAATGAAAATAAATATACTGTAATTTTAAGTATAACATTATGAATTGTATTATTGTAGACGATGAACCATTGGCACGTGAAGCCATGAAGCTATTGATAGAAGAATCGAATAACCTTCAATTAATAGGGAGTTTTAATAGTGCGTCCACTGCTTCCGATTTCATGGAGCAACATGTGACTGATTTGGTTTTTCTTGACATTCAGATGCCAGGGATTACAGGAATTGAGTTTGCACGTACGATTTCAAAGAAAACACTGGTCATTTTTACCACAGCCTACACAGAGTATGCACTGGACAGTTACGAAGTGGATGCGATAGATTATTTGATTAAGCCTGTTGAAGCGGAGCGTTTTCAAAAAGCTGTGGATAAGGCTTTGTCTTACCATTCTTTGTTACTGAAAGAAGAGAAAGAAGCCATCGAAACGGTGGTTACTGCCGACTATTTTTTTGTGAAAGCAGAACGCCGGTATTTCAAAGTCAACTTCTCCGATATTCTCTTCATTGAAGGATTGAAAGATTACGTTATAATCCAACTTAGCGATCAACGTATTATCACCCGTATGAGTTTGAAAGCCATATTCGATTTGTTACCCAAATCAACCTTCCTGCGAGTGAATAAGTCATATATTGTCAATACCGGTCACATCGAATCGTTCGACAATAATGATATATTCATAAAATCGTATGAAATAGCTATCGGTAATAGTTACCGCGACGACTTCTTTGAGGGGTTTGTGATGAAACAAAGAGTGTGAGATCGTGATGTAGTATTATTCAATGTTTCTGCATTTTTTCAATTTGAAATATAAATAAGAAGATAAAGTGAAGTGCGAATATATGCAAATATGTTTGTTCTTATCATTTGGCATATATAAACAGCCCTCTATCCATCTTCTAAAGACGAATAGAGGGCAGTTGCCATGACGAGAAAAAAGTCGAAGTCTATTGCTTTGCTTCGTTATTTTGTTTCAGAAGAAATTCATCAATTGCTTTTTTAAGCTGGTCTTTAGGCATAGCTCCCTGCATGATTCTCGGTTCCTCTTTCATCGGAATCATCAATAGGGTAGGGATGCTGCGGATACCGAATGCTGCTGCCAGATCTTGTTCTTTGTCCACATCAATCTGGTAGATATCTACTTTGCCGCTATATTCTTTGCTAAGTTCTTCCAGAATCGGGTGTATCACTTTGCAGGGACCGCACCAGGTAGCATAGAAATCTACGATGGCAGGACGGCTGCCTTCAAATTTCCAATCGTTTGGATTGGCTTCATAGTTATATACCTTCTTTAAAAAATCTGCTTTATTTAATGCTACTACTTCCATTTTATTGTCCTCCTTTGTTGGTTCATTGCTTTTTTTATTTTCTCCGCTGTTTCCCGCGCAAGCTGTGGCTGCCAGTGTCAAGACGAAGACACTTAATAAGCTTTTTATCTGTTTCATATATTATCTTTCTTTTTGTTTTTATCTGATGCAAAGATAGACGATATAAAGGGACCATAAAATAGCAATTTGACAGAAACTCTTGGCAAAACTTCCCTCGGATAGTTATTGAATACTAAAATTTGTCTATTAATCTTTGGAAGATATAAAAATAAGCACTACTTTTGCCGCGATAAAATGAGTATTCACCCTTTAAAATTGATGGAAAGGGTATTAATTATGTTGGAGTTATAATATTTTCAAATTAGGACTAAGTTGTCTCGTCGGGAGGATGAGGCTTTGCAACTTATTATTTTTTATATTGAACTGATGGTTTTTACATTGACCGCAATTCTACTAACAGGCGGCAATGGTTGATTAGTCCCGCAATCACATTTATTATTTTTAAAATTAATCACTTCAATGCGGTAGGAGGGTATTTTATATCCGTATCCTAAGCATTGGTATCACGTGTATTGCATCGTCGTTTGTCGGTGAGGCTGACAGGGAATGTTGTATGCGAATGAAAAAAGAGTATGGGAATACGATTAAAAGATTTAAGTAAACTGGGATACCGGGATAATGTTGCCCGCAGTCTGGTAGTGGACATTGTAAGCAAACATTGCAAATATAACACAAAAGAACAGATTGAAATGACATTGAGCGATATACTCGAGCATCCCGAATCTTACAAAAACAATGAAATATGGAATAAGCTGGCCGAACGCCTTTCGCCGACTATAATAGCGAAAGAGTTTATAGCTTATGATTTACTGGATGAGCCGTTGATGTATAAAACCTATGGAGGTAAATTTATCGAGACGATTGCCAAACAACAGATGAACCTGGCTATGCGCTTGCCTGTAACAGTGGCCGGAGCATTGATGCCTGACGCTCATGCCGGATACGGGTTGCCTATCGGTGGAGTGCTTGCTACGGATAATGCGGTGATTCCGTATGCCGTAGGAGTTGATATCGGCTGCCGGATGAGTCTGACGGTATTCGATGCCGGAGCAGATTTTCTGAAACGGTATGCCTATCAGATGAAAGAAGCCTTGAAAGATTTCACCCATTTCGGTATGGATGGTGGATTGGGTTTTGAGCAGGAACATGAAGTGTTGGATAGGGAGGAATTCCGTCTGACGCCTTTATTGAGGGACTTGCATGGAAAGGCCGTCCGTCAACTGGGGAGTTCCGGTGGTGGCAATCATTTTGTAGAGTTCGGCGAGATCACTTTGCAAGAAAAAAATGTACTGAATCTTCCGGAAGGAAGTTACTTGGCGTTGCTGTCACATTCCGGTTCACGAGGATTGGGGGCTGCTATTGCAAAACATTACAGTCTGCTGGCACGTGAAGTGTGCAGGCTTCCTCGTGAAGCACAACATTTTGCCTGGTTGGATTTGAACACGGAAGAGGGACAGGAGTATTGGATGAGTATGAATCTGGCAGGTGATTATGCCCGTGCCTGTCATGAACGGATTCATTTGAATTTGGCGAAAGCCTTGGGGTTGAAGCCTCTCGCTAATGTCAATAATCATCATAACTTCGCTTGGAAAGAGGAAATAACACCGGGACGTATGGCGATCGTCCATCGTAAAGGGGCTACTCCGGCGCAAAAGGGACAAGCGGGATTGATTCCCGGAAGTATGGCCACCCCGGGTTATCTGGTGTGTGGCAAAGGGGTGGAAGATGCGTTGAATTCGGCTTCTCATGGAGCCGGCAGGGCAATGTCCCGCCAAAAGGCAAAAGATAGTTTTACGCAATCGGCTTTGAAGAAGTTACTGTCGCAAGCAGGAGTAACTTTGATTGGTGGGAGCGTGGAAGAAATGCCGCTGGCATACAAGGACATTGACAGAGTGATGTATACGCAGGAGACACTAGTGGAAGTGCAAGGCAAATTTATGCCTCGCATTGTACGAATGAATAAGGAATGATGCGATGAAAGAAAAAGTCTATTTACAAATTACTTCCGGCAGAGGACCTGCGGAATGTTGCCGGGTAGTGGCTTTAGTGCTGTTTAGCTGTGCAAAAAAGAATAAGTATTTAATTAAAAAAAAAGAAGAAGATGATATCAGAGAAATATGGTCGTACCTATCACTATCCGTTCTCTCCCGGAACGACTAGTGATGACCGGATTAATCATACGTATTGGGAAGATATCCAACGGATTAAGACATTGGTGCATACCGAGAAGTTGGATGGAGAGAATAATTGTTTGAGTCAGTGGGGTGTCTTTGCCCGTTCGCATGCGGCTCCCACCACTTCACCCTGGACGAGGCAACTGCGGGAACGTTGGGAATTGATAAAGAATGATTTGGGTGATATAGAAATCTTTGGAGAAAATCTATACGCCATACATTCTATTGAATATCAGCGATTAGAAACGCATTTTTATATCTTTGCGGTTCGTTGCATGGATCAATGGTTGTCATGGGAAGAAGTGAAGTTTTATGCAGCTTTATTTGACTTGCCTACTGTTCCAGAGTTGAAGATAGAACCTGTTTCCGGTTTAACGCCGGAACTTTTAAAACAGGAAATCATTGATATGTCACAAGACCCGTCTGTTTTCGGTTCATGTGATCCGTGGACAAAAGTGGCTTGTACTCGTGAAGGAGTAGTCAGCCGCAATATCGAGGAATATCCGGTAAGCGAATTTGCGCATCATGTGTTTAAATATGTGCGAAAAGGACACGTCAAAACAGATGAGCATTGGACGCGTAATTGGAAACGTGCCCCGCTTGTCTGGGAATTGAGTAATGAAAAGGAGAATAATGATGAATTGGAAATTGATAGAAGATAAATCGTGGTGCTCACTTGAACAGCAGTTCGAGTGGGTACGCGAAATGAATGTAGTCCCGCAAGATACTTGTTATCACGCGGAGGGAAGTGTGGCCGAGCATACCCGTATGGTGTTGGAAGCATTGCAGCAGTCTTCTGCTTATCAGACTCTCTGCACCTTGGAGAAAGAAATTATTTGGACATCTGCATTGTTGCATGATGTTGAAAAACGTTCGACTTCCGTGGATGAAGGAGAGGGGCGGGTAAAAGGGCACGCCAGAAAAGGAGAGTACACTACCCGTACTATTTTATACCGGGATTGTCCTGCTCCGTTCCATATTCGGGAGCAGATTGCGTCTTTAGTCCGGTATCACGGATTGCCTGTTTGGCTGATGGAGAAGTCGGATTCTGTAAAGAAACTCTGTGAAGCTTCTTTACGGGTAGATACTTCATTACTGAAAATGTTGGCTGAAGCTGATGTCAGAGGACGTATTTGTGAAGATAAGAATGGGTTGTTGGAAGCAGTGGAACTGTTTGAGATTTTCTGCCGTGAACAAGATTGTTGGAGTAAACCGAGAGAGTTTGCCACAGATTATGCACGCTTTCATTACTTCCATGCAGAAGGCAGTTATATTGATTATATCCCTCACGAACAGTTTAAATGTGAAGTGACGATGTTGTCAGGACTTCCGGGAATGGGGAAAGACTATTATATTCAGTCTGCTGGCATGGATATGCCGGTGGTGAGCTTGGATGCCATTCGTCGCAAGTACAAATTGAGTCCCACGGATAAGTCGGCGAATGGACGGGTAGTGCAAATGGCGAAGGAAGAAGCCAGAACGTATCTTCGCAAAGGACAGGATTTTGTTTGGAATGCTACTAACATAACTCGTCAGATGCGTGCCCAACTGATTGATCTGTTTGTTGATTATGGTGCAAAAGTGAAGATAGTCTATCTGGAACAGCCCTATCACACTTGGCGTCAACAAAATAAAAGCAGGGAATATGCACTTCCTGAATCTGTATTGGATAAGATGTTGGATAAACTGGAGGTTCCTCAACTGACGGAAGCGCATGAAGTGGTATATCATGTGGTATAAGTAACTTATAGAACTTATACAAATAATGACCGAATAGTTTCAAAATATGTTTCAAGCCTTGAAACAGTTCGTTTCTCGGTGTGAAACACTTTGTTTCAATGCTTGAAACGCTTTGTTTCCCAGTGTGAAACACTTTGTCCCAAGTAATGAAACAAAGTGGAACTACTGTTAACCGGAAATTTTCCAATGAGTAATTACGAGGCAGGTTGAAAGTAACCGTTTACCCTCCCACCTGTAACCATGATGAATAAGCGGTTTGAGCTAATAGGGAGAGGGTGTGAGGGTAAAGACATCGTAAACTTATTAGAGATATCTTTGGGGTAATCAACTGAAAATATAAACAATAATTCCGGTAATCGCCACATACACCAACGCATAAGGAATAGCCGCTTTCAGTATTTCACCTTCTTTTCCCTGTTGGTTTCCCGCAGAAGTAGCAATAGCAATACTTTGTGGAGAGATAATCTTACCACCTGTAGCACCTACTGTATTTGCAGCGGACAGCCAATCCGGGCTGACATGAATTTGCCCTGCAACACTTGCTTGCAACTTTCCGAAAAGGATATTGGAAGAGGTGTCGCTTCCGGTGATAAACGTTCCCAGACAACCGATGACCGGAGCAAACAGTGGATACAAACTTCCCGTAGCCGTAGCCAGTGCCGTGGCAATCACAGCAATCATTCCGGCACTATCCATAATTGTGGATAATCCCACAAGGCAGATCACGGTGATGAATGTTTTCTTTAATTGCTTCACTGTATTCCAAAGAACGATGAACAGGTCTTTTACTTTAGCTCCTTGAATTAATCCACCGATAAAAGTTCCGATGAAAAGCAATACCCCGGCATGAGTTAGCCAGGAAATGGTATAATTGACGGTGGAAGCATTGATGGGCAAACTGATTCGGGTTATCCAGTTATTCTCTAATGTATGACGCAATTCCGGGAAGAGGGGACTGGTCAGAATGATTAAAAATAGAATCAGCAAATAGATGCTCCATGCATTCAGTATATCTTTTGTTTTCAGATGGCTTTTCCGTGCTTTCTCTTCTTTAGAGGCAGTCAGTTTTCCATAAAGAACAATCACGATAATCGAAAGAATACTGCCGATAATGGCCGGAGATTCAGCACCCATATACTTGGCAGCCAGATACTGGCTGACTAAAGAAACTCCGCCTACTAATAAGGCAAGAAATATATTTTTGGGAAGCGATTTAAGTTTGGAGTCAGTAAGGAAAAGCAAAACCAGCGGAATCAGGAACATCAAAACGGATAACTGCAATACGACATTCGTGCTAAGATGCAATACATCCAAATTCGTTTCTTTGGCTAATACCAACACCGGAGTTCCGATCGCTCCGAAAGCAGTGGCTACACTGTTGGCAATCAAACTTACAGTTGCCGAAAAGATAGGCTTAAATCCCAGACTGATAAGAATGGCTGCCGGAATGGCAACTGCTGTCCCAAAGCCGGCCATCGCTTCCAGTAGTCCGCCGAATCCCCAAGTCAGTAATAACACCTGGATACTTTTATCGGTAGAAATAGAAGCGAATTGCTGTTTGATAATCTCCATCTTTTCTGTTTTCAACAATACGTTGTAACTGAAAATAGCCATCAGGATAATGATTAAGATAGGAGAGACGGCTTTTAACGCCCCATATAAAAAGGAGTAAAACAGATTGTCTACTGAAAAAGCGAAGCCGAAAATAGCAATCAGCATCGTCACGATCAGAGAAATGATACTACTTTTGTCACCCGGCATTTTAAAGAATGCCATTAATATAATCAACAGTAACACCGGAATAATAGCAAGGATCAAGGTCATAATTATCAGATTTAAAAAGTGGAACGTCGTTTATTATTGATATAACAAACAAACGTCCCACTTTGGTCGGTTGAATAAAAAGATTTTTCTGTTTATTTCATTTTCACGCTAAGAATTTGTTGTAATTGTTTTAAGTTGGCCAGCGCAGCTTCGTTACCTAGCTTTGCTGCCTTTCGGATAGCTGTTGGCTACCTGATACATTTCGTTCAGACTAAGGTATTTCGGATTTTCCCTGATAATGATGCGGCCTTGTTCAACATCGAAGTTGACAACGGTATAGGTTTTATTAAAAATGATAAGCGATAAACAGAAAAGCGGGGAAGTTTGTTGTCGCAACCTGCAAAAAAAGCTCCCTAAATAAATGGATAAAGATGTTTTAAGGCATAAATGCTAACATTTTCCACACATGAGGCGTTCATTATATAAAAGTACTTTGTGTAATCAATATGACAATGATTTCATATATTACTGTTTATTTTTACACACACATACAACTTTAATAACTACAGCCTATGAAAGAGCTTATTAACAACCTGGAAGAACTGAACAGGAAAGCAGAAAAAGGCGGCGGAGACGCTCGCATTGAAAAACAACATTCTGTGGGAAAACTGACCGCCCGTGAACGCATCGATTTATTATTGGAGAAAGGTTCGTTTATCGAACTGGATAAGTTGGTAACCCATCGGTGTACCGATTTCGGTATGGAAAAGCAGAAATTTGCCGGAGACGGGGTAGTGACGGGATACGGTATGATTGGCAAGCGCCTGGTTTATGTCTTTGCACAGGATTTCACCGTATTTGGTGGAGCTCTTTCGGAAACGCACGCTAAGAAAATTTGTAAAGTGATGGACATGGCTATGCAAATGGGAGCACCCATCATCGGACTGAACGACTCTGGCGGTGCACGAATTCAGGAAGGGGTACGTTCTTTGGCCGGATATGCCGAGATATTCCTGCGCAACTCTATGGCATCCGGAGTGATTCCGCAGATTAGTGCGATCATGGGCCCATGTGCCGGAGGTGCGGTTTATTCTCCTGCATTGACAGATTTTATCCTGATGGTGAAAAATTCCGGTTATATGTTTATTACAGGACCGGATGTGGTGAGAAGTGTGACACAGGAAGAAGTCACTAAAGAGGAACTCGGCGGAGTAGGCGTACACATGACAAAGTCCGGTGTAGCTCATCTTTCTGCGGAGAATGATATTGAGTGTATTAATTATATTCGTGAATTGATTTCCTATCTGCCGGGAAATAATATGGAAGAGCCTCCGTTTGTAGCTACAAACGATTCGCCGACCCGTCTGACTCCGGAACTGGCTAATTTGATTCCAACCAATCCGAATCAGCCGTATAATATAAAAGAAATGATTGAAGCAGTGGCTGATGATAATAGTTTCTTCGAACTTCAGGCAGAGTATGCTGCGAATATTGTGACCGGCTATATCCGGCTGAATGGAAAAACAGTGGGAGTGGTGGCTAATCAGCCATTGGTACTTGCAGGCACGCTGGATATTAACGCATCTGTCAAAGCTGCCCGTTTTGTCCGCTTCTGCGATGCTTTCAATATCCCTTTACTGACACTGGTAGATGTGCCGGGATTCCTTCCGGGAATCGATCAGGAATATGGCGGAATTATTCGTAACGGGGCAAAATTGCTTTATGCTTATTGTGAGGCTACAGTGCCGAAAGTTACGGTTATCACCCGCAAAGCATACGGTGGCGCTTATGATGTGATGAGCTCCAAGCATATCCGCGGAGATGTCAATCTTGCTTTTCCTACTGCCGAAATAGCTGTGATGGGACCGGATGGAGCTGTGAATATTCTTTTCCGTAAGGATATAGATAAGGCCGGAAACCCCGAAGAAAAACGGAAAGAACTTCAGGATGATTATCGCGGGAAGTTTGCCAATCCTTACCGGGCGGCGGAATTGGGATATGTGGATGAAGTGATTGATCCGGCGGTAACCCGTTTGCGGTTGATTCGAAGTTTCGAGATGCTTGCCAACAAACGGCAGTCTAATCCTCCTAAGAAACATTCGAATCTTCCGCTTTAATAAGTTGAGAGTGGAGAGTTGAGAATGGAGAGTGTTCATTAAAAGAATAAAAAGATTATGATAAAGAAAATATTAGTAGCCAACCGCGGTGAAATAGCGATGCGAATCTTCCGTACCTGTCGGGTGATGAATATCGCAACGGTGGCTGTTTATACCCATGTAGACCGCGGAGCTTTGCATGTACGTTATGCAGAAGAAGCCTATTGCATCTCCGAATCGCCCGAAGATACTTCCTACCTGAAGCCGGAATTGATCTTGTCCATTGCTAAAAAGACCGGTGCTGCTATTCATCCGGGATATGGTTTCTTGTCGGAGAATGCGGATTTTGCCCGCCGTTGTGAAGAAGAAGGAGTGATTTTTATCGGACCGAGTGCGGACATTATTTCCAAAATGGGAATCAAGACAGAAGCCCGCAAGATTATGCGTGAAGCAGGATTACCCATTGTTCCCGGAACCGAAACACCTGTGCAGGGGATTGATGAAGTGAAGAAGGTGGCTAATGAAGTCGGCTATCCCATTATGCTGAAAGCACTTGCCGGAGGTGGAGGAAAAGGAATGCGTTTGGTACGTACGGAAGAAGAAGTGGAAACGGCTCTTCGTTTGTCACAATCCGAAGCAGGGACCTCTTTTGGCAATGATGCGGTATATATTGAGAAATACATCGAGAACCCGCATCATATCGAAGTTCAGATCATGGGAGATAAATATGGCAATGTGGTCCACCTTTACGAACGTGAATGTTCTATTCAGCGCCGTAATCAAAAAGTGATAGAGGAAAGTCCTTCTCCTTTTGTGAAAGAAGAGACGAGAAAGAAAATGTTGAAGGTTGCTGTGGAAGCCTGTAAGAAAATAGGTTATTACAGTGCCGGGACATTGGAGTTTATGATGGATAAAGACCAAAACTTCTACTTCCTCGAGATGAATACCCGTTTGCAGGTAGAACATCCTGTGACGGAGGAATGTACGGGAGTTGACCTGGTTCGGGATATGATAACAGTTGCCGCCGGAAATCCGTTGCCTTATAAACAGGATGATATTCAGTTTAGCGGAGCAGCTATCGAATGTCGTATTTATGCGGAAGATCCGGAGAATAACTTCATACCTTCTCCCGGGGTGATTACTGTTCGTGAAGCTCCCGAAGGGCGTAACCTGCGTCTTGACAGTGCCGCTTATGCCGGATTTGAAGTCTCTCTGCATTATGACCCGATGATTGCCAAGCTATGTTGTTGGGGACGTACCCGTGCTTCTGCCATTTCCAATATGGCACGTGCTTTGCGCGAGTATAAGATTTTGGGAATTAAAACAACAATTCCTTTCCATCAACGTGTATTGAAGAATGCAGCTTTCCTGAAAGGCGAATATGATACAACGTTTATTGATACGCGCTTTGATAAGGAAGATCTGAAACGCCGTCAGAATACCGATCCGACAGTGGCTGTCATTGCTGCCGCAGTGAGACACTACGAACGGGAGAAAGAAGCGGCTTCCCGTGCCACAACGCTTCCGGTGGTAGGCGAATCGCTCTGGAAGTATTATGGTAAGTTGCAGATGACTGCTAATAATTATTGATGTAAGACTAAAAAATAACAGAACAGATTATGGGTACAACATTAGCTACATATTACGCCAAGCTCCAGGACATGCCGGATAGTGAATATAAGGTGGAAATACTGGAGGACGGACCAATCAAGAAGATTGCAGTCAATGGTAAGATATATGAGGTCGATTATAACATGGGTGGCGACTCTATCCATTCAATTATCATCGATCACCACTCGCATGGAGTGCAGATTTCTCCCTCTTCCAATAATTCATATACAATCATGAATAAAGGGGAGCTTTATCAGATTGAATTGCAGGGAGAAATGGAGAAGATACATAATGCCCGCACTGCTGCTGAGTCTGTAGGACGTCAGGTAGTACAGGCACCGATGCCGGGAGTAATACTGAAGACGTATGTAAAGAAAGGAGATAGTGTGAAACGTGGCGATCCGCTTTGCGTATTGGTGGCAATGAAGATGGAGAATGAGATACGTTCGGTGACGGATGGAGTAGTTAAAGAGGTATTTGTGGAAGATGGCATGAAGGTGGGATTGAACGACCGGATCATGGTAATTGAATGATTCTCAAAAAAAAACTGGTTTTTGCGTACTTATCTTCAAAAAAAGATTTACTTTTGGCAGATAAGTACGCATTAATTCTGATATATCATGAACACCGAACAAAACCAAAAAGTACTATTAGAACAGCTGGAAGCGCTAAAGAAAGAAAATGAGCAGCTCAAAAAGGAGCTTTCTATTCTTAGGAATGAGAATATAAGTAATCGTCCCGTGAGTTTCAAAGAAAAATATGCTGTCAGGATTCTGGACTCTTTGCCGGATATGCTGACTGTCTTCAATCAGAACGAAGTAGGCATTGAAGTTGTTTCCAATGAAGAAACCAATCATGTCGGGATATCAAATAAAGATTTTAAGGGAATGTATATGCGGGAAATGGTTCCACCGGAAGCATATCAGAATATTCACTCCAATATGCGTCAGGCTGTCAGCACGGGAGCTGTTTCAACCGCCCATCATGAATTGGATTTTAATGGCGAACATCATCATTACGAAAATCGTATCTTTCCGTTGGATGAGGAGTATGTATTGATTATGTGCCGTGATATAACGGAGCGGGTGACCACGCAAAGGCAACTGGAGGTTTTCAAGAGTGTACTCGATAAAGTGAGTGACAGCATTCTTGCCGTATCGGAAGACGGGACATTGGTTTATGCAAATAAGCAATTTATAGAAGAATACGGAGTTACCCAACAGATGGGTATCCAAAAGATATATGATTTGCCCGTCTCTATGACAACAAAGGAGGCGTGGGAAAGACGTCTTCAGGAAATACGTGACAATGATGGCACTTTTGCTTATCGTGCTGCCTATATGCGGAAAGGTGAAGATAAAGAGCGGATGCATCAGGTGTCTACATTTCTGATTCGTGAGAATAATGAAGAACTGACTTGGTTCTTTACACAGGATATTACTGATGTTATAAAGAAACAGGATGAACTTCGCGAACTAAATCTATTGCTGGATGGTATTTTGAATAATATCCCAGTCTATCTGTTTGTGAAAGACCCGGAAAATGATTTTAGGTATTTGTATTGGAACAAAGCATTTGCCGACCATTCAGGTATCCCGGCGTCTAAAGCGATTGGACATACGGACTATGAAGTATTTCCGAGTCATGGAGACGCAGAGAAATTCCGTAAGGATGATTTGGAATTACTTCAGACCCATAAGCGTATTGATATGCAGGAAACGTATCTTTCCGTCACCGGGAAAGCGCGTATTGTACAGACGTTAAAGGCGCTTGTGCCGATGGAAGGACGCAAACCGTTGCAGATTGGTATCTCTTGGGATATTACTAATCTTCAGAATATTGAGCAGGAACTGATAAAGGCAAGGATTAAGGCGGAGCAATCCGACCGATTGAAAAGTGCTTTCCTTGCTAATATGAGTCATGAGATCCGGACACCCCTGAATGCAATTGTAGGATTCTCTCAATTATTGCCTGCTGCCGAAACTGCTGAAGAGAAAAAGCTCTATTCGGGTATTATCAATCAGAATTCGGATATTTTGTTGCAACTGATTAATGATATTCTGGATTTATCGAAGATAGAAGCCGGGACACTGGAATATATCAAGCGTCCAATGAATCTGGGAGAAGTTTGCCGGACAATTTATGCTGTTCATAAAGAACGTGTGAAAGAAGGGGTAACTCTTGTTTTTGATAATGAGGATGAGAATTTATTCATTGAGGGAGATCAGAATCGTATCATGCAGGTGATAACGAATTTCCTGACTAATGCGAGTAAATTTACGTATGCAGGAGAGATTCGTTTGGGTTTTGAGCGGACGGATAAAAATATTCGTGTATATGTGAAGGATACAGGAATAGGAATAGAACCGGAAAAGGTAGATCATATCTTCGAGCGTTTTGTCAAACTGAACTCTTTTGCTCAAGGCACAGGATTAGGGCTATCTATCTGTCAGATGATTATCGAAAAGATCGGTGGAGAAATAGGGGTGACTTCTGAATTGGGTAAAGGCTCTACGTTCTATTTCACGATTCCTTATGAAGAAGCCGGAGAACTCGGCGAAATCTTTAAAATGTCAAAGACGGAATCTAAAGGAAATACTGTAAATCGTGTGCAACAGATCAAAAAGATTTTGGTAGCGGAAGATGTAGAAAGTAATTTCATCCTGCTGAAGAATCTGATCGGCAGGGAATATACATTGCTTTGGGCTAAGGATGGGGTGGAAGCCATTGAAATGTATAAGCAGTATCAACCGGACTTAATTCTGATGGATATAAAAATGCCACGCATGGATGGATTGGAAGCAACGCATATCATTCGTTCTTATTCCAAAGAGGTTCCTATTATTGCTTTGACGGCTTATGCTTTTGAAACGGATAAAGAATTGGCTTTGGAGATGGGATGCAATGATTTTGTGACTAAACCGGTTTCGGAAAGAACTTTGAGAAAGGCTTTGGATAAATATTCGACTATTGTTTAATGAATAGATGCGACAGAAGGGAAAACGTAAGATCATAAAAACAATACCGAAAAAGAAGTATGTGCAGAAGCCTCCTCATAAGGGAACTTTTTGGTCGGAATATTCATTTGCTATAATCGCCTTCTTTTTTATGGTATTTGTGTCTTTTTTATTGTATTATTCTTCACTTCCAGAAAATTATGATAAAGAAACAGTAGGAAATATCGTACGCCATGAACTTAAATATGACATGACTCAAGGGCGAATGGGTGGTAGTGTTTCTTATTCTTTCGTAGTCTATTATCAATATATGGTTGGAGGAGAACATTATTCTAGCAAAGTTTCTTTGGGTTATACCAGACAGAATATCCCTTTTATTAAAAAAATAAAGGATTATGGCTCTATGTATCCTGTGACGGTTACATACGATAGCCATAATCCTCAAATTAGTACGATTGTTGTTGAGTGAAAGGGTTAATTGGTGACTGTTTTTCTACCGGTCACTTTTTTATTTCTTGTTCTTAGAATATTCAATTATCTTAGAAGAGAAGTCTACAAAATCGGTGAATAATTGTAGAATGCTTAACCATTAGAAGCTATGAGCATGAGCCAGCGGATTTATAATCCGCTGGTCTTTGGTATCAGGATTTTTAATCCGCTTATCTTATCCGATCGTTTAAAATCCTTTGTCTCTTTCGATTTTAATCGTACATTTATCCTCTCTAATCAAATTAGTATATCAATGGATACTGCGAATCGAGTTTTAGATGAATTATATTTTGTTACTTCTACCGTTGTTGATTGGATAGATATCTTTACCCGTCCTAAATACAAGCATATAATTCTGGAGTCACTAGCCTATTGTCAGGAGAAAAAAGGCTTAAGAATTTATGCCTGGGTATTAATGAGTAACCATTTGCATATGATTGTCAGTTCCGGAACAGAAGCATCTGTTTCGGATATCCTTCGAGATTTTAAAAAGTTCACTAGTAAACGTATTATGGCAGAACTCGAAACAGATCCTCAAGAAAGTCGTCGCGAATGGATGCTGGATCGTTTTCGCTTTGCCGGAGCTAATGACAAAAAAATATCTAAGTATCGTTTTTGGCAAGAAGGTAATCATCCCGAATTAATTTATTTGCATGACTTCTTTCTGCAAAAATTGAATTATATTCATAATAATCCGGTGAAGCAGGAGATTGTTGCACGGCAGGAAGATTATTTATATAGTTCGGCGGTGAGTTATGCGGGTGATAAAGGACTGCTAGAGGTGATTGTAGTTTAGGAAGGCAAGAGGTTAAGGAGTGGATTACAAATCCTGATACTCAAGCAATCGGATTGCAAATCCGATTGAACAGAGCAGATTGAACAGAGAACGGAAACCTACTTTAAATGATTTTATGGCGAACTTTCATGTAAGATGTGATGTTGTTTAGATAGAAAAATGTATCTTTGTAATGTAGTAAGTTTGATTCATTCATGCATTTAGAAAGAGTAAGAAATGAAGAGACCAGAGATTATAGAAGCTATTCGTGAAACATTAAAACGTGTTGCTCCCAATGCGCAGGCTATTTTATATGGCTCTGAGGCGCGTGGGGATGCCAGGCATGATAGTGATGTTGATTTACTCATTTTAGTGGAAGGTGACAAAATGACATTGGCTAAAGAAGAAGCTATCACATTACCTTTATATGAATTGGAATTGAAAACAGGTGTTAGTATTAGCCCGATAGTTGTTTTGAAGAAATTTTGGGAGAACCGGCCTTTTAAAACACCTTTTTATGTAAATGTGATAAACGAAGGTATTGTCTTATGAAAGAAATTCTAGATAAGGAAAGTAAGAAAGCACTGGTCGCTTATCGGATACAACGTGCTTATGAAACATTGAGAGAGGCTGAGGTTATGATACGTGAGTCATTCTATAATGCTGCTATTAACAGGCTGTATTATGCATGCTATTATGCAACTGTAGCTCTTCTTTTAAAATATGATATTCAAACGCAGACTCATAATGGGGTGAAGACGATGCTTGGTCTGCACTTTATTTCGACAGGAAAACTTCCTGTAAAAGTAGGAAAAACTTTTTCTACATTATTTGAGAAAAGGCATAGTGGAGATTATGATGACTTTGTATATTGTGACGAAGAAATGGTAAACAACTTATATCCACAAGCAGAGACTTTCATAAATAGTATTCAAGAATTAATAAGAGATAAAGAGTGGGAATCTATATAAGGAAGGTGAACCGTCCCAGTGGATTTTGAATCCGCTTGCTTCACTTATGTGTTGTTGATTTTTAAAAGAAGAGATTATGAGCAATAAAATTTATCCTATCGGTATTCAGAATTTTGAAAGCCTTCGTCAGGATGGTTATTTTTATATTGATAAAACGGCATTGATGTATCAAATGGTAAAGACCGGGCGTTATTACTTTTTGAGTCGTCCGCGCCGTTTCGGAAAGAGTCTGCTCATTTCTACTTTAGAGGCTTACTTTCAAGGAAAAAAAGAACTGTTTACCGGCTTGGCAGTAGAAAAGTTGGAAAAGGATTGGATTAAATATCCTATATTGCATCTCGACCTGAATATCGAGAAGTATGACACTCCGGAAAGTCTGGATAAGATATTGAATGATAATCTGGAATATTGGGAAAGCCAATACGGCACCCGTCCATCCGAGACATCTTTTTCCCTGCGTTTTGCAGGTATCATTCAGCGTGCTTGTGAGAAGACCGGACAACGTGTAGTTATTCTGGTAGATGAGTATGACAAACCTATGCTGCAAGCTATCGGTAATGAGGAACTGCAAAAGCAATTCCGAAATACTCTGAAGCCATTTTATGGCGCTTTGAAAACGAAGGACGGGTATATAAAGTTCGCTCTGCTCACCGGCGTGACAAAGTTTGGCAAAGTCAGTGTATTCAGTGATTTGAATAATCTGGATGATATTTCAATGTGGAATGAGTATGTCGAAATTTGTGGTGTCAGCGAGCGTGAAATCCATGAAAATCTGGAAGCGGAACTACATGAATTTGCAGCAGCACGTGGAATAACGTATGACAAACTCTGTGAAGATTTGAGAGAGTGTTATGACGGTTATCATTTTACGCACAATTCAATCGGCATGTACAACCCGTTCAGTCTGCTGAACGCTTTCAAGCGTAAGGAGTTTGGTAGTTATTGGTTTGAAACGGGTACGCCTACCTATTTGGTGAAATTGCTAAAAAAACATCATTATGACCTGGAGCGGATGGCACATGAAGAGACCGATGTCCAAGTGTTGAACAGTATAGATTCTGAATCCACCAATCCCATCCCGGTAATTTATCAGAGTGGATACCTAACCATTAAGGGGTATGATGAAGAATTTGGAATGTATCGCTTGGGTTTCCCCAATCGCGAAGTGGAAGAAGGTTTTATCCGCTTCCTGCTTCCTTTTTATGCGAACGTAAATAAGGTCGAGTCGCCTTTTGAGATTCAGAAGTTTGTTCGTGAAGTGCGTTCCGGTGATTATAACTCTTTCTTCCGCCGTCTGCAAAGTTTCTTTGCAGACACTACTTACGAAGTGATTCGGGACCAGGAGCTACATTACGAAAATGTTCTTTTTATCGTTTTTAAACTGCTAGGTTTCTACACCAAGGTAGAGTATCATACGAGTGAAGGGCGCATCGACCTTGTCTTGCAGACCGATAAATTTATTTATATCATGGAATTTAAGTTGAACGGTACGGCAGAAGATGCTTTACAGCAGATTAACGACAAGAATTATGCTCTTCCTTTCGAAATGGACGGACGTAAACTCTTTAAAATAGGAGTAAATTTCAGTGCGGAAACCCGTAATATTGAAAAGTGGATTGTAGAAACAAAAAACTAGCCCGGCAAATAGTGAGGCTAGTCTTTTGAAGTCATAAGTCTTTTTATTCTTTTATTTCCGGAACTAATATAAATTTCGTATCCGGGAAATACTTCTTCAGCCAGTTTTGAATGAAGTTCATCGTATCATTCTGAATCGTTTTATCTTTTACGGTAGGATACATATTATAAAGTACTGTATCCAGTACAATACCGTGTTTTTGTATGGCTTCAAGGCTAAGCAAAGTATGATTGATGCTTCCCAATTTACCGGAAGTAACAAAGATAAGCGGATAATTCTCTTGGGCAATGTAGTCTATTGTCAGAAGCTCTGTTGTTAGCGGAACCATTAAGCCACCTGCGCCTTCGAGCAGAACAAAATCATAGCGTTCGCTCAACTCTTCCGTAGCACGTTTGATTTTGCCGAAGTCAATGGGACGGTTATCCAGTTGGGAAGCTAGATGCGGAGAGGCGGGATAAGAGAAAATTTCCGGCATAGTCAGTCCTTTTTTGTCTTCTTCTGTAAAGGAGATTCCCATGATACGACGATGCAAATCAATATCCTCGGAGTGACCAATGTTTCCTGTTTGGATAAACTTTTGAGTGATGGTACGCTGTCCGTTCTTGTTCCATTCACGAGCTAGAAATCCGGTGGCGTAGCTCTTGCCGGCATCGGTGTCGATACCGCTTACGAAATATACATTCTGTTTCATACTTTTTTCTTTTTTGCGATGATATAAATAGGGTGATAGGTCAGGGACACTGAAGTGCCTTGGGTAAATTCTTGTGTGTAACGTTCACTGAATAACTGCAAGTCACGACGTGTCCGCAGTTGTTGGGAAGAGGTGCCGGATATTCCGGTTACTCCTGTCTGCTTCAAATGATAAAGTACTTTTATGGGGTTATCAAACGAAAGAGAAATAAGTTCTTCTTCCGAATGGAGTATGTCAAAGTGGGATGACAAGGCTGTTACAAGCTCTTCCCGTGAACGATAAGGGAGCCCGTTTCCTGTTAACTCTCGTATCTCTTTCATATTCTCTTTACCGAAAGTGCTGAAAGCGAAATAGCCTTGGCTATTAAGCAGGGCGTTGCACCTTTTGAAAAAGTTTTCAGGAGATTCGAACCATTGCAGAGCCGAGCAGGAAGTAATTAATGTACTTTCAGCGGGGAAAGGAACTGTTTCTGCATCTCCCGGAAGAAAGGAAACTTGTTCTTTTCTTAATATATCCTCACAACAATACTTCATTTCCGGGCAAAGGTCGTTTAGTAATAATTCTTCCGGCCGAAGAGCCTGAAGTAGCATACGGGAATAAATACCTGTACCGCATCCGAACTCAATCACTTTTGAACAAGGAAAAGAGATGTGTTCTGTAAGCAGGTGAATCATTTTATCTGCTATCTGCCGCTGTACGTTTGCTTCCTGGGGATAAGTAGCAATGGCTTTAGAGAAACGTTCGGCGATTAGTTGTTTATCCATAAATCGATCATTAGTTGATTTGCATGATTACATTATCAAAAAGGTCTTGTTGATAATGAGCGGCTTCTGTATATTCAAGGGAATCCACTTTGTTTCTCCATGCCAACCATTGGCTATCCGGCAGGAAGATACGGTCGCTCTTTCCTATGATGGCTCTTTGCCATGCAAAATCCGACGGTGGCAATGATAAGTATTGCTTTTGTATGGCAGCAAGCTCTTCTTTGAGCTCTTCAACGGGACGTTGGGGAGCTACTGTCTGAAAAGCCTTGTAATCGGCTGCTGAACCGCACATTCTTCTTTGAAACTTTTGCAGGGATTGTTCATTCAGTCCTTGCAGGGTTCCTTCAAAAATGGTAGGAGTAATCCCTTTCGTTTCATGTATAGGAGAAAGAGTCCCATTGATAGCGATACTTTGGGAAAGGGGCAGGGATGGATATTGTTTCATTATCTGTGAGGCTGCCCATACTCCCATTGACCAGGCAATGAGGGTGATTTCGGAATATTCTTGCAAAATGTCGGCATCGAACTCTAATGAACGATAATCATAGCAAATCATCCAGTCCTTATCGGTCGGGTGAATTTGCAGGAATGGAGTTTCATCCATTCCCCAGCCTGCGAAGAAAAGCAATAGATGCTTTTGATTATTCTTTATGATAAAATACTGTTTCATCCGTTTATCAGTTTAATGAGTTGGTCGATTTCATGTTCAGTGATGTCCGCTGTCAGTGAGAAGCGGATGCGTGAAGTCCCTTCGGGAACCGTAGGCGGACGTACCGGCAATGCGTAAAATCCTTTGCGTTGGAGTTCTTCTGCTTTCAATATGGTATCTTCACTTGCTCCGACAATCATAGGGACAATGTGGCTTACCGAGGGGCAATTGTATCCTTTGGTTGTAAGGGCTTCCTTTAGCTTTTCACTGATTTGTAGCAGGTGAGTTCTCTTATGTTGTAAAGCTGGAAGACGTTCTAACACCCATGAAGTCCACTGAATATTGATAGGAGGAAGTGCAGTGGTGAATATAAACGTGCGCATTTTATTGATTAGATATTCCCGAATCAGTTTCCGGCAGACAATATACGCTCCTGCCGAGGCAATGGCTTTCCCGAATGTACCTATTAGAAAGTCTATATCGTTGATACATTCTTGTTCTTCAGCACATCCTAATCCTTTTTTCCCTCGTACACCAAAAGCATGAGCCTCATCTATATAAAGAAGAATATTGGAATAGCTCTTTTTGAGTTGAATGAGAGCGGGAAGATCAGCTTCATCGCCATCCATGCTGAAGATACTTTCGGTAACAATAATAATCTGCTCATAAGCGTTATGATTTTCAGCAATCAGTCGCTGCAACTGGGAAATATCATTGTGACGATACCGGACACATTTAGCTGATGATAATTTAATTCCGTCTATCAGGCTTGCATGCACCAGCTTGTCAGCAAGAATCAGGGTGTGAGTGTTGCAAATGGCAGGAAGTATTCCTGTATTGGCATGATAACCACTATTGAATATGAGTGCACTTTCGGTTCCGAACATGGTGGCTAGCTGTTGCTCCAACTTCTGATAGTCACTAAAATTACCGGTCAATAACCGGGAAGAAGAGGAGGTAGGCAGGAAAGTTTCGGGAGTGAGCGTCCTTAAGAATTCCTCCCTCAATGAAATGTCATTGGCCAGTCCGAGATAATCATTAGAAGATAGGTTCAACATTCGTTGTCCGTTCAGCAGAACATCTCGCCCCTCGTGGATTAGCGGTGGGAGAGAACGGTAATTCTTTTTCTCTTTCAAGGTTTGGAGTTCCTGGTTTATATACTCTAATGTCATGAATTGTTATTTTAAGTAATCAGTATTCGATAGATGAATGATTGAAAGTGTAATCTGTTGCTTATAAGATGTTTATCGTCAGAAGGACTATCCCGGAAGTTTCTCACCGACCAAGGCATCCTTCCTCGGTGAGGAAAGGTCCGTTCCTCACCGAGGAACACCCTTTTGCTCACCGAGGAACAGATCCTTGGGTGAAAATCCGGTAATATTCTTTTTATCTGTCATCTTTTTTGAATGACTTTAAGTAACCCGGAAGTCAGTTTGCTTAATTGTTCCGAAGTAATGATGAAAGGCGGCATCAGATATACCAGTTTGCCAAAGGGACGTACCCAGATTCTTTCTTCCACAAATCGTCGTTGCATATAGGCCATATTTACCGGACGCTTCATCTCAATGACTCCGATAGCTCCGAGTATTCGTACATCAGCTACTTCCGGAAATTCCCGTGCAGGTGCCAGTTCTTCTTTCAGTTGAGTTTCGATTCGCTTCACATTCTCTTGCCAATCGGATTCGAGTAATAGGCGAACGGAAGCGCAAGCTACTGCACACGCAAGTGGATTACCCATAAATGTAGGCCCGTGCATAAAAGCTCCCGGTGCATGGTTGGAGATGGTATCTGCTATCCGGTTACTGGCTAATACAGCAGAAAGTGTCATATATCCTCCGGTCAGTGCTTTGCCGATGCACATGATATCCGGTTCTACTCCGGCGTGTTCCCAAGCAAAAAGTTTGCCGGTACGTCCGAATCCCGTTGCTATTTCATCGAAGATTAGAAGAATATCGTGCTTCCGGCAAAGCTTTTCTGCTTCACGCAGATACTGCGGATGATAAAACCACATTCCACCTGCTCCTTGTACCACCGGTTCCAGGATAAGCGCCGCTAACTCTTTTGAATGTTTTTCAATTATCTCTTGCAGAGGCAGTATATCTTCCGGATTCCATTCTCCGTCGAACCGGGAAGTGGGGGACGGGACAAAATAACGTACAGGCAATGCTGAACCGAAAAGACTGTGCATACCCGTCACCGGATCACATACAGACATGGCATTCCACGTATCACCGTGATAGCCGGAACGGATAGTCACGAAATTGTTCTTTTCCGGTTTTCCTGCTGCATACCAATATTGTACAGCCATTTTCAGTGCCACTTCTACGGCTACCGAACCGGAGTCTGCATAGAATATTTTCTGCATGGAGGAAGGAACCAAAGGCAATAATAGTTTCCCCAATTCAATGGCCGGATCATGCGTCAGTCCTCCGAACATGACATGAGACATTTTATCTAATTGTTCTTTTGCCGCCTGATTCAATACCGGATGATTATATCCATGCACTGCACACCACCAGGAAGACATTCCGTCAATGAGCGTTTGTCCGTCTTCGAGGGTAATGGTAACACCGTCTGCCCGTTTCACTTTGTAGACAGGAAGCGGATCGGTGGTAGAAGTGTACGGATGCCAGATATGTTCGCGGTCAAATTGGGAAGCGGCGAAATGATAACCTTCTTCCTGAATCATCTTTTTGTCTTCCGATACTTTGGAACCGAGAGTTGTCAGCAGGTCGCCTACGATAGCCGAGTTAATACCGATATATAATGCTTTGTGCATCGCCTCGGAAGAAAGTTGTGAACGTCCTCCGGCAAATCTTAGAAAAGCTGTCGGATTAATAAAACGAAAGATAGCGATGGTTTTAAGTATTTCTTCTTCGCTTAAAGGCTGCTCGTTTTCCAGTGGAGTTCCCGGAATCGGACTAAGCAGGTTGATAGGTATGGACTGAACATTCAGTTCTTTTAAAGTGAAAGCAAATTCAATCCGTTGCTCCATCGTTTCTCCCATACCGATGATACCTCCGCAGCAGATATCCATGCCTACACGGCGGGCTGCATCAAGAGTAGCTCGTTTTTGTTCTTGTGTATGCGTAGTACAGAGTTTGGAAAAATAAGACGGAGCCGTTTCCAGGTTACAGTGATAACGGGTGATTCCGGCTTCGTATAGGGAACGTAGCTCTTCTTCGTTAAGTAACCCCAGAGAAGCACAGAGCTGAATGGACGAGTGACGTCGCATTTGGCGAACGGTATCGCAAAGTTGGGTGATCTGTTTGGGAGATGGTTTTCGTCCGCTGGTAACGAGAGAGAAACGGTTGACGTCTTGGGCTTCATTGTATTTCGCCTGTCGGAGACATTCTTCAGCGGGAAGGAGATCGTAAATATCGGCTTTAGTCTTGTAGTGAGAGGATTGTGCACACCATTTACAGTTTTCCGGGCATCGGCCGGACTTGGCGTTGATGATGGAACACATGTCGAATTCGTGCGAAGCACGTGCGACGGTAATCTCATGTGCGGCGGCATATAGCGCCTCGCTGTCAGCCATGTTGGCTAGCCAAGCGGCTTGGTCGGGCGAAATATCAATGCCTGCCAACACTTGGTCTTTTATTTCCTGAAGTGTCATAAATGTATGATAAGGGATAGTAATTTTAGCATTCTGCTTGCGAAGGGCAACGTCCACAACATTGATGTGCAGATGACCGATTTGGAATTCACGTCCCATACTCGCAAAAGCGGCATAGTTCTTTCTGCCCCAATAACGGAAGCGGGAAAGAAGAGTACGTGTGGTCTGTATGTGGCGTTGTTGCTTCATTGATTTTTTACTTTTGTTCGTTAGAACGTGGCAAATGTACAAAGATTCTTTGGATAAGCAAGCAAGTTTACGATTTCTGATATCCGTACTTTTATTTCTTTTTCCTGTATTCTTTGCGTAAGTTGAAATTGAATCCGGCATATATCTGAAGAGTGCCGAAACCATTGTCTACAGAGAAATTATTCCGGTGGTAATTATAGTTTTTCCCAACGAAAGAAGTACCTACAAAGTATTTTCCGTTATTATAAACAACCCCTGCACGGAGTAGAAAATCCAGATTAAATTTGCCGTACCATGCTTTTCCTTCGTGAGTTTCCGCATCTACATCAGAGGCTTTATAGGCAATGGCAGGGGTGAGAGACAAACATGCCAGGCAGTTGCGGGCAAAGACCCAGTTGTAGGCATATCCGAAACTGATATTGGCATTGGTATATTTTATATCCTTGACTTTCATACCGGGATTCATTGTCTGCTGTAGAAAATCAGGAAGTTCTGTGTAGTCGAAGTCGAGATGATGCTTTGAAATAGAAAAACCGGCAATAAATGTTCCCGCGTTGCGTCGTTGGTTGGTGGACTGGCTGAAGGCGGCCGGATAAGAGAATTTTCTGTTATTGAAGATATAATATAAGTTCAGCCCTTTTATATCCACCTTTATTCCACTGAAATCCTCGGAATAGTTGGAGGGAATATCTTCAGAAAATCCTCTGATCTTATGTATCTTGTAATTGTTTCCGGTACGGCGGTAGAATATATCTACACCAAGTTTGGAACTATATAAGCTAAGGTCAAATTCTGTACCTCTATTCTTCCGGTTGGTTTTCCGATAGATATCATCCACATCTACGGACCATCCCAGGAAAATCCATCGCCAGCCGAAATACAGTCCTATTTTATTATGCGGGTTAGGAGAGAAACTAAGTTTTTGTGGTTGAGGCTGTTCGCTGGTGACAGAGTAATATTCGAAGTTGCTGAAATGAGTAGCCATCAACGCATAATTATAACGGTTCGGGCTGATATAGAGCGTATCAAAATCACTGAAATTCATAAATTTCTTGATTGCTCTTTTGAAAGGACTGGGCTGGGTGACCGTTGTGGAATCTATTCTTGTGCTATCATTTGTAGAAAGGGTTTTCTTTTCACTTTGCGCCTGTAAGGACAGTGAAAATAACAGAAATAGATATAGAATAACCCGTTTCCCCATGTGGTTCTTTGTTGTTTTAGATGTTTTTCGTTTCACGAATGTACTACCTTTCGTTGATTTATGCTAGTAATCTTCTAAAAAATGTTTCGTTTCCTAAACAAAAAAGTTCAATATACTGTTAGTTACAACAAGCAAATAAATCTTAAGCCACAAAATTATGAGAATCTATTTACGTTTATTAGTCGTGTCTCTTCTGCTTTTTGCAGGAAATATAGTATATGCGGAAGCACAGCAGGAGAAACGCGTGACGGGTACGGTGACTTCTGAAGGGGAGCCCTTGCCTGGTGTCTCCGTACAATTGAAAGGAGCATCCTCCGGCACCATCACTGATATTGATGGAAATTATTCAATTGAAGTTCCTGCTACCGGCACTTTAGTGTTCCGCTTTGTAGGAATGAGATCGGTAGAGCAACCGGTGAATAACCGAAGTGTGATTAATGTCACGTTGGAATCGGAAAGTAAAGAACTGGAAGAAGTAATGGTAGTAGCTTATGCTACCGCTAAGAAGTATAGTTTTACCGGAGCAGCTTCGACGATGAAAGCAGGTGAGATTGAAAAGCTACAGACTTCGAGCGTATCGCGCGTATTAGAAGGGACGGTGTCCGGAGTGCAGGCTAGTGCGGCAAGCGGGCAGCCGGGTACGGATGCGGAAATCCGTATTCGTGGTATCGGATCTATCAATGCATCCAGTGCTCCGCTTTATGTGGTGGACGGTGTTCCGTTCGACGGTAGTGTGAACTCTATCAATCCTGATGATATATCTTCGATGACAGTATTGAAAGATGCGGCTTCTGCTGCTTTATACGGTTCACGTGGCGCAAATGGAGTGATTATTATCACAACCAAGCAAGGAGATCAAAATACCAAAGCGACCGTAAAGGTAAAAGCCTCTTTAGGAGGTTCCAATCGTGCCGTGCGTGATTATGATCGCGTCAGTACCGATCAATACTTTGAATTGTATTGGGAAGCACTTCGCAATCAGTACGCCAAGAGCGCGGATTATACTCCGGCAACTGCTGCGGCACAAGCATCCAAAGACCTGGTTACGAAATTGATGGGAGGTGGCCCCAATCCATACGGTCCCCAATATACGCAACCGGTCGGTACAGATGGAAAATTGGTGGCAGGTGCCCGTCCATTATGGAATTCAGACTGGAGTGACGCCATGGAACAACAGGCACTTCGTACAGAGTTGAATCTAAGTGTTTCCGGAGGCGGAAAAGCAAATCAGTATTTCTTTTCAGCCGGCTACCTGAATGATAAAGGTATTGCGCTTGAATCGGGTTATCAGCGTTTCAATCTTCGTTCCAATATCACCAGCGAAATGACTTCCTGGTTGAAGGGAGGAGTCAATTTGAGTTTTGCACATTCTATGCAGAACTATCCGGTTTCTTCTGACTCCAAAACCAGTAATGTGATTACTGCAGGACGTACCATGCCGGGATTTTATCCGATTTATGAAATGAATACCGACGGTAGTTACAAATTGGATGAGAATGGAGACCGCATTTATGACTTCGGCTCTTATCGTCCTTCCGGTTCGATGGCAAACTGGAATCTGCCGGCTACTTTGCCTTTGGATAAATCAGAACGAATGAAAGATGAAGTCTCCGGTCGTACTTTCTTGGAAGCTACGATTATTGAGGGATTGAAATTCAAGACTAGTTTCAACTTTGACTTGATTAATTATAATACGTTGGATTATACGAACCCCCAATTAGGTCCGGCTAAAGAAAACGGCGGCGGTGTCAGCCGAATGAATACCCGTACTTTCTCTTGGACATGGAATAATATTGCTACGTATGACAAGACAATTGGTGAACATCATTTTAATGTTCTTGCCGGCGTGGAGGCCTATTCCTACCGCTACGATGAACTGACGGCATCACGTTCCAAAATGGCGCAGCCTGATATGCCGGAACTAGTAGTTGGTTCACAGTTGACCGGAGGTTCGGGGTATCGCATCGACTATGCGTTGGTGGGTTATCTGACTCAAGCATTATACGACTATCAAAATAAATATTTCTTCTCGGCATCCTATCGTCGCGACGGTTCTTCACGTTTTGCGCCGGAGACCCGCTGGGGAAATTTCTGGTCGTTGGGTACTTCCTGGCGTATCGACCGGGAAGAGTTTATGGCAAGTACTTCCGACTGGCTTTCTGCCTTGACTCTGAAAATGAGCTATGGTGCGCAGGGAAATGATAACCTAGGTACTTATTATGCGAGTAAAGGACTTTATACCATTGTTTCCAATTTGGGAGAAAATGCGTTAGTGTCCGACCGTATGGCGACTCCGAATCTGAAATGGGAAACGAACCTCAACTTTAATGTAGGTATCGACTTCTCCCTGTTTAATAATCGTTTTTCCGGTTCATTTGATTTCTTTACACGTCGTTCGAAAGACCTGCTTTATTCACGTCCGATAGCTCCTTCCCTGGGATATGGTTCTATTGACGAAAATGTAGGAGCCTTGAAGAATACAGGTATAGAAATGGTGCTTAACGGAACGATTATCAATCAGAATGGTTGGGTATGGAAACTGGGTATGAACTTGACGCATTATAAGAATAAGGTGACAGACCTCCCATTGAAAGATATGCCGCGAAGTGGTGTGAACAAGTTGCAGGTAGGTCGTTCGGTGTATGATTTCTATATGATAGAGTGGGCAGGAGTAGATCCGGAAAATGGAGATCCGCTGTGGTATAAGGATGAGGTGGATGCAAATAAGAATCCGACCGGAAAACGTGTCACAACAAATGATTATGGTTCGGCTGACTATTATTATGTCAACAAATCGTCTCTTCCGAAAGTATATGGCGGATTCAATACGTCTCTTTCTTGGAAAGGATTTGATCTTTCGGCTATCTTTGCTTACAGTATCGGTGGATATATCTACAATCGTGATGTTACAATGATTCTGCACAATGGAAGTTTGGAGGGTCGCGACTGGTCGACGGAGATTCTAAGAAGATGGACTCCCGACAATCGCTATACCGATGTCCCTGCTTTGAGTACTACTTCTAATAACTGGAACTCGGCTTCCACTCGCTTCTTGCAGAATAATTCGTATATGCGATTGAAAAACCTGACACTTTCCTATAACTTACCCAAACAATGGATTAGTAAGTTGTCATTGAGCAGTGTGCAGGTATATGTACAAGGAGATAATCTGTTTACCATTCACCGGAATCAGGGACTAGACCCTGAACAGGGAATTACCGGTATCACTTATTACCGTTATCCGGCTATGCGAACCATCTCCGGAGGTATCAATGTTTCTTTCTAAATTCAGACTAAATTATGAGAAAAATAAAAATTCAATCCATTCTTGCGGCAGTTGCCGGACTTTTCCTGGCAACGAGTTGTAGCAGCAGTTTTTTGGATACGGACCCCACAGATGCGGTAAGTTCGGATAAGGTATCTGTACCCGAAAATGCGGAGGCACTTGTGAATGGTGCCTGGTATAATCTGTTTGATTATTCAAGTACCTATGCCAATATCGGTTATCGGGCACTTCAGTGTCTGGATGATATGATGGCAAGTGATATTGTTTCCCGTCCGAAATATGGTTTTAACTCTTCGTATCAGTTTAATGATATAGCGCAATCCTCAAATGGTAGAACAGAGTTTGCCTGGTATCTGATATATAAAACGATAGATAATTGTAACACTGCCATTTCTATCAAGGGGGATTCGGAAGAACTCCGTCAGGCACAGGGACAAGCATTGGCATTACGCGCCTTTTGTTATTTGCACTTGGTACAGCATTATCAATTCACCTACTTGAAAGATAAAGATGCTCCGTGTGTTCCTATATATACCGAACCTAGCAATAGTTCCACTGTACCGAAAGGAAAATCAACAGTGGCACAGGTTTATCAGCTTATTTTCGACGATCTCACTTTGGCGAAGGACTATTTGAAAAACTATGTCCGCAGCGGTGATAATCAAAAGTTCAAACCGAATGTTGCAGTGGTTGACGGTCTTTTGGCTCGCGCTTACTTGCTGACCGGACAATGGGAAGAAGCCGCAAAAGCTGCCGAAGCAGCACGTGCAGGATATACGTTGATGACAACTACAGCCGAGTACGAAGGTTTTAATAATATTTCCAATAAAGAATGGATATGGGGATTTCCTCAAATTCCTTCCCAATCGGATGCCAGCTATAATTTCTATTATTTGGATGCAACATACGTAGGAGCATATAGCAGCTTTATGGCTGATCCCCATCTGAAAGATACATTTACCGAAGGTGATATTCGTTTACCTTTGTTTCAGTGGATGCGTGAAGGGTATTTGGGATATAAGAAATTTCACATGCGTGCAGATGATACGGCTGATCTGGTCTTGATGCGTGCTGCTGAAATGTATTTGATAGAAGCGGAGGCGAAAGTTCGTGACGGCGTAGCGTTGGCACAGGCTGTAGCTCCATTGAATACATTGCGTAATGCCCGTGGAGTAGGGGATTATGAGGTGACAGGAAAATCACAGGAAGATGTAATCAATGAGATACTGATGGAACGTCGTCGTGAACTTTGGGGAGAAGGATTTGGTATTACCGATATACTTCGTACACAAAAGGCAGTAGAACGTGTTGCTTTGTCGGATGAGATGCAAAAGACAGAAGTCGATTGCTGGCAGGAGGGTGGTAGCTTTGAAAAACGAAATCCTCTGGGACATTGGTTCCTCAACTTCCCGAACGGTAAACCGTTTACAGTAAATAGCACCTATTATTTATATGCTATTCCACAGAAAGAAATTAACGCTAACCCTAACATATAAATAGCTCTCTTAATTTTTTGACTTTGACCTTAACTTGTAGACCGGTATACGTCGTGACGATGCATACCGGTCGTTTTCTTTGGAAAAGAGGGAGCGCAAAATGTGACACACCCCATTTTATTTAATCTAATCTTATTCTATTTTTTTCTTCTTCAAATTCGGTAAAAAGAATGTGACCAATCCTAGTAACGGCATATAAGCACAGATATTATATACATATTCAATGCTCGTTTTATCCGCTAAATTACCGAGTACGGCAGATGCTACACCGGCCACTCCGAAAGCAAATCCAAAGAACAAGCCGGATATCAATCCAAGTTTGGTAGGAAGCAACTCTTGGGCATAAAGCAATATGGCAGGAAAAGCGGAAGAAAGCATCAATCCCACACAGAAGCTAAGGATAATAGTCCACAGCAGATTGGCATGGGGCATTAGTAAGCTAAATGGGGCAGCTCCTAAAATAGAAGCCCAAATCACATACTTCCGACCAATTCGGTCACCGACAGGTCCACCAATTAATGTTCCGATAGCAGTAGCTACCAGAAAGATAAATAAATATAGTTGCGAATCTTGTACGCTTACATTAAATTTATGAATCAAGTAGAAAGTATAATAACTCGTGAGACTTGCCATATAGATATATTTGGAGAAAATCAGAATCAGCAATATCGCGATTGAAAGGGCTGTCTTATCCATAGGCAAAGGAAGATGAACAGGTTTTCTGACACTGACGGTCTGTGCTTTCATCCGGTTTAGATATGATTTATACCATTTGCAAATTGGGTACATCACTCCGATAGCAGCTAAAGCCACAAATGCAAATACGATGAGATGTTGTCTGCCATAAGGAGCCACCAACAGAGCAACCAGTAAAGGACCTAATGAACCTCCGAAGTTACCACCTACCTGAAAGAGCGATTGTGCTAGTCCACGTTTCCCGCCGGAGGCAAGGAATGTGATACGGGAGGCTTCCGGATGTAGTACGGAAGAGCCAATTCCGATTAAGAATACGGAGGCTAATATCCAGTATAGATTATCAGAGAATGCTAAGTTTATCAAACCAATCAGTGTAAAGCTCATTCCGATAGGCAACGACCATGCAACGGGATATTTATCAAAAATGATTCCGGTAATCGGTTGAAAGACCGAAGCCGAAAGCTGATAAACCAGTGTGATAAGGCCGATTTGCGCAAAACTTAATCCTAAATCATCTTTGAATAGCGGATAAGCTGCTGAAACAACGGACTGTAAAAGATCATTGAGACAGTGTGAAAGACTTAATGCGATTAAGATGGAAAATGTAATTTTTCCTACGGGTTGTTCCTGATTTTGTACCATGATACCTATTGCTTTAGAAGTGTTCCTGAAAAATTGGCTGCAAAGGTACGCAAACTTTCCCGTTTCTCTAAGACTAAGGATTCTAAATTGTCGTTAATTCAATTTTGACTAACTGAACTATTCTCCGTACCTGCTGTTGTTAAATAAAAAAGGAGGATTATATGGGCTTTATTTGGTATATCATTATTGGTATTGTGGCTGGATTCCTCGCAGGTAAAGTAATGCGCGGCGGAGGCTTTGGTCTTATTATAAATTTATTACTTGGTATTCTTGGAGGTGTACTGGGCGGTTGGGTATTTGCCCTTTTCGGACTGTCAGCTTCAGGATTGATCGGAAGTTTGATAACTTCCACTGTAGGGGCTATCCTTGTATTATGGATTGCTTCCTTATTCTCGAAATCTAAATAGATATTTATATAATTTATTTTTAATCCTAAAAACAGAACTTAATTATGGAATGTAGACATGGAAATTTCTGGATTGGACTCGGAATTGGGTCAATCCTCGGCGCAGTAGCTTATCGTCTTTCACGTACAGCAAAAGCAAAACAGTTGGAAAGCGAAATTTATAATGCTATCCATCGTATAGGTCGCGATGCTGAAATAGCAGCTGCTCATGCTGAAAGAAAAGCAATGGATCTTGGACTTAAAGCAGTAGAAACCGGTGCGGAAATTGCTGATAAAGTAGCGGCAGAAGCCGACAAAGTGGCCGGAAAAGCAAAAGATAAGTGGGAAAAGTAAGAATCCCAAAACGGGTAATCGATTTAAATATAATTGGTTACCTGTTTTATTTTTGTATATTTAATCTTTTATCCCTAGCTTTATTTAGTCATCGTATCAATGTGTGTGCGAACACATTTAGGCTAATCTTCTTTATTATTCTCGTTTCCTTCAAGAATTGGGAGTTACTTTCTCTCTAACTTTTCATCTGAAAAGAGTCTTTTTCTCTATACCATCTTTACTTTTTCTTATGTTTAACAACATGTATGTTTTCTGTTTGTTGGAGTTAATTATTTGATTATTAGTTGTATATACTTGTTTTGATATGATGTGTGTGCGCACACACTATTGCTTAATTCAATAATTCATTTTACTTTTGCCGATGAAAAACAAGATACTTATCAATATATGGATAAAGAGTTTTCAAATATTCGGATTGTAGACATTGCCAAGATGGCAGGTGTCTCTGTTGGCACGGTAGACCGTGTAATCCATAATCGTGGAAGAGTATCTGAAGAAAACAGGAAAAAAGTACAGGCTATCCTGGAAATGGTACATTACCAACCAAATCTGATGGCACGTTCATTAGCTGCCTCCAAAAAACAATATCATATCCTTGCAATAACTCCTTCTTTTGTGCAAGGGGAGTATTGGGAAGCTATTTCGGAAGGGATAGATAAAGCTGCGGCGGAAATGGAATCATATAATATCACCATTACCAAACTCTTTTTCGATCAATATAATAATAAGACTTTTGATGATATCATCCGAAATCTGCTGAATGAGAAAGTGGATGGGGTATTGATTGCGACTTTGTTTACAGATTCTGTTATCCGGCTTTCGCAGGAGCTTGACAGGAATGAAATACCATACGTGTATGTTGACTCCAACATTGGAGGGCAGCATCAACTGGCTTATTTTGGAACGGAATCTTATGATGCCGGAGTGATTGCTGCCAGATTATTGATGGACAGGCTTCCTTCTTCTTCCGATATATTAATGGCACGGATTATTCATAGTGGGAAGAATGATTCTAACCAGGGAAAGAACAGGCGCGAAGGTTTCTGTCATTATCTCACTGAAATAGGGTTTAACGGAAATCTGCATGAAGTAGAACTGAAAATAAATGATTCAGTGTATAACTTCATGAAACTGGATGAAATCTTTGAAGCTAATCCGAATATTAAAGGCGCTATTATCTTTAATTCAACTTGCTATATTTTAGGAAATTACCTGAAAGCAAGAGGAATGCAGGCTGTCAAACTGGTTGGTTATGATCTTATCGGCAGAAATACGCAATTACTTTCCGAAGGTGTGATAACCGCATTGATTGCGCAGCGCCCCGAGCGTCAGGGGTACGATGGCGTTAAATCATTGTGTAATCATTTGCTGTTCAAGCAGAATAGTGAGAAAGTGAATTTGATGCCTATCGATATTCTCCTTAAAGAGAATTTGAAATATTATCTGAACAATAAATTATAAACATATAAATTTATAAGAACCATGAATGAATTATTTAACGTAAAAGGCAAAGTAGTTGTTATCACCGGCGGAGCTGGTATTTTAGGTAAAGGTATTGCTGCGTATCTCGCAAAGGAAGGCGCAAAAGTGGTTGTGCTCGACAGAAGTGAAGAAGCTGGAAAAGCATTGGTAGACAGTATCAAAGCAGAAGGAAATGAAGCAATGTTCCTTTACACTGATGTGATGGATAAGGAAGTGCTGGAAGGTAACAAAGTGGAAATAATGAAGGCTTATGGCCGTATTGATGTTTTGTTGAACGCTGCTGGAGGTAACATGGCAGGTGCAACTATCGCTCCGGACAAAACGTTCTTCGATTTACAGATTGACGCATTTAAGAAAGTGGTGGATTTGAACCTTTTCGGTACCGTATTGCCTACGATGGTATTTGCTGAAATTATGGTAGAACAGAAGAAAGGTTCTATTGTAAACTTCTGCTCTGAATCAGCTCTTCGTCCATTGACTCGTGTCGTTGGTTATGGTGCAGCTAAAGCAGCTATTGCTAACTTTACTAAATACATGGCTGGTGAACTGGCATTGAAATTCGGTAACGGTCTGCGTGTAAATGCGATCGCTCCGGGATTCTTCCTGACCGATCAGAACCGTGCGTTATTGACTAATCCGGATGGCTCTCTGACTGATCGTTCAAAAACAATTCTCGCTCATACTCCATTCAACCGTTTCGGTGAACCGGAAGATCTTTATGGAACCATCCATTATTTGATTAGCGATGCTTCCAACTTCGTAACAGGTACAGTAGCTGTAATCGATGGTGGATTTGATGCATTCTCAATTTAATAAATGGAGAATTGAGAATTAAAAATTGAGAATTGGCTGCGTAGCATCCGTATGCCGACTCTCAACTTTTAATTTTCAACTTTGATTTCTTAATTCTCAATTTTTAATTCTTAATTTAATAACAATATGTATTTATGTGAACAAACTTGGCGCTGGTATGGTCCTAACGACCCCGTTAGCTTGTGGGATATTAAGCAGGCAGGCGCTACCGGTATAGTAAATGCTCTTCATCACATTCCGAATGGTGAAGTGTGGACAGTAGAAGAGATCATGAAACGTAAACAAATGATTGAAGAAGTAGGTCTGACATGGTCTGTGGTAGAAAGTGTACCTGTACACGAACATATCAAGACACAGACTGGTGACTTCATGAAATACATTGAAAACTATAAGGAAAGTATCCGTAATCTGGCGAAGTGTGGCGTAATGGTAGTTACTTATAACTTTATGCCCGTACTGGACTGGACACGTACTGACCTTGCCTATACAATGCCTGATGGCTCTAAAGCTCTTCGTTTCGAAAAGGCGGCTTTTGTAGCCTTTGATCTTTTCATCCTGAAACGTCCGAACGCAGAAAAAGATTATACTCCTGAAGAAATAGCTAAAGCAAAAGCTCGTTTCGAACAAATGAGTGAAGATGATAAGAAACTGTTGGTTCGCAATATGATTGCCGGACTTCCAGGCTCGGAAGAAAGTTTCACTGTAGAACAATTCCAGCAGGCATTAGACCGTTATAATGATATTGACGCTGAAAAGCTCCGTTCCAACTTGATTTTCTTCTTAAAAGAAATTGCGCCTGTTGCCGATGAAGTAGGCGTGAAGCTGGTTATTCACCCGGATGATCCTCCTTACACTATTTTAGGTTTGCCACGCATTTTGAGTACGGAAGAAGATTTCAAAAAACTGATTGAAGCCGTGCCTAACGAATCCAATGGCCTTTGCTTGTGTACAGGTTCTTTCGGAGTGCGTGCCGACAATGACCTTGCAGGCATGATGGAACGTTTCGGTGATCGTGTAAACTTTGTTCACCTGCGTAGTACACAGCGTGACGAAGAAGGCAACTTCTATGAAGCTAACCACTTGGAAGGAAATGTAGATATGTACGGCGTAATGAAAGCTCTTATTCTTTTGCAACAACGTCGTAAATGCTCTATCGCTATGCGTCCCGACCACGGACATCAAATGATTGATGACTTGAAAAAGAAGACAAATCCGGGATATTCTTGTCTGGGACGTCTTCGCGGACTGGCAGAACTTCGCGGCTTGGAAATGGGTATCGCTAAGTCTATCCTTTAGTTGAAGTTTTAATTAGCACTTTATTATAAAAACACTATGACTATTATTGATCGTGATAATAGTTGTAGTGTTTTTTATTTATTCTTTTTCACTTGTTGAGGGATAAGTGAGGCGAATAAGTCTCCAACATGCGTATCTTTATCGGCTTTTTTTGCTTTCTTCGGTTTGGGAGGATCGGGGATAATAAGCAAAGCTATTTGTGCACAAGCTTCTGCGTCAGCAAGTGCGTGGTGGTGATTCTCTAAATTATATCCGCACCGTTCTGCTACCGTATGCAATTGATGATTGGGCAGATCTTTTCCGAAAACTTTTCTGGAAGTACGGCAGGTACAATAAAATTTGTAATTAGGATAAGTCATGTCATACAATTCGTGAACTGCCCGAAGACAACCTTCATCAAAAGGACTATTGTGTGCAACAAGTGGCAATCCATCTATCAACGGTTTGATTTCAGCCCATACATCAGGAAAATCTTCGGCTTCCATCGTATCGTCATAAGTTAATCCGTGGATAGCCGTTGTCCATTGCGTATAATAATTAGGAGCAGGACGAATGAGACGATAGATTTTATTCACGATCTTACCGTCTTTTACAATGACAACACCTACACTACAAACACTTGTACGTTTACCATTGGCTGTTTCAAAGTCGATGGCTGCAAAGTTCCTCATTTATTTCCTTGTTTTAGAGAAACAAAGATAATACAAAAAAGGGTCATGCAAAATATAGAAATAGGATTGATAACCAGGAAATTTATTGATTTTAATGAAAATGAATGTTTTTAATGGATGTTTTCAGTGAAATACCTTTCTTGTTGTGAAAATTATGCTATTTTTGCCAAACATAAACAAAAAAGCATGAACAAAACCTACTTCAAATATAAATACGTTTTAATATTCATTCTTTCATTGCTTGTTTTTATAGGTGGACTAAATTACAAACACTGGTATGTTACTGACAATTTGATGGTAAAGCGTATTTCCCTGATTTACTCCATATCTAAAGATGATATTGGCAACAGAAATATAGAAAAGTTGTTGTATCAGGAGTTTCAGAAACAAGGGATAGAGGTAATGTTTGATAAGTTTTATTTTGATTGTAGCAAATATGATGAGAAAGAGCGGATAGAACATGTAAGGGAATATCTTGAATTTCTAGAAAGTAAATCGACAGACCTTATTCTGACCGTTGGTGACCAGGCAACTAATTCTTTATTATCTACCCGTCACCGGTTATTATCTTCTATTCCTGTGGTAGCTTGTAATGTGCATTTTCCCAATGAAGAACTGATTGAAGAATACGATTCGCAGAAAGTTTATGTATTGCGTGATAGTCCCGATCTGAAACGTAATATCGACTTTATAAAAACATTGTATCCCCATAATGATATGGAGATTATTTATAATATAGATCTGACCTTTCTTGGACATAAATCTTTCGATAGCCTTTCCCGAGTGGTTGACAGGAAGAATGTGAGAGTTTTGGGCTATCAAAAAGCATTTGTGCAAGAGTGTGATTATAAGCATTTGACGGAGATGATTGAATATTTTAATCTGACCCCCGGTTTGATAAATGATAATGTTAACAAGAATGGTCTGACAATAAGTCTTTGCCCCTTTCGTTATATAAAAGGATCTTCTTTGTTAGTAATGTTGAAACAATCAAAGAGAAGACAACAAAATCAAGCGTTTTTACTGGATAAATTAGATATGCTGGCAATTCCGATAGTAACAGCTTTAAATATTCCTTCTTTTAGTTGTATTCGTGAAGGTTTCGGTGAAAATGCTAAGATTGTCGGCGGTTATATGGCTACAGAGGGTATTACGGCGAAGGCTTCCGCTAGCCTTGCTGCACGCTTATTAAAGAAAGAAAAAATAGGAATGCCTAAAATAAGAGATTTAGAAAAAGAGTATGTACTGGACTGGACATATTTTTCTGAATATGCGGGTGATATTAGTAATGTTCCGCAAAATGTCCGTATAATCAACTATCCGTTTTACGATTGTTATCGAAAAGAACTTTATTTGTTGGGTGGGTTGTTTGTTTTCTCTTTTATTTTGGTAACCATTAGTTTGTTACGTACACATCGCCGTTCGTTGATGGAGCGTAAGAATCTTCAAATGCTGGAAGAAGCGCATAAACGATTGACTCTTTCTATGAATGGCGGGAAAATTTCACTTTGGAATATTCAGGAAGGTGTTCTTGAATTTGATGATAATTATGTACGATTGGTTGGCATGGAACAACGGAGATTTACAAAAGAGGATATTATGAGATATACCCATCCTGATGATGTACAATTGCTTAGCTCATTCTACGAAACATTATATCAGTCTCCCAGTATGCAAATACAACGAATACGTTTTTGTTTTGGAGGGAAAGAGGCAGATTATCAATGGTATGAACTTCGATGCAGTACCTTGAAAGATGCCCAGGGGGAGATTATGTTGGCAGGCATTATGCAGAATATTCAAAACTTGGTAGAGCATGAACAACAGTTGATTCTAGCGAAACAGATAGCAGAAAAAGCAGAGCTGAAACAGTCGTTTCTAAATAATATGAGTCATGAAATCCGTACACCGCTCAATGCTATTGTAGGTTTCACAAATTTATTAATAGGTGAGGGGGCTGATGAAATAGAACCGGAAGAGAAAGCTGCTATGATTGAAATTGTCAATAATAATAATGAGTTGCTTTTGAAACTGGTGAATGACGTATTAGAAATATCTCGTTTAGATTCAGGCAACTTATCCTTTGATATAAAGGAACATAACATTACGAAAATAATAAAGGAGATTTATGTCACTTACCAAACATTGATTCAGCCTTCATTATGCTTTATCCTTGAACTTGATGAAACAGTTTCCTTACCCGTTAACATCGATTGCTTCCGTTTTACTCAAGTCATCTCTAATTTTCTGAATAATGCAAATAAATTTACCAAAGACGGAACTATTACTTTGGGGTGCAAAATATATAAAGAGCATCAGGAAGTTTGCGTTTACGTTAAAGATACTGGCAAAGGGATTGATGATAAAGAACTAATGATGATTTTTGATCGCTTTTACAAGACTGATGAATTTGAGCAGGGGAGTGGTTTGGGACTTTCCATTTGTAAAGTGATTATTGAACGACTGGCTGGACGTATAGAAGTGCATTCAGAAGTAGGAAAAGGAAGTTGTTTCTCCGTTATTTTGTCTTTGGCAAATATAATTTAGTACAATAAACAGAAGGTATTTAAAAGAAAAAAGCAAATAATGAAAGATAAGTTCAAACCCTGGCAGAGGTGGGTACTATTCGCTCTTGCAATGGCTGTTATTTTTGCATCGGGAGTAATTATTTCATTCCTGATGGAACACAGCGCAGAGGTTGTAAATGTAGACTATAAGAAAAAGATAAAAATAAACGGAATAGAAGCACGCAGCATTATTTTTGCTGAAAACTATCCACGTGAATATAAGACGTGGGTGGATACGACATCGACCGATTTGCACAGTAGATTAAATGGAAGAACTTCTATCGATGTTTTAGCGCAACGTCCTGAAATGGTCATATTATGGGCTGGATATGCTTTTTCTAAGGATTATTCAACACCGCGCGGGCATATGTACGCTTTACAGGATATTGTTCATTCACTTCGTACTGGTGCGCCTATGGGGGATGCTGACGGTCCTCAATTTGCAAGTTGCTGGGTGTGTAAAAGTTCTGATGTTCCCCGTATGATAGAAGCTATTGGGGTAGATTCCTTTTATAATAATAAGTGGGCTGCATGGGGAGCCGAAATTGTAAACCCTATAGGATGTGCCGATTGTCATGAACCTAAAAATATGGATTTGCATATCAGCCGTCCGTCGCTCACTGAAGCTTTTAGCCGTCAAGGTAGAGATATTACTCATGCTACTCCACAGGAAATGCGTTCATTGGTCTGTGCACAGTGTCATTCGGAGTATTATTTCAAGGGGAATATAAAATATCCTACTTTTCCTTGGGATAAGGGATTCACTGTTGAAGATTTGGAAAAGTATTATGATGAAATCGGATTTACTGATTATATTCATAAATTGAGTCGTGCCCCTATACTAAAGGCTCAACATCCTGATTATGAAATTTTCAAGATGGGCATACACGCCCAGCGTGGTGTGTCGTGCGCTGACTGTCATATGCCTTACAATGATGAAGGAGGGATAAAATATAGCGATCACCATATTCAGAATCCGTTAGCTGTGACTGAACGCACTTGTCAGACTTGTCATCGTGATAATAAAGAGACGCTCTGTAAAAATGTATACGAACGTCAGCAAAAGGCAAATGAGTTGCGTACACTTTTAGAAAAGGAGTTGGCAAAAGCACATATTGAAGCGAAGTTTACTTGGGATATAGGAGCTACAGAAAATGAAATGCAAGAAGCCTTGCTGTTAATTCGTCAGGCACAGTGGAGATGGGATTTCGGCGTATCTTCTCATGGCGGTTCTTTTCATGCCCCGCAGGAAACCATGCGTATTTTGGGGCATGGCTTAAATAAAGTATTCCAAGCTCGTATGCTTATCAGCAAAGTGCTTGTAGCGCATGGGTATACAGATAATGTACCGCTTCCGGATATTACAACGAAAGAAAAAGCACAGCAATATATCGGTTTGGATATGGCTGTTGAAAAGGCGGACAAAGATAAATTTCTCAAAGAAATTGTCCCTGAATGGCTTCAAAAGGCTAAGGCAAACGGGCGTATTGTGAATTAGAATTTATTTTCACTATATTTGTCCGCAAAACAAATCAATGTACACAGAATATCAGCCCTCCCATTTGCTTGCTCCCTATGTTGATAATTACTGGGAATTGAAAGGTACTCCGGAATATGGTATGCGTATCCATATCCTGCCGGATGGGTGTACTGATTTTATTTTTACGCTGGGAGAAGTAGCTGAAGCAGTGGAGAAGGAGAGCCTGATTATGCAGCCGTATCGTTCTTACTTTGTAGGGCCGATGACAAAATTCTCCGAATTGGTCACTTACGCCGAATCCATTCATATGTTTGGTATCCGCTTTCTGCCTTGCGGGTTGTCCTGCTTTACAAAGTTGCCTTTGCATGAATTTGTGAACAGCAGAATCAGTACAAGGGAGATGAGGGCTGTTTTTGATGATACTTTTGTTGAAAGACTATGCGAACAGGAGCATATAGAAGGAAGGATACAACTGGTGGAAGGATACCTGCTGGCGTATTTGGCCCGTCATTATCAATCTGCCGATTCCCATGTCGCCATGGCGGTAAATATGATTAACCAGTCCGGTGGCAAACGTTCTGTCCGCAGCCTGATGGACGAAGTTTGTTTGTGCCAGCGCCATTTCGAACGGAAGTTCAAGCATTACACCGGATACACTCCTAAAGAGTACAGTCGCATTATCAAATTCAAGAATGCTGTAGAATTGTTAAGGAATACCGCACCTTCCAATCTGTTGACTACGGCGATTAATGCGGGATATTACGATTTAGCGCATTTCTCGAAAGAAGTGAAATCATTGTCGGGCAGTACTCCTACGTCATTTCTTTCACTTACTGTGCCGGAAGATACGACGCTGACCTATATCGAACCTGGAAAGTAGGCTGGTAAAAGTCGATTTTTTACAATAGAAAAGAACTTCATGCCGTTATCTTTGCAATCGTAATATAAATCCAATAAGATTATGTCAACAAAAACAATGAAAGAGAAAGCAACCGAGTTGTTGCAGAGATGTGAAGTGGTAGTGCTTGCTTCTGTAAATAAAGAGGGGTATCCCCGTCCTGTGCCGATGAGTAAGATTGCAACAGAAGGAATTTCTACTATTTGGATGTCTACCGGATCGGACTCATTAAAGACTATTGATTTTCTGGCAAACCCGAAAGCCGGATTATGCTTTCAGGATAAGGGAGACAGTGTAGCATTGACGGGAACGGTGGAAGTGGTAACCGACGAGAAGATGAAACAAGAACTTTGGCAGGACTGGTTTATCGAACATTTTCCTGGAGGTCCTACCGATCCGGGCTATGTGCTGCTGAAATTTGAATCGAATCACGCAACTTATTGGATTGAAGGGATATTTATTCATAAGAAGCTGGACTAATCTCTTCATACAGTCCTATTCCCGTGCGATCTGGAAATAAGAAGAGAGAAACATTCTTTCCTTTCGAAGAAGAATGTCTCTCTCTTTTTGATGATAGTTGGATAGATAGTATATCTATTCTTCGTGTTTCATTTAGAATTCGAACTTCTCCAGTTTCATTTCAGCTAATTCCTGAATGATACCTACGTACTTGCTGAAATGAGAAGATTTCTCGTGAGCTGCCAATACTTCAGCATTCTGCCATGTTTCACAAATCATGAAAACGTCGTGACGGGTACTGCTTTCGAAAGTATCATAAGCAATGCATCCTTCTTCTTTCAAAGAGCAAGCAGTCAGTTCTTTAGCTGCCTCAATCGCTTTTTCGCGGTTTGTCTCGCTTACGCGGACGAAAACATTTAATCTAATCATAGTCTTTATTATTAAATGATTAAAAATAGCTTTATCACATCTTTGGTAATAAATCGCAGGCAAAGATACTATTTTTGTGCTTTTTCGGATACCTTGTTCTTTAAATTTCACCAAAACGTCATATAATCATAAAAAACGATTATATTTGCCCTTGAAATCAAAAAGTAACTATTTTGGGCGCAACTCTTAAATTTGTTCTGGCTTAATATTAGCCTCACGAACCACAGGCTAATTTCTTTGGTTTGAGTAATTCCACTCGAACCGGTTTTTCATTTTGTTATTTTTATTATTTACTGCATGGTTTCTTGAAACGTATGCGATATGAAAACGAATGGAAAATTTCGTAAGAAATAGTAAGCAGAACATAGAAAAAGAGATTGAAAGAATTGAGCGACAGCCGATTGCCCCACTAGATAAGATTAAGCAGATTATTGATGTCATACAGATGTCTCTTATTCTGTTGAAATCCGCCGTTGCCGAATACCAATTCCCGAATCCGAAAGAAGAAATTCTTTTCTTTAAGACCTGGAAACCACAGATTTCCGGGCTGTTGATGTTTTATGTCCGCTTGTATCAGATTGAAAAGAAGCGTATCGGCGAATCTCCGTCTTCCCAATGCAAATATCTGAAGTCGGAACTGGAGAACTTGAAAAAATACTTCCTGAATAATTCTTTCTATGATTATTACCGTACCGGCAGGACGGAACTCGACGAACAATATTTTGTCAGAGGAAACTATGATATTCTGGCAGACACCCGTTTCGGGTTGCTGGACAGGGATTCTTCTTTCACTACCCTGCATGATTCAAGTGTGGCTGAAATCATAGCCAACAATCGTTTAGCGGAATACCTGTCTGCTCAAATAGAGATATTATCAGAGGAACTTCATTTGAAATTCACTTCAATGGTAGAAAACCGGCTATTGCAGTGGACGGACAGCAAGGTCGCTTTGGTTGAGTTTATCTATGCCCTGTATGCGGGCAAATGCTTTAACAATGGAAATACCAGTTTAAAAGACATAGCCTTCTGCTGCGAGACTCTTTTCAATATTGAGATTGGAGACTTTTATCGCATATTCCTGGAAATCAGAAACCGGAAGAAGAGTCGGACGCAGTTTCTTGATAAGTTGAAAGATAAAATTATAAAGATGATGGATGAGCTGGACAAATAAATTTCATGTCGTCTTGTGACATCTTGTGAATTATACAAATGGCTAATATCCAACTTTGCGGTGAAAAAGATTTGATTCACAAAGAAAGATAATAGCTTTTGTATAATTATGGAAACAACATTTACATGGGAGATAAAGGTGAAGAATACTCCTTTATTGATTAAGAAATGCAGCCACTGTGAGAGTGACCGCTTTTATTGCAGTGATAAGTTCAGGATGAATGCACAGAAAAAGAACATTGATGTCTGGCTGATTTACAGGTGCGTGAAGTGCGATAACACTTGTAATATAACTTTGCTGTCACGCACCAAACCGGACTTGATTGATAAAAAACTGTTTCATAGCTTTTCTATGAATGATAGAGAAGTGGCCTGGCAGTATGCTTTTTCAGCCGGAATGGCAAGTAAGAACAAGCTTCAAATAGACTACGATAGCGTTGAATATGAGGTGATAAGTAATATCTCCTTCGAAGATATTATGAATATGAACAACGAGATAATAAGTATTTGGATCGAATGTGATCTTGAATTGAACCTGAAATTATTATCATTGATAAAAAGGTGTTTTTCTCTTTCCACTACCCGGTTGAAGCATTTGTTTGAAGAAGGAAATATTTCTTTGCTTTCCGGTAAGACGTCTCCAAAGTGTAAGGTAAAGAATGGAGATATAATTTTGATAGATCGAAAAAGCTTGATTGATATTTGGGGATAAGATCGATTTTACAGTTTTTTTTAATAGCTTTGTGATATACTCATTCGGATGCTGTAAATGAGGTTGTACTATAAAATCAAAGATATGAAAAAGGTATTTTTATTAGCTTTTGTTTTGTTTGCATGGAGTATGGTTGTCAATGCTCAAGAGAGTGATGGGAAATATATTGAAGTGACAGGTTCTTCGGAGATTGAAGTCGTTCCGGATGAAATACATTTTCTGATTCAGATTAAGGAGTATTGGCAGGAAGAGTACACAGGTAAATCTAATAAAGAAGAAGATTTTCGGACAAAAGTGCCATTGGCTATGATTGAAAAGGATTTGCGTCGGAGTTTGCGCAAAATCGGAATAGCGGATGATGCTATCCGTACACAGGAAATAGGGGATTATTGGCGCCAGAGAGGAAAGGAATTTCTGATAGGTAAGCAATTGGATATCCGGTTGACCGATTTTGAGCAGATTAATTCCATTATCCGTTCTGTCAACACATGGGGAATTGAGTCCATGCGCATCGGAGAATTGAAGCATAAGGATTTGCTAATGTATCGGAAGCAAGGTAAGATTGAAGCATTGAAAGCTGCCCGTGAAAAAGCATCTTACTTGGTGGAAGCGATGGGGCAGGAATTGGGTGAAGTGATTCGTATTGTAGAACCTGTTGATAATAATATAAGCCGTTATCTTCCTTTTCAGGCACAGAGCAATGTCAGCATGGGGACGGCTGCTACCGAACAGTACCGTGTCATCAAGTTGAGATATGAAATGACTGCCCGTTTTGCCATCAAATAAAAAATGCCTATCTTTGCGGCATGACTAAAAATAATAAATCGGATTTGGTTTGATAAACAATCTGTGTTTCTGACACAGGTTGTCCTTTCGTTTGCTCTCGGATGATTCCATTCGAGGGTGTTTTCTATGTTTTTATAAATTCAATTTTTAACTTGCGTACAATGGTGTGAAAAGCATTGTTATGCTTTTCAACGTGTGCGCTCTATATATTAAGATCATGAATAACGAAAATCAAACAATTCACAAATCCAACGATAACCTAACTATTTATGGTTGGAATGAGAAACTCAATCAGCTAAAACAAGAATCAATATATAGTACCCTTGCTCATGGGCGTGTTTCCATTGTACACCGTACTTGCTACGAGGTAATTTCCGGAAACGGATTGTTTCAGTGTGAACTCACGGGAAATATGATGTATGGAAAATCGGATGATGAATTACCTTGTACAGGTGATTGGGTCATTTTTCAACCGTTCGATGAACATAAAGGGATTATAGTTGATAGTTTGCCTCGTGAGCGGACATTGTATCGCAAGAAAAGTGGCACGGTTGCTGATAAGCAGGTCATTGCTTCTTATGTCGATAAGGCATTTATTGTGCAGAGCCTTGATGATAATTTCAATGTTCGCAGGGTAGAACGCTTTATGGTTCAGATAATGGAGGAAAATATCAGCTCTGTATTGGTTCTTAATAAAGCCGATTTAGATTTTGACAGACAGAGTGTTGAGGAACAAATAAAACATATCTCCAGTCAGATACCCGTATTTTTCACGAGTATTCATCAGCTCGAAACAATTGTCCGGTTACGGAAGTCCATATCGGAAGGCGAAACGGTTGTGTTTGTCGGTTCTTCGGGTGTCGGGAAAAGCTCTTTGGTGAATGCTCTTTGTGAAAAGCCGGTATTGCTCACATCTGATATAAGCCTGTCCACAGGAAAAGGCCGTCATACTTCGACCCGTCGTGAAATGGTATTGATGGACAGTTCGGGTGTTTTAATCGATACTCCGGGCGTCCGTGAATTTGGCTTGGCTATTGACAATCCCGATTCTCTTGCCGAAGTACTGGAAATCTCCGACTATGCGGAGTCATGCCGTTTCAAAGATTGCAAACATATCAACGAACCGGGTTGTGCTGTTTTGGAAGCAGTAAACAGTGGTGTATTAGATTATAAAGTTTATGAGAGCTATCTGAAACTTCGTCGGGAAGCGTGGCACTTTTCTGCTTCCGAACATGAGAAACGCAAAAAAGAAAAATCATTTACCAAACTCGTGGAAGAAGTGAAGAACCGCAAGGCAAATCGTTGATCTCTATTGAAACGATGCAGGTATCTCCAGATGCCTGCATCGTTTTATACTAGCTTAAGCTTATATCTATTTGGGATTTATATTTAGAAGAGCTTTTTTATTACTTATTGTCGTATCTGCCTGTAAAAAGCAGTTTCCCTTTCTGTGTATATTGTTCTACGAAATCACCTTTGTGGGAAGTGTACATATTTCTGTCATGTTCATATTGTTTCCATAAATCAAGTTTAAGCCGTTCATATTCTTTCGCAATAGCTGTATTTGCTTGAAGATAATCTCTGAAATACAATTCATCATTATCTCCCTCATAACATAAGTGTAGATGAAATACCCGTTCGGCAAATCCTTGTAATGTATAACCTTTATTGAAATCAATGCGACTGTCGTTCTCTGCCATGCAGATATAGCCGCATCTTTCAATTGTACCTTTCAAATCGACGACTTTTTCTTCTCTTGGGATTTCCACAAGTATATCTATGATAGGCTTTGCCCAAATTCCTTTAATTGCTGTGCTACCTATATGGCTAATACGTTCAATACAGGGAAGTCTCTCTTTCAGCAACTCCGCTTCTTCCTTATACCAATCTGCCCAATAGTCTTGGTGTGCAGTCAGGGTTATGGGGAATAATTGCCAAAGCTCGTCTAATGATAATTCAGTTAATTTCTTTTGTTCCATATCATGTGGCAATTGTTATTAATAATAGGTGACATAGCTATATAGATAAATTACAGCCAAAAATCAATTAATTCTTTTATTTCCTATTTCATTATCAACATTCTTTTTTGTATTAATGTTTTATGCTGATAATGGTTTGCAGCTTGCCGCCGTTAGGCAGGACAGGTGTATGTTGTAAGCTAAATTTCGTATTCAATCTTGTAATCTTCATATACATTGAATACCGTTTCACAATCTGATAAAATACTTTCAAGCAAAGGTTTGACCTCACTATTCCAATCTAACTTACCCAGCCCTGCACCTATTTTCGGTAGCGACACGGTTTTGATACCTCTGCTTTCGCACACTTTTTTCAAGCGTTTCAAACCTTTATTCAGATATGTGAGTTCCGCATGATACATATCGGGTTGTGTAGCGATGTAGATTATACCCGGAGAGAAACCTTTGATTTCTCCTATAAACACATTGCCAGCCTGGAACTTAGTGTTTCGTGTGTACTTCTTAAAGAGTTTTTGGATTTCAGGGAATTGACTTGACAGCTTAAAGGCAAGCCCAGTTCCTAATCCTTCTTGTGAGCCAACAGCTACACCTTGTGCTATGTACTCATCTTTACTCTGTAATATATCTCCCGAAATGTATTTTATCATATTGTTTCCGTTTTTCTATTGCTTATAATGGTTAGAAAGGAGCATCGTCAGATGCTATCTTTCGTTGTTAGCAACCTATTTGAAATAATTAATCATTTTATCGTTATTAGGAATATTCCCAGTATGCCACAAATGGATTTGTGACTTTATTACCTTCAATTTTTCCATAAACATATATACAGCCAGCCATGAAAACGGAAATATCTTTCATGCAAATTTCGTTGATTTGAAAAATGAAGCTATTTCCATCTTTAACCACTTTACCATCATTATCTAATCCCCATTGAATAGGCATTACGTTACCCCCAAACTTGATTGCACAATTTTTTTCAGGCATATCTTTTTCCGTACTCATTTCGTATATTGAATAAATTTCATCTATTTCGGGGTGTTTATATCTATCACTTTTACTTTGGCTACTTAATTCATGTTCAACCAACAACAATTTACAATCGGGATATGTGTTATATTCCAATGCAATATCAAAATCCGGAGTGAAAATAGATATTTGCTTGTTCGGATTTAGAGGGTTTTGAAATGTTAGATAAAAATAGAGATTATCTTTGTCCGATAAATACTTATCATCAAAACAAGCTGGAGCATTTCCACCAACCCAACCAAAGCAGTCTTTTTGGTATTCACCAATGCCGTAGTATATTGCATTTTCTCTTGTTTTAAGTATTCTTTCTATATCCATAATAACGATAATGATTTGATTGTTGCTAATGCGTTAATAACCACACCTCATAGTGTAGTTCCTAATCTCTATTATTCTCATATATTTACTACCTATTAGTTTCATATTATCAGTCCTTATCAATAGGAAATGAAAGTAAGTCATCAATCATTCTGCTTTGAATCTCGGTCACCCCATTTCCCCAAAGTAAAGCTAATCTTTTGATAGCTTTAACTCCCTGTTCTTGTAATTTGGGTGAGAGACGCCCAGTGATTTTTATTTGTCCAAAGGCAGTAGCGTAAGTCACCATGTCGCTTTGTGTCATATCCATTTCTTTCTTTGAAGCTAGTTTTTTAACCACTTCGGGGTCAAGACTTTCAACAGGAATATATTCCATGCCCCAGTCGTGTTCTATCAGATACTTGGGATAATCAAGAAAGTTGAGTTTGGGATTTTTTCTGATCGTTTCTTCAAGAGAATCTAACGTATCACTTCCCTCATCGCTACCAAAAGGTGCTTCTTCGTCTACGCAATCATAATAGAGTTCTTCCGTGAAGTGTTCGGTAAATCGGGGATGAGAAGTTTTGGGGTGCAAACCATATTCTTCGGAATCAATATAAAATCTGTGCATGAAGTCGAAGTTGGCATCTTCTACATATCCTTTTTTCTTTTTCGAGTGAATAAGTTTCTCTGCTTGTTTCAGGCATTCTTCTTCTGTATCGAAGTCTTTGATTTCAAATTTACCGATACTGTCGAACTTATCATAGTTTACAGCAAAATCACAGCCACTATAATCAATCCACCAAAATTTATGAGATTTCTCATCTTTATAAATAAATGCTCTTTTCATAATATTGTGTGTTTATTGTTGGGAGAGAGTAATGTCTCTACTATACACAAAAGTAGGAAAACTGTTGAGTTATCACCTATATGTCTTCGTATTTCTTCTGTATTTTTACAAAATAAGTCTTGTTTATTCATTTTTTACTGTTTTTTCGAGAAAACAGCAAAAAAGTTTGAGTTACGCAAAAAGGTTGCGCACCACTACGCCTATCTTTGTCGAAGAAATAAGAAAACAGGTCAAGTACGGGTTACTTCAACACACTCTTTAAGGTAGAACATTACCAGTACGATTATCTGTTTTCCTGTTTCGTAAAGGGGCAGTAGCTCAGTGGGTAGAGACGGTCGTCGGTTCGACTCCAGCCTGCTCCACAAAAAAACAAATATAGAGGTAGGACAGTAGCTTCGGGATTATCTGAAATGAGGTCAACCGGGGCTTACTTCTTAACGGTGGATATTGCTGGTTCGAATCCGGCCTGTTCTACCTCTTTTTATCAACTTAAGGTCAAGGAAGACTTACTTCAACACTGCAGGAATGCTCCATTGATTCACAGTCTTCCGATTACCTTACTTAAAACACAATGTATGAAAAAAGATTAGTTGAAAGTACCTATCAGTCTAATTGTTGATCTCTATTGAAACGATACAGGTATCTCCGGATGCTTGCTTTGTAGATTGAAGTGCTGTTTGTTATTGTTATCAATATCGTATATCCGCGTGTTTATTATCTTTTCTTGATTTAAATTTGCCTTTTTCCTGTCATATCCGTAACTTTGTAAACTAAAGAATCCTATATGAATCAGGAGTTATTAGTAACAAAGCCGATACAATTCTATTCTTCGTAGATGCGCTTTCGGTGGTAAGAATTAGGATAGCCGGGAAACGAATTGTCAGGCTATTGAGAAAGAATGTACGATTAAGAATACAAACTAAAAATAGTGGCATAAATGATAACTTCCTGTATAGCAATAATATTCGGTTTTCGCTTTTTCGGCAGAGGATTGCATGAAATCTCCGGGGAAGAAATGGTAATTATTGCATTTTTCATGTTGTTTCTGTTTGTTCCGTGCCTGTGGCTTGTCAGGTATTTAAAAGATGACGAAATAGATTCAAACAGACAGGATAAGCTGGTGGAGATACATATTGCCCTGACCATCGTTCTGACTGTTGCGGGTGGTGTCTTTTCCCGGATGTCCGTACTTGTCAATAAGTGGATAGACGAACAACCGTTCATTGTTGCAGCTTACATAGCGTTGGCACTTAGTGTTTTTGGTGTCGTTATCGGCAAAGCTATTGATTTATGGGTATATTATTTGAAGAAAAGAATATTCTAAAACAGTATGATAGAGTACATGAATATTCCGGTTTTGGTTTGTGTCTCCCTGTTAGGGGTGGGGGCTTTTGTTATGATAGTAGGCTCGCTATTGAAAAAGCAGTGGGCTACGGATGGGAAAAAGACTTCGTTATCCATTTACCTTTTATATCTTTTCGCAATGTCAGGTTCCGGCTGGACATGGTACAATAGCATACATAAAGCCCGTGCGTTGGCAGAAGGCAATCGATACACTTTAGCCACTTATGAAAAAGTGTCGGGTGTCATTAAAGGGGGACATAAGGTACGCCAGTTCGGTTTTTATGTGGATGGGGTGAAATATAATACTACAACGACATATCCCAAATTTTTGGGTGTCAGCAATCCTTTGCGCATCATAGTGAGGTATGCCGTCAGCAACCCTGAATACAATAAGGCTTTGGGGGACGAGTTTGTCCCCACATGGGTACTGTCCCCACCGGAAAGAGGTTGGAAACAATACCCGCCTGCTATTCATTGGGAAGGTGCTGTGCTGGATTATGTTTATATGCAATCATTACAGGGTAATAATTAAACCGATGACGGTAAGTGCCGTATATACGCAGTTGATATAAAATGCAGCCATCAACAGCCAGGGGATATATTCCGACTTTTTGAATAAAGATGCAGGCTGGATGATTAGCAAAGTAAGAAAAAGAACAATGCTAAAACCGACCTGACTCATCAGCAACCATTGCGGATATTCCGTAATGACAGCCGCAGACCATGCTTGGAGCAAGGGAGTTATATTTTGCAGAAATACGTGAGCCGCAAAATATCCTAGAGAAGAAATGGCTTCTTTCCTCTGCCGTAGGAGCACATTGATAGTATAAACGCCTATTCCGGCTTGTCCCAGCAGTATGGATAACTGGAAAAAGTCGAAAATCCAATAGATGAGATTGCTGGTAGTGCCATCGTTGGCAAAATAATCATAGAAACAGAGTGAGGACACGCAACTTGTTGCGACCAATCCTGCACAGACAAATGAAATGATTCTTTTATTCATTGTATTCAGCATAATAAATCGGAACTAAAGCCCTGTACTTACTTTCTTTTTACACCTTTCCCGATAATTGAATCCGCAGCTACGCATCCTTGCGAACGGCTGTCAATCGAGCCGCCCCTGTAATCCCCCGCAACGAAGTAGCTGCCCGCCGGGACGACAACCGCAGTCGTGGTAGCCGTTGCCGAATCTATGGGTACAACGCTTTTACAGATGTTCACCTTCATGCCATTGGGCAGACTTTCGCAATACTCTTCACATTCATCTTCTTCATAGAAAAGTTTCCGTATGAGTACCCATTCACACTTTTTGCCGTTCACGATACATTGCTGATCCTGAAAGCGGACAGTATCGCCCGGTAGTCCGACAATTCGTTTAAATGCCCTTTCCTGAAAGCCGGGAATGTATGAATGATATGCGATTACGTCCCCATAAGTCAGAGAATCCACCGGAATAAGGTTTACTATTTCACCCACTTGATAGTTCGGGTACATTCCGGCACTGGTCAATTCAACTTTTGGGTTACATGCCGCCAATATCAATGGCATGACAAGCAAATACAATAACTTTTTCATAAGATTGATTTCATTCATCCAGAAAATCATCATTACTTAGATAATACTCAATAGCCTTTATACAATCTTTGTATAATGTTTTGGGATTCAATTTATATTGAAAGCTCAATATATCCTTAAATGTTTCAACATCGACCAACGAACTCATGCCCAAATCGTATGCTTGTTTGGGGACTTCACCATCTTCTGTTTCCACATATCCATCCTCTTCTTCCGATTCAATGACTAAATATTTGCCATTCTCCAAGTTCTCTGTTTCAATAACACTTTTTGAGCAATAGATATAAGCGTCACATGGTATTGCTTTATAAGCATTGATTAAATCTCCGATAGTTCCAAATTCTTTCATATATACTAATATTAATACATTATTTTTTTTCTTTCAGATACTTTTCCAATGCAATATACACTTCTTTCCGATAACTGACAAAAATAGTTTTATCTGTTTGGGACGAATTTTTCTTTTTCCCGTCATAGTGCGGAATATTGGATAAAAACAGGCTATACGAGAAAATCATGTTCTCCTCTATTTTACGGGAAGGTTTGAATGACTTGGCAGGTATGTAAGAATAAATACCCTCTTTACAACGGTAGGGCTTATACATTTGCACAACTCCCCACGAGTTTATCTCATCCACCCGGATGCTTCTTTTCCCGAACAGGCTTCGTGCTTCTATTCTATCCTCACAAAGTAAAATCTTACTGGGTAGTGCCCAACAGATTAACAGGATAGACAAAGATATGGGCAACAGGAAAATAAAGAGGACTTTATTCTCACTTAAATTGGCTACACATAAAAAGTAGATCATAAATGCACAGAATATACTACATATGACAACTCCTGCCCAAACAAACTTATTTGTAGGGTAAATCCAGAATATCTTTTTCCCGGAATCCTTATCTCTCATTTTATCATTATTCTTTTATATTCTCCTTATACCCTCTAAGGCACTATATCGTAAATGGTCTGATCGTTATTCTTGAAAATGGTTTGTTCAATCAATTTTCCAACATGAACGATGCTGTCAATATCCGCATTGACTTTCAGGCTTAGAACCGGAGCAAATTTCACATGATCGTAATCTATGGGCGTGTTGTTATAGGTCGTTTCGATAATTGGGTAATTATGCTCTTTGGCAAACTGCTTCAATGTATTCAGATAGGGAAGTTGGTCTTTGCTCATGGCTTCAAAATCAATGTAGAACTTTCCGTTATCCTGCATGAAATAGATACAATCCACACCATTGGCACAGATACCCGTAAAATCATATTCCGTTCGTCCTGCCTTTACGTTTTTCAGCACGCCCGGCAACTTATCCATTGTAATCTGTGCGGCTACCGGAATATAAGGATTTATACTCTCACTCTGCGTAGCTCGCTTGTTTCCATATCCACATCCCAGTAAACTCAGAATAGAGGCAAGTATTCCCATCGTTATTATTTTAAAGTGTTTCATATTCAAATTACTTTTATGATTTCATCTATTTCATTGAAGTAGACTGCAAATATACGTTATGTGCTTCAATCCTATACTCTGATTTTTATCATATATATTCTGATAACGTCTGGTGGCTAATCGACCATCAGGGCGATTCATCCGCTTGTTTTCTGTATTATTTTATTTCTAAACAATATGTATGACGCCAATAAACAAAGTAAAAATGGTATTGTAGTATCATACAAGCACATTGTTCCAGAAAATAAAATTATCAAAATAGGAATAAGAAAAAATGATAGGAAACTATACAGTATGCTGTTTCTAACTCTTGCAAAGCAGTTCAAGAACAAAGTGATTGCTCCGGTAGATAATGCCAAAATTCCCAAAATTGACCAAGCCAATGCCATACCTCTATAAGAAACATCCATATCTGGTACAGGTTTTATATTTTGAGTCCTTAGCCAAAGAATACCCGTGGTACACAATAGACTAATACATAATATTCCAAACCATATTTTCAATAAGAGTTTGATTATATAGTATTTCTGTTTCATTTTTCGTTTATTTATTATCAAGTTAATGTCCGGTGGCAGCATTTTAATTCAAGCTATCTTTCATCATTATTCGTAGTTGTTTTTGTGTAGGTAATGTTTTCCATCCTTTATCTGGTGCTTTTAGAGTAAACCAAGATGGTACGCTGTCTAATATAAGATGTCGGTCGGGGGCTTGGGCTAAGAATGTTACAAAGTAACGGGTTCCGATTGGAGTGTTTTTACTCTCGGCAAATGATATAAAAAAACTTCCTTTATATAAAGTCTTATTATATACAAATTCATATTTTGCACTTTGCCCTCTATAAGCAGAACTGTATTTAACAAGAGTTACTATAGAATATATGCCATCCTTTCTTACATTGTTGTTTCTAATTGTTGAGACAGCATACAATAGAATAAATACTACAATAGGGATTATAAATTTAAAAATCTTGGTTTGCTTAATCATATTTATTGCTATTCTATATACTTTCATTTTTTTACTCTGTTGGTAATGTTATGCGGCTTGCCGCCGTTAGGTGGCACAGGTGCTTGTTAGCTGCACTTTTCCAATTTATAAATAAGCCCTTTTATTGTACTTGCAATTAATATTTCTTTATCATCAGGAGAGAAGGAAATATTACCATAGCCGATATTCGATAATTCAGCCAATATTTCCATATTAGGGAACGTACAAAGTTTTAGATTATTATCTTGATATAAGGCAATCATCTTGTTGTTATGCGAAAGTTGTATATCCAAACAGCCTTGTTGGTGTTTAATCGGCAGTTCTATATTCAAGGGCAAAATGCGAAAAGCAAGATTGCCCTCTTCTGTAAAGTATAACACTTGCTCTAAATGTTCACTATACAGAAAATTTGCATCGTCCAAATCACAGAATGTTTGTTCAAATGTTCTGTTGTCCATATCAAACCAAAGATAGAAGTACCTATTCTTTTCACTTGTCCCTTCGTTCGGTTTGCGAAACCCATCAATGAAGTATAATTGGCGTGAAGGGATATAACGTATTTGGTTATACACTTCTCTCATATCTTCACGAAATCTTGTTTCCTTTCCGTTTTCAATATCATAAACCGATATATAGCCGTATGGAAAATCATACCCCAAATTAATGATATACTTATTATCATGTGAAATACAAGCGTCACCATCACCATTTGAACTGCCTACTTTCGGTTTGAGTTTGCAACGGATTGACATAGTTGCCAAATCATACACAACAAGTTTACGATCATTATCTTTTGCCAAGAGCAAGTTGCTGTCATTTGAAAAGAAAACAGAAGCATTGCCTACTTCTTTGAATTGTGCTAAATGCTTATATGTTTCATTTTCAAAGATGTTTATCTGACTACTGTTAACTTGTGCAATCAAATGTTTATCGTTCGACATCTTTAGAAAATATGACTTCTTAAAAGTTTGTATCAGTTCCATATTCATTATTTTTTTAATTGGCAGCTAATGTTTGACAGCGTTCCGCTTATTCAGTCGGTTTGCTGTTTGTTATCGGTCTATTTCATTACACCTAAAATTTTTTCAAGTACTTCTTCCGGCTTATACCGCAAACTGTCAAATACAGTTTCTTGATATAGCATTTCACGAATAAGCGAAGGTTCTGATAATTCCATGTTTTTTTCCAATAACGGAACATAATAATCGTGTGACAGAACCCACCAAAGTTCATCTTCAGGAAAAGCCTTAACTTTATATTCGACATAATTCTTAGAATGTATTCTTTGTATGATTTCAAGAAGTTCGTCACACGATAATGGAATATGGAGTAATGGTGGAGTCCCTATTGAAAGCCTAAGAGCAACCATACAAATAGAGTCATCTTCCATATATTCAGAAAGAATATCTTTAGTAATAACTTTGTGAGTTAATTCAGAAATTTTCTTTATTATATTCAAACATTTATTGTCCTTTTCACTATCATACCCACGTAGTAACCTCGATATTTGCGGACATATTTTTTCTATTTGAATAATTTTAGGTTCTATTTCTTCTCGTAGTTTCATAAACTTTTTCTTTTTATTGTTTGACCGATAATGGCTTGCAGCTTGCCGCCGTTAGGCGGAACAGGTGCTTGTTAGCAATGTTTTTTGTTTCACCACGGTCTTTGATTTGGAATAGACTCCACTTCACCAGTATATATATGGACATAGTAGAAGACGCCCTCCCAGTTATATGCCTCTATCTTTTTCTCATCATAAAGTATTATGTTCATAAAGGGGGAGTCGACGTTTGGTCTCACATCTTCTATCTGCCAAAGAATCTCTCCATCAATATTTTCGCCTGTGATGTTCCTGTTGTACCTTTGTTTAACAGGTGGCGTGTATAGCTTGATGATAATATCTCCGCATGCGATCTCTTTTCGCACCTCTAAATCTTTTATGTTTATATCTTCCATTTTATTATTGATTTATTGCTAATGTCTATCGGCTAACTAACTTTTCGGAAGTTAAGCCGTTTGTTAGCATTTATTTTTACTTTATCATGATGTTTTTATTGTTGATTTTGATATATTGTTTCCCAATTAAATACTCCCTAATTCATACTGTATATATTTAAGATTATTAGGCTCTAACTTTTGATTATTTAAAAACGCTTGTCGATACTCTTTTAATGTAGAACGATTAGGGGCACTATATTGATCTTCTCCAGTATTTGTATTTTCCCACATACAAACAGGGCAAATATCAAATATTTCCATTTTTCTATATACTTTATAGTTACAACATGGACAACAATATCCTAATAATGACACCGGCTTATCAATTAACTCAATATGAATATTATATAAAGCAAAGAAAATCTCTTCAATGTATTCATTAGTAACTAAATCATTATATGAAAATCGATCAAGTATATACTTATTATTACTATATTTTTGAATCTCTTTAAAATCCAAACTGTTGCTTTTGTCTTATACTTTTACTTTGGAATTATAATCAGATATTATATCTGCCTTTTCTTCATTTGATAAATGGAGAAGATGGTGGTATTTTATTAACCTAATAGCTTCTTTTCTTTTTAATTGGATCATTTTCTCAGTTTATTTTCAATGCTAACGTTATGCTAACAGCGGTCATTTAATGTTTCGCTGTTGTTTTTTCTAAGTATTTAATTAAATCTCTTCTTCTAAAATATCGTCCAACAGGCTTTTAATTTTGCTTTTGTAAGTGTTTGCTATATGGACGTACATCGCTGTTGTTTTTATATTCTTTATTTCATCAGTCATATTATCTATATTATATGACTACCTATAAGTTGTCTCCTTGTCTATCCAATTACAATATTTGATAAATTTACACTATATGCTATAATTTCTTATTCTGACTTTTAATGTTTTGTTTATCAGTAAATTATATTCATATTGTTTTGCTGTATATAATTATGCCTCTAAAGATACGGTTTTGTCTAATTATTCACAAAGGAATCTGTTAGTTTTTTCCTTTATCCTATACAATTTCATCCTTTGGCAGCCAATAACTTGCTTTACACTTATGAAAGCCAGTTCGGTGTAGTAGAGACAATGGCACGTATCGAACAAACATTGAAAAATATGGGAATCCCAGTATTTGCGAAATTCGACCACGGCAAGAATGCTCAAGATGTGATGGCGACAGAATATGGGCTTGATAAAGAATCGGTGATTGGAAAGATGCAGAAGTTGCTGGAAAAGATTGTTATTCAATCGGCCAGCGTTTATTAAACAAGAAATATAAAACAAGATACTTTATATTTTAAATCATATAGAGATTGTCCCCTTTTCCGAAAAAAAGTTTGAGTTACGCAAAAAGACTGCGCATCACTGCATCTATCTTTGTCGAAGAAACAAGAAAACAGGTCAAGTACGGGTTACTTCAACACACTCTTTTAGGTAGAATATACCAGTACGATTATCCGTTTTTCCTGTTTCGCAAAGGGGCAGTAGCTCAGTGGGTAGTTACGGTCGTCGGTTCGATTCCGGCCTGTTCTACCTCTTTTTTATAAACTAAGGTCAAGGAAGACTTACTTCAAAACCGCAGGAATGCACCATTGATTCACAGTCTTCCGATTACCTTACTTAAAAAATACAACGTATGAAAAAAGATTTGTTGAAAGTATCTATCAGGCAACATGCAATTTATTTGCCAGCGATAGAAGGAACAGAAAAGCGCGAAGCATTGACTTCGACTACTGTAACATTGGTTGCTCAACTTCGAAAAGTGGGATATAGCTTATCCGAAGAGTTGCTGCATGCTGTCAATCAGTTGTATCCGGCACAACAGGTGGAGATTCTTCAGGTGATGAAAGAAGTATTGGGTGTGTCACTCAACTGGGCTCCATTGGTGAAAGGCTGGGATACACCTACCGGAGAAACACGTTTGGATCATTGGATTACATGGCTTGCTAATATGTTCAATAGTAAGAAAGGTGTGAAACTATCTTGCGGACACGTGATTCCTGATAATACATTCCCCTTGGAACGATACAACGGTTGTCCGTTCTGCGGAACTCCGTTTGAAACGGCATCTACAGAATATTTCGGACAAGCCAGTAAACTGAAAGTGTTGGAACTTTGGCAGGAAAAAGAGCTGAATGTTTTCTTTGGTGACTTGCTGGAATCACGTACGGCCCTTGATGCAACACAAGCGGACAGCTTGAAAATCTTGTTGGCTGAACTTCCGTTGCCGGCAGTCGGAATCAAGATGAAAGAAACTCTGATGCTGGTGATCGACACACTGGTAGAGCAGGATAGGGCACAGGAAACGCAGATTTATTTCTCTGCTCCGAATGATATATTGCGTTATTTGTGGTATAAGAAAACCGGATTCTTGCAAATCATAGAGCCTAAGACCCTCATTCGTAAAGCGGGTAGAAACAATGCACATCTGTGCAATGCTTTGGATAAAAGCCGTTCGGCTGCCCAGGCAAAGCGGGAAGAATTAAAATTGAAATATACCCGTCGCGAGTGTAAAATGGTGGCTCTTTGGTTGAACAATTTGGCGATGACACCGGAGAAGTCTTGTGAAATGATGCATTCGAAAAGGGAAATGTGGGTACGTATGATACGTGCATTGCGTTTGGCGGAATATGCTCGTAAACCGGGATTCGAAAATTTGAAAGAGTTGATGGACGTATTCTACTGTCAGGCATATACAGTTTGGCAGGGAGAAGTGGAACGTAGCCGTTTGAAAGCAGATGCGGCACAGACATTCGCTTTGTTGAAGCAACGTCCGGGTATGTTTGCACGTTCCTTGTTTGCCAATATGCTTTGGTTCGGTCCGGAAGAAACGTTGGCGGCATTTAAAGAAGTTGTTCATTTGTTGCCGGCTCGTTTGGTGGTCACTTTGGGTATGTATGCGGAGAGTTACTTTGAGCAAGGACATAAGAGAATGGTGAAACCCTTAGGTGGTAATGCGCTTTTGATAGAGCCTCACTATTTGGTGAGTCTTTATATGGAAGACCAGCTTAAAGAGATGGTGAAAGAGGTACAGGATTTGTGTAAAGAGGTTGTTGCTACCCGCTTTGCCAATGCGGGTGCCGGAAGTGGAAGCGCAAGTATGTATATTGATCCTATGTTGTTTCATATTCCATTGTCTATCGGCGACCGTAGCGAAACGGTTCAGGATACTTCCTGTGCCTTGCAGGGTACACGTTTCCCGGTGGAAGGAGATAAAGTTCGATTGTTTATGCAATGGGGAAAAGGACTTCCGGCACAGCATCTGGATATGGACTTGAGCTGTCATATCGCTTTGCCCTCAACGACAGAAGTATGTTCCTACTTCAATCTGAAAGCTATTGGTGCTAAACATAGCGGAGATATCCGAAGCATCCCCGACAAGAAAGGTACTGCCGAGTATATCGAATTGGATTTGAATGAGTTGGATCGTGTAGGTGCGCAATATGTTGCTTTCACCTGCAATGCGTATAGTAATGGGGCTATCTCTCCTAATCTGGTGGTAGGTTGGATGAACTCCGCTTACCCGATGAAAATATCGGAGAGAAACGGAGTGGCTTATGACCCTTCTTGTGTTCAGCATCAGGTGCGAGTTTCTCAAAGCGTGCAGAAAGGACTTGTTTTCGGAGTCCTGAAAGTGAAGGAACGGGAAGTGGTATGGTTGGAAATTCCTTTCGGCGGACAGACGGTTCTTTCTTTGGATACACAGACTATTGAAAAGTATCTGGATAAACTGGAAGCCAAAACCACTGTGGGCGAACTGTTGGCAATCAAAGCACAAGCACAGGGTTTGAAGTTGGCTGATACACCGGAAGCCGATGAAGTATATACCCGTGAATGGGCATTGAATACGGCTGCTGTGACTAAGTTGCTGTTAGGTGATTAATTTCTGGCGGTTAACTGAATCTTTTCTTCCTAATATTTATAAGTTGTATTGCGATAAAGTATATCTTTGTATGCAATAAATTAATCGTCTGACTATAGTTGTTTTTTCGTCTAACTATAGTCAGACGAAAGAATAACTATAGTCAGATGCAAATTATACTATAGTCAGACGAATAAATATATGCTAGTCAAGAACTAATGATTGGTATAAGAGAGATTAAATATCAGGCAAGAAAATGATAAATGATAATCAATAAAATATAGCTGCTTATGAGTGCGTATTATGATTTGTATGAGACACCGGACGTTCAGAATACCGGCGAGAAGCAACCCCTTCATGCGCGGATAGTTCCGAGCGGGACTTATTCCCAAAAAGAGTTTATAGAACGTGTGTCACGTTATCAACATTTCCCCCAGAATATGGTTGACGGGGTGTTGGGGGCTGTAATAGATGAACTTGGTAGTCTCTTGGCGCGTGGCTATATTGTGGAGCTTGGAGAGCTGGGACATCTTAGTGTCTCTTTGAAATGCACCCAAAAGGTAATGACTAAAAAAGAAATCCGTTCCGAATCTATCTGTTTTGACAATGTACACCTGCGTACCTCCAAAAATTTTAAATTGAAGGTAAGACGGGAAATGAGACTTGAACGTGTGCCCAAATCGGGACGGACTGTCAGTAAAACGGAAATACCTATCGAGCAACGTCTTCAAATGTTACAGGAGTTTCTGAAGAAGAATGGAGGAATCACCCGCATAGAATACAGCAGACTGACAGGAGTAGCCCGGCTGAAAGCTGTTGATGATTTGAATACTTTTATTCAGGAGGGAAAACTGCGTAAGAGAGGGGCGGGAAGGAATGTGTTTTATGTATGGAAACAGGAAGAATAATATTATAATAAGTAATTGTCCTTCTTTTTGCTAACAATTTTGTACCTTTGTTTGTATATAGAGAAAATAGTAAGATTATGGCAAGAATAACTATTCCTTATGCAGTAGCAGATTTCATAGATTTGCGTGAACGTGGTTTTTATTATGTTGATAAGACTGATTATATTCCTAAATTAGAGGATTATAATGCTCCTGTATTTCTCCGTCCCCGTCGTTTTGGAAAAAGTTTGTTGGTTTCTACATTAGCTTGCTATTATGACCGTACAAAAGCGCATCGGTTTGAAGAACTGTTTGGGGGAACCTGGATAGGTAACCATCCGACAAAAGAGCATAACAGTTATATGATTATTCGCTACGATTTTTCGAAAATGGTAATGGCGGATACTATTGAAGGATTGGCTCAAAACTTTAATGATTTGAACTGTGGCCCGGTAGATGTGATGGTAGAGCATAACAGAGATTTGTTCGGTGATTTTCAGTTTACTACTCGGGGAGACGCTTCCAAAATGTTGGAAGAAGTTCTTAATTATGCCCGTTCTCATGAATTTCCAAAAGTTTATCTATTGATTGATGAATATGATAACTTCACTAATCAGTTGCTTACAGCATACAACGATCCGCTTTATGAGGAAGTGACGACGAATGACAGTTTTTTGCGTACTTTCTTTAAAGTGATAAAAGCCGGAATAGGTGAGGGGAGTATCCGTACCTGTTTCTGTACAGGTGTATTACCTGTTACGATGGATGATTTGACCAGTGGATATAATATAGCAGAGATATTGACTCTTGAACCTAATTTTCTGAATATGCTCGGGTTTACATACGAAGAGACAGAAACATATCTGCGTTATGTACTTGATAAATACTCCACAGGACAAGAACGTTTTGATGAAATCTGGCAGCTAATTGTAAGTAACTATGATGGTTATCGTTTCCGTCCCAATGGTGACCGGTTGTTCAATGCTACTATCTTGACTTATTTCTTCAAGAAGTTTGCGGCCAATGCCGGTAGTATTCCCGACGAACTGGTGGATGAAAATCTACGTACCGATATTAATTGGATTCGTCGGCTTACCCTTTCACTGGATAACGCGAAAGCGATGTTGGATGCATTGATTATTGATGATGAGTTGCCTTATAATGTAGCCGATCTTGCTAGTAAATTTAATAAGAAAAAGTTCTTTGATAAAGAGTTTTATCCCATTAGCTTGTTCTATTTGGGAATGACGACATTGAAAGACAAATTTGTAACAACATTACCTAATATGACGATGCGTAGTGTGTACATGGACTACTATAATCAGTTGAACAAGATAGAAGGTAATGCGCAGCGTTATGTGCCAGTGTATCGGTATTATGATTCCAACCGAAGTCTGGAACCTCTGGTACAAAACTATTTTGAACAATATTTGGGACAATTCCCTGCACAGGTATTTGATAAAATCAATGAGAACTTCATCCGATGTTCATTCTATGAGCTTGTATCGCGGTATTTGAGTAGTTGCTATACATTTGCTATTGAACAGAACAACTCCGTAGGACGTTCGGATTTTGAAATGACAGGTATTCCCGGTACGGATTATTATACAGATGACCGTGTCGTAGAATTCAAATATTATCGTGCAAAAGAAGCAGAAAAGATGCTTGCACTTACCGAACCCCTTCCCGAACATGTGGAGCAGGTGAAAAGATATGGTGAAGATACGAAAAGAAAGTTTCCATATTATAATGTACGCACGTATGTAGTATACATTTGTGCCAATAAAGGATGGAAATGTTGGGAAGTGTAGTTGTGTTTGTAGCATAATGGATGTTTTGAGTATGTAGCAGGGATTATGTATATCTCGGATAATTTTTTTGATGAAACAGTGTATCTCTACAATTAATTGTATTTTTAAGGAAAGAACTTATTTTATATTACTCGTTAAGGAATGTTTTATTGATTGCAGTCATGTATAGTGATTATATGGTATATAACACATATTAAGCTTGATAATTTGTCCGTTCTCTTTCATACGCCTATATTTGTCCTCGCTATTCTATATTATCAATAGAGGGAGAATGTATCATAAGAGAAACATAAAGGTATATATAGCGTGGGTGTTGTTGATGACATTCATTCCCTTTTTTGTGGTGAAAACCTTTCACTATCATGGAAGTGAAGATGAGACATCATGTTCCCATGCACAACATTCCCATAATCCTTCTGATGATTGTGCGATATGTAAATATTCCCTTTTTCTTTTTACGGAACCTCAACCGGTAGAATTTCATTGTACGTTGACGCTCGTCCCATACGAGCCGGTTATTTATCAGGATAAGGTTGTTTGTAAACGAACTTATTCGCATCATTTACGCGGACCTCCCGTTGCTTGATTACATAATCATATTTTCAAAGGAGATAGATTGACCTTCAATCTGTTCTCCTATTCATTTTACACATTATATAAAAGATTGTAATTGATGCGTATCGGAATTATTTCGGGCGTAATAGGGTTATTTATAACCTTATCCGTCCATGCACAGAAATCCGATTCAATCAAGAGTATGCTTTTGCCTGATGTTGTGGTGACCGAAACGTACCAGCAACGTCAAGCCAAAAAGTCTGCCCTTACGGTTGATGTAGCCGATCAGGATTTTCTGCGCAAACATTTTACAGGAAACTTCATGCAAGCGATGGAGAACATTCCCGGAGTGCAAGCAATGGATATCGGTTCGGGATTCTCCAAACCGATGATTCGCGGAATGGGATTCAACCGGATTGCCGTATTGGAAAACGGAATCAAGCAGGAAGGACAACAATGGGGAGCCGATCACGGTTTGGAACTGGATGCTTTCAACATCGGAACAGTCAATGTATTGAAAGGTCCCTCCTCATTGCTTTATGGCAGCGATGCGATGGGAGGAGTGATAGATGTCGTTCCACCGGCCGTGCCTATGGATAATCGGGTGTTTGGAGATGTCACATTGCTGGGTAAATCAGTCAATGGAACCATCGGAGGATCATTGATGCTGGGAATCAAAAAAAATGCCTGGTACTCTCACATCCGTTATTCGGAACAACATTTCGGTGACTATCGTATTCCGACGGATTCTATTGTCTACCTGACACAAAGAATTCCCATATATGGGCGTAAACTGAAGAATACAGCAGGCATTGAACGCAATATCGGATTCTTTACCCAATATCAGCGAAGAGCATATAGAGCGAATTTCTCCGTGAGTAATGTCTATCAAAAGACAGGTTTCTTCCCCGGAGCGCATGGCATACCCGATGCATCCCGTGTGGAAGATGATGGAGACAGCCGTAATATCGAATTGCCTTATAGCAAAGTGAATCACCTGAAAGTGACCACCCATCAGCAATATGCATGGGAGAAACTGATCTTGTCTGGTGATTTGGGTTTCCAGAACAATCACCGTGAAGAGTGGAGTGCTTTCCATACTCACTATGGCTCGCAACCCGCACCAGAGAAAGACCCCGACAAAGAACTCGCATTTAATCTGAACACCTTCAGTGCTTCAGTGAAAGCTCGTTTTATCGGATCTTCTTCATGGGAACATACATTGGGGTGGGATGGACAACATCAACGGAACGACATTTCCGGCTATTCATTTTTACTGCCTGAATATCGCCGTTCCACTACCGGAATGCTTTGGCTTACGACATATAGACCCAACAATGTGTTTTCTGTCAGCGGAGGAGCTCGGTATGACTACGGATACATAAATATTTCTTCGCATGAAGATGTTTACCTTGCCGATTATCTTCAAAAACAGGGATATACCCAGGAACAGATAGACCTTTATAAGTGGAACAGTCACCAGGTGAAAAAACACTATGGTGATTATTCTCTTTCTCTGGGATTGGTATGGACTCCCTCCGACAAGCATTTGGTAAAGGTGAATATCGGGCGTAGTTTCCGCCTGCCCGGTGCGAATGAGTTGGCTGCCAACGGAGTACATCACGGCACTTTCCGCCATGAACAGGGAGATGCCAATTTAAAATCGGAACAGGGCTGGCAACTGGACGCTTCTTATCATCTGAAGTACCGGAGAATTTCTTTCTCCGTCTCTCCATTTGTCAGTTGGTTCAGCAATTACATCTTTCTGCGTCCTACCGGAGAGTGGTCTGTATTGCCTCATGCCGGACAAATCTATCGCTATACCGGAGCGGAAGCACTGTTCGCAGGAACTGAAGCTACCGTAGATGTTGATTTTCTGCGTAACTTCAATTATCGGATTTCCGCTGAATACGTTTACACCTATAATTGTGATGAACATATTCCATTGAGTTTCTCGCCGCCACCTGTTATGCGCAATACATTAACCTGGCAAAAGAACCGGTATATGTTGTATGCAGAATGGCAGAGCATTGCTCGGCAAAATAGAGTGGACCGTAACGAAGACCGTACAGCCGGAGCAAATCTCTTCCATTTGGGCGGATCTTTAAACATTCCGATAGGTGGAAATAATGAAATTGAAATTACCCTGACCGCCCGGAATATATTCAATACCCGATATTACAATCATCTTAGTTTTTACAGGAAAGTTGAGATTCCCGAACCGGGACGTAACTTCCAGATATTAATCAAAGTTCCATTTAAAAAATTACTGAAATGAAAAATAAATTTTATCTCCCAATGGTTAGCCTTTTGGCAACAGTTACTTTCATGTTTTCCTCTTGTGATAATGATGACTCCAGCGATACGATCAAACCTTTGATTGAACTTCATGAACCGGAAGAAGGTCAGGCATTGGAGATCGGAAACGAACATGGAGTTCATTTTGAAATGGATTTGTCGGATGATGTTATGCTGAAATCCTATAAGATCGAAATTCATAGCAATTTCGACCATCATTCACACGGCGGTAATAGTAGGGCTGTGCAGGAAACAGTAGATTTTAGTTTTAACAGATCGTATGATGTGTCAGGACAGAAAACAGCACATATTCATCATCACGATATTGTAATACCAGCCAATGCGACTGCAGGGGATTATCATTTGATGGTTTATTGCACAGATGCCGCAGGCAACGAATCTTATATCGCGCGCAATATTAAATTGAGCAATGAGGTGGAAGATGAAGACCACCATCATAATGAATAGACAACTATATAAAGGAACTGGAATATCTGTTGGCTACAGGACGATAGATAGGCTGTTTTTTGTATAAAGAGTATTTTTTCTTTCGAAAGGTGTAATAGATATTACACCTTTTTTGTTTCCAATCCTTTACTTTTGTGAAAAATTCTATTTCGTATGATGAAGTTTCCAATAATAAATCGATTCTTTCCTTCTTTTAAATGGAAAGTAGCGGCTGTCATCATTGGCGGTGTTATTGTGGGTGGAGGGGCATTGTTTATGTACATGCTCCGGGCGCATACCTATCTTGGAGATGACCCAGCTGCCTGTGTGAACTGTCACATTATGACTCCTTACTATGCAACTTGGTTTCATAGCTCACATGCCCGGAATGCCACCTGCAATGATTGTCATGTGCCGCATGAAAATGCTGTGAAAAAATGGACCTTTAAAGGGATGGACGGAATGAAACACGTAGCTGCATTTCTTACCAAAAGCGAGCCGCAGGTGATTCAGGCTCATGAAGCCAGTTCCGAAGTGATAATGAATAATTGTATTCGCTGTCATACGCAACTCAATACGGAATTTGTGAAGACGGGGAAGATTGATTATATGATGTCACAAGTAGGAGAGGGGAAGGCTTGCTGGGATTGCCATCGTGATGTTCCTCATGGTGGAAAAAACTCTCTGTCCGGCACTCCGGGAGCTATTGTTCCTCTTCCGGAATCGCCCGTTCCCGAATGGCTCCGGAAGATGGTGAATCAGAAAGATAAATAGGAAATGAAATACGTAATAAAATAATAAAACCGATATACAATGGAAAAGAAATTAAAATCATGGCAAGGATGGCTGTTGTTCGGAGGTTCAATGGTCGTTGTATTTGTTTTGGGATTATGCGTTTCTGCGTTGATGGAACGGAGGGCGGAAGTTGCCAGCATTTTCAACAACCGTAAAAACGCCATCAAGGGGATTGAAGCACGAAATGAACTATTCAAGGATGATTTCCCCCGTGAATATCAAACTTGGACGGAAACTGCAAAGACTGACTTTGAAAGCGAATTTAATGGGAATATAGCTGTGGATGCCTTGGAAAAACGTCCTGAAATGGTGATTCTATGGGCGGGATACGCTTTCTCTAAAGATTATTCTACTCCACGGGGGCACATGCATGCTATTGAGGATATTACGGCATCATTACGTACTGGTGCACCTGTGAATCCGACGGATGGTCCTCAACCGTCTACTTGCTGGACTTGTAAAAGTCCGGATGTTCCCCGTATGATGGAAGCATTGGGTGTTGATTCTTTTTATAATAATAAATGGGGAGCTATGGGGGCCGAAATCGTAAATCCGATTGGCTGCTCTGATTGCCACGACCCGGAAACAATGAATCTTCATATCAGCCGTCCGGCTTTGATTGAAGCTTTCCAACGCCAAGGTAAAGACATCACCAAAGCTACTCCGCAAGAAATGCGTTCATTGGTCTGTGCGCAATGTCACGTTGAATATTTCTTCAAAGGTGATGGCAAATACCTGACTTTCCCTTGGGATAAAGGTTTCACGGTAGAAGATATGGAGGCTTATTATGATGAGGTCGGGTTCTATGATTATATCCATAAATTGAGTCGTACTCCGATTCTGAAAGCACAGCATCCTGATTATGAGATTGCTCAAATGGGTATTCATGGGCAAAGAGGTGTTTCTTGTGCCGATTGTCACATGCCGTATAAGAGTGAAGGTGGTGTGAAATTCAGCGATCACCATATTCAGAGCCCATTGGCTATGATTGATCGTACCTGTCAGGTTTGCCATCGCGAGAGCGAAGAGACTTTGCGCAATAACGTTTACGAACGCCAACGCAAAGCGAACGAAATTCGTAACCGCTTGGAACAGGAATTGGCGAAAGCGCATATCGAAGCTAAATTTGCTTGGGATAATGGAGCGACAGAAGCTCAAATGAAAGATGTTCTCGCATTGATTCGTCAGGCACAATGGCGTTGGGATTTCGGAGTGGCTTCACACGGCGGCTCTTTCCATGCACCGCAGGAAATTCAGAGAATCCTTTCTCACGGACTCGACCGTGCTATGCAAGCCCGTCTTGCCGTATCCAAAGTATTGGCGAAGAACGGATACACTGGTGATGTTCCGATGCCGGACATCTCGACGAAGGCAAAGGCACAGGAATATATCGGCTTGGATATGGACGCTGAAAGAGCTGCGAAAGAGAAATTCTTGAAAACAACGGTTCCCGCCTGGTTGGAGAAAGCGAAAGAAAATGGACGTTTGGCGCAGATATAAAACAAATATAAGCATAGATATATATGTGGAGCAAACCGTGGAGTTATAAAGAAGGGTTGGCGATTGGCGCAGGATTACTGATAATAGGCATATTGCTGCAAATGACAGTGGGTGCTATTAACTGGGATTTGTTTGCCTGTCCGGTCAACGTGATTGTGCTGCTGGTTTATATCGTTGCCTTGATAGCCATGCACCTTCTTCGTAAACGTGTGTATTTATTCAGTTGGTTAAGCCATTATTCCGCTGCCGTCTCCGCTTTGTTGTGGGTGGTCGGCATGACGGTAGTTATGGGACTTATCCGGCAAGCTCCTTCCGGTCATGCTCCAAATGCTTCAACGGATTTGCTGGGATTCTCACAGATGATTGCATCCTGGCCTTTCGTTCTGCTTTACTTTTGGATGGTCACTGCATTGGGACTGACGATACTTCGTGCCAGCTTTCCTTTTAAGTGGAGACGACTTTCGTTCCTTCTCAATCATATCGGATTATTCGTCGCGTTGATAGCGGCCACTTTAGGAAACGCCGATATGCAACGGTTGAAAATGACAACCCGCATGGGCAATGCCGAATGGCGGGCTACTGACGATAAAGGTCAACTGATTGAACTTCCATTGGCTATCGAACTCAAGGATTTTACTATCGACGAATATCCTCCAAAACTGATGCTGATTGACAACGAAACCGGGCGTACGCTTCCCGAAAAATCTCCTGAACATGTATTGCTGGAAGAGGGAGTGATAAAGGGAACATTACAAGACTGGCAATTGACAATTGAACAATCTATCCCGATGGCAGCTTCTGTAGCTACTGAAGATACTGTGAAGTTTATAGAATTTCATTCGATGGGAGCAACTTATGCTGTTTACCTGAAAGCTTTCAATCAGGAGAATCAAACAACCAAAGAAGGTTGGGTAAGCTGTGGCAGTTTCCTCTTTCCTTATAAGGCAATCCGGCTGGATTCTTTAACCAGTCTTGTGATGCCGGAACGGGAACCGCAGCGGTTTGCATCGGAAGTGAAAATCTATACACAAGAAGGAACGATAACGGAAGGCACCATTGAAGTGAACCGTCCGATGGAGATAGAAGGATGGAAAATCTATCAACTTAGCTACGATGAGACAAAAGGACGATGGAGTGATGTCAGTGTCTTCGAACTGGTTCGCGATCCGTGGCTACCGTTCGTTTACGCAGGAATTATAATGATGATGGCAGGAGCTGTCTGCTTGTTCGTCAGTGCACAAAAGAGAAAAGAGGAGGACAAAGCATGAATTGGGAGTACTTTATATTATTTGCAATAGCTGCACTGGTTTGTTGGGCTTTAGGAGCTTTTGCTGCCTGGAAAGGAACAAAACCGGGATGGGCTTATGGATTTACTTTCTTAGGGTTGGCTATTTTTTTCAGCTTCATTATCGGAATGTGGATTTCATTGGAACGTCCTCCGATGCGAACTATGGGAGAGACCCGGCTGTGGTATTCTTTCTTCCTTCCGTTGGCGGGATTGATAACCTACGTACGTTGGAAGTATAAATGGATTCTTAGTTTCAGTTGCATCCTTTCGTTCGTCTTTATCTGTATCAATATCTTCAAACCGGAGATTCACAATAAAACATTGATGCCTGCTTTGCAAAGTCCGTGGTTTGCTCCTCATGTCATTGTGTATATGTTTGCTTACGCTATGTTGGGAGCGGCGACGGTGATAGCTGTTTATCTGCTTTGGTTCAAGAAGAAAAAGATTGAACGGAAAGAAATGGATTTGTGCGATAACCTCACTTATGTAGGTCTGGCATTTATGACATTAGGTATGCTTACAGGAGCTATCTGGGCGAAAGAAGCTTGGGGACACTACTGGGCTTGGGACCCGAAAGAAACATGGGCGGCAGCGACTTGGTTTGCTTATCTGGCATATATTCATTTCAGATTGGGAAAGCCATTAAAGGCACGTCCGGCATTGGTTATTTTATTGGTCTCTTTTGTCTTATTACAAATGTGTTGGTATGGAATCAATTATCTTCCGTCCGCACAAGGAGTCAGTGTACATACGTATAATTTAAATTGAAATATCAAATCATTTAAACTGCACTATCAATGAAAACATTTTATTGGTCATTCTTGCTTATGCTATTGCCAAGCATGGCATACACACAAAACACTGAGAAAGAGAATGAATTTACGATGTCTATGCAAATCAGACCTCGTGCAGAGTATCGGAACGGTGCCTTGACTCCACGGGATGAAGGGGTGGCTCCTACGTCCTTCATCAATAACCGCGCGCGTTTGTCGATGGATTATAAACGTTCGGATCTGGAACTGAAGATGTCGGCACAGCATGTAGGTGTCTGGGGACAGGACCCGCAGATTGAAAAGAACGGGCGTTTTATGCTGAATGAGGCTTGGGCAAAGATGAACTTTGGCGAAGGATTCTTTGCCCAACTGGGACGTCAGTCGTTGATTTATGATGATGAACGTATTTTGGGAGGATTGGACTGGAATGTAGCGGGTCGTTACCACGATGCGTTGAAGCTGGGGTATGCCAACAAAAATAATGAAGTGCATTTGATTCTTGCTTTTAATCAGAATAATGACAATAGAACAAGCGGAGGCACTTACTATGATTCTTCTACGGGACAGCCTTATAAGAATATGCAAACCGTTTGGTATCACTATAAGGCGGACAATGTTCCGTTCGGGGCTTCTTTATTGTTTATGAACTTGGGATTGGAAACGGGCGATAAAGCTACGGATGATTCTCACACCCGTTACTTACAAACAATGGGAACCTACCTCACTTATAAGAACAGTAACTGGAATCTGGATGGTGCTTTCTACTATCAGATGGGTAAGAATAAAACTGCTGATAAAGTTTCAGCTTTGATGGGAAGCATACAGGCTGCTTATACGTTTGACCATACATGGGGAGCTGTGGCTAGCTTTGATTATCTAAGTGGTGATAAGGGAAATGGCGGTAAGTACAAAGCTTTCGATCCTCTTTATGGAACTCATCATAAATTCTATGGAGCAATGGATTATTTTTATGCTTCCACCTTTGCGAACGGTTATGCCCCTGGATTGATGGATGCCCGTATCGGAGGTCGTTTCCGTGCTTCTGCCAAAGTGGATATGGAGCTTAATTATCACTACTTTAGTACAGCCGTAAAGGTTCAGGACTTGAAGAAATATTTAGGATCGGAAGTCGATTATCAGATAAACTGGTCGATCATGAAAGATGTGAAACTCTCTGCCGGATATTCTTTTATGCGTGGCACGAAGACGATGGACGCTGTGAAAACCGGCAATCATAAAAGCTGGCAGGATTGGGGATGGTTATCGTTGAATATCAATCCGAAGATATTGTTTGTGAAATGGTAAATCTAAAGGAATAGATAGAATTTAAATAAAGAGAGAGTTTTTGAAAGGCTTTGAATTTATAAAATCATCCTTACCACAGTATATCTGAAGTGAGGATGATTTTTTGTTTTAACCACTTCTTGATAGCTACACTCTTATTGTTACGTCTGTTGTTACGGATATTTTTCTAAATACGTCGTTACAGGTACTTCTCTAAAGTTGTTTTATCTAAAATCTCGATTCGTTTTCCTTCCATGATGACGAGTCCTTCTTTCATCATCTTATTGATTTCTTTAGATAGAGCAGGGCGTGACACATTTAAATATTCGGCGAGCTGGGATTGGGTGTGCATGATATCTACTACTAACGAGTCTTTTTTCTTATGTTCGTATAGATAGACAATGAACCTTTCCCGTACGGTTTTGCGTGAAAGAGGCTTCAGACGGGATACAGTACAGATGTTACAATTACCTGCGATACAAAGAAAATTATGAAGAACTTGTGGGTCTTGACTAATTACTTTGAAGGTTGAATCTTTGGTTGCCATAAGTATCACACTGTCCTCAAGAGCAGTGAAAGTAGCCGGCAAAGTATTGTTCGAATTAAAAAGATGAGGAGTGGCGAAGGTACGTGGAGCGATAATGTATTCAATCATCACCTCATTACCTAATCCGTCAATAATATCTGTACGTAGTTTTCCTTCCAAAAGTACAAATAACTTGTTGCAGGGTGTTCCTTGTGTAACGACTATCTCTTTTTTATTAGCCGCATAGATTACAAAATCCAGCTTTTCCAATAAGGACTCTTTGATGTTTAAAGGTAAATCCCTGAATAAGGGGATTTGAAACAGCTTTTCTTTATGTGAGTCGGTCAGTTGTATTTTTTTCATTGTATCATGTTGTCTGTATCACGGGCAAAGATATAAATTATATATTAGTGAAAGAAACTTTCAGAACTATTTGTAGAATAACTATATACAAGAAAGTTGTTAAAACGAATGTAAAATATAGAATCTGTAATTATGGTATCTTTCTCTGTAATTTATCTACATGCAGGATACCTTTATTTGTCTATTTTTGCAACATGAATCATTGATAAAAAGAATTCTGAAAATAAAAAGTAATAAAAGAAAGTTATGGCTAAAAAAGTTTTGATAATTTCGTCCAGTCCACGTAAAGGTGGTAATTCGGATTTGCTTTGTGATGAATTTATGAAAGGTGCTATCGAGGCGGGCAATGAAGTAGAGAAGATTTTTCTGAAAGACAAAACGGTTCATCCTTGTACGGGATGTAGTGTTTGCAGTATGTACGGTAAACCCTGTCCACAGAAGGATGATGCAGCGGAAATCGTGGAGAAGATGATTGCTGCCGATGTAATTGTAATGGCAACTCCTGTTTATTTCTATACCATGTCCGGGCAGATGAAGATTATGATTGACCGTTGTTGCGCACGTTATACGGAAATAACTAATAAGGAATTTTATTTCATTATTGCGGCAGCAGAAAACGATAAAGCAATGATGGAGCGTACTATCGACGGCTTCCGTGGCTTCCTCGATTGCTTGGAAGGACCACAGGAAAAAGGGACGGTCTATGGAATCGGTGCATGGAAAGTAGGAGAGATTAAAGATACTCCCTACATGCAGGAAGCATATAATATGGGAAAAATGGTGTAACTGTTTGTTTTCCATATTAAAGATATTCATAAAGAATATGATAAATGGATTTGTTCGAATATTTGAGATATCGTTTCGAACTTAACTTTTAAAACCTGACGGGAAATCTGGAAAAGACGGTTATGTTTTCCAGATTTTCCCCTTTTTACGATTACTTAATTGACTGGATTGCTTGTTCTGCCACAGAATTATTATAATTTTGTGGCAGAACTTTTTATTTTGTATAATTCGTTTGATAACTAACTAAGTATCATGGGCTATAAAATAACGACTCTTGTGGAGAATTGTGTCTATGGACGTAAATTGCAGGCAGAACATGGTCTTTCTCTATATATCGAGACTCAAGAACATAGATTACTTTTCGATACGGGAGCATCCGACTTGTTTATCCGTAACGCCCGCTTGTTGCATATTGACTTGCAAAAAGTCGATTATTTGATATTATCTCATGGTCATAGCGATCATACGGGTGGACTACGTTATTTTTTGGAATTGAATACGCAGGCAACCGTTGTTTGTAAGTGTGAGGTTTTTTCTCCTAAATTCAAGGATGAACGTGAGAACGGGATGATGCATACACAAAACCTCGATCGTTCCCGTTTCCGCTTTATTACAGAGCAGACCGAGCTGCTTCCCGGAGTTTTCCTTTTTCCCTCTATTGATATTATAAATCAGGAAGATACCCATTTTGAACGTTTTTGGGTTCAGCAAGAAGATGGATGCAAAATACCGGATACTTTTCAGGATGAATTGGCGATGGTATTGGTGGAACCGGAAGGATTTTCTGTATTAAGTGCCTGTTCTCATCGGGGAATAACCAATATTTTGCGTACGGTTCAGGCTGCCTTTCCCGAATCTCCTTGTAAGTTACTTCTGGGAGGTTTTCATATCCATAATGCGGAAAAACAAAAATATCAGGTCATTGCAGATTATTTACAGGAATATCTTCCCCGACAGATTGGCGTTTGTCATTGTACGGGAGTGGATAAATATGCCTTCTTTTACAAAGACTTTGGTGACAGCACATTTTATAATTACACGGGAAAACTAATTCAAACCGATTTATCGGAATAAATTTATAATAATTTGATATGAAGAAACTAATAACTTCTTTAGCGCTGGTACTATCAGCATTATCCAGCTATGCAATTACTCCTTTGTGGATGCGTGATGCACGTATTTCACCGGATGGATCAGAAATTGTTTTTTGTTACAAGGGTGACATTTATAAAGTCCCTGCACAAGGAGGAACAGCTGTTCAACTCACCACACAAACCTCTTATGAAGCCAATCCGGTTTGGTCGCCCGATGGCAAGCAAATTGCGTTTGCCAGTGACCGGAATGGAAATTTTGATTTGTTCATTATGCCTGCTGACGGAGGTGCCGCCCGGCGGTTGACCTACCATTCTGCATCAGAAATACCGTCAACTTTTACTCCGGATGGAAAGTATGTCTTTTTCTCTGCCTCTATACAGGATCCGGCAAGCAGTGCCCTGTTTCCTACAGGAGCAATGACGGAATTATATAAAGTTCCTGTTGCCGGCGGACGTACCGAGCAAGTGCTGGGCACTCCTGCCGAACTGGTCTGTTTTGATAAAACAGGGAAGAACTTTCTTTATCAGGATCGTAAAGGTTTTGAGGATGAATGGAGAAAGCATCATACTTCTTCCATTACGAGAGATATTTGGTTATATAATACCCAAACGGGAAAACATACGAACCTGACAAACCGGGGAGGAGAGGACCGTAATCCTGTGTATGCACCTGATGGTAATGCTATCTATTTTTTAAGTGAGCGTGATGGAGGTTCCTTCAATGTGTATACTTTCTCTTTGAATACTCCACAGGAAGTGAAAGCTATGACTACTTTCAAAACTCACCCGGTACGTTTTTTGTCTGTCAGCGATAAAGGTACCTTATGTTATACCTATGATGGTGAGTTATACACACAGAAGTCTGGTGCACGTCCGGAAAAAGTAAAAGTAGAACTTGTTCGTGATGATGAACAGCAGCTTGCTACACTTAAATTCTCGCAGGGAGCAACTTCCGCTTCTGTATCTCCGGACGGTAAACAAATTGCTTTTATTGTACGTGGTGATGTGTTTGTGACTTCAACTGATTATGCTACCACCAAGCAAATCACAAATACTCCGGCAAAAGAAGCTGCCGTTTCTTTTGCTCCGGACAACCGGACACTGGTTTATGCCAGCGAGCGAACCGGTAACTGGCAACTTTATACCGCCAAAATAAGTCGTAAGGAAGACCCGAATTTCCCTAATGCCACTCTTATTGAAGAGGAAGTATTATTACCGTCTAAAACGGTAGAACGTACTTATCCGCAATATTCACCGGACGGTAAAGAATTGGCTTTTATCGAAGACCGTAATCGTTTGATGGTACTCAATTTGAAAACAAAAAAGGTACGTCAGGTAACGGATGGTTCTACATGGTATAACACCGGAGGAGGATTCGATTACGAATGGTCGCCTGATGGTAAATGGTTCACTCTTGAATTTATAGGCAACCGTCACGATCCTTATTCGGATGTAGGCATTGTCAGCGCACAGGGAGGGGCAATTACTAATCTGACAAATAGTGGATATATCAGTGGTGCTCCGCGTTGGGTACTCGATGGGAATGCTATTCTTTTCCAAACCGAGCGCTATGGTATGCGTGCGCACGCTTCCTGGGGATCGCAGCAAGATGTGATGTTGGTGTTTCTCAATCAGGATGCTTATGATCGTTACCGTTTGAGTAAGGAAGATTTCGAATTACTCAAGGAATTTGAAAAGGAACAGAAGAAGGCAAAGGAGAAAGACGATGAGAAGACGAAAGACGCAAAGAAGTCTAAAGCGGAAAAAGCAGATAAAGGAAATGTTAACAAGGGAAAGGCCGATAAAAGCAAGGCCGACAAGGAAAAGAGCAAAGTAGATAGCAGCAAAGACAGTAATCAGGATGAGTCTGCTGATGATAAGGCAGATCAGAAAGAGCTACTTGTCGAGCTGAACGGCATTGAAGACCGTATCGTACGTCTGACTCCCAATTCATCCGACTTGGGTAGTGCCATACTTTCAAAAGACGGGGAAGATCTTTACTATTTCTCTGCGTTCGAAGATGGATATGACCTTTGGAAAATGAATCTCCGTGAAAAAGATACGAAGCGTCTGCACAAACTCAATACCGGTTGGGCATCGTTGATGTTGGACAAAAAAGGAGATGTCTTTTTGTTGGGAAGCCGGATTATGCAAAAGATGGATGCTAAGTCGGATGCGTTGAAGTCCATCAGCTATCAGGCTGAAATGAAAATGGATTTGGCTGCCGAACGTGAAACGATGTTTGACCATGTGTACAAACAGCATCAAAAACGCTTCTACAATGTCAATATGCACGGGGTTGACTGGGATGCTATGACTAATGCTTATCGTAAGTTCCTGCCTCATATTGATAACAATTATGACTTTGCAGAATTATTGAGTGAGTGGTTGGGTGAGCTGAATGTTTCACATACCGGAGGACGTTATTCTCCCAAAGGAAAAGGAGATGTCACTTCTAATCTCGGACTCTTGTTCGACTGGAATTATCAGGGAAAAGGAATGCAGATTGCCGAAGTAATAGAAAAAGGTCCGTTCGATCATTCACGTACCAAAGTAAAGGCTGGTTGCATCATTGAAAAGATTAATGGAGAAGAGATAACTCTCGATAATGACATAACCTGCTTGCTGAATAATAAAGCAGGGAAGAAAACATTGATTTCAATCTACAATCCACAAAGTAAAGAGCGTTGGGAAGAAGTGGTGATGCCGGTCACCAACGGGCAACTGAATGGATTGTTATACAAACGTTGGGTAAAACAACGTGCGGCAGATGTTGAAAAATGGTCGAAAGGACGTTTGGGATATGTTCATATTCAGTCGATGGGAGATGACAGCTTCCGTACTGTATACTCGGACATTCTGGGAAAATATAACAACTGCGAAGGCATTGTGATTGATACCCGTTTCAACGGTGGTGGCCGTCTGCATGAAGATATTGAAATACTGTTCAGTGGTCAGAAATACTTCACACAGGTGGTACGCGGACGTGAAGCCTGTGATATGCCGAGTCGTCGTTGGAACAAACCTTCCATTATGCTGCAATGTGAAGCTAACTACTCGAATGCACACGGAACTCCGTGGGTATATAAACATCAAAAGATTGGCAAACTTGTCGGTATGCCTGTTCCGGGTACTATGACAAGTGTGTCTTGGGAAACTTTACAAGATCCTTCACTGGTTTTTGGTATTCCTATCGTCGGTTATCGTTTGCCTGACGGCAGTTATTTGGAAAATACCCAATTGGAACCGGATGTAAAGGTTGCCAATAATCCGGAAACAGTAGTCAAAGGAGAGGATACCCAACTAAAGGTGGCTGTGGATGAACTTTTGAAAGAGATAGATAGTCAGAAGAAGTAAATACGAGTATAATTATATCTAAAATAAAGAGTCGCTTCTTTGAAAGAATCAATCAGATTCTAACAGAGAAGCGACTTTCTTTTATAGTGATTTTCTTATATTGACCTTTTTATATGACTCCTTTCATAAGGCGTTTATTTTAAATAGATATAGGGCTTACTTCCAGACCGGCAGTAATCTATGGAGGGTTTTTCTAGTCATTATCTTCTGATTCAGGAAGCTGACGATATACCCCGTTATACAAGCGGCAATGAGTGATCCTTCTCGTACTCCCTGAATACCTTGAGTCAGCAGGAGCGAGAGAATCACGGCTAATGTAACTAAAGTAATATCAAAATAAACTTTGAACTTTCCAAATTCCTTGTTATAATGGCGGGATGCATATTTCACAAATGCTTCTGCACTCATCATGGCTACTCTTGGTTTCAGTTCAAGCACTACTCCGATAGACTGTACCATGCATCCTGTAAGTAATAAAGCAATCGACATACCATAATTAGCGGGATGCAGTTCGCTTGTCAGCATCATATTGAAATCGATGAATGCCGAAAAGATAAAAGAGAACGGTAGTTGAAGAAGAATTTCAATAAGATCCTGTCGGGTTCTATTCTTTCGGATTAACCAGAACTGTCCCAGGATAAGCACCATGTTGATGATAAATGTGCAAGTACCCAACGATAAAGGACTATTCAGGCTTAATACATAATTGATGCTCGATATGGGAGTAGTTCCCAATGTCGAGCGTATAATCAACACGATACCTGCCGCTAAAAAATAGAGTCCGATAACAAACACTAAATACCTCTTAAAAATCTCTTTCATTTCCATGTCTTTTTAACCTCTTTCTATTGATTCCTTTCTCATGTATTGAAAAGGATATGCAAAGGTCCTGTTTTTTACTCTGAAATAGATTATCTAATTCCATACAGTTTTTGTCATATCCGAAACAAATCGTATTTTTACGTCATAAAATAAAGGTGTAAATGGTAAAATCTCGTATATTTGATAATACACAACTATTGAAGGAGCATCCTGAACTTCCTCATTATAAAGAGGAGGTAGTCTGTTTCCGGAGTGAATATAAAGACAGAAGTTATCCGGCAAATGAATGTTATTTCAATCGGGAGCTTTATATGATATTCGTTCTTGAAGGCCGTTCGGAAATTCTACTGAATGGAGAGTTTATTGCGATAGAACCGAATATGTTACTTATTCATGGAGCAAATTATCTCACGGAACATCTTTATTCAAGTCGGGATATTAAATTTATCACTCTCGCCCTTTCTGAATCTATGCGGACGGACGATTCATATCTGACACAAATCACGGCAATCCTGTTGGCAACCATGAGGCGGAATAAGCAATATACGATTCAGTTGACAGAGTATGAAGCTCAAATCATCCATAAGGAGCTGGAAGTATTGATGCATCTGATGAATATTGAACATCATTTCCTTTTCCGGCGTATACAGGCAGCGTGCAATTCTCTGTTTTTGGATATAGCAGATTTTCTTTCCCGAAAGACCGTTATCAAAAAGGAGATCAGTCGTAAAGACCACGTTCTGCAAGAATTTCATGCACTCGTTACCCGTAATTTCAGGGAAGAACATTTCGTGAGCTTTTATGCGGATAAACTGGCTATTAGTGAACAGTACCTGGCACGCATTGTACGTCTTGGAACAGGTAAGACTATCAATAGCCTTATTAATGAATTGTTAGTAATGGAAGCGCGTACTTTATTGACTTCTACCAAATTTACGGTTGGCGAGATTGCTACTAAACTGGGGTTTAGTGATGCAGCCGGTTTTTGTAAGTTCTTTAAAAGAAATGCGGGACAGACTCCGTTGAATTATCGGAAAGGATTATTGATTTGAACGGAAAGGATTGCTGAACTGAATGGGGAATTACTGAACTGAATAGGGAATATAATGAATTTAAATAATAAGTTGACTGATTTGAATGAAAATGGAAGTAGGTTGATGCAACTGTCCTTAAAGACCGTATACATCAACCTACCTGAATATATAGTGAATGGATTTGATTTTAACCGATCACTGCTGTGATATCTTCTACAATCTGTTCATCCGTCAGATGATTGGCACGGAGAAACTCCTGTATATCATATCGGTCAACAAATTCTTTTTTAGCTCCAAAGTTCAGAACTTTCATGTTTGTAGCACCATAATAACGGGCAATCTTTTCACCGAAACCGCCATCCAATACACCGTCTTCCAACGTAATCACTAATTCGTGATCTGCTTTCAGTTCATCCATCAGTTCGTTGTCTACACCGGTGATGTAACGTGGATTGATGAGTGTTGCATCAATATTGGCTTTTTCTTTCAGAAGTGATGCAACCGACTGTCCCAATCCATAGAACGAACCTAAAGCAAGAATGGCTACTTTCGATCCACGATGCGTCACTTTATAGCGATTGAGAACACTATAATCAGTCTCCACCGGTTCCCCACAAGTAATTACATCTGTTGCCGGCACACGGATAGCAACCGGGTGTTCATTTTGGCGGATACTCCATTCTAGCATAGCAAGATATTCCTCTTTGCAAGTCGGTGCCAGATAAACCATATTAGGAATATTGCTGATGAGCGGAATATCGAAGAAGCAGAGGTGAGTTACATCATTCATTCCGGACAGTGTTCCCCAGAATACCAACAAAACAGCCGGGTTATTATTGATACAGAGGTCTTGCGAAAGTTGATCGTATGAACGTTGGATAAATGTACTATACACTCCGTAAACAGGTTTTCCGCCATTGGCTGCGATACCCGAAGCAAGAGCTACTGCGTGTTCTTCTGCAATACCGACATCTACAAACTGTTTGCCAGCTTCCTTGCGGCGGTCCGGAGTGAATCCGAGAACGGCAGGAGTACCCGAAGTGATTGTCACCACACGAGAATCTTCTTTCATCTTTTTCAGCAGATATTGAGCGGTTACTTCGCTGTAATCTTCTTCCTCATAACTGACTTTTGCTTCTCCGGTTTCCGGATTGAATGGAGTGCGCCAGTGATAAGTCTCTTTATCTTGTTCGGCATGTGCATAACCTTTACCTTTTAAGGTATTAATATGCACTACTATCGGATGCTGAATATCTTTCACTTTGGAGAATGCTTCAATCAACGCCTGTACATCGTTACCGTCATTTACATATATATAGTCCAGTCCCATCGCCTTGAAGAAGTTACATTCGCACTGACCGTTACTGTCACGCAATTCTTTCAGGTTCTTATATAGTCCACCGTGATTTTCGGCAATAGACATCTGATTGTCATTGACAATAATAATCATGTTTGTACCAAGCTCCGCCATATAGTCCAATCCTTCAAATGCTTCGCCGCCACTTAAGGAACCGTCGCCTATCACAGCTATGATATTCTCATTGCCACCGATCAGGTCGCGTCCTTTTGCCAATCCGCTAGCCAGGCTGACGGAAGTGGAAGTATGACCGATAACAAAAAAATCATGCTTACTTTCTTGTGGTTCGGAATAACCGGATACGTTGTCATACTCTGCCGGATAGAGAAAAGCATCTTTCCGTCCGGTCAGCATCTTATGTACATAACTCTGATGCGATACATCAAAAACAATCTTGTCTTCTGGTGAGTTGAATACATAATGTAAAGCGATAGTCGCTTCCACCATTCCGAAATTAGGGCCGAAATGCCCGCCGTGTTCACTCAACTTTTGCAGGAGTGATGCACGGATTTCATTACTTAAATCATTGAGTTCTTTAAACGATAACTTCTTTACGTCTGCAGGAGAGTAAATATTTTCTAAATACATATCAATTTGTTTTTTACGTTTATACCTATTATCTTTATCACACTGCAAAGATACTGCTGATTTTAGATTCGGTTTGTATATAGATTACGGATTATTTTACCTATATTACCGACCTTGGAAAATAGGACTGACGATAAACATAAAAATAGTAGATAATATATATTGGAGGACAACATATATGAATAGTGATTATAAAGTGGGCGATTTAATTTATGATGCAAATATTTATGATGCGATGAATACTAATCTAGATGATTGGTACTTTTATAAGCGATGGCTGCCGGAAAACAAGGATGCCCGGATACTTGAACTTTGTTGTGGTACGGGCAGGCTCACTCTGCCCATTGCAAAGGAAGGATATGATATTACTGGGATTGATTATACCCCTTCAATGCTTGCCCAGGCAAAAATTAAAGCTTCCGAAGCAGGATTAGAAATAAGTTTTATCGAGGCAGATATCAGAACTTTGAATTTGCCGGAAAAATACGACTTTATCTTTATTCCGTTTAATTCAATTCATCATTTATATAAGAATGAAGATTTATTTAAGGTATTTAATGTCGTTAAGAATCACCTCAAAGACGGTGGCTTATTTCTGTTTGATTGTTTTAATCCGAATATCCAATATATAGTTGAAGGTGGAAAAGAGCAGAAAGAAATTGCTGCATATACAACCGATGACGGTAGAGAAGTATTGATAAAGCAGACTATGCGATATGAAAATAAAACTCAGATTAACCGTATCGAATGGCATTATTTTATCAATGGCAAGTTCAACTCTATTCAAAATCTGGATATGAGAATGTTCTTCCCTCAAGAGTTAGATTCATATTTGGAATGGAATGGTTTTCATATTAATCATAAGTATGGCGGATTTGAAGAAGAGGCATTTGACGATAATTCGGCAAAACAGATATTTATTTGTCAATGTGATTTAGTGTATTGAGATTTTATTAATAAATAAGTGAAAATGTAATTTGTCGGCAATCAGTATGGTAGCGTGGTTGCCTAAAGGCCTTTTGGGGCTGTCTTTATCCTTTTGAACTGGAAGTACTCATCAGAATTCTTTTTCAGTTTCGATTTTTCTCATTTTGTTTAATGATTCTTTAGTTACTTCTCGTAATAAATTTGGCGTTCGCTAAAGTAGGAAGTCTGACTTTGGCTTCCTTGGTTTTGATACTTACTTCATTTCCTTAAATAGGTTAGAATAGATATTATAGCAGATTGATAAAAAATAGAATCTGTAATTCGGGTAATAATGTCAGTAATTCATCTACATACAGTCTCTTTATTTCACCCTATTTTTGCAACGTAGAAAATAGATAATCAATTCTTTAATTATTAAAACACAAGAGATATGAAACGGATTTTATTATTAACAACTGTATTTATGATGATGCTTGGAACTAGTTTTTCTTCTGCACAGACAGATGCAGATAACTTTTATAAAAGTGATTTGGTAAGTGTGGAGAAAGTTTCTTTTTCCAACCAGTATAAAATGAAGGTAGCCGGAAATTTGTTTCTGCCTAAGAATATGAAAGAAGGGGACAAATACCCTGCAATCATTGTCGGACATCCAATGGGAGCTGTCAAGGAACAGAGCGCGAATCTTTACGCAACGAAAATGGCCGAACGGGGTTTTGTAACACTCTCCATAGACCTGTCTTTTTGGGGTGAGAGTGAAGGCGAACCGCGTAATGCTGTTCTGCCGGAAGTTTATGCGGAAGACTTTAGTGCCGCAGTTGATTTTTTAGGTACCCGTCCATTTGTTGACCGGAATCTGATTGGAGTAATCGGTATTTGCGGTAGTGGAAGTTTTGCTATCAGTGCAGCGAAAATAGACCCTCGCCTTAAAGCCATTGCGACAATCAGTATGTACAATATGGGTACGGCTAGCCGTAACGGGTTAAAACACTCATTGACATTGGAACAGAGAAAGCAAATAATGGCTGAAGCGGCAGAACAGCGTTATGCTGAATTTTTAGGTGGAGAAACTCAATATACAGGTGGCACCGTACATCAACTGACAGAAAAGTCCAGTCCGATTGAACGGGAGTTCTATGAGTTCTACCGTACACAAAGAGGAGAATTTACCCCCGACGGAGCAACTCCTATGACCACCACTCATCCTACACTTTCAAGCAATGTGAAATTTATGAATTTCTATCCTTTCGAAGATATTGAGACTATTTCACCCCGCCCTATGTTTTTCATCACCGGTGAAAATGCCCACTCACGTGAATTTAGTGAAGACGCTTACCGATTGGCCGCCGAACCTAAAGAACTGTATATAGTACCCGGCGCCGGACACGTAGACCTTTACGACCGTGTAAGCCTTATACCATTTGACAAGCTGGAATCTTTCTTCAAGGAGTATCTGAAGAAATAGTGATAACAGGAAGTGTAAATGTAACTTTTGAAATAACAGATTAAAGAATAAACTAATGGAACAAATAAGAAATAAAGAATATGGAGGCGAACGTCCTCTGTTCGCGACCCACGACCTTCAACTGGAAGATGTAACAATTCACGCCGGTGAATCTGCGTTGAAAGAATGTAGTAATATTATAGCAATCAACTGTCGCTTTGAAGGAAAATATCCTTTTTGGCATACCAACGGATTCATTGTGAAAAACTGTCTCTTTACAGAGGGAGCCCGTGCTGCTCTATGGTACTCTCAAAGTCTGCAAATGGCAGATACCTTGGTAGAAGCACCGAAGATGTTCCGTGAAATGGACGGAATAAAACTCGAAAACGTACAGTTGCCTAATGCTTTGGAAACGTTTTGGTATTGTCGTAATATAGATCTGAAGAACGTACAGATTGATAAAGCGGATTACCTTTTTATACACAGTGAGAATATTAAGATACAAAACTATGCCCAAAACGGGAACTATTCGTTCCAATATTGCAAGAATGTAGAAATCCGTAATGCAGTTATCAACTCCAAAGATGCTTTCTGGAATACGGAAAATGTGACAGTCTATGATTCCGAGCTGAACGGAGAATATCTGGGATGGCATTCTAAAAACTTACGTTTGGTAAATTGCAAGATTTCGGGGACTCAACCGCTTTGCTACGCACATGATCTGGTGATGGAAAATTGTACGATGGCGGAAGATGCTGACCTTGCTTTTGAAAACAGTAGTGTGAAGGCAACGATTAAAAGTCCCGTTCATAGCGTAAAAAATCCTCGTACGGGAAGTATTGTTGCCGAAAGTTTCGGAGCAATCATTTTGGACGAAAACCTTAAAGTGCCGGGAAATTGCGAATTGAAACTTTGGGACGATCTAACCTGTTTTAATTGAAATATGAAGTATAATTTCGATGAAATTATTCCACGCAGAGGAACGAATTCTTATAAATGGGATTCGGCTGAAGATGCGGATGTATTGCCGATGTGGGTAGCTGATATGGATTTCCGTACGGCTCCCCCTGTCGTGGAGGCATTGAAGAAACGGGTGGAACATGGGATTTTCGGTTATGTACGTGTACCTGATGCATACTACGAGGCTGTTGTAAATTGGTTTGCTCGACGGCATGCCTGGCGGATGGAAAAAGAGTGGATTATTTACACCACCGGTGTTGTGCCGGCAATATCTGCTGTTATTAAAGCATTGACACTGCCCGGAGATAAAGTAATGGTGCAGACACCTGTATATAACTGTTTTTTCTCCTCTATCCGTAATAACGGATGCGAGATGATTGCCAATCCTTTGGTATATAGAAACAGGGGCTATCAGATTGACTTAGATGATTTGGAGCGGAAAACTTTAGACCCGAAGGTCAAACTTCTGTTGTTATGCAATCCGCACAATCCTGCCGGAAGAGTGTGGAGCAAGCAAGAATTAAGGCGGATAGGTGAGATTTGTCTTCGAAATAATGTGTTTGTGGTTGCGGATGAAATTCATTGTGAATTGGTATTTCTGGGGCATGAATATACTCCTTTTGCTTCTATATCAGAAGAATTCCTACTGAACTCGGTCACTTTTGTTTCGCCTAGCAAAGCCTTTAATTTGGCAGGACTTCAGATAGCCAATATCATTTCTGCAGATGCCGATGTGCGGGTGCGGATAAATAAAGCGATTAATATGAATGAAGTCTGTGATGTGAATCCTTTTGGAGTGGAGGCGTTGATAGCTGCTTATAATGAGGGTGAAGAATGGCTGGAAGAACTTAAAATCTATTTGTTTGCGAATTACATCTATTTAAAAGGTTATTTCGAGACCTATCTTCCGGAATTTCCTGTAATGATGTTGGAAGGTACGTATTTAGTTTGGGTAGATTGTTCGGTTCTGCATCAGGCGTCAGAGGAAATAGTCAAAGACTTGTTGAAGAAAGAAAAACTTTGGGTGAACGAAGGCAGCTTGTATGGAGAGGCTGGTGAAGGATTTATCCGTATCAATATTGCCTGTCCGCGACAGCGGTTGATAGATGGATTAAACAGATTGAAGCGGGCTTTGAAATAATAAAATAATTGTCAGTTTATTGAGAAATCCCCCTTCTCACTCCCCGTAAATACGAATGAAAAGAAGTAATATGGAAAGTCTGAATTGTTCGAAAGGGAATACGGTAGGTATTGTTGTTGCCTATTTTCTCATTTATGTAGTCTGGGGCTCCACCTATTTTTTTATCGGTGTGGCCTTGAAAGACTTTTCGCCTTTCCTTCTCGGAGCACTCCGGTTTACGGCTGCCGGGATTATACTTCTGGGAATCTGTTATTTGCGGGGAGAACAAATTATAAAGAAAAGCTTGGTAAAACGTTCCGCCGTTAGTGGCATTGTATTGTTGTTTGTAGATATGGCTGTCGTTATGTTGGCGCAACGTTATCTGACCAGTAGCCTTGTAGCCATTATCGCTTCTTCCACGGCTCTTTGGATTTTGCTGTTGGATGTCCCGATGTGGCGTACTAATTTCCGTAATCCACTTACTATAATGGGAGGTTTGATTGGTTTCGGAGGGGTAGTGATGCTTTATGCAGAGCAACTCAATGTCAGATGGTTACATTCGTATAGTGAGCGTGGTATTCTGCTCCTTATTTTCGGGTGCATATCCTGGGCTTTGGGAACGCTATATGCCAAATATCGTTCTTCTCGTGAAGAAAAAGTGAATGCTTTTGCCGGTTCTGCCTGGCAGATGCTTTTTGCCAGTGGAATGTTTTGGCTTTGTGCTGTTATCAATGGAGATGTCCGGGAGGCCGATTTGCGTGAAGTCTCGGTTACAAGCTGGCTCTCCCTGCTTTATTTAGTCTCTTTCGGTTCTTTACTGGCATATTCGGCATACGTTTGGCTGTTGAAAGTGCGTCCGGCTGCGGAGGTAGGGACACATGCTTATGTCAATCCTTTTATTGCTGTTCTTTTAGGAGTCTTTTTAGGAAACGAACAGGTTACTTTTATTCAGGTTTCCGGTTTGCTGGTTATTCTGTTGGGAGTGATGTTGATAAGTCGGAAGCGTAAAGCGCAATAAATAGAAAACGATGTACATCTTATATCATTTCGATAATATAATTCCTTATATTTGTATCAGGATGAATAAACCAATAATTTGAGAAATGAAAACAGAAAAAGAAAAAATGTTGGCGGGAGAAGTTTATGATTGTGCTGATAATGAGTTACTGACCAGATGGCATAAAGCAAAGCAGCTTCAACAGGAGTATAATAATACTCTCACTACTGATGCAGGTAAAATTTCTGATTTATTAGATGAATTAATCGGTTCAAGGGGGGATAATGTCTGGATTAGTGCTCCTTTCTTTGTGGACTATGGTGAGAATATTTATATCGGGAAGAATGTAGAGATTAATATGAATTGCGTTTTTCTTGATTGTAACAAGATTGTTATCGGTGATAATTCGGGGATTGGGCCGGGAGTACATATTTATACTGTTTTTCATTCTACAAAGGCATTGGAAAGAACCTCTGAAAACAGTACTTTTTGGAAGTCACAGACAGCTCCGGTGATTATTGGCAATAATGTGTGGATTGGTGGAGGATGCATCATTCTTCCGGGAGTAACTATTGGCGATAATACAACTATTGGGGCAGGGAGCGTTGTCACAAAGTCTATTCCGGCCAATGTGCTGGCGGTTGGCAATCCGTGTAGAATCCTTAAACAGATAGAGGATTGACGCTTCTTTAATATTCGTATTATCTCGTCAGTAAAAAAGTCACTTGTAATGCTATGTTAAGCACTTCCCGTTCATAACGTAAAAAATACCAGAACGGGGAGTATTAGGGAGAAATGTGTTGATCTAATAATGACGCTATCTGTATTTAAAATGTCAGGTTTGCGTGCGGAATTTATTAGGAGTCATCCCGACAATTCGTTTAAACATTCGGCTAAGATGTTGTGGATACTGGAATCCGATTTCGTAGGCAATCTGACTCGTTGTTTTATCTGAAGACAAGAGTTGTTCTTTTGCCAGTTCAATCATTTTATCCTGAATATATTCGGAGACGGTTTTACCAGTTTGCTTACGAATCATATCGCCAAAGTAGTTGGGAGAAAGAAATACTTTGTCGGCAAAGTATTTGACCGATGGCAATCCTAAATGTTGCGGAGCATCTCCTTCAAAATATTCATTGAGCAGATGTTCGAAGCGGACGATAATATCATTGTTAACTTTGTTTCGGGTTTCAAACTGCCGTTCGTAAAAGCGCATACAGTAATCAAGCAGCAATCTGATATTGGTACAGATGAGGCGGCGACTGTGTCTGTCGATAGCATGGTTTAGTTCGATTACTATTTTTTGCAGGCAATCCATTACTATCTGTCGCTCTTCTTCAGAAAGATGGAGTGCTTCATTGGTTTCGTAAGAGAAGAATGAGTAGTTTTTTATTTCTTGTCCGAGGCTGGTGCCTCGTATGAGGTCGGGATGGAATAGGAGGCCGTGCGCATTGGGCTGAATATTTTGGATCAATTCCAAATCAGTAATTTGCCCGGGGCCAAAACAGACAATGGTTCCGTCTTGATAGTCATAATATTGACGACCGTATTTAATATCACCGCATTTTACATTCTTCAAGAATAGCGCATACACTTCATAGCGAAACCATGCGCGTGTAGGCCATGTGGTGGCCTTGGTGAGATCGATGATGCTGACCAACGGATGTTTGGTTTCAAGTCCGAATATTTCGTTATAACGATTCACGTTATCTATTACAATCATTTCGTCTTTATAATTCTCTTCCATAGCGTTGTCTGCTTTTAGTAGGTTACAAATATAATTCTTTTATCCATAAAATTAGTTCTCCATCTTCAAAATCCATGATTGGGGTATAAATATCCGTAAATCGTCTACATCCGGGGTGGATGATTCCCAGTAACTTTGTAATCGGTAATTTAATACTGAAATTCGAACTATCATAAGTTATCAAGATGAAAAAGTTACTGATTGCTTTTCTATTGTTTGCTGCCGCTATTTCGGCCAGCATCATTAAACCGGTTGAGCAGTTTGCCACCGAAAATAATAAAGTACGGTTGTCTCGCATAACAGTCGATTCGGCACGACTGGAAGAATATAATGCTTATCTGAAGGAAGAAATCGAAGCCTCCATGCGATTAGAACCAGGTGTGCTGGTACTCTATGCCGTAGCGGAGAAAGAACGTCCCCACCATGTGACAATTCTTGAAATTTATGTTGATGAAGCAGCTTATAAAAGCCATATTGCTACGTCTCATTTTCAGAAATATAAAAAAGGAACGCTTGATATGGTGCAGTCGCTCGAACTGGTAGATACCACTCCACTCATTCCCGGGCTGAAGATTAAGTAAATTGAATCAGTAATATTGGTTTCTATATCCGTAATTTGTATCATAAAGAGTTGGAACAGAATAGCTAACTTTGCATTATCAGAGAGTTCATAAATAATAAACCATACGTAGTTATATGAGAAAATTGTTTTTTATTATTGTAACAGCTATCGGAATGATGCAAATCCCGATGCAATCTATAAATGCACAGAATATGAAAAAAGAAGAAGTACCTCAAAACATCAGCGCATTTCCGGTAGGAAAAGCAAATACAGGATTCGAACAATATTTCACGGGTAGATCTTGGCTGGCACCGCTGACTGGTAACAAAGACTTGAATGTACCCATGTCCAACGTTACTTTTGAGCCTGGCTGCCGGAATAATTGGCACAGCCATACGGGTGGACAACTCCTGATTGCCGTCGGCGGTGTGGGATATTATCAGGAACGTGGTAAAGCGGCGCGTCGTTTGCTTCCCGGTGATGTGGTTGAAATTGCTCCAAACATAGAACACTGGCATGGCGCCGCTCCTGATAGTTGGTTCTCACACCTTGCTATCGGATGCAATCCGCAGACCAACCAGAATACATGGTTGGAACGAGTGGATGACCAACAGTATGCCGAAGCAACGAAAGGTAACGTAGCAATCGGACTGCAAGCTACCGATCCTGAATTGGACGATATATTTAGTAATTTTACAAAAGAAGTGCAAGAATACGGTGCACTGGACATTAAAACCCGTCTTATGGTAACATTGGCATCCAATATTGCTTCACAAGCGCAGGCCGAATACCGCATCACACTCGAAAGCGCACTTAATGAAGGCATTACTTCGATAGAAATAAAAGAAATCCTTTACCAGTCAGTAGCCTATGCGGGCATGGCTAAGGTCAGAGATTTTATCGGTATCACCAATGATATATTGCTCGCCCGTGGCGTGCGTCTTCCTTTGGAAGGACAATCGGTTGTATCATCCGAAACACGTTTCAATAAGGGACTGGAGTTGCAGAAATCCATATTTGGTGAACGGATAGAACAGATGCATAAGAACGCCCCTGACAATCAGAAGCACATCCAACGTTACCTCTCCGCCAACTGTTTCGGCGACTATCAGACACGTAGCGGACTGAATGTAAAGACCCGCGAACTGATTACATTCTCGATACTTGTTTCTTTAGGCGGCTGTGAATCGCAGGTAAAAAGTCACATACAGGGAAATGTCAACGTAGGGAATAATAAAGATACGTTGCTGGCAGTCGTAACGCAACTCTTGCCATTTATTGGTTATCCGCGCACACTCAATGCCATAGCCTGTCTGAACGAAGTGATTCCGGAAAAATAATAAAGACATTGATGCATCCCGAAAGATAACGATTAAAATCTATCCGGGACTTGACAAACGCTTTTTAATGTTGTATATTTGTAGTCCGGGAAAGTATGAAACGAATGATTACTAAATGAAAAAATAGACGGAATATGGATATGAAATGGATGGAAAATAGTATAATATTACAACGAACTTAGCTCATTCCCTTAGCTTATACTAGAGGATAAGGCAACAGATATAACCCAAAGGCTGCGAACTTTACAGAGTTCGCAGCCTTTTTTGTAACCTATTATTGAATATATTTATGCAAATTCAGATTTTAAAGTTTATAATAAACAGGGGGGACATTTATAATAAACGGTCACAGTATTTATTAATAACGCTCTTTATGTTTATGTGGTAGGTTGTTATCTTTTTTGTATAACCTTTCTCTAAAGGATAGAAACTTGTGCGGTTGTGATAATAATAATTGATATATTGACTGGGTAATTTAATTTTATAAAATATAGTTTCTTCACTATTCTTGTTACTCTATGTTATCTATCAGCTTTGTTTTGAAATGCACCTTGAATACCTGTTTTTATCTGTCGGAAACTTTGCAGGACGAGATAATAAAACCTCATATTTGATGATCGATTCACTGCAAGATTTGTTATCTTTGCAAAGGTTTCATTTATAAAGAGAAGAAGTTATGGATATCATGGACCGTTTGAAAGGGCCTCGGCGTAATCTGCCTATCGGGATACAAAGTTTTGAGAGACTTCGTCGCGACGGCTATTTGTATGTTGACAAAACAGCATTTGTCTACGAACTTGCCTCAACGGGCAATCCGTATTTCCTTAGCCGTCCGCGTCGTTTTGGCAAAAGTCTGCTGCTTTCTACGTTAGAAGCGTATTTCTGTGGAAAGAAAGAGCTTTTTGAAGGACTTGCCATTGAACAGCTCGAAACAGAATGGAACGAACACGCTGTATTGCATCTTGACCTTAATGCCGAGGATTACTCTGAAATAGAAGGATTGAGAAACGGACTTGAATTGCAGCTTCGTAGTTGGGAAAAAGTCTATGGAACCAGTGAGGAAGGTTTGAGTTATTCCGGTCGTTTCATGCAAGTCATTAAAGAAGCTTATCGACAAACAGGTCGTGGCGTAGTTGTTCTTATTGACGAGTACGACAAACCGCTGCTTCGCTCCATGCATAATCCGGAATTACAAGACAAGTTCCGCGAAATGCTCACCGCTTTTTATACTGTACTGAAATCAGCAGACCCCTGGTTGCGCTTCGTCTTTATCACCGGAGTGACCAAATTTGCTCAAATGGGTATATTCAGCACTCTCAACCAACTGATCGATATCAGCTTCGACCCGCAATACAATGCTCTTTGTGGTATGACCCGCCCGGAAATTGAAGCCAATTTCATCCCGGAACTGGAACGGTTGGCAGAAAGGAACGGTTTGACAAAAGAAGATTGTATGGCATACCTTACTCGTATGTATGACGGATATCATTTCAACTATGTCCGTAAGGAAGGTATGTACAATCCGTTCAGCATACTGAATGTGCTTAGGAGCGGGATGTTTGAGAATTACTGGTTTGCCAGCGGAACACCTACTTTCCTAGCCGAAATGCTGAAGAAGACCCATTATGATTTGCGTGAACTGGACGGATTGGAAGTAACTGCCGCCTCTCTTACCGACGACCGTGCTGACGTAAACAACCCTGTGCCGATGATTTATCAAAGCGGATATCTGACCATTAAAGGATATGATACAGAACTGCGTCTCTACAAGCTGGGGTACCCCAATGATGAGGTGAAGTATGGCTTTCTTAATTTTATCACTCCGTTTTATACCTCGTTGGATGAATCGAAAGCCCCCTTCTATATCGGACAGTTTGTAAAAGAACTAAGGGCAGGAGATGTTGAGGCTTTCCTCACCCGCCTTCGTGCGTTCTTTGCTGATTTCCCCTACGAACTGCATGATAAGACAGAGCGTCACTATCAAGTGGTATTCTATCTTGTTTTTAAACTGCTGGGGCAGTTTATTAACGCCGAAGTGCAAAGTGCCCTGGGACGTGCTGACGCTGTGGTGAAAACAGCAAATGCTGTTTATGTCTTCGAATTTAAGCTAAACGGTACCGCAGAAGAAGCATTGGCACAGATTGATAATCGCGGCTATCTCATACCTTATACTACTAATGGTTGCCGTATAGTGAAAATAGGTGCAGAGTTCAGTAAGGAAGAACGTAATTTGAGTCGATGGTTAGTAGAGGAAGAAGGATAGTAGGGAATTGATAATAAAAGTATAGTATATAATTTCAAACCCCAAAAGTAACGCCCAAACGGTAAAAACAGCATCCGTTTGAGCGTTTTTTTTTAGAAATCTTTTTGGAAGGATGAGGAAGGAAACGATAGCTTATATCTTCCATTACTCCGTTCTCTATGCGATATAGACGTTGATTTTAATGTTTCCTTTGACAACTCCCGGTCGATGTTCTATTTTTCATATTTTAGATTGCTCGAAAACACAATAGATGTTAATTGGCTACCAGGCTTGCGAACTAATTTTTAATATGATATGTTGTTTAAAGTGAATAACGAATTAAAAAATGAACTAGAAAGTTAGATATGGACAAATAAAGCATTTCTAATGATTTAGCAGATAAAACATTACATTATAAAACTTATGATTATGAGAAAATCGATTATTTTATTAGCCTTGATATTGGGTGGCGTTACAGCAAATGCCCAATCAGTTGTAGAAGGTACAAAAGTAACAGACAATTGGTCTGTGGAAGTCAATGCCGGTGCAATCACTCCCCTTACTCACAGTGCTTTCTTTAAAAGTATGCGTCCTGCTTTTGGAGTGGGAGTTTCCAAGCAATTAACTCCTATCTTCGGTTTGGGATTCCAAGGAATGGGATACATTAATACTACTCCGAGTAAAACATCTTTCGATGCTTCCGACGTCAGCGTATTGGGTAAAGTCAACCTGATGAACCTGTTTGCTGGTTACAAAGGCGAACCCCGTTTGTTTGAAGTGGAAGCCGTTGCAGGAATGGGCTGGTTACATTATTATGTGAATGGTGATGGAGATCAGAACACTTGGTCTACCCGTTTGGGATTGAATTTCAACTTCAACTTGGGCGAAAGCAAAGCATGGACATTGGGTATCAAACCTGCCATTGTATATGATATGCAAGGCACTTACCCCGAAACAAAGAGCCGTTTCAATGCCAATAACGCAGGTTTCGAATTGACAGCCGGATTGACATATCACTTTAAGACAAGTAACGGAACACATCATTTTGCAAAAGTGAGAGTGTACAACCAAGCTGAAATTGACGGATTGAACTCTTCCATCAATGCGCTTCGTTCGGAAGTGAACAACAAAGACGGTCAGATCAGCAACGCCAACCAGCGCATCAACGGACTGCAAGAAGAACTTGAAGCCTGTCGTACAAAGGTTGTTCCGGTAGAGACAGTAGTGAAAACCGCCCGTGTGCCCGAATCTATCATTACTTTCAGACAAGGTAAATCATCGGTTGACGCTTCCCAACTTCCTAACGTGGAACGTGTAGCTTCATACATGAAGAAATATGCTGACTCAAAAGTAGTTATTAAAGGATACGCTTCTCCGGAAGGTAGTGTGGAGGTCAACGCAAGAATCGCTGCTGCACGTGCAGAGGCTGTAAAAACTATCCTTGTTAATAAATACAAGATTAGTGCATCCCGCATCACTGCTGAAGGTCAGGGCGTAGGCGACATGTTTACCGAACCGGATTGGAACCGTGTAAGTATATGTACGATTGAAGATTAAACAGATAGATTACATAAATAGAATAATGAAGGCTGCCCAAAAGGCAGCCTTTGTTGTATGTACTGGTTTTATAGATAAGCGGCTTATTTTTGAATAAGCCTGAAAGATTAGTAAACAGATTTCTTTGTACATTACATAAAATAGCTATTTTTGCAAGTATTGTTCATGCGCGTTCTGTGTTGAGTGTGCAAATATCAACCATTAAAAACTGTATTATGAAGAGAGTATTCGTTTTTCAAGATTTTAAATCGCAGAAATTCTGGAGTATAGAGGTAGTCGGAACAGATGTTACTGTAAATTATGGTAAGCTGGGGACTGCCGGACAAACACAAGTGAAAAACTACGCAACTACTGAAGAAGCTGAAAAGGCTGCCAACAAACTGATTGCAGAGAAGACAAAGAAAGGTTATGTGGAAACTGCCGAAGAAACGGCACGTGAAATGAAAGTGGAAGCTAAGAAATATACATTGAGCTATGATGAGTATGAAAACGATGTGAAGCTTTTGGATAAGATATTGAAAGACAAGCATCTCTCTGAATATAAGCAAATAACGATTGGCTGTTGGGATTATGAAGGTGATGACTGTTCGGCTTTGTTACAAGGTCTCATTGAAAATAAGGACAAGTTTGCGCAGATAGAAGGCCTGTTCTGGGGTGATATTGAACAGGAAGAACAGGAGATTTCATGGATTGAACAAGCCGACCTTAGTCCGCTGCTCGATAGTATGCCTAAATTGAAGGATCTGAAAATAAAAGGAACAAACAATCTGCGCTTGGGAAAAACTTCACGTCCGGAGTTGCGGTCGCTGGAAATAATCAGTGGTGGTATGCCTACTGAAGTGGTAGAGGACATTCTTGCTTCTGACTTTCCCAATCTGGAAAAACTGATTCTATATGTTGGTGTGGAAGATTACGGATTTGAAGGTGATATTGAGATCTTCCGTCCGCTTTTCTCCAAAGAGCGTTTCCCGAAGCTGACCTATCTGGGGCTTGTTAACTCTGAAGAACAGGACAGCATTGTAGAAATGTTCCTGGAATCGGATATTCTTCCTCAACTTGAAACCATGGATATTTCGGCTGGTACTCTGAAAGATGAAGGTGCACAGTTGTTGCTGGATAATATGGATAAAATCGCTCACTTGAAGTTTATCAATATGCGCTATAATTATTTGAGCAAGGACATGAAGAAACAGTTGCAGAACCTTCCTATGAAAATAGACATTGCCGAAACCGAAGAGGCGGATGAATATGATGGTGAATTGTGGTATTACCCGATGATTACAGAATAGGAGATGCAGATAATCGTTGTCAGCAACTCTTTATCCAAACGTATAGAATATTTTGTTGAAGCAGGTAAGCACTTGCAGACAGAAGTTTGTTTTATGACTTATGAGGAACTTTTTAACTGCTTGCCGCTATTGCGGCAGGCAGTTATCAAACTGGAACCTTGTGTAAGTGATGAAACTGATTTCCTGAAATATGCGCTGTTGAATCAGGCATATAAGGAGACATTGCAACGTTTGAGCGAGATGAGCCTGCCTGATGATGTGTGCTTTTTAAATACTCCTGATGCTTTGTTGCGTGCTCTTGATAAAAAGGAAACAAAAGAAGTTCTGATGGACAAAGGGCTGAAAGTGACTCCGATGTTACCGTCTCCACACTCTTTCGATGAGTTACGGCAGCTTCTTGCCGATTGTGGTAGAGGATGCTTTTTTAAACCCCGTTATGGTTCGGGTGCGGGAGGCATTATGGCGATTCGTTATCAGCCCAACCGGAATAAGTGGGTAGTCTATACTACGCTGCGGCAAGTGGACGGAGTGATTCATAATACCAAACGAATCAATCGTTTGAGCGTGGAAAAAGAGATCATCCCATTGGCAGAAGCTGTGATACAAACAGAAGCTATCCTCGAAGAATGGATTCCTAAAGCACAATTGCAAGGAGAAAATTACGACCTTCGGGTAGTGTGCCGGGAGTCTGAAATAGATTATATCGTTGTGAGATGCAGCAAAGGAAGCATAACGAATCTACACCTGAACAACAAGGCGCATTGGTGGAATGAATTGTCTCTATCCGAAGAGGTGCGGCAACAAATCTATTTTCAATGTCAGGAAGCTGTGCAATCCTTGGATTTGCAGTATGCAGGAGTAGATGTATTGATAGAAAGAGGGACGGATATTCCTTATATAATAGAAGTCAACGGACAAGGAGACCATGTTTATCAGGATATGTTCGCTCATAATTCTATTTATACTCAACAAATAAAAAACATAAAAAAGAAATATAACCATGCAAATAGATGAACTGCCGGCTGGCGAACAGACCCGTCATCCGGATCTGGATATGAATCAGGTGGTGGGTACTCATGATATATTGATGCTTTGCTTTGACACCTTGCGGTATGATGTCAGCAAAGAGGAAGAAGCGGCCGGAAGAACGCCTGTACTGAACAGCCATGGAGGAGAATGGGAGAAAAGACATGCTCCGGGAAATTTCACTTACCCGTCTCATTTTGCCATCTTTGCCGGATTTCTGCCTTCTCCGGCAGAACCTCATTCATTGCGTAGCCGTAACTGGTTGTTTTTCCCCGTACAGGCGGGTACAGGACGTATTCCGCCCAAAGGAAGTTATCCATTTACAGAAGCAACCTTTGTGCAGAGCCTTGCCCATACAGGCTATGAAACGATTTGTATAGGTGGCGTAAACTTCTTTAGCAAGCGTAATGAGCTGGGGCGTGTATTCCCCGGTTACTTTACTAAAAGTTATTGGCTTCCTTCCTTTGGATGCACAGCGCCCGATAGTACTGAAAAACAGATTGATTTTGCATTGAAAAAACTAGAAAATTATCCGGACGACAAACGGATCTTTATGTATATCAATTTTTCTGCTATCCATTATCCGAACTGTCATTATGTGGAGGGTAAAATGAAAGATGATAAAGAATCACATGCGGCTGCCCTGCAATATATTGACAGTCAGTTACCTTGTTTGTTTCAGGCTTTTCAGAAACGGAGCAATACGCTGGTGATTGCCTTTTCCGATCATGGCACTTGTTATGGTGAAGATGGGTATGAATACCATTGCATATCTCACGAAACGGTTTATACAGTCCCTTACAAACACTTTATTTTAACGAAACAATGAATCAACCGCTACCACGATATGTAGACTATATGTATAGCTATCCACATAAAACTGCCTATCGTCCTTTTCCATCTCCGGTTTCGCTGCTTCCTTACCTGGAACAGGTGGAAGGGCAGAAGGCATCACTCTATTTTCATATTCCTTTTTGTAGTCATAAATGTGGATATTGTAACCTGTTTTCTCTACAAACCAATCGTGCGGATTATATCGCAACTTATTTGGAAACCCTTCATAAGCAGGCACAACAATTGTCACCTCTCACCACCGGACTGATCTTTGACAGTTTCGCCATTGGAGGAGGTACACCGTTGCTTCTCACCGTTTCCCAACTGGAATACTTATTGGAGACGGCTGCCCTGTTCGGAGTGCATCCCTCACATGCTTTTACTTCCATAGAAACATCACCGGAGTATGCTGATCCTGCCCGTTTGACATGGTTGAAACAAGCCGGAGTGGCTCGTATAAGTATCGGTATACAAAGTTTTCTCAACGAAGAGTTAACCGCTTTGAAAAGACGTCCCCGGCAAGACACGATCAATCAGGCGTTGGAAACTATCCGGAAGATGGAATTTCCTTTTTTTAATATCGACTTGATTTACGGAATCAAAGGACAAACGGTGGATAGTTTTCTCTATTCGTTGGAGCAAGCTCTTCTGTTTCAGCCTAACGAACTCTTTATTTATCCGTTATATGTGCGACAGGGAACAGCTATCACGGAGCGGGAACCTGATGATGTCTGTTTCCGGATGTATTGTGCCGCCCGTGATCTGTTGAAAGACAGAGGCTTTCTACAAACTTCGATGCGGCGTTTTATTCATCATCCGTCTACTGATGCGGAAATTTCCTGTGGAGATGAAGTGATGCTTTCGTGTGGTTCCGGTGGACGTAGTTACTTGGGTCATTTGCATTATGCCACCCGGTATACTGTTTCTCAACACTGCATTGCCGGAGAGATAGATGACTATATGGGCACTGCTGATTTTACAGTAGCTCGCAATGGATTTATTCTCTCTCAAGAAGAACGGAGGCAACGTTTCATCATTAAAAATCTGATGTATTATATGGGGCTTGATAAAGCCGAATATGAGCGTCGTTTTGGCGAATCACCGGATGATATTCCATTATTCCGGCAACTGGCAGAACGGCAATGGATAGAAAGTACAGATGACCGCATTTGTCTTACTTCCGAAGGAATAGGATATTCTGATTATATTGGTCAGTTGTTCATTACTCCTGAAATAAGAGGGCTGATGGAAACTTATTCTTATTGAACGAAATGGAAATGAAAAACGAGGGGGATTTACTTTCCATCAAGCGTATCTATTATCGCGGTAAATTGAATAGCTGCAATTATACCTGCTCTTATTGTCCTTTCGGCAAAAAGTCACATCTGACAGCTACTACGCAGGATGAACAGGCGTGGAACCGTTTTATTACGGCTATTGAACAATGGCAGGGAGGACCGTTGCAGTTATTTATTATTCCTTACGGTGAAGCATTGATACATCGTTATTATCGGAAAGGGATCATTCATTTAGCGGCGTTGCCACAAGTGGCCGGAATTTCCTGTCAGACTAATCTTTCTTTCTCTGCCGATGAATGGCTGGACGAATTTTCGGCTACACCGACATTGATAAGTAAGATAAAGATTTGGGCCAGCTTTCATCCGGAAATGACTTCAGTAGAAAGCTTTGTCCGGCGACTTCATACCCTTTATAATGCAGGAATACAGGTCTGTGCCGGAGCCGTAGGCAATCCGATGGCAAAAAGTGTACTTAGCGATTTGCGAAATGCTCTTTTGCCGGATATTTACTTGTTTATTAATGCTATGCAAGGTTTGAAGTCTCCGTTGAGCGTAGAAGATATTCGTTTCTTTACGCAACTGGATAACCTTTTTGAGTATGATTTAAAAAACGCTTCAGCTCAATGGGATATCTGTTCGGGAGGGAGAAGTAGTTGTTTTATTGATTGGAAAGGAGATATCTTTGGCTGTCCCAGAAGTCAGGTGAAGATAGGAAATCTTTATCAGAATCAGATCTTGGACCCCTTGCTTCCTTGTCGGCGGAAGGTCTGTGACTGTTACATTGCTTTCAGTAATTTGACTAATCATCCTTTGCATCGAATAATGAGAGCAGGTGCATTTTGGCGGATCCCGGATAAGCCTTTCATTACTTCCGTGTTTTTTGATGTGGATGGAACACTTACCGATGCCCAGGGAAGGGTTTCGGAAAGTTATGCCCATGCTTTGCGGTACATAGCGCAATTTGTTCCCTTATATCTTGCTACTTCTTTATCTATGCAACAGGCGCGGAGAAAGTTAGGCAAGGCTCTTTTCAGCCTGTTTGAAGGAGGGGTGTTTGCTGATGGTGGATTACTGGTATATGCCGGGCAGAACCGGTGTATGCCAGTTGAATTACTACTGGACATAAACGAAGAATCCGCAAAGATAACGGCGCATAGCTATGAAGGTCAAGTCTATAAATACAGCATGCTGGTTTATGATAAGGAAGAGAGAATAAATATTCTTTCTCGCTTAAAAGAGAAACCTTATCAGGTGTTTTATAAACCACCTCTTATTACGGTTATCCATAAGGACGTTGACAAACGGAAAGGAGTGCTTCATATATGCAAGGCTTTAGCTTCTCCCCTTGACCAAGTATTGGTTGTCGGAAATTCACTGAAGGATTGGGAGATGATGTCAGTAGTATCTCATTCTTGTGCAGTGATGAACGCCGAACCACTTTTAAAAGAACGTGCCCGCTATACGCTGAATCCGGACCGATTGGCTGCTTTCTTCCGCTTCCGGGAGTAGAAAAGCGGCTGCAATAAAAGCTTCACATTGATACCTGATTGTACCATTCAAAAATAAAAATCAGTTATAATTTGGTAGTTATAAAAACAAAGCCCATATTTGCAGCCCGAAAATAGGGACAGGCATAAAAATCCTCATCGGAGGGTGCTATAATAGATAATTATAGTGCTGGATAAGATGAATGGTGTAAATCATTCGCTTGTCCGGCACTATTTTTTATTGTAACAATTTAAGATAAGAGGTAAAGTAGCGGAGAAACTATGAAAGAGTTAAATTTGACACAAGGAAGTGTTCCGAAGGTATTGCTGCAATTTGCAGTACCTTTTCTTATTGCCAATGTGCTTCAGGCACTTTATGGTGGAGCCGACTTGTTTGTTGTGGGGCAATATGATGATTCGGCAAGTGTGGCGGCTGTGGCTATCGGCAGTCAGGTGATGCAGACGATTACGGGTATTATTCTTGGCATTACGACAGGCACAACCGTGCTGATTGCTATCGCTATCGGAGCAAAAGATGACCGGAAAGTAGCTTTTACAATCGGTTCTTCCGTGTGGCTATTTTCAATCGTAGGAGTCTTGCTGACCTTGGTCATGCTGGCATTTCATGGGCAGATAACCGAACTGATGCACACGCCTGCGGAAGCGATGGCTGATACTAAAAACTATATTCTGGTATGTTCGGCTGGTATTCTGTTCATAATAGGGTATAACGTTGTATGTGGTATCCTGCGTGGATTGGGTGATTCAAAGACACCGCTTTATTTTGTAGGCTTGGCATGTATAATCAATATAGTGCTCGATTTTATACTGGTCGGCTATTTCCATTGGGGAGCTACAGGAGCGGCTATTGCTACTGTAACCGCGCAAGGCGTTAGCTTTGGAATAGCGCTTTGGTTCTTATACCGGCATGGATTCCACTTTGATTTCTCACGGAAGGATATCCGTTTGAACCGGAATCTGTCTAAAAAGATCATGGTATTGGGAGCGCCTATTGCTTTGCAAGATGCTTTAATCAATGTTTCATTTCTGATAATCACTGTCATTGTGAATCAGATGGGAGTCATTGCGTCTGCTTCTTTAGGTGTTGTTGAGAAAATCATAGTGTTTGCCATGTTGCCTCCGATGGCTATATCATCGGCTGTGGCAACCATGACTGCACAAAATTACGGGGCGGGACTTATCAAGAGAATGAATAAATGTCTTGCTTCCGGAATAGGGATTGCTCTTGTTTTCGGTGTGTCGGTTTGCGTGTATTCGCAATTCCTGCCGGAGACTCTTACCGCTTTTTTTACGAAAGATGCCGCTGTGGTGGCAATGGCAGCAAAGTACCTGCGGGGATATAGCATCGACTGTATCGTAGTCAGTTTTGTGTTCTGCATCAATTCTTATTTCAGCGGACAAGGGAACTCGTTATTCCCGATGATTCACAGTCTGATAGCTACTTTCCTGTTCCGTATACCATTGTCATACTGGTTCAGTCAGATGGATAGCTCGTCGCTGTTTATCATGGGATTTGCTCCACCCATTTCAACGGTGGTTTCATTATTGATTTGTATCTGGTATTTGCGATATACGCAAAGGAAATTATACTTGAGAGGCACATTGATGCCTGCTATGTCGAATTAGGTGTTTTTAAGTGACATATATTAACTAAAATCTATTTTGTATGGAAGCTTATTTGAAGAAACTCTGTTTTGAGTATCAGGTTGATGAAAAAGAAGTGAAAGAGCTGTTGGCTCGTATGGAAATGGTGTATCTGGATAAAGGAGAAACGATTGCATCTGCCACAATGCCCGAGCAGAGCTTGTATATTATTGTTTCCGGCATTCTGCATACATACACGACCCATGAAGGAGAGGACAGAACCATCCGGTTTTTATCTGAAGGGGATGCTGTATTGTGCTATAACTCCAGTCAGTATACTGTAAAGGCGCTGACGAAATGTGCTGCTTATTACATCAGCGAAGAGGAGATTGAAGAGTTGTGCGCAACATCTATTTCGTTTGCCAACTTGGTTCGTCAACTGATGGAATATCAGTTCTATTTTAAAGAAGAAGAGAATATGAACGTTCGGAAACTGACGGTAAGAGAGAGGTATCTTTCTTTATTGGCAGAAATCCCGGATATCCTGTACAGGGTACCTTTGAAGTATATTACTCATTATCTGGGTGCCGATGTAACCAGTTTGGGATATATGGCTGGAAGTTCTAAATAGGAAATATAACCTGGACATCTATTTTTCTATGTATTCCTTATCAGATGGTTCATTGACTATTCAAAATTGAGTTTGAAAAGTCTTTGGATTATTTGGTAAGGAATATTATTTTTGTATTCCAAATGAAAAACTCAATACCTCGATATACTTTTTATAAGAATAAGTATGGAAGCGAACTTTTGGTCGATGTGGTAGAACTGAAATATGTGAAGAAATTCTTGGCTGAAAGTGCTATTCACACGTTGAATTATTATGATGTTACTTTTATAACAGAAGGTAAAGGGACGTTTTCTGTCGATAACCAAACCTATGAAGTAACCCCATGTGACGTTCTATTCTCTAAACCGGGAGAAATCCGGAACTGGGATACGCGTCATATCATCAATGGTTATGCGCTGATTTTCGAGGAAGAGTTCTTGTCTTCCCTCTTTAAAGATTCTTTGTTTGTACAGCATCTTTCGTTTTTTCAGCTGGAAAGCTTTTCATCAAGACTGCATTTGCCAGATGAGCTTTATGCCCGTATACTCCAAATTTTGCATCATATAAAGATGGAGATCGACTCGTATCAGCAAAACGATGTGCATGTATTGAGAGCGTTGCTTTATGAAGTCCTGATGTTATTGGACCGGGCTTATCTTAAAATGACTTCGATAGAGGAGGGCAGGAGCAGAGAAGCGTCTAATAACCATGTAAGTAAATTCATGAATTTGGTAAATATCCATTCGAAAGAGCAACACTCGGTTCAGTATTATGCGGATAAACTCTGCATTACTTCTAACTATTTGAATGAGATGGTAACCTCGACAATGGGGTTTAGTGCCAAACAATATATTCAGAATAAAGTGATGGATGAGGCTAAAAGACTGCTCGTTTATACAAACGTCCCTATATCGGATATTGCTTTTGAACTCTGCTTTTCAACGGTCTCCTATTTTATTCGCAGCTTCCGGCAACATACGGGAGAAACTCCATTACTTTATCGGAAAACACATAAACCGTAAAAAGTACTATTTTCCCCTTTCTTTTTATTACGCCGTGTTTCTTCTATTTCTCTACTTTCGCATCAGATAATAACTAACAATAAAAAATGAAATGATGAGAGACGCAGAAAAAACAGTAGGGAACATGATTGATAAGTTGAAAACAGCTTTTATCGGTTCTATAGACAGGGAGGGATTTCCTAATATCAAGGCAATGTTGCAGCCAAGAAAAAGGGAAGGGATAAAAACGATTTATCTGACAACGAATACTTCATCCATGCGTGTGGCGCAATACCGGGAAAACAATCATGCGTGTATTTACTTTTGTGATACAAGATTTTTTAGAGGTGCGATGTTGCGGGGTACAATGGAAGTATTGACAGACAGTGCCAGCAAAGAAATGATTTGGCAGGAGGGTGATACCATGTATTATCCCGAGGGAGTCACCGATCCCGATTATTGTGTATTGAAATTTACGGCAACTTCCGGTAGGTTTTATAGTAATTTCAAATCAGAGAGCTTTATCGTAGAATAGAACTCATAGTACATAAGAGAAGCTAAGAGACAGCGCTTTTATAGTCTCAATGTGCTATTTTTAAGATTGTATAAAAGAGTAGCGACTTTAAAAACAATGAACCAGTGAATAAACGGCATAAAATAGTGCAATAATATGCGGAAATGCAGGTCTATTTCGCATAAAACTACATACGGAATGCATCTTTTCTTGTTGGCAAAGCGTTCGTTCCTCGGTGAGGAGCGGGGTGTTCCTCGGTGTGCGTCGCTAGCTTCCTCACCGAGGAACTTGTTTGTCATCGGTGAGGAAGCTGAAACTAGTCTTTTTGAGGGTGGTTTTTCTCTAGTTTGGCATAACTGTTAGAAAGGATAGGAATAATAAAAAGAACGGTTATCTTAATATTTTATGTTGAATGGTGAATGAATAATGGAAAATAGCTGCTATTTGGATGATATATGTCCCAAATGATAATAATAAAGAACTTTCTCCCGACAGATGCCGGGCTTTTTTCTATTTTTCTTAAATCGTTATGCTATTGTCTCTCTTTCTGATTGCTTAAATATTCCTTTTTTAAGAATGGTCATTCTTTCATTCATTTTATGCTCCCGGACAGAATCCGTTTTTATAAAACAGATAACTTTCCTCTATCGCATCGGCAGTATCAGCTTCTAATGCATATAATATTTCTTTGCAAAATTCCAATTGCCCGGTTCCGTTGGCAGTTACAATATTCTCGTCTCTTACAGCTTGTTCATTGATATAGTTCGAATCGCCTGTATATTTATCCCCAGCATACTGTTTTAGATAATTGAGCGTATTGCTGGTATGCTTTACCTCATTAAGGAAACCGTGCATACCCAGAAAAACAGAAGCATTACATATTCCGGCAACTAATTTCTTTTCTTTAATAGCTTTTTCTACAAGTGGAACTATTAATTCAGCTTCAGGTGAGAACCAGTTCATACCGCCAATTAACACCAGCCCCGCATAATCTTCCGCCATATCTTTTAGCCCATAATCAGGCAGCACTCTGAATCCGCCTATTGAACTTACGGGTTCTTGAGTTATTGATAGGGTTTTCACTTTATAACTAATAGGATTTCCGGGCTTGACTCCCTGATTCAAACAGGTAGCTATATATGCGCCTTCCCAGTCGGCGAACCCTTCTAAAATTACAAATATTACTTCTTTCATATATGATTCTAATTTTTAGTGAGTACAAAGGTGTGATATTTAATTGACTTTTGTAGTAGTAATTGTGGTAAAATATCGAATAATACAATTAAAATATGATTATTCAGTTTACAATAGGAAACTTTTTATCATTCAAAGAGCAATGATGAAGGGCGTGAAGTAAAAACTATAACTTTTCCATTCAGGAAAAATGAATTGGAAGGTACAATACCTTATGGGGGAGTGCGATACGCTCGGAAAAGAAATGACTCAATTAACGGAAGATAAATTTTTGTCCGTACTGGGACTGTCAATACACAAACAGGTAAACTTGTCGTCGCAGGTTATTATGATACAAACAATAATAACAAGTATGACAAAACAGATAAGGATGAAATCTTAATCTATGATTTGAAAACCTTGAAGTTAGCTTCGAGAATATGATTTCCGGCTAGATAGCCAACTGTGTACAAAGTAGAAAAGTGAAATAAAAAAAACTCTGTAATCATTGAATTACAGAGCTTTTTCTTTGTTTCACTTTCTTAAGAAGCGGTGCGTACGGGACTCGAACCCGTGACCCCATGCGTGACAGGCATGTATTCTAACCAACTGAACTAACGCACCAAATTTTAATTGGATTAACTCATTTCTATTCTCTTTTACTTCTTAATGAAAGAAGCGGTGCGTACGGGACTCGAACCCGTGACCCCATGCGTGACAGGCATGTATTCTAACCAACTGAACTAACGCACCAGAATTTCAATTTATTAATCTGCATCTCTCTCGATTGCGGGTGCAAAGGTAGTTGTTTTTTATAAATCTGCAAGCGTTTTGAGAAAAGTTTTTTTCAAGAAAAAACGATAAAAATGCTTAGTGTCTCATTTTGAGTACTTTTGTAATGAAAAAAATATTGTTTTTTTTCTCTTCGGATAGTGACGCTATCCGGTTGTTATAGTGACGCCATCACGATAGGATAGCGTCACTGTCCGAAGTCAATAGCGTCACTATCCTGAAGTTTGTCATTCTATTCATAGAAAATAACTCCCGATATCTTTCTATCTGTAAGAAATCACCGTTTTTATATCAACTTTCTGCTTGAATAATTCGTAATTTTGCAATAAATCGTTATTTTTGCGGACTAAAATAAGAAAGGTGGAAAATTATCCGCCTAGAATCGTTAATTAGTAAAAAGAATGATGACAACAGCCAAACTGTTATTGCACTGTCCCGACAAACCGGGAATCCTTGCGGAAGTGACAGACTTTATTACGGTAAACAAAGGAAATATTATCTATCTGGATCAATATGTAGATCATGTAGAGAACATATTCTTCATGCGTATTGAATGGGAACTGAAAGACTTTCTGGTTCCGCAGGAGAAAATTGAAGATTATTTCAGAACTCTCTACGGGCAAAAATATGAAATGGATTTTCGTCTTTATTTCTCTGATGTAAAACCACGTATGGCTATTTTCGTTTCCAAGCTGTCACATTGTCTTTTCGATATATTGGCACGATATACAGCCGGAGAATGGAATGTAGAAATACCTCTTATTATAAGTAACCATCCGGATTTGCAGCATGTAGCAGAGCGGTTCGGAATTCCTTTCTATCTGTTTCCTATTACAAAGGAGACGAAAGAAGAGCAGGAGCGTAAGGAGATGGAACTGCTTGCCAAGCATAATATTACATTTATTGTATTGGCGCGCTATATGCAGGTAATTTCCGAGCAGATGATTAATGCTTATCCGAATAAGATTATCAATATCCACCACTCTTTCCTTCCTGCGTTTGTAGGAGCGAAGCCTTATCATGCGGCATTCCAGAGAGGTGTGAAGATTATCGGTGCAACCAGTCACTATGTAACGACTGAACTGGATGCCGGACCGATTATTGAGCAGGACGTGGTGCGTATTACTCATAAGGACGCTATTGAAGATCTTGTAAATAAAGGAAAGGATTTGGAAAAAATCGTTCTTTCACGTGCAGTACAGAAGCACATCGAACGTAAAGTTTTGGCTTATAAAAATAAAACAGTAATATTTAGCTGATGAAAGTAGCAGTTGTAAAATACAATGCCGGCAATATTCGTTCTGTGGATTATGCTTTGAAGCGGTTGGGTGTGGAAGCGGTGATTACTGCTGATAAAGAAGAACTCCAATCGGCAGATAAAGTTATTTTCCCCGGAGTGGGAGAGGCAGAAACTACCATGAACCACTTGAAAGCAACGGGACTGGACAAACTGATAAAAAATCTCCGTCAGCCTGTATTTGGAATTTGTCTCGGTATGCAGTTGATGTGCCGGCATTCCGAAGAAGGAGAGGTCGATTGTTTGAATATCTTTGATGTGGACGTGAAGCGTTTTGTTCCGCAGAAACATGAAGATAAAGTGCCGCACATGGGATGGAATACCATTGGAAAAACGAATAGCAAATTGTTTGAAGGATTCACCGAAGAAGAGTTTGTCTATTTTGTACATAGCTTTTATGTGCCTGTCTGTGACTTTACTGCTGCTACAACTGATTATATTCACCCGTTTAGTGCTGCATTGCATAAAGATAACTTTTATGCTACCCAGTTCCATCCGGAGAAAAGCGGTAAGACGGGAGAAAAGATTCTGACAAACTTTTTGAATCTATAATAAACTATGTTGCCGTTTATAATAAACTCCATCATAATTTATAATAAACTCGTTCATCGTTTATAATAAACTTTTAGCAAATAAATAATAGATGATAGAAATTATTCCAGCCATTGATATTATTGACGGAAAGTGCGTACGTCTTTCCCAGGGAGATTACGACAGTAAGAAAGTATATAACGAAAATCCGGTGGAAGTTGCCAAGGAGTTTGAAGCGAACGGTGTTCGCAGGCTTCATGTGGTAGACTTGGACGGTGCTGCTTCTCATCATGTAGTCAATTATCGGGTGTTGGAACGGATTGCTGCGCACACTTCTCTCGTTATCGATTTTGGTGGTGGAGTAAAGAGTGATGAAGATTTGAAAATTGCTTTTGAGAGTGGAGCACAGATGGTTACAGGTGGAAGCATTGCGGTGAAAGACCCGGAATTGTTCTGTCATTGGCTGGAAATATATGGCAGTGAAAAAATCATTTTGGGGGCAGATGTAAAAGATCATAAGATAGCCGTCAACGGTTGGAAAGACGAAAGTGCCTGTGAGCTTTTTCCATTTCTTGAAAATTATATGGATAAAGGTATACGCAAGGTAATCTGTACGGATATTAGCTGTGACGGAATGTTGAGTGGGCCTTCTATTGATTTATATAAGGAGATGCTGGCAAAATTCCCTGACCTCTATTTGATGGCTAGTGGCGGGGTGAGTAAGGTGGATGATATTGTTGCTTTGGATGAAGCTGGTGTTCCCGGGGTTATTTTCGGTAAGGCACTATACGAAGGACATATCACCTTAAAAGATTTGAGAATCTTTTTATAATTAGCGTACCAGAATGAAATGGCTGTTTATATTATAAATGGCTACCTTATTATAAGAGGAAACAAAGAATCAAACGTCAGGGATATAGATTATAAATTGTTGAACAATAAATAAAAGTAGGATTGTGTTAGCAAAAAGAATAGTACCTTGTCTGGATATAAAAGACGGACAAACCGTGAAAGGAACGAATTTTGTCAATTTGCGCCAAGCCGGTGATCCGGTAGAGTTAGGCCGTGCTTACAGTGAACAAGGAGCAGATGAACTTGTTTTCCTGGATATTACTGCAAGTCATGAAGGACGTAAGACTTTTACGGAATTGGTAAAACGGATTGCTGCTAATATCAATATCCCATTTACCGTAGGTGGCGGAATCAACGAATTAAGTGATGTAGACCGCCTGTTGAATGCAGGGGCGGATAAGATCTCTATCAATTCTTCCGCTATCCGTAATCCTCAATTGATTGACGAGATTGCAAAGAATTTCGGTTCGCAAGTTTGTGTGTTGGCAGTAGATGCCAAACAAACCGAAAATGGTTGGAAATGTTACTTGAATGGAGGACGTATCGAAACAGATAAAGACCTGTTCGAGTGGACAAAAGAGGCCCAGGAACGCGGAGCAGGAGAGATTCTCTTCACAAGCATGAATCACGATGGGGTAAAGGCCGGTTATGCAAATGATGCACTTGCCGCTTTGGCGGATCAGCTTTCCATTCCTATCATTGCTTCGGGAGGTGCGGGCTGTAAAGAGCACTTCCGCGATGTCTTTTTACAAGGAAAGGCAGATGCTGCATTGGCTGCCAGCGTTTTTCACTTCGGAGAAATTAAAATTCCCGAATTAAAATCGTATCTTTGCGGCGAAGGAATTACCACTAGGGGGTGAGGCACCCCGGCCAGGTTCCCTGCGGATGGATTATATAGTCAGATAAATATAGGAACTGTCTGCAAAAGAACTCCGTAGGCGAATAGATCGTAATTGTAATTTGAAATAGTAATTAGAACTTATATAAAAATGGAATTGGATTTCGATAAAATGAACGGACTCGTTCCGGCTATCATACAGGACAACGAGACACGTAAAGTCTTGATGCTGGGCTTCATGAATAAAGAAGCTTATGATAAAACGGTAGAAACCGGAAAAGTTACATTCTTTAGCCGTACCAAGAATCGTTTGTGGACAAAAGGCGAAGAAAGCGGTAACTTCCTTCATGTGGTATCTATAAAGGCCGATTGCGACAATGATACACTACTGATTCAGGTAAACCCGGTAGGTCCCGTGTGCCATACTGGTACAGATACTTGTTGGGGGGAGAAAAACGAAGAACCGGTTATGTTCCTGAAAGCATTGCAAGATTTCATTGACAAACGTCATGAAGAAATGCCCGAAGGCTCTTATACTACCAGTCTGTTTGAGTCGGGAATCAATAAAATAGCTCAAAAAGTAGGTGAAGAAGCTGTAGAAACAGTAATCGAAGCAACAAACGGTACTGACGAACGTTTGATCTACGAAGGAGCCGACCTTATTTATCACATGATTGTATTGCTTACTTCAAAAGGCTATCGTCTCGAAGACCTTGCACGTGAATTGCAGGAAAGACACAGTAGTACATGGAAGAAGCATTAAACAATTAAAATTTAATAATTAAAAATTAAAACGGGAGTCAGTATGGATGACGAGGCGTTGATTCAATATAAGAACGTAGAAATCCATCAACAGGAACTCTGTGTATTAAGCGATGTAAATCTGGAACTGCACAAAGGAGAGTTCGTCTATTTGATCGGAAAAGTAGGCTCGGGAAAAACGAGTTTGCTCAAGACTCTGTATGGCGAACTGGACGTAATTGACGGTGAAGCGGAAGTGTTGGGTTATAACATGCGTTCTATCAAACGTAAGCATATTCCGCAACTGCGTCGGAAATTAGGCATTGTCTTTCAGGATTTTCAGTTGCTCACAGACCGTACTGTATACAATAATCTGGAATTTGTACTTCGTGCCACAGGCTGGAAAAACAAACAGGAAATCCAAGATCGTATTGAAGAAGTGCTTCAGCTGGTGGGAATGTCCAACAAAGGTTATAAGCTCCCGAACGAGCTTTCCGGTGGCGAGCAACAGCGCATTGTGATTGCACGTGCCGTACTCAATTCTCCTGCTATTATTCTAGCGGATGAACCGACCGGAAATCTGGACGTAGAGACCGGTAAGGCCATTGTAGAATTGTTGCACAATATCTGTGAATCCGGTTCATCCGTAGTGATGACGACGCACAATTTGCAATTGCTGAAAGAGTATCCGGGCAGGGTATATCGTTGCGCCGACCATCAAATTGTAGATGTGACAGCCGAATACATGCCCAGACAGAGAACAATAGAAATAGATTTAAATATAGATAACTAAAACAGTAACGAAAATGAAAGTTTTAAAGTTTGGAGGAACTTCCGTAGGTTCTGCTCAGCGCATGAAGGAAGTAGCCAAATTGATTACCGATGGTGAACAAAAGATTGTTGTTCTCTCTGCTATGTCAGGAACAACAAACACATTGGTGGAAATTTCGGACTATCTGTATAAGAAGAATCCGGAGGGTGCCAACGAGATTATCAATAAGCTGGAAGCAAAATATAAACAGCACATTGATGAACTTTTTGCAACCCAGGAATATAAACAGAAAGGTCTTGAAGTTGTCAAATCCCACTTCGACTACATCCGCTCCTATACTAAAGACCTTTTCACTTTGTTCGAAGAGAAAGTGGTTTTGGCACAGGGAGAGCTTATTTCTACGGCGATGGTAAACTTCTACCTGCAGGAATGTGGCGTGAAGTCCGTGTTGCTTCCAGCTTTGGAATTCATGCGTACTGACAAGAACGCAGAGCCGGATCCTGTATATATTAAGGATAAATTGCGCGCACAGCTCGATCTCTATCCGGATACAGAAATCTACATTACGCAAGGTTTCATCTGCCGCAATGCTTACGGTGAGATAGACAATCTGCAACGTGGTGGTAGTGACTACACTGCTTCTTTGATTGGAGCCGCAGTAAACGCTTCTGAAATCCAGATTTGGACAGATATCGACGGTATGCACAATAACGACCCGCGTATTGTTGACAAGACCGCTCCGGTTCGTCAGCTTCACTTCGAAGAAGCAGCCGAGTTGGCTTACTTCGGTGCAAAAATCCTGCACCCTACCTGCATCCAGCCTGCTAAATATGCCAATATCCCTGTTCGTCTGTTGAACACAATGGATCCGGAAGCTCCGGGCACACTGATTTCCAACGACACGGAAAAAGGTAAAATCAAGGCAGTAGCCGCAAAAGAAAACATTACTGCGATCAAGATCAAATCCAGCCGTATGTTATTGGCTCACGGTTTCCTGCGTAAGGTATTCGAAATCTTCGAAAGCTATCAGACGTCTATCGACATGATCTGTACTTCAGAGGTAGGTGTATCTGTAACAATCGATAACACGAAGCATCTGAACGAGATTCTGGATGACTTGAAGAAATACGGAACTGTAACCGTTGATAAAGAGATGTGTATCATCTGCGTTGTAGGTGACCTTGAATGGGAAAATGTCGGTTTTGAAGCGAAAGCTCTTGATGCGATGCGGAATATACCGGTGCGAATGATCTCGTTCGGAGGAAGTAACTACAATATCTCCTTCCTCATTCGGGAGTGCGATAAGAAAGTAGCTTTACAGTCGTTGAGTGATATGCTTTTCAACGACAAATAAATCCACAAATAACACGAGCGCTTTTACCGAACTGATAAAAGCGCTCTTTTTTAACCAACTAAACAAGTTTTTCGAATTATGAAGGGAATATTTCCAATCGATAAATTCCGCACTTTGCAGACACCTTTCTATTATTACGATACCAAAGTGCTGCGTGATACATTGTCGGCTATTAACCAGGAGGTTGCCAAATATCCTAATTATTCAGTGCATTACGCTGTTAAAGCCAATGCCAACCCGAAAGTACTTACCATTATCCGTGAGAGCGGAATGGGAGCCGATTGTGTGAGCGGCGGAGAAATCCGTGCCGCTATCCGTGCCGGATTCCCTGCCGATAAAGTTGTTTTCGCAGGAGTCGGCAAAGCAGATTGGGAAATCAATCTCGGACTGGAGTATGGCATCTTCTGTTTCAATGTCGAGTCTATCCCCGAACTGGAGGTAATCAATGAATTGGCTGCCGCTCAAAATAAGGTTGCCAATGTTGCTTTCCGTATCAATCCCGATGTCGGCGCACATACACATGCCAATATAACTACCGGTTTGGCAGAAAACAAATTCGGTATCAGTATGCAGGACATGGACAAGGTGATAGACGTAGCACAAGAGATGAAAAACGTAAAGTTTATCGGTCTTCACTTCCACATTGGCTCGCAGATTCTGGATATGGGTGATTTTGTAGCCCTCTGCAATCGTGTCAATGAGTTGCAGGACAAACTGGAAGCACGAAGAATCCTGGTAGAACATATCAACGTAGGTGGTGGTTTGGGTATTGATTACGGACACCCCAACCGTCAGGCTATCCCGAATTTCAAGGATTACTTTGCTACCTATGCCGGACAATTGAAATTGCGTCCTTATCAGACACTGCATTTTGAGCTGGGACGTGCAGTGGTAGGTCAGTGTGGTTCTTTGATATCCAAAGTTCTCTATGTAAAACAGGGAACACGGAAGAAGTTTGCTATCCTTGATGCAGGTATGACCGACCTGATCCGTCCGGCTTTGTATCAGGCATTCCATAAAATGGAAAATATAACTTCTGAAGAACCATTGGAAGCCTACGATGTAGTAGGGCCGATCTGTGAATCGTCAGACGTTTTCGGAAAAGCGATTGACTTGAACAAAGTGAAGCGTGGTGACTTGATCGCCCTTCGTTCTGCCGGTGCGTACGGTGAAATAATGGCTTCCGGATACAATTGTCGTGAGCTGCCGAAAGGATATACTTCCGACGAAATGGTGTAAGTAAAAAATGAACTGCTATAATCAAAATGTGAATGTAGTTTAAAAATATAGGGTGCATGGAACAATTTTAACTGAAAGCGTGTTATTTTTGTAATGAGTTCAAAAAGAAACTACATTAACAACTTAATAAAAAAATACGATTATGATTTCAGAAAAATTACAGAATGCAATTAACGAACAGATTACTGCTGAAATGTGGTCTGCTAACCTGTATTTAGCAATGTCTTTCTATTTTGAGAAAGAAGGTTTCAGTGGTTTTGCTCATTGGATGAAAAAGCAATCTCAGGAAGAAATGGGACATGCTTATGCAATGGCAGATTATATCATCAAACGTGGAGGAACTGCTAAAGTGGATAAAATAGATGTTGTTCCTAACGGATGGGGTACACCTCTCGAAGTATTCGAACACGTTTACAAACATGAATGTCATGTTTCTCAATTGGTAGACAAGCTGGTAGACGTAGCAGCTGCTGAAAAGGATAAAGCAACACAGGATTTCTTGTGGGGATTTGTTCGTGAACAGGTAGAAGAAGAAGCTACAGCGCAAGGCATTGTTGATAAAATCAAGAAAGCCGGTGATACCGGAATTTTCTTTGTAGATTCACAACTGGGACAGCGTTAATGATGCTACTCTGAAAAATAGTTCTTTATTATACATAGAAGCTGCCTGAATTTTTGTTCAGACAGCTTCTTTTTTTTCACTTATTTGGCTTATGTTCGAAAATAAACTACCTTTGTATTACGAGTCAGAGAGAAATTAATCCCGATTATTATAAATGAATGGTGTGAATAGAGGAATTTTTAGATTGCTCCCTATATTTTTATTGCTCTTTTTGGGGGTGAGCAGTTGTTCTCAAAAAGAGGAACGGCGTATTTTAGTTATCCACTCTTATGAGGAGACTTACGCGGCTTATCCGGAATTCAACCGGATGATAGCGGAGCAATTTGAGAAAGAGAAAATAGATGCTGATATCCGTACCGTTTATTTAGATTGCGAGTCCTATTGGGAAGAACCGGAGTTGGAGCGAATGCGTTTTCTGGTTGATTCCGTTTCGAAAGACTGGCGGCCGGAAGTGATTCTGGTGAATGAAGACCAGGCTACTTATTCATTGATGAAATGTGGGGTGCAGTTGGGCAAAGAAGTACCTGTGGTCTTTGGTGGTGTCAATTACCCGAATTGGGGCTTGCTGAAACGCCATCCTAATGTGACGGGTTTCCATGATAAGATCGCCTTTAATGAAAATGTCAGTGTGGCAAAAGAACTTTTCGGTGAATACGTCCGGTTGTTTACCATGCTCGATACCACTTATATCGATAAACAAATCAGAAGAGATGCAAAGGAACAGTTTAAAGGTCATAAAGTGACCGGATTCATCGATAACCCCGAACTTTCTCCTGAAGAACAGATACGTTTGACGCAGGAAGAAGGTTATACTCGTTTCATGGCTATTCCTTTGCGTAATGCCAGAAATCATTCGGATGCCACCTTTATGTGGGTGTTGAACAGAAGCTATCGCGATCAATGTTATATTCAGCTGAAACGTGATTATACTACCATTAATATTGGAAGCATCTGTGGCAGTCCCAGTCTGACTGCCATCAATGAAGCCTTCGGGTTTGGTGAAAAGTTGCTGGGTGGATACATCACTTCGTTGCCTATTCAGGTGGAAGAAGAGGTGAAAGCAGCCGTTCGTATATTACATGGTGCGAGTCCGGCGGACATGCCTATTGTTGAAAGCCGGAAAGAGTATGTTGTTGATTGGAATACAATGACGCAAATAGGTTTGAGTAAGGAAAGTATTCCTGCTAAATATCGTATTATCAATATTCCGTTTAGTGATAAATACCCTTTGTTGTGGGGAATTTCAGTCGCATCGTTCATTCTTATATTAATTATTCTTTTCGCTTCTCTTTGGTGGCTATACCTTCGGGAACAGATGAGGAAAAAGCAGGCTCTTATAGCATTGGCTGATGAAAAAGAAACATTGTCATTAGCCATTGAGGGTGGAATGACGTATGCCTGGAGATTGGATAACGGTTGTTTTGTTTTTGAAGATGCATTCTGGGCGTCGCAAGGGTTAAATTCCAGACAACTTTCGTTTAAGGAATTCATGAGCTTTATCCATCCCGACCATTGGGAAGGAGTGAAGTTCAACTGGCGAAATCTGAAAAGTGCTCATAAAAAGATTGTGCAGGAGCTTTGTAACTTCGACGGCAAAGGCTATCAGTGGTGGGAGTTCCGTTATACTACCAAACAGCTACCCGGAGGCGAATATAAAACCGCAGGTTTGTTGCTTAATATACAGGATATAAAAGATCGTGAAGAAGAATTGGAAGCAGCACGCTTATTGGCTGAAAAGGCGGAATTGAAACAATCATTCCTCGCAAATATGAGCCATGAGATACGTACTCCGCTTAATTCAATCGTTGGCTTTGCCAATATACTGGCATTGGAAGATGGATTGAGTTCCGTAGAACGCGAAGAGTATATCAGTACTATTAACAAGAACAGCGAGTTATTACTCAAACTGATTAATGATATCTTGGAACTTTCCCGTATCGAATCAGGATATATGTCTTTCTCATTCAAGAGATGCAAGGTGAGAGAGTTGATTGACGATATCTATATGACACATCAGGTTCTGATTGCTCCACATTTGGAATTCCTGAAAGAAGTGGATGATACACCTCTGGAAATCAATGTGGACAGGGAGCGCTTGATACAAGTTCTGACAAACTTTCTGAATAACGCCTGCAAGTTTACGGAAACCGGATATATCAAATTAGGATATAGTTATCTGCCGGATGAAGGCAATGTGCAGATTTATGTCGAAGATAGCGGAAGAGGGATTCCACGAGAAGAACAACGGATGATTTTCAGCCGTTTCTACAAACAAAACGAATTCTCGCAGGGAGCAGGATTGGGACTTTCTATTTGTCAGGTGATTATAGAGAAGCTGGGTGGAAAGATCGAACTCAAATCTGAAGTAGGCAAGGGAAGCCGCTTTACGGTTATTCTTCCTTGCCGGGTGGTATCTTGATAATGATAGACTTTAACGGGAATACGAACAATCTTATTTCTTGTTTTTTCCTTTCTCCATCGTTCCCAGGTAAATCTCCAGTGAACGGGTGGAAATCTGTATTTCGCGGAAAGATACGCCTAAAGAAGCTATCAGCAGAATCAATGCCAATCCGAATACATAAGCAGAGAATAATTGAAGCCCGATATAAATAAGGAACATGCTGACTACACAGAAAAAAAGGCTTGCAATACCTAGTCCTTGCATTCTACGGGTCAGGTTTAACCGTTTCCGTAGATTCTCGATTTGTGCTTCAGTGATATCCGAAGGGTTTTCCATGTAGCGGTCACGCAGTTGGCGCACAAGTTGGGCATACGATAAGAAACGGTTAGTATAAGCCAGCAATATCAATGAAACTGCCGAGAAAAGTAGGGCAGGAGTAGTGAGAGTCAATTCTTCCATAATCTTTTTTTTATAGTCAAGTAGCGGTTCAAAATTCATTTTATAAAAGAGAATTTTTTGGCACGGGTTACACGGATTTCACGGTTTTAGAAATATGCTTGCATAAAGCAGCAGCGTAATCTGTGTAATCCGTGCCTAAAAATGGATGCTGCAAGTAAACCTTGCCCCGGAGTTATTCCGCTTTCAGCACATTAAGCTCTTTGCCTACCTTGATAAAGGCAGCGATGCACTTGTCAAGATGTGCTTTCTCGTGCCCTGCAGAGATTTGCACACGGATGCGTGCCTGATCTTTCGGCACTACCGGATAATAGAAACCTGTCACATAGATGCCTTCCTCCTGCATACGTGCAGCGTAAATCTGGGATAACTTCGCGTCATACAACATAACGGCACAGATAGCGCTTTGTGTCGGTTTGATATCAAATCCGGCAGCTGTCATCTTATCACGGAAGTAGTTTACATTCTCAACAAGTTTATCATGTAATGCATTGCTCTCTTTCAGCATTTTGAAAACTTCAAGGCTGGCACCAATGATGCCCGGAGCCAAAGAATTCGAGAACAGATACGGGCGGCTGCGTTGACGAAGCAAATCGATAATCTCTTTACGACCGGTGGTGAAACCTCCCAGTGCACCGCCAAAAGCCTTACCTAATGTTCCGGTATAAATATCTACCCGTCCATGAGTCTTATACAACTCGCTTACTCCATGCCCTGTGGCACCTACCACACCGGCAGAGTGTGACTCGTCCACCATTACCAGTGCATCGTATTTCTCGGCAAGATCGCAAATCTGATCCATTGGAGCTACATTGCCGTCCATAGAGAACACACCGTCCGTCACAACAATACGGAAACGTTGTGCCTGCGCTTCTTGCAGACATCTTTCCAAGTCCTTCATGTCAGCGTTGGCATAACGGTAGCGCTTTGCCTTGCAAAGACGTACTCCGTCAATGATAGAAGCATGATTCAGAGAATCCGAGATGATGGCATCCTCTTCAGAGAAAAGCGGTTCGAATACACCGCCGTTAGCATCGAAGCAAGCGGCGTACAAGATCGTGTCTTCCGTTTGGAAATACTCCGAGATGGCAGCTTCCAGTTCTTTGTGTATATCTTGCGTTCCACAAATGAAGCGGACGGACGACATTCCGTAACCACGGTTGTTCATCATTTCCTGCGAAGCCTTAATCAATCGCGGGTGATTGGATAATCCTAAGTAATTATTTGCACAGAAGTTCAGCACTTCCTTACCTTTTACAGTGATGGCAGCTTGCTGCGCACTTTCAATCAGTCGTTCTTCTTTATAAAGTCCGGCTTCCTTGATTTCAGCCAATGTTTGGCAGAGATATTCTTGCATTTTACCGTACATAGTGTTTGGGTGATTAAGTTATATTGCAAAGGACACAATTTTTCTTGGAATAACAATGTCTTTTTGATTAAAATCTGAAAAAAAAGTGCTTACTTTGCGCACTATTTAAGCTTGATATTCTAAGTCAGAAGAAAAAATGGAACACATTTTGATTATTGGAGCTACCGGACAGATAGGGTCGGAGCTAACGATGGAGCTACGTAAACGTTACGGAAATGCAAATGTAGTAGCAGGTTATATTCCGGGTGCAGAGCCTAAAGGGGAATTAAAGGAGTCCGGACCGTCGGCAATTGCTGATGTAACGGATGGAGAAGCGATCGCATCTGTGGTAAAAGAGTATCACATCGATACAATCTATAATTTGGCTGCTCTGCTGTCCGTAGTTGCCGAGTCGAAGCCCAAGCTGGCCTGGAAAATAGGTATCGATGGATTATGGAATGTATTGGAAGTGGCACGCGAACAAGGATGTGCAGTGTTTACTCCGAGTTCTATCGGTTCGTTTGGCGCTAGTACGCCTCATACGAAAACACCGCAGGATACAATTCAGCGTCCGCGCACCATGTATGGAGTTACCAAGGTAACGACCGAGTTGCTAAGTGATTATTATTTTAATAAATATGGGGTTGATACCCGTGCTGTCCGTTTTCCGGGCATTATTTCGAATGTGACCCCTCCGGGAGGAGGTACGACCGATTATGCTGTCGATATTTATTACTCGGCAGTGAAAGGAGAAAAATTTGTGTGCCCCATTAAGCAAGGCACTTTGATGGATATGATGTACATGCCGGATGCGCTGAATGCAGCAATTACGCTGATGGAAGCTGATCCGACAAAATTGATACACCGAAATGCTTTCAATATCGCCTCGATGAGTTTCGACCCGGAGACGATTTATCAGGCTATCAGGAAGCATGTGCCGCAGTTTGAGATGATCTATGATATAGATCCTTTGAAACAGCGCATTGCCGATAGCTGGCCCGATAGTCTGGATGACACCTGCGCTCGTGAAGAGTGGGGCTGGAAGCCGGCCTACGATTTGGAAAGCATGACGGTAGATATGCTTGAAAAGTTAAGAGAGAAACTAAAATAATGAAAAAACTAATTGTAGGGGTCATGTTGCTCGGTATACTGGGTGCTTGTGGAAACAAGAAAACAAACATTGACCCCTTCGCATCTATCACAAAAGAAGTGGATTCTATCCGGCGGGTAGCCGATTCTATTCACTGTGATGAATCGCCGGAAGATCCGCAACCTATACAGGCAGATGAATCTTTCGATGATTTTATCTACAATTTTGCTTCCGATGACGTGTTGCAGCGTCAGCGTGTGAAATTTCCGTTGCCTTACTACAATGGAGATAAAAAAACGAATATCGAGGAGCATAACTGGAAGCATGATGACTTGTTTACCAAACAGCATTATTATACGCTTCTATTTGATAGAGAAGAAGATATGGATTTAGTGGGAGATACCTCCCTCACTTCCGTACAGGTAGAATGGGTGTTTGTGAAAACACGAATGGTAAAGAAATACTATTTTGAGCGTATCAAAGGTGCATGGATGCTGGAGGCAATTAATCTGCGCCCCATTAAGCAAAATGATAATGAAAATTTCGTGGAGTTTTTCGGACACTTTGCCGCAGATAGTCTTTTTCAGAGTAAGCGTGTGTGTGAGCCTCTAGCTTTTGTAACCACCGATCCGGACGATGATTTCTCTATTCTGGAGACCACCCTCGATCTTAATCAGTGGTTCGCTTTTAAACCGGGACTTCCTGCCGATCGTCTTTCTAATATCAATTACGGGCAGCGGAATGACGATGATTCGCCAACGAAGATTCTGGCGTTGAAAGGTATCGGTAATGGTTTTTCCAATATCCTCTATTTCCGTCGCAAAGCCGGAGAATGGGAATTGTATAAGTTTGAAGATACAAGCATTTGATGCAGGTAGTAATACGCTACAAGAAATAGCCTTGCTGTTAATGATATAACAGTATTTGCCGGCTTATAACGAATAATGATATAACTTATAATTAAAAATATATGTATTCTCTTTTACCCTACAATACATTCGGCATTGATGTCAGTGCCGCTCGTTTTTTAGAGTACACTTCGGTTGAAGAACTGAAGAAGCTGATTGTGCAAGGTGCCGTTACGACACCTTTTTTGCATATTGGTGGTGGCAGTAACCTGTTGTTTACCAAAGATTACGACGGGGTGATATTGCATTCCCGCATTGAAGGAATCGAAGTGACGGAAGAAGATGACCACTCTGTATCAGTGCGAGTGGGAGCAGGGGTGGTATGGGATGACTTTGTAGCCTATTGTGTAGAGCATGGATGGTATGGAGCGGAGAACCTGTCGCTGATTCCCGGTGAGGTGGGGGCAAGTGCAGTACAGAATATCGGAGCCTATGGCGTTGAGGTAAAAGATCTGATAACGGCTGTGGAAACGGTGAACATTCAAGCTGAAGAACGCGTTTATTCAGTTGGTGAATGTGGATATACCTATCGCAACAGTATCTTTAAGTATCCGGAAAACAAAGCGACCTTTGTCACTTATGTTCGTTTCCGATTGAGTAAAGAAGAGCATTATACATTAGACTATGGCACCATTCGTCAGGAGCTTGAAAAATATCCGGCGTTGACACTTTCTGTTGTCCGGAAAGTGATTATTGCTATTCGCGAGAGCAAGCTGCCCGATCCGAAAGTGATGGGTAATGCCGGCAGTTTCTTTATGAACCCCATTGTGCCGAAAGAAAAACTGGAAGCCTTGCAACAGGAATATCCCCGCATACCCTACTATGAGCTGGCCGACGGCCGCGTAAAAATTCCGGCAGGGTGGATGATTGACCAATGTGGTTGGAAAGGAAAAGCCTTGGGGCCGGCTGCTGTGCATGATAAACAAGCACTGGTGCTGGTGAACCGTGGTGGAGCAAAAGGTAGTGATATTATTGCGCTTTCAGATGCGGTCCGAGCCTCTGTCCGTGAGAAGTTCGGTATTGATATTCATCCGGAAGTCAACTTTATAAATTGAGAATAAACAAGTGAAAGTAAGAATTATAGGAAGTGGAACATCGACGGGAGTACCTCAAATCGGCTGTACATGTCCGGTTTGTACTTCTTCCGATCCGAAAGATAATCGATTGCGTGCATCTGCTATTGTGGAGACAGATGACGCGCGGATTCTGATAGATTGTGGTCCCGATTTCCGGACACAGGTATTACATCTCCCTTTTGAGAGGATAGATGGTGTACTCATTACGCACGAACATTATGACCATGTAGGCGGACTGGACGATTTACGTCCGTTTTGTCGGTTCGGTTCCGTGCCTATTTATGCGGAAGATTATGTAGCGCAGGGATTGCGTTTGCGTATGCCCTATTGCTTTGTCGACCATCGTTATCCAGGTGTTCCCGATATTCCTTTACAAGTAATTTCGGTGGGGCAATCCTTTTCTATAAATCATACGGAAGTGCTTCCTCTGCGTGTGATGCATGGCCGACTGCCGATTCTGGGGTATCGTATCGGGCAGTTGGGGTATATCACTGATATGTTGACCATGCCCGAAGAATCCTATGAACAATTGGCAGGAATAGATGTTTTGGTAATGAATGCGCTTCGGATCGCCTCGCATCCTACTCACCAAAATTTGGAAGAAGCATTGGCGGTGGCCCGGCGTATTCAGGCAAAGAAGACATACTTTATACACATGAGTCATGATATGGGCTTGCATGCGGAGGTTGAAAAGAACCTTCCGGAAAATATTCACCTGGCGTTCGACGGATTGGATATCTATGTTTGATTATCGGTGAAATTTTTAGCAAAAGTTTTGTTTTCTTTGTAGAAATTATTATTTTTGCACCTAGCCGATAAACAGCGAATATTATGAAACTTCGTACGATAGTGAAAATAGCGATCACATCTTCTGTTGTACTTTTGTGCTCAGGTTTCGCATTGTACTCTTTTTTTAGACTGTCAGCAGCTGAAGGGCAGAAAGACTTTAATCTTTATGAACTGGTGCCATCCACAACTTCAGCAGTATTCGTTACTGATGACGTGCTCGAATTTGTAGCAGAAGTCGATGAGCTGACTTGCAGTAAAAATCAGCAATATCTTTATGTATCCAAACTCTTTTCTTATCTGAAACAGAGTCTTTACGCCCTTTCAGAAGATACTCCCCACGGTTTAAGCCGGCAAATGAATCAAATGTTGATTAGTTTCCACGAGCCGGATAACGAACGTAATCAAGTGCTCTATTGTAGATTGGGAAATGGGGATAAGGAGTTGGTAAACAGATTTGTACGCAAATATATATCCTCACTTTATCCGCCGAAAACATTTATTTACAAAGGAGAAGAGATTATTATTTATCCCATGGCGGACGGTGATTTTCTTGCCTGCTATCTGACATCCGATTTTATGGCATTGAGCTTTCAGAAAAAACTGATTGAAAACGTTATTGATGCGTATAAAAGTGGAAAATCGTTGGCTGATGATTCTACCTTTACAGGAATACGTGCTCCGAAAAAAAGTGCGGCGGCCGCTACCATCTATACCCGTATGCAAGGGATGATGGGATGGACGGAATTTGACATGAAAATGAAAGATGATTTCATCTATTTCTCCGGCATCACTCACGATGCAGACACTTGCTTTGCGTTTATAAACCAGCTTCGCCAGCAACAATCCGTCAAGGGATTTCCGGGAGAGGTATTGCCGTCTACTGCTTTCTATTTCAGCAGGCAAGGGATTACGGACTGGGTGTTTCTACTTTCTTATGGAAATGCCCAAGGACAGAGCGTGCCTGCCCGCACGAGTGAAGTGCAAAATAGGGATAAAGAGTTTTCACGCTATCTGATGGAAAATGCCGGGCAGGATTTGGTTGCCTGTCTCTTTCAGCGTGAAGATACTTTGCAGGGTGCAGCGGCAGTCTTGAGCCTGTCGGTGGCAGATGTAACGGAAGCCGAGCGAATGCTTCGTGCCCTTGTTAATGCCGCTTCGGCGGACGAAGGAAGAAGAAATCCGCGTATAACTTTTTGTTATACTGTAAATAAAGCATATCTTGTCTATCGGTTGCCTCAAACAACATTGTTTGAACAACTAACCAGTTTTGCGGAACCAACTTTGGATGTATATGCAGCCTTCTATGGCGGGCGCTTGTTGCTCGCTCCTGATGCGGATGCTCTCGCGCATTATATTCGCCAGCTGGATAAAGGTGAGGTGCTCAATGGAGCGATGGCCTATCAGACAGGCATGGATCATTTGTCCGATTCCTACCATTTTATGCTGATGGCGGATTTCGACCACATATTCCAACAATCAGAAAATCACGTTCGTTTTGTACCGGATTTCTTTCTGCGCAACGCCGACTTCTTCCGTCATTTCACCCTTTTTGTTCAGTTTGCCTGTGCAGACGGAATGGTATATCCTAATATTGTTTTGAAATATAAATCAGAATAAAAAATCATCGTTTGTCTGCGATTATTTTTCTGAAAACCTCCATAGCTTTTGGTTGGATTATCCATAAACTTTGCCTGCTTCCTCCATACATTTTCAAGATGCTGTTTATCGTTTTTTTGCTCCATTGACCCATACTTTTTTGTGTGCGTTCTGCTTTTGGAGAAACGCCTTTTTGTTTTTTTTCTTTTTGCATTTTTGCCGTTTTTATATGTGTGCTTATAATAGTCCTATGGTCAGCTTATTATGAGTGATTTTAACATTTGAATCTGTAAAATATACAGAAAAATTCACAGAAAATACGTAAAATATACAGAAAAATTCATCCCCCATTATAAACAAAGAAATAAATAAAAAAACTTCTTCTTCTGAAGATGAAAAAGAAGAAGAAAAAGATTTGTTTTTTTTCGGGAGAAAAGGAGATAAAAAAACTCCTGATGGAGTTTAATCCTATCGGGAGTTTTTTATGCTTATTCATCGAACGAATGACTTTCGGTTTAGAATGGCAGATCGTCTTTGGCATCGCCCGGAGTAAATTCCGGCATAGCCGACGGAGCTGGAGGAGGAACGGGAGAACCGGAAGCCATTGGAGCACCTGTGCTAACACGCTCTACTTTCCATGCGCGGATACTATTGAACCAGCGATCATTCCACTGACGGGCGTCAACGTCGAATGATACAGTCAATTCTTCGCCCATTTGAATGTTGAACTGCTCGATTTTGTCTGCGCCAAATACGTCGAAGCACATTTTACGTGGATATTGGTCGTGGTTTTCGATAACGTACTCTTGTGATTTCCACTCGTTGCCGCTAGTTTTTGAAACTCCGCCTCTCGGGGGGAGGATAGCGATGATTTTTCCTGTAAATTCCATTGCGATAATTTTAAATTCTGCGGCGAAGTTACAATTTTTTAGTAATATCCCTCGCACAATACCTGTTTTTTTCTTTTGTTTTTATTGGGCAGCCCAAATCTTTTTTCGTAACTTTGTGCGATAGAACATTTAAAACTTAAATACACGAAAATATATGAAATTTATCGTTTCAAGTACTGCTCTTTCCAGCCATTTACAGGCCATCAGCCGTGTTATTAATTCAAAAAATGCGCTGCCAATTCTCGATTGTTTCCTCTTCGAACTGGAAGACGGAACTTTGTCTGTGACTGTATCCGACAGTGAAACAACGATGGTGACTACCGTAGAAGTGAATGAAAGCGATACGAACGGGCGTTTTGCCGTAGTAGCGAAAACATTGCTTGACGCACTGAAAGAAATTCCGGAACAACCACTCACATTCGATATCAATCCGGATAATTATGAAATAACGGTGCAGTACCAGAACGGAAAATACAGCCTGATGGGGCAGAATGCGGATGAATTCCCGCAATCGGCTACACTGGGGGATAATGCTGTCCGTGTAGAAATGGAAGCAAGCGTACTTCTGGGAGGTATCAACCGTTCGGTGTTTGCTACTGCCGATGATGAACTTCGTCCGGTGATGAACGGTATTTATTTCGATATTACAACAGAAGACATTACAATGGTTGCTTCGGACGGTCATAAACTGGTGCGTTGTAAAACGTTGGCAGCCAAAGGCAACGAGCGTGCAGCCTTCATCCTTCCAAAGAAACCGGCTACATTGCTAAAGAATCTTTTGCCGAAAGAACAAGGTGCAGTGACCATTGAATTTGACGAACGCAACGCTGTATTCATGCTTGAAAGCTACCGGATGGTTTGCCGCCTGATTGAAGGACGTTACCCGAACTACAACTCGGTAATTCCGCAAAACAATCCGCACAAAGTAACCGTAGACCGCCAACAGTTGGTAGGAGCTTTGCGCCGTGTGTCTATCTTCTCGTCACAAGCCAGCAGTTTGATTAAACTTCGTATGCAGGAAAACCAGATTGTGATTTCCGCACAAGATATTGATTTCTCTACTTCTGCCGAAGAAACACAAGTTTGCCAGTATGCAGGTGCTGCAATGAGTATCGGTTTTAAATCGACATTCCTCATCGACATACTGAACAATATTTCGGCAGATGAAGTAGTCATCGAACTTGCAGATCCTTCACGTGCCGGAGTAATCATCCCGGTAGAGCAGGAAGAAAACGAAGACTTGCTGATGCTGCTGATGCCGATGATGCTAAATGATTAATGTTAATTCACCACAGAGGACGCAGAGGACACAGAGGATAAATTTGAATATTTATTAAATAACCCTCTGTGTCCTCTGCGTCCTCTGTGGTGACTCAATAAAATAAACAGAAATGAAATTAAATCTGAAAAATCCCATTGTTTTCTTTGATTTAGAAACAACAGGAACCAATATCAACACAGACCGAATTGTTGAAATTTGCTATCTGAAAGTATATCCGAATGGAAATGAAGAAGCAAAGACATTACGTATCAATCCTGAAATGCATATTCCGGAAGCATCCTCTGCTATACATGGTATTTATGATGCCGACGTAGCAGATTGTCCTACTTTTAAAGAAGTAGCGAAAAACATAGCCCGAGACATTGAAGGTTGCGATTTGGCAGGATTTAATTCCAACCGTTTTGATATTCCTGTTCTTGCCGAAGAGTTTCTTCGTGCCGGAGTGGATATTGATATGACAAAACGTAAATTTGTAGACGTACAGGTCATCTTCCACAAAATGGAACAACGCACCCTGTCTGCTGCCTACAAGTTTTATTGCGACAAGAATCTGGAAGATGCACACACTGCCGAAGCAGATACACGGGCTACTTATGAGGTGCTGAAAGCACAGCTCGACCGTTACTCCGATCTTCAGAATGATATTGCGTTCCTGGCTGATTATTCAAGTTTCAGCAAGAATGTCGATTTTGCCGGACGCATGGTGTATGATGATAACGGAGTAGAAGTGTTCAACTTCGGAAAATATAAGGGAATGTCTGTAGCCGAGGTTTTGAAGAAAGATCCCGGATATTACAGTTGGATTTTGAATAGTGACTTCACGCTGAATACCAAGGCGGCATTGACAAAAATCCGCTTGCGTGAAATGAGTAATTTGATTACAAAATAATGCTAAAAGGAAAGAAAATAATTCTTGGAATTACCGGCAGTATTGCCGCGTATAAGGCGTGCTATATCATTCGCGGACTGATAAAACAAGGAGCGGAAGTGCAGGTCGTAATTACTCCGGCGGGAAAAGAATTTATTACTCCGATCACTCTTTCGGCTTTGACCAGCAAACCGGTCATCAGTGAGTTTTTTGCCCAACGTGACGGAACGTGGAACAGCCACGTTGATCTCGGTTTATGGGCGGATGCCGTATTGATTGCGCCGGCCACTGCCTCTACCATCGGTAAAATGGCCAACGGAATAGCCGACAATATGCTGATAACCACTTATCTTTCGGCAAAAGCTCCCGTGTTTGTTGCTCCGGCAATGGACCTCGATATGTTTGCCCATCCTGCCACCCAGAAAAATCTGGATATTCTGCGTTCCTATGGTAATCATATTATCGAGCCGGGGACAGGAGAACTAGCCAGCCATCTGGTAGGGAAGGGGCGAATGGAAGAGCCGGAGAATATCATCCGGGTATTGGATGAATTCTTTGCTTCGAGTGACGAACTGTCCGGAAAGAAAGTGATGATTACCGCCGGACCGACTTACGAAAAGATTGACCCGGTGCGTTTCATCGGCAATTATTCGTCCGGAAAGATGGGATTCGCGTTGGCAGAAGAATGTGCCCGTCGCGGAGCACAAGTGACCTTGATAACAGGTCCTGTGCAACTCAAAACGCAACATTCTGGCATAATTCGTGTCGATGTCGAATCTGCTGAAGAAATGTACAAAGCAGCGCAGGCTCATTTCCCGGATGCTGATGCAGGTATTCTTTGTGCGGCAGTAGCCGACTATCGTCCGGCAACGGTAGCCGATAAGAAGATTAAGCGGGAAAAAGAAGAAGAACTGACCCTGCATCTTCGGGCAACACAAGATATTGCTGCCTCTTTAGGAGCCATAAAAAGAAAACAACAATGCCTGGTTGGCTTTGCGCTCGAAACCAATAATGAGCAGCAGAATGCCGAAGGAAAGCTCGAACGCAAGAACTTCGATTTTATCGTGCTAAACTCGTTGAATGATGCAGGAGCCGGTTTCCGCCATGATACCAATAAGATAAGTATAATCGACAGGAAAGGTCGTACAGACTATCCTCTGAAGTCGAAAACAGAAGTAGCTCAAGACATCATTGATTGTCTGGTAGCCACCCTGTCTCCCAATTTTTAATTTTCAAATTTTAATTTTTAATTAGTTTGTTACGTTCACTATACATTCAGAATTACGCATTGATAGAAAAACTGGATATCAGTTTTGAAACAGGCTTTTCCGTTATAACAGGTGAAACGGGAGCCGGGAAATCAATTATTCTGGGAGCGATCGGGCTCCTGCTGGGGCAGCGTGCCGATGTGAAAGCGATTCGTCGCGGAGCTTCCAAATGTATTATAGAGGCACGGTTCGATATTGCTGCCTACGGTATGCGTCCGTTTTTTGAAGAAAACGAATTGGAATATGATGAAGAGTGTATTTTGCGTCGTGAGGTACAGGCTTCCGGCAAAAGCAGGGCATTCATCAATGATACTCCCGCTTCACTGGTACAAATGAAAGAGCTGGGCGAACAGTTGATAGATGTACATTCTCAACATCAGAATCTGTTACTTAATAAAGAAGGATTCCAGTTGAACGTGCTTGATATTCTGGCACATAATGATGCAGCATTGGAGAAATACCATCTGCGTTATGGCGAATGGAAGCAGACAGAACGCGAACTGGCTGAATTAATGTCACTGGCAGAGAAAAGCCGTTCTGATGAAGATTATATCCGTTTCCAACTTGAACAGCTCGAAGAAGCCCATCTTGTGGAAGGCGAGCAGGAGGAACTGGAGCAGGAAGCCGAAACATTAAGTCATGCGGAGGAGATTAAAGCCGGACTTTACCGGGTAGAACAGTCATTTGTCTCGGATGAAGGCGGATTGCTTTCTTACCTGAAAGATAGTCTGAATACGCTGAATAGCCTGCAAAGAGTCTATCAGCCCGCTAAGGAACTTACCGAACGTATGGAGAGCGCCTATATCGAATTGAAAGATATTTCGCACGAAGTCTCTTCGCAAAGTGATTCCGTTGAATTTAATCCGGTCCGCCTGGAAGAAGTGAACGAACGGCTGAATCTGATTTATTCCCTGCAACAGAAACACCGGGCACAGACTCTTGACGAGTTGATAGCGTTGACGGATGAATATCGTAGCAAATTGTCCGACATCACTTCATACGATGAGCGTATTGCCGAGCTGACCGTTCGTAAAGAGGAACAATATAAGCAAGTGAAACAACAAGCAGAACTGCTCACCAAAGCCCGTACGAAAGCTGCGCGTGAAGTGGAAAAGCAATTGGCTGCCCGCTTGATTCCGTTGGGAATGCCGAATGTTCGTTTCCAGATCGAAATGGGACTGAAGAAAGAGCCGGGATTACAAGGAGAAGATACAGTCAACTTCCTGTTTTCTGCCAATAAGAACGGTACTTTGCAAAATATCTCTTCCGTAGCTTCGGGAGGTGAAATTGCCCGTGTCATGCTTTCTATCAAAGCATTGATTGCCGGAGCCGTGAAACTGCCGACTATCGTATTTGATGAAATAGATACCGGTGTCTCCGGTGAAATAGCCGACCGCATGGCGGACATGATGCAGGAAATGGGCGACCGGAATCGTCAGGTAATCAGCATCACCCACCTACCGCAGATTGCTGCCCGCGGACGTGCACATTATAAAGTATATAAGAAAGACAGCGATACGGAAACAAACAGTCATATCCGCCGTCTCACCGATGAAGAACGAGTAGAGGAAATAGCTCACATGCTTAGTGGCGCCACTCTGACCGAGGCCGCCCTTAGCAATGCCAAATCCCTGCTTGATGCTAAGTAATTAATGGCTAAATTGATTCATTCAAAGTAGTTGAGGTAGTGAATTGTTAAGCGGTAACTGATAAGTAGTAAATTGTAAATAGTAAAATAGTAAATCAAATAGATGTTGGATAAAAGTGAAATGATTTTCGGTGTTCGTGCCGTGATAGAAGCCATTCAGGCAGGTAAAGAGATTGATAAAATTCTGGTAAAGAAAGACATTCAGAGTGATCTTTCCAAAGAATTGTTTGCTGCTTTGAAAGGGCTGATGATACCGGTTCAGCGTGTTCCGGTAGAACGTATTAACCGCATTACCCGGAAAAATCATCAGGGAGTGATTGCATTCATTTCTTCTGTGACTTATCAGAAAACGGAAGATCTTGTTCCTTTCTTGTTCGAACAAGGGAAGAATCCATTTTTTGTTATGCTGGACGGAGTGACCGATGTACGTAATTTCGGAGCCATTGCCCGTACCTGCGAATGTGCAGCTGTCGATGCAGTAATTATTCCTGTCCGCGGGAGTGCGTCTGTCAATGCTGATGCCGTGAAAACATCGGCAGGAGCGCTGCACACGCTGCCTGTGTGTCGTGAGCAGAACCTCCGTTCAACGCTGCAATATCTGAAAGACAGTGGTTTCCGTATTGTAGCTGCTACCGAGAAGGGAGATTACGACTATACAAAAGCCGATTATACAGGACCGCTGTGCATCATTATGGGAGCGGAGGATACGGGAGTTTCTTATGAAAACCTTGCGCTTTGCGACGAATGGGTGAAAATCCCGATGCTGGGCACCATCGAATCTCTGAATGTTTCCGTGGCTGCCGGTATTCTGGTTTACGAAGCTGTGAAACAAAGAAATAATGATTGATATGAAGAAGATTTTAATTCTACCTTTGCTGCTTTTCTTCCTGATACAGGGAAGCATGGCGCAAACTCCCAAATGGGTAGAGAAGGCAAAACGGGCAGTCTTCTCTGTGGTGACTTATGACAAGAATGATAAAATGCTGAATACCGGAAACGGATTTTTTGTATCCGAAGATGGATTGGCTTTATCAGATTATACTCTTTTTAAAGGAGCCGAACGTGCGGTGGTAATCACTTCCGAAGGCAAGCAGATGCCGGTTAGCTTGATACTTGGAGCGAATGATATGTATGATGTCATTAAGTTCCGTGTGGCTATCACCGAGAAGAAAGTGCCTGCGCTCATTGTGGCTAAAACAGCTCCGGCAGTGGGAGCCGATGCGTGGATGCTTCCTTATTCTACACAGAAAAGTATTGCTTGCGTTACTGGTAAAGTGAAAGAAGTTTCCAAAGTAGCCGGAGAATATCATTACTATACATTGGGCATGCAGATGAAAGATAAGATGGTGAGCTGTCCGGTGATGAATGCCGAAGGTCAGGTGTTTGGTATTGCGCAGAAATCATCCGGCATCGATACGGTGACCACTTGCTATGCGGCAGGAGCAGCTTTTGCCATGTCACAGAAAATCAGTGCTCTTTCTTTGGGAGACGCTGCTTTGAAAAAGATTGGCATCCGGAAAGGCCTGCCCGAGACGGAAGACCAAGCATTAGTGTACTTGTTTATGGCATCTTCGAGCCTGTCGGGCGACGATTACGAAAAGCTGTTGGATGATTTCATCCGTCAGTTCCCTGCCAATGCGGATGGTTATCTTCGTCGTGCCAATTATTATGCAGCTAAAGGTAAGGACGACCAGACTTGGTATGATAAAGCAGTTGCCGACTTTAATCAAGCTTTGAAAGTAGCCCAGAAAAAAGATGATGTATATTATAATATAGGTAAGCTGATATATGCTTATCAGTTGTCGAAGCCGGAAAAAACGTATAAAGACTGGACGTATGACACTGCTTTGCAGAATGTTCGTCAGGCAATCGGCATTGATCCGCTGCCTATTTATATTCAAATGGAAGGCGATATACTGTTTGCCCAGCAAGATTATGCCGGTGCTTTGGCAGCTTATGAAAAGGTAAATGCCAGCAACATTGCTTCTCCGGCCACTTTCTTTAGTGCTGCCAAGACGAAGGAACTGGCGAAAGGTGACCCGAAAGAAGTCGTAGCTTTAATGGATAGCTGTATTGCCCGTTGCCCGCAACCGATCACAGCAGATTTTGCTCCATATTTGTTGGAACGTGCGCAGATGAACATGAATGCCGGCCAGCCACGGAATGCGATGCTCGATTATGATGCTTATCATACAGCAGTCAAAGGAGAAGTGAACGACGTATTCTATTACTATCGCGAACAGGCCGCTTTGAAAGCACGCCAATTCCAACGCGCCTTGGATGATATAGTTAAAGCAATCGAAATGAATCCGACAGACCTGACCTATCAGGCGGAACATGCAGTGGTCAACCTGCGTGTAGGACGTTATGAAGAAGCTATTCAGATTTTGGATAATATACTGAAGGCTGATCCTAAATATGCCGAGGCTTACCGCTTACTGGGGCTTTGCCAGATACAGTTGAAGAAGACAGATGAAGCTTGTGGCAACTTTAAGAAAGCGAAAGAACTGGGTGATCCAAATGTAGATGAGCTGATTACCAAATACTGCAAGTAAGAGATTGCCTCTTCGAAAACAACATAAGTAAAAATGAATCCCTGCCAACTCGAAAATTGGCAGGGATTCCTCGTTTTGGGGGACGTTGTATAAAAAACTCTCTCTCTTTTTTTATTTTTCCCCACTTCACTTGTTAAGCTCAGGTTGTAGGTTTTAATGATATATGGTTTGATTTCCCTTTTTCCCCTCTTTTATAAGTTAAATGCACGCTTATTGAAAATACTGCATGGCTTCACTTATTTTTTTTAGAAATTATTCGATTTTCCATCTAAAACAGTGACTAAATTTAAAAATGTGATTCATTTTATCTATAATCTTACTATATTCCGCACGTTTTTTAATAACACTTATGAGATAAGTTATAATTTATGGAAAAAAATCGATTTACTATTTGTGCAAACAATTACATCGATTGTTTGCGACAAGAGGGTCGTTATTCTACGGCCCATGTGTATAAACACGCTATTCGTTCTTTTTCGCAGTTTTGTGGAACTCAATCCATCACGTTTAGTAAAATAAACCGTAAAACTCTAAAGAGGTATAGCAACTATCTGATGGCTTCCCGTTTGAAGCCCAATACGATTTCTACGTATATGCGTATGTTGCGTAGTATCTACAATCGTGGTGTCGATATGCATCAGGCTCCTTATGTACATGGTTTGTTCCGGGATGTTTTTACCGGGGTGGACACACGTCAGAAGAAAGCTATCCCGATCGGCGAACTTCACATGCTATTAAACAAAGATCCTCAATCGGAAAAGCTTCGCCGGACGCAGGCCATTGCCAATCTGTTATTTCAGTTTTGTGGAATGCCTTTTTCTGATTTAGCCCATTTGGAAAAGTCCAATCTGGAGCGAGGGCTTTTGAAGTACAATCGTACCAAGACCGGTACTCCTATGAGTATAGAAGTGCTGGAGTCAGCGCAGAATGCAATTGGGGGATTGTACAATAAATCTGACGCCCGGAGTTCTGGCTATCCTGATTATCTTTTCCGGATATTAAGCGGAGCGTACAAGCGGAATGAAGAAGGAGCCTATCGTGAGTATCAGTCAGCTTTGAGACGTTTTAATAATGAGTTGAAAAGCCTGTCCAGAAAATTAAGGCTACATTCGCCCGTCACGTCGTATACGCTTCGTCATTCTTGGGCTACGACTGCTAAGTACAGAGGTGTACCTATCGAAATGATTAGCGAATCACTAGGACACAAATCTATTAAAACAACACAGATATATTTAAAGGGTTTCGAATTGGAAGAAAGAACAAAAGTAAATAAATTGAATTATTCTTACGTTTGTAATTTTAAAATGCTCTGATTAATATTATTAAAGCATTATGGATTAGGGACTTAATGCTGATGTTACTTCTTAGGTAACGGAATTATATTCGCTACAAAGATAGGTAAAAATATTAATAGCAAACAAACAATAAACTTCTTTTTTTCCTTTTTCTCTAAAATATGCAACATAAATCTATCTGAACATGAAGGATAACATCTTCATGCTCAAAGGCTTTTTATTACCTAAATTCAAGAATGTTTTATATTGAATGTTAGGTGCCCGCTTTTATATTCCCTCATAATCGATTTTTTTCTTTTTTTCACAGCGATGTGTATTCTATATGTGTGTTGTCCGTTACCTAAGAAGTAACGGATGAACATGGGGTAAAAAAATATGATTTTAACGAAACCAAAATCAGTAAATGCCGGGCCTAGTAGTGGGACAGGGGAAGGCGTAGCACACTCAAAACGCTGGTATGTAGCACTCGTTCGAATGCATCACGAGAAAAAAGTTGCCGAGCGTTTGTCTAAGATGGGAATTGATTCTTTTGTTCCCGTTCAACAACAAATTCATCAATGGAGTGACCGTCGTAAGATGGTTGATACAGTCTTACTCCCAATGATGGTTTTTGTACATGTCAATCCAAAAGAACGTATGGAAGTCCTTTCATTTTCTACGGTCAGCCGTTATATGGTGATGCGTGGAGAGAGCACTCCTGCCGTTATTCCTGACGAGCAGATGGCCCGTTTCCGTTTCATGCTCGATTATTCCGAAGAAGCAGTCTGTATGAATGATACTCCACTAGCGCGTGGTGAGAAAGTTCGTGTCATAAAAGGTCCTTTGAGTGGACTTGTTGGCGAACTTGTGACTGTAGGCGGGAAGAGTAAGATTGCCGTTCGTTTAAATATGCTTGGCTGTGCTTGTGTAGATATGCCAATCGGTTATGTAGAATCCACAAAAATCACCAATGACAACACGAAGAAAATTTAACGTATTTCTATTCATTCTGTTGCTGGGAGTTTTTTCTCCTTTAATGGCTCAAAGCATGAGCGACTCCCAAGTTCTTGAATATGTAAAGGATGGCATCCGTCAAGGTAAAGAACAGAAACAACTAGCCTCTGAACTGGCACGTAGAGGTGTGACCAAAGAACAGGCAACTCGTGTGAAGCAACTATATGAACAACAAAACAATGTTAATGCTTCCAATGCAACGGGTACCGATGTCAATGAATCACGTCTTCGTGAGGAAATGAAAGAAAACACTTCCGATATGCTGGAAGACCACCCGAGCACTCAAGACCTCGCACGTGGCAATCAGGTTTTCGGACGAAATATCTTCAACACCCGTAACCTGACTTTTGAACCCAGCGTCAACATCGCCACTCCCTTGAACTATCGTCTGGGTCCCGGTGATGAAGTGATTATCGATATCTGGGGAGCCAGCCAGAACACTATCCGCCAACAGATTTCTCCTGACGGCACGATCAATATTCAGAAAATAGGTCCTGTCAACCTGAACGGACTAACTATTGCTGAAGCCAATGATTATCTCAAAAAGACATTAAACAAGATATATAATGGTCTTAATAATGCGAATGATCCCACCTCTGACATCCGTCTGACTTTGGGCAGCATACGTACTATCCAGATCAATGTAATGGGTGAGGTTGTCCAACCGGGCACTTACTCCCTCTCTTCTTTTGCCACAGTCTTTCATGCACTTTACCGTGCGGGTGGAGTCAGTGACATAGGAAGCCTTCGCAATGTACAGTTGGTACGTAACGGCAAAAATATCGCCACAATCGATGTCTACCAATTTATCATGAAAGGAAACATTCAGGATGACATTCGTCTTCAGGAAGGGGATGTAGTAATAGTCCCCGCCTATGATGTATTGGTTAAGATCGACGGAAAAGTGAAACGCCCCATGCGTTTCGAAATGAAAAAGAATGAGAGTCTATCCACTCTTATCAGCTATGCCGGTGGCTTTGAAGCCGACGCCTACACTCGTTCCTTGCGTGTCGTACGCCAGAATGGACAGGAATATGAAGTAAACACGGTCAAAGACCTTGACTATAGTGTCTATAAAATGCGAAACGGTGATGTTGTGACCGCCGAAGCCATCCTTAACCGCTTCATCAACAAACTTGAAATCCGTGGAGCCGTTTATCGTCCCGGCATCTACCAGTTGAATGGAAAACTGAATACTGTCCGTGAACTGGTAAACGAAGCCCAAGGCCTGACCGGTGATGCTTTCTTGAACCGTGCCGTTCTCTACCGCCAGCGTGAGGACTTGACTACCGAAGTTGTTCCTGTAGACATTAAAGCTATCATGGACGGTACTTCCCAAAACATCATCCTGATGAAAAACGATATCCTTTATATTCCTAGTATTCATGACCTGGAAGACAGAGGCAACGTCGTAATCCATGGTGAAGTAGCCAAACCTGATTCTTATCCTTATGCTGATAACATGACCCTTGAAGACTTGATCATTCAGGCAGGTGGCTTGCGTGAAGCCGCTTCTGTAGTCCGTGTAGATGTATCCCGTAGAATTAAGAATCCTCGCAGTACAGTAGATAACGATACTATCGGCCAGATATATACATTCTCCCTAAAAGAAGGTTTTATTGTAGATGGAACCCCTGGCTTTGTCCTTCAACCTTATGATGAAGTTTATGTGCGTCGTAGTCCGGGGTATCAAGCTCAACAGAATGTGGTTGTTGAAGGTGAAATTCTGTTCGGAGGCTCTTATGCTATGACCAGTCGTGAAGAACGTCTTTCGGACTTAATCAATAAAGCGGGAGGTGCAACGAATTATGCCTACTTACGTGGTGCCAAATTGACTCGTGTAGCCAATGCAAGTGAAAAGAAACGCATGGGTGATGTGGTCCGCTTGATGAGTCGACAGTTGGGTGAAGCTATGATGGACTCATTAGGTGTTCGTGTGGAAGATACCTTTAGTGTTGGTATTGACTTGGAGAAAGCATTAGCTAACCCTGGAAGTACAGCAGATATTGTCTTGCGTGTGGGTGATGTAATTTCTATTCCGAAAAATAATAATACAGTAACGATCAATGGTGCCGTAATGGTCCCGAATACGGTTTCTTATATGGAAGGAAAGAATATAGACTATTATCTGAATCAGGCTGGTGGTTATTCTGAAAATGCAAAGAAGAGTAAGAAATTTATAGTTTATATGAATGGCCAAGTGACTAAAGTGAAAGGTAGTGGTAAGAAACAGATCGAGCCGGGATGTGAGATAATTGTGCCTAGTAAGGCTAAGAAAAGGACTAATATGGGTAATATTTTAGGGTACGCTACTACATTCAGCACATTGGGAATGATGGTTGCTTCTATTGCTAACTTAATAAAGAAATAACGAATTCCTTTTATGACTACTTTGATAGAACAAAAATCTGAAAAAGATATAAAACAAAAACGGAATAATCATACGAATGAAGAGATCGAAATTGATTTGATGGGTGTTCTTCGTAGGATTATGGGTATTCGTAAGAAGATTTATAAGGCAGCCGGTATCGGACTGATAATTGGCGTTATTATAGCAATCAGTATTCCTAGGCAGTACACGGTTGAAGTGACTCTTTCTCCGGAGATGGGAAGTGCTAAAGGTGGTGGTCTATCTGGTTTGGCAGCTTCTTTCTTGGGAAGTGACGTTACTATGGGTGATGGCAGTGATGCTTTGAATGCTTCTTTATCTGCAGATATTGTATCTTCCACTCCTTTCTTATTGGAACTTTCCACAATGAAAATACCTGTATTGAAAAATGAAATGATGACCTTGAATGCTTATCTGGATGAGGAGTCTTCTCCTTGGTGGAGTTATGTAATTGGATTTCCTGCTATGGTAATTGGTGGAGTAAAGTCTTTGTTTATTGAAGGTGAGGATGAATTCATATCTTCTGATAAAGTAAGTCAGGGTACAATTGAATTATCAAAGAAAGAGTTGGGTAAGATTGGTGTTTTAAAGAAAATGATTGTTGCCTCTGTAGATAAGAAAACATCCATGACTTCCGTTGCCGTAACCTTGCAAGAACCCAGAGTGGCTGCTGTTGTTGCAGATTCGGTTGTGAAAAAGTTGCAGGAATACATCATTGACTATCGTACTTCCAAGGCGAAAGAAGACTGTATCTACTTGGAGAAACTTTTCAAAGAACGTCAGCAGGAATATTATGCTGCCCAAAAGAAATATGCTGATTATTTGGATTCTCATGATAATATCATTTTGCAAAGTGTTCGTGCCGAACAGGAACGTTTACAGAATGATATGAGTCTTGCTTACCAGATATATAGCCAAGTTGGAAGTCAACTTCAGGTCTCTAGAGCCAAAGTTCAGGAGGAAAAGCCTGTGTTTGCTGTTATAGAGCCTGCAGTAGTGCCGCTGACTCCTTCAGGAACCGACAAAAAGATATGTGTGCTGGCATTTGTATTTCTGTCTGTTTGTATTGTTATATTCTGGCATTTATTGGGAAAAGATATCTTGAATAAGTTTAAAGAAATCCGGGCTTAAATATCCATTAGTAAAGTGTTATGGCATCAACTAACCAGATAAATAAAGTTGTAGAGTCTATTGTAGTTTTGGGAGACCTAATTATCCTGAACCTGTGTTTGTCTCTGCTCCTTTTCTTTTGGAAGAAAGCGTTTATAAATTTGCCGTTTTCTTGTACTGTTTCTTTTATGATGGCTTCTCTTACTCTCTGCTATCTGGCTTGTTTCGGATCTCGTGGGAGGGTTTGGGACAGTAGGGGGATTCGTGCAGATCAGCTCGTATTACGTGTATTGAAGAACATTATAGCCTTTTCTATCTTTTGGGCATGTATTATGACTTTTAGTGGAATTTCTATTTTTTCTCCTCTTTTCTTTGTCTCTTATTTTTTTATTCTCTTTCTTGTTTTAAGTATTTACCGCATTATTATTCGTCATTTGCTGATAGTTTATTGCACGAAAGGTAAACATAGGCGCTATGCTGTATTTATAGGTGGAGGTAATAATATGCAGATGTTATATGAGGAAATGGAGAGTTCTTTGGCATCTTCTGTTTATGAGGTAGTCGGTTATTTTGATATTAAATCGAATGACACTATTTCCTCCCAATGTCCTTATTTGGGTAGTCCTGATGGTTTCTCGGACTTTATGTCCGTACACACAGGAATTAAGCATGTTTTTTGTTCTTTGTCAATGGAGGAAGGACGCTATAACTTTTCTATCATGAATTATTGTGAGAACCATTTACTTTATTTTCATGGTGTTCCTAATGTTTGTAAGGGTTTTCCCCGTCGTATCTGGCATAGTATGGTTGGTAATATGCCAATTTTGAATTTGCGTTATGAACCTCTAGGTAAGATGGAGAACCGTATATTAAAACGGATATTCGATATTGCTTTATCTGGTATTTTTCTGGTTACTGTTTTTCCTTTTGTTTATCTCATTGTGGGAAGTATCATAAAGTTTACTTCTCCCGGTCCTATACTTTTTAAACAAATGCGTACCGGTTTGAATGGCGTCGATTTTGTGTGTTACAAATTCCGTTCAATGAAAGTAAATGATGAAGCTGACAGCAAACAGGCAACGGCTGATGATCCCCGGAAAACTCGTTTTGGAGACTTTCTTCGACGTTCTAATATTGACGAACTTCCACAGTTTATAAATGTTTTTAAAGGTGAAATGTCAATAGTCGGTCCTCGTCCTCATATGTTGTCTCATACGGAGATTTATGCTCGGTTAATTGATAAATATATGGTTAGACACTTTATTAAGCCTGGAGTGACCGGATGGGCGCAAATACACGGTTTTCGTGGTGAAACCAAAGAACTTTCACAGATGGGAGGACGTGTGAAGGCTGATATCTGGTATATGGAGCATTGGACAATATTCCTAGATTTATATATCATTTATAAGACTATAGCAAATGTGGTCATTGGAGAAAAGAATGCGTATTAAGATTGATGATCAATTTAAATTAGTCAAATATATTGAGATAATACTACTTACCCCTGTTTGCAATAGCATATAGAGAACCTATAGAAAATTGTCTATTTTCTATGGGATATTTTTAAAGATATATTTTTAGAAGTAGATATAGAAACAGGGGCTTATAATTTTTTCCTGTATATGAAAGCTGTAATTTTTGCAGGTGGCTTGGGTACTAGATTGTCCGAAGCAACCAATTTAATTCCTAAGCCGATGGTTGAAATAGGAGGAAAACCTATCCTTTGGCATATCATGAAGACTTATAGTCATTATGGTATTAATGAGTTTATTATTTGTTGCGGTTATAAGCAATATGTAATAAAAGAATATTTTGCCAATTATTTTCGGCACAATAGTGATATGACAGTTGATTTATCTAATAATTGTGTTGAAATTTTGGATAACCATTCAGAAGATTGGAGAGTGACTATGGTTGATACAGGGTTGAATACCCAAACAGGTGGTCGCTTGAAGCGGGTACAGAAATATATTGGTGCTGAACGTTTCGTTCTTACTTACGGTGATGGGGTAGCAGATATTAATATAGCAGAGAGTATTAAAGAACATGAATTATCAGAATGTGCCATTTCATTGACGGCTTATAAACCTGGAGGAAAATTTGGTGCGTTACAAATTGACTTGGAAAGTAACAAAGTGCTCTCTTTTCAAGAAAAACCAGATGGTGATCGCAATTGGATAAATGCAGGTTACTTTGTTTGCGAACCTGAAATTTTAGAATATATTCCCGAAAATGATGATACTGTTATTTTCGAGCGTAAACCTCTCGAAAATTTAGCAAAAGATGGTAAAATGCATGCTTATCGTCATACTGGTTTTTGGAAACCGATGGATACACTGCGTGATAATGTAGAATTGAATGAGATGTGGGATAAGGGGCTAGCTCCTTGGAAAGTTTGGTAAATAATGAGTATAGATATATTTAACAATTTCTATAAAGGAAAACGTGTTCTTGTAACTGGACATACTGGTTTTAAAGGTAGTTGGCTTTCTATTTGGCTTCATGAACTTGGTGCAGAGGTAGTTGGTGTAGCGAAAGATCCATATTCAGAAAAAGATAATTATGTTTTATCGGGAATAGGAAAGAAAATTAAAGCTGACTTACGTGCCGATATTTGTGACAGTCAACGAATGAAAGAAATCTTTCAGACATACCAACCTGAAATTGTTTTTCATTTAGCTGCTCAACCTTTAGTGCGTCTAAGTTATGATATTCCTGTTGAAACATACGAAACGAATGTGATGGGAACAATAAACATTTTAGAGGCTATACGAGTAACAGATAGTGTGAAGGTCGGTATTATGATAACTACGGACAAATGCTATGAGAATAAAGAGCAGATTTGGGGATATCGTGAAAATGAACCGATGGGAGGATATGATCCTTATTCCAGTAGTAAAGGGGCGGCAGAGATAGCCATTGCCTCATGGCGCAGAAGTTTCTTCAATCCTGACCAGTATGATAAACATGGCAAGAGTATTGCTAGTGTTCGAGCAGGTAATGTGATTGGTGGAGGCGATTGGGCATTAGATCGTATTATTCCAGATTGCATTAAAGCTCTTGAATCCGGTAAGAATATTGATATTCGAAATACTAAATCTGTCCGTCCATGGCAGCATGTATTGGAACCATTGAGTGGCTATATGCTTTTAACTGCAAAAATTTGGGAAGAACCAACAAAATATTGTGAGGGATGGAACTTCGGGCCTCGTGCGGAAAGTATTACCTCTGTATGGGATGTGGCAAATGATGTAGTCAAGAATTATGGTAGTGGTGGGCTCAATGATATCTCCATCCCCAATGCTCCTCATGAAGCTAGATTTTTAATGCTTGATATTAGTAAAGCTAAGTTTCAACTAGGCTGGGAACCACGTATGAATATTCATCAATGTGTTGCTCTTACTGTTGACTGGTATAAAAGGTATACATTTGAGAATGTATATAGCTTGTGTGTTGATCAGATTAAGCAATATTTAATCAAATGAAAAAAGTAATAGTTGTAGGTGCTAATGGCTTTTTAGGGAGGGAATTATGTAAGAAACTGGCATCCAAAGGTATTGCAGTTGTTGCTTTAGTTGCTAAAGGAGGTGATTACTCTTTTGCAAAAAGCTTGCATAATGTCAACTGTATCGAATTTGATTTATCGCGGATTGTTGATTGGGATGGAATTGAGGAGATAAAAGGTGCTGATACAATGTTCTATATGGCTTGGGCGGGTGTTAGCTCAACTTATAAAAATCAAGTCGAAATTCAAGTTTCAAATATATTGTATGGAATACAAGTGATGGAGTTTGCCCATCGTAATGGAATTTCTAGAGTAATTTTTCCAGGTTCTGCATCCGAATATGCTTGTGGTAATGAAGTTATTAATGGGCGCAGTATTCCATCGCCTTCTGATTTGTATAGTGCTTCCAAGGTAGCAACCAAGTTCTTGTGTCAAACCTATGCAAGACAAAATGGTATTTCGTTAATTTGGGCTGTAATTACAAGTATTTATGGTCCTGGTCGTAATGATGAAAATTTGATAACCTATTGTATTAAGACATTGTTAAAAGGTGAAAAACCATCTTTTACAGGGCTTGAACAGCAGTGGGATTACTTGTATATTGACGATTTAATTGATGCGCTAGTTGCTGTTGGTGAAAAAGGAATAGGAGGAAAGACATATCCTATTGGGAGTGGTGAAAATAAACAAATAGTAGAATATGTCAAGATTATACGTGATATGATTGATCCTACCTTGCCTTTAGGAATTGGAGATATACCTTATAAAAATAAAACTATTGATAATCAGATACTTGATATATCAGAATTAAATGAAGATACAGGATTTACAGCAAGGTATAGTTTTGAGTCTGGAATAAAATTGACAATAGATTACTATAAAAATGCGATTAAGTAATTTTGATTATATTATAGCTGGTGCAGGTTTGAGTGGAAGCACATTTGCACGATTGAGGGCTGAAAAAGGCTCTAAAATTCTAGTGATAGACAGGCGATCCACTGTAGCTGGTAATCTTTATGATGAAACTAATATGTATGGCATATTAGTTCAGCAGTATGGACCACATATTTTTCATACTAATAGTGAGGAAGTATATTCATTTATAACTAAATATCATAAATGGAATCCCTTTAAATTAAGGTGTTCTGTTGATATGTGTGGACAACAAACACCTTCTCCTTTCAATTTTAAAACCATAGATCAGTTTTATGCTACAGATAAAGCTGAATTAATTAAGGAAGCTTTGCTATTAAAGTATCCTAATCAAAGTACTGTAACAATCGTGGAATTATTGAACAGTGAAGAGCCTCTTATTAAGCAGTATGCACAAATGCTTTTTGATAATGATTACAGTCTTTATACAGCAAAGCAATGGGGTATTAAAGCTAGTGAAATCGATATCAATGTATTGAAACGAGTTCCAGTTCGCTTAGATTATAAAGAGATGTATTTCTCTGATAAGTACGAGTGTATGCCAGAGGGTGGTTTTACTTCCTTCATTAAGGACCTTTTGGATCACGATAATATTGAATATATAAACAATGAGGATGCACTTAAATATATATCTTTGAATGATCAAGACCATAGGATTGAATTCCATGATTTAGAAGTGTCCACTAATTGTAAATTAGTATATACAGGTGCTATTGATGAACTTTTTAATTATGAGTTTGGAAAATTACCATATCGCTCTTTAACATTTAAATATGAGACTTTGAATGAGGAGTTATTTCAAGCAACTCCAGTAGTGGCTTATCCTCAGGTTGAAGGATATACCCGTATAACAGAATACAAGCAGCTCCCTAAACAAAATATTTTAGGGATTACAACTATTGCTTATGAATATCCTATGATGTTTGAGGAAGGTAAAGCGGATGAACCATATTATCCTGTTCCAACAGATGATACAGCTATGCTTTATTCTAAATACAAAGCAAAAGCTGGGAATTATGATAATCTAATACTATGTGGGCGGCTGGCTAATTATAAATATTATAATATGGATCAAGCAATCCTTGCAGTATTACGTTTGACATAAATATAAATCAATTGTTAAATTACTTAAGTTATTAATATACTCATATTATAAACAACAAAAACATGTTTAAACTATCTATTTGTCAACCAACTTATAATCGTGTATATTTTATTAAAGATACAACTACCAAGATAATTGAACAAATTCTTTCTGAACATAGAGAGAATGATGTTCAGCTGTGTTTTTCTGATAATGGCTCTACTGACGGAACTAAAGATATCATTGAAGAAATGAAAAGAAAATATCCTACTATTAACTTTAAAATAAATTATTTTGGTGAAAATCGTGGTTTGGATGCTAATCATGAACAAGTAATGAAAATGGCTGATGGAGAGTGGTCTATTCTTAAAGGTGATGATGATTATTTAATGGATGGAGGACTAAATAAGATATTCAATTTATTAGATCAAAATCAAGATGTGGATGTGATTGTATCAAGCCCCATTGGCATGTCTCCTGAACTAAAGCCATTACAACCTATTTATTTCCTTCGTGAAGAAGTAGAGTCTTT
>NZ_JH114332.1:0-12997 GCF_000157095.2 Bacteroides sp. D1
CGCAAGAAGAAACATAAGCTATTCTGCAAGCGTGCAGGAATAGAGCCGACTATCGGGCATTTGAAATCAGACTTTCGTTTAGGACGCAACTTTTATAAAGGTGTGTTCGGGGATGTTGTCAATCTGCTCTTAGCCGCAGCAGCGTACAACTTCAAAAGAGCCATGAGGGTTCTTTGGCTACTTGTTGAAAAAATCTGCGGGACACTGTTTTCTTGCAATATCCCGCAGATGAGTACTTTTTAAGGGACGACTAAATAATATTATTCTGATATATAATTCATTAAAAAAATAGATACTGAAACAATTGTGAAACAAACAGATAAGTAACAGACTAAACAATCAAAACAGTTATTGCCATGGAAACAAAACATACAAAAAGCGAACTTTTGTACATTGAAGAACATCAGTCATGTCAAAACTACATGACAACAATTGAAACCGGATTCAAATATCTTGAATTCGCCAAGAATGCAGCATTTGAAGAAGATAATACAACTAAAAATTATCTCCTGTTCTTCCTGAAAGGCGATTTCACCATAAGTTGCAACCAGTTTCATAACAAGTTGTTTCATGCTGGAGAAATGATACTCATCCCTCGTTCTTCCCGACTAAAAGGATTTGCGGGAACCGATTCAAGCCTGCTCTCCATGTTTTTCGATATACCTGCAGAGAACTGTGACAAGCTCATATTACAGTCTTTATCAAATGTATGCAACAACATTGAATATGACTTTTCACCAATTAAAATACGCTATCCATTAACACTATTTCTTGAAGTATTAACTCACTGCATCAAAAACGGAATGAGTTGCGCACACTTACACGGGCTGATGCAACGAGAGTTTTTCTTTCTTTTACGAGGGTTTTATGAAAAACAGGAGATTGCAGTATTATTCCACCCCATTATCGGAAAAGAAGTGGATTTTAAAGATTTTGTCATGCACAATCATACCAAAGTAGATAATATAGAGCAGCTTATCTCACTATCGAATATGGGAAGAAGCTGTTTTTTTACCAAATTCAATGAAGTGTTTGGTATGACAGCTAAACAGTGGATGCTGAAACAAAAGAACCAAAGAATATTGGAAAAAATGACGGAACCAGGAGTATGTATAAAAGATATCATTGAAGAATTGGGATTTGATTCGCAAGGTAACTTCAACCGTTACTGCAAACAACATTTCGGATGTACCCCCAAACAACTGATAGAGCAATGTCAGGCAACCAATCAAACGAGTTAGCCATTATTATCCCTATCGGTACAAAATGAATAAATTATTGGACTTTATGATAAATTCAATATTGAAAAATTTCATTTACTTTGCAGCGTGAAATATATTAAGAAACAAAGATATTTTAATATGATCTCTATTACGGAATAGATTACAATATTGCAAAGATAAATAAAAATATGATATATTCTAATTTTCAACAGATTATATTACAAATAATTATTTCATTTGGATAAGTTTGTAACGATGCTATTCACCTGATTGAGCATGAATACATCAAAATCCTTTAAATAGACGCGTGTCATTTCTTCCGAAGTGTGTCCAAGTCCGGCACTAATCACAGAAATCGGAGCTCCATAGTCACGTGCGAGGGTAGCCCAGGTATGGCGTGCAGTATATGTCGTCAACGGTACTTCAATATCAGCTACAACAGCGATTTTCTTCAAATGCCGGTTAATACGGCCCAACGCCAAACGATACTGTTTGTATCCAGAAGCATATTCACCGCTGATTATCGGAAAGAGATACTCATTTTCTGTCTTATATTTATCTATCAAGCCCTGCATCTGCGGAGTCACCACTATACGAATCAACTGTTTCGACTTATGACGGGAATAGGTCAGCACACCATTGCAAATATCGGTTTTCTTCAAAAGGACAATATCGACAAAAGCCATTCCCTGCGCATAAAAGCTGAACAGATACAGATCGCGGGTAAATTCCAGTTCTGGTTCATTCTCCAAATTCAAGTCCGCCAAATTCTGCATATCTGTCCGTGACAAAGCGCGTTTCACAGTCTTCGCCGGACGGGTCTGCGCTTTAGCAAACGGATATTCGCCACGGGGATGATAGCCGTCCGTTACCGCCTGGTTATACAAAGAGCGCAAGTTGCGCAGATAATAACTTACCGTATTGCCGGAAGCACCGTTACTATACAGGAAATCCTCATATCTCCTGACGAACGCCAAATCAACCTCCGACATCCGCACATCGGGGCGACTTATAAATTTTGCCAACGACGAACGAGTACTCTTGTAGGCCGCAGCCATTCCCACTTTCTTCAGTTCCTGCTTCCGTTCAATCTGCGTATTGATATATCGCAATAAATAAAACTGTGGTTTTCCTGTACCAAAAGCATTTTGAGCCAGAATATCCTCCACTGTAAATTCTTCCCTTGTCCGCTCAAGCTGCCTGATCCGTGTATCAATCTGATTCCGCATCTTCCGTAGCTCGCAGTTCATTTTCACAACCTCCGTAGCCGTAAAAGTAGAACTTACGCCATTCATAATCTTCCCTTCCAGCTCGTCAAACACCTCTTCTTTCATCCGGTAGCCTGTATACAGTAACTTTTTTCTCCGATTGTGTATCACCTGAAATACTAAAGGGTAACTACCATTATTCAATATCCTGCTCTTGTTCAGCATAAGTTTCACTGATGTTATCATATCTTGCTTTTTTGTTTGAGACGTAAAAGTACAAAGTTCACCTTACTTATCAGAACTATTTTTCCGCCTATTACGCAAGAAACAAGAAGTGGAATAAAAAGTTTTTCCACTTTAAGAATAGTTATCTAATAAATATAGTTAAAATACACGCTCTAGTAATCAGTATATTTTTATTACATATCTCCAATATGCATACGCATAAATTAGAGATGTATACTATTTATGATATTTCATTACACAATATAAATATTGTCGCTATTATTCCTTTTGAAGAATTAGAATATTAGGCATAGCTTTGCACTATGGATTTTAGGGAACCGTCCGTTCCTTTAAAAGGAAGAGGTCATTCCTCGGTGTGCAACGGGCCGTTCCTTTAAAAGGAACGGCCCGTTGGTTTTAAAGGAAAAACCGACATTTGTAACCATTTGAATTTCAAGTCCTTACCGAATTAGAATTCCGTCCCCGTAACCCATGGGATTTTTTCCAACAAACACGACGGAATCTGCCGCACGAAGCGGCAATCAGTATACAACAAATTTCAACAATTCAAAATTCAAATCCCATGGTTACAGTCACGTTTGCCATTAAGCCATATCTGGCGAGGTACATGTATGTCCGGTACGGACAAAGTTTAGAGCTTCTATCACATAACAATCCACCGTCAAGGCTCCCCATTCCAATCCACCTCTCCCACCTCACTCCCATTTATCATTTCTTGCATCAATTATCCGTTCCTCATCCGCAAGGCGTCTCCTAGAAAGAGACTGGAAATATCACTTTTGTTCTTCCTAGCCCAAGACAGGGCAAGAACCCGGAAATCTACAATTACTTCGGTCAGGACAGTATCTTTATTATTGAAAAGGAAATTGAGGTGGAAATGAAAGCCGAGCTTTATTCGTTTCTGTTGGAAAATAAGTTCAAAAATGGGGTGATGTATATAAAGTCGATGCATGAGTTTGTGGTAAAGTATGATATGGAGGAGTCGGTGGAAGAGGAAAGTTTGATGAGAGGGTTTCAGAGGTGGAGAAAGAAAATGAAAAAGATATAACGTTACAGAATTCATCATATCCTAATTAGAGACCTTTTAAATAAAATCGTCCTACCAAACAAAATCTTTCCCACAAATGGTGAAATAGGACATCTTCATAAATGACATTGCTTTTTTAAAACATAACTTTTCCAAAAATACAATTGGTTTATATATATAAAAACTATCATCAAATATTTCATATTACTAATTTTCTTCTTACACTGTCAATACATTTTCCAGAAATATAATGATGTAAAAGAATAAATTAATATTATATTTGCATATTCGACATATATTATCACATAACTCAAATATTATTATGGAAAGCGCAAAAGACATTCTGTTTGAATTAAGACATAAAGAAAAAAAATATCAGATTTAGTTAGATTCTTAAGTATTAGATGTGATGAAACTCCCAATTACTCTTTACTTATGGGCGCAGGTTGCTCCATAACTTCAGGTATAAAATCAGGAACCCAATTAATAAATGATTGGAAAAAAGAAATCATTGAATATGCTGATGACTATGATACAAGTATCACTTCTGATGAATATTTCGAAAAACAAAACTGGTTTGATGAAAGAAATCCCTACTCTTCTCTTTTCGAAAAACGATATGATTTACAGCGACAAAGAAGAGCATTTGTTGAAAATGAAGTAGCAAACAAGAATCCTTCAATCGGGTATGCTTATTTAGTAAAACTTATAGAAAACAACTATTTTAATGCAATATTCACAACAAATTTTGACGACTTACTGAATGAAGCTTTTTATAGATTTTCTAATGTCCGTCCAGTTGTATGTGCTCACGACTCTGCTATTACAAGTATTACAGTTACTTCTAAACGTCCCAAAATAATCAAACTTCATGGAGATTATTTATTCGAAGATATAAAAAGTACTTTAAGAGAAACTGAATCATTAGAAGGAAATATGAAAAATAAATTCATTGAATTTTCTAAAGATTATGGACTTATTGTAGTTGGATATGCAGGAAATGATAGATCAATTATGGACATTTTATCTTTTCTATTGAAAAAAGAAGAATTCTTTAAAAATGGTATTTATTGGTGCATTAGAAAAGGAGATGAAAATATTTCAGATGATCTCAAAAAATTACTATGGAAAGATAAAGTCTTTTTCATACAAATTGAAGGTTTTGACGAATTAATGGCTGAACTTAATAAACGTTTAAACAAAGGTGTATTGCCCATTGATAATGCAATTCTAAGCAGTGAACATCAAATTAAATTAATTAAAAGCTTAACATCGAATGAATATGTAGAAAAATCTAATTCTAAAATAATTCAAGAAGACTCCAAAAGATTAAAGAAAATGGTCAATCACAATATTTTTGAAGATTTTTTCAAACACGTAGATGTAAAAAAAGAGAAAAAAGATAATACAACAAGAAAAGATAGTTCATCTAAAATCTCCGAAGAAAGAAAAAAAAACTTTAAATAAAGTAAGAATTTTATTTCTAGAAGACGAAACAGAACAGGCCTATAAATTAATCAATGAACAAAAATTAGAAGATTCTGATAATTCAAGTTACAAAGCTGAATTATTAGAAATGAAATTAGCATTACTTCATAATATGAATCTCGAAAACAACATAGAATATAAACAAACAATAGACTCCTTGATTGCAATTAAACCTAATACAGAGATGTATTATATAGAAGCTGTCAATTCGTTCCCTGAAATAAAAGATAAGATAGAATATATAGATAAAGCTATAGCAATATATCCCAATGACTATAGCTTATATAGAAAAAAAGGAGACTTTATGGCTGATTATTACAATTCATTAATTAATAAAGAAGAATCAGACATCGCTCCAAATGTAATAACAACATGTTATCTTACCAGCATAAAACTAGATGGAAGTATATTCAATAAAGCATGGGTTAATTTATGCGACTGGTATAGTCATCTATACAAGAAGGAAAATGAAAAAAAGAAAGAAGAAATATTATCTCTATTAAAAAAGTATAAAGAGCAAAACGAATATCATCCCAATTATCTAAAAGTCTGCCACCGTTATAGTAATATGATTAATGAAAAAATTGATAAGCTTTTGATTAATGGATATAGTTTTGCTAAGCAAACAGATGATCCTACATGGGTAGAATCAACAGTCTTAATTTTACTTGATTATTTTGAAGAAAAAGATCAAAAAAATGAACTAACTAAATTCATGGAAGAATTTGAGAAGGAATACAACCCATCTTATGACTATTTATTAAAAAAGGCAACTATCTTTGCCAAAAAGTTTGACAACATAGCTGAATCTATAAAAATTTTAGAAGATATCGAAAATGGAAACTACTTCAGAAATAATATGCTAATAAAGCTATATGCTATTATACAAGAAAAAGAAAAAGCTCAAATTATTGTAGATAAATATAATAAAATTGACCATGAAATACTTATCTTATACAATCTCGAATTTGAAGAATATGAAACTGTCTGCAATCTTATTGAGAAATATTGGGAAACACATAAGAAAGACGTTAGCACATTTGTGAGTTATTCTTATGCAAAATTAAAATTAAAACAATATAAAGAAATTTATTGGGACTTAAAACAATATTACGATAACCCTCAAACTTGTATACCAGAAATTGCAATTAATTATTTTATAGCAGATATCAAACTCAATAAATTAGATGATAAGAAAATAAAGAATAAAATACTAAATAATAAAGATTTGTATGATAATGATGTCATAGCTGCAGCTTATTCACTCATCGGTGATATACCAAATGCGCTGGATTATTTATCTAAAGCTATAAAAGATGACAATTTACTCAAATATTCTGTGCGAGATTGGCCCGCATTTGAAAATTGTAAAAATGACAATCGGTATCAAAGAATTATAGGTATAGCTTAAAGGGACTCTCCATCATATTGAGAACAAAGAATTCGGAGCTCTCCATACAGTTATGAAGAGCTCCTATTTTTCTACAAAAAATAATGTTTTGGTAAATGTTCCTGCTTCTCCTTTACCATTAAGATAAATCCTAAAAGATCTTTTATTTCATCTTGATAGTCTCGTGGAAAACTTGAAATATACTTTTGAGGAACAACAAGTGTAAGTCGGGAATCATGCATCTCCTTTAACTGATTCTTTGATATTCCCTGCTGAAGAGTAAATAAGAATTTAACATCCACACGATCCGCCTCCGTCAAAACTTGCCGCCAACGATCTTTGCAAGTAGTCTTAGCCCCCAAAACAATAAGGTCCCCAGCTGGAAATTGTATATTACGATAACATTTACCATTGGGAAAAAGGAAATCCGGCTTTTTATTATCTTCAGTTACAGCTTGCTCCTCAAAAACAAGTGCATTATGTACAAATATATCAGATAAATGATGCTCTAATGATTTACCAGCACGAGACTTACGACGATTAAGCACTTCATTAGCTGTTTGTATAAATGTATCAATACTATCAAAAGAATGTGTTATCATATCCGCATAAAATTTTTCTTCCATACATTTAAACAGTCGGAACTCTGTATCCACCCAATTCAACAAGACATCATCAGGATTAGTTTTAAAAACATTTTCACCAATTTTATAAGCCTTATTATAACATTCTCGTGCTCCTAATGCCATTTGTCGAGTGTCTGGAAATTTATCAAAACGACTAACAAAATCACGGAAGAGTTGCACTATTTTTTCGTCTGGTTTAATAACACCCGCGACATCTATTAGTTGATTTGTTTCGTCTGGAGCAAGATTGAAATAAGCAAAAAATCCATCTATATCTTCATCAGCACTAAGAACATAGCCTAAATAATCTTCTTCAGTATATTTAGCAATAATGAGTAAATCTCCAACATTATCATCTTGAAAAAAAGGAAAGCCTCGACCAAAACGGGTTATACGATACTCATTACGTGTACCTTGTCCATAATATTTCATACAACTTTCCGTTGTAAAATCATCCTGCCATTTTATTTGTACAGTTTTCTCCTTATTTTCTCCTTTTTTCCCCGGTTCATCAAAAAGTAAACTTGATGCACACTTAGGTATATAAAAACCAGCTTGATGACTTCCTGTTGCACCTGTATCATTTCCAGTAATAAACCGGCACCAAGCAGCTTTAGATTGCTGTACACTTTGTATCGCAGAGTCCAGTATGTTGCTCATAATTATTGATTGTTTTAATAATTTGTTCAGAAACTGCAGTTATGAGTGGAACTACTACAGAATTTCCACACTGTCGATACGCTTGTACATCAGAAACTTGATCTAAACGATATTTATCAGGATAGCCCATCAATCGAGCACATTCACGAGGCGACAATCTTCGAGGATTTTTCCCATTTCCTTGCGGAACAAGTATTTCTGAACCATCTTTATAGTAACGGGCACTCAATGTACGAGAGATACCGTTAAGATCAACCATCCCAAACCCAAAACCATTTCCTTTTGCACGATGCTTCTCTGCATAGTTTTGTAAATAACTCCAAAGTTTATCACTCAATGTATATTTATCATCAATATCTGACTCTAAAATCTCCCGTATGCCCCGTGTAGATTGTTTTTGTTCAGGAAAACAGAATTGTTCTTCTCCATGAAAAATTTCACGATTAAATCCAACAATCATAATACGCTCCCGATGCTGAGGTACATAAGCCTGCCCATCCATAACCTGAAAATGAATTGAATAATTCAATTCTTCCAGTGTACCTTTTATAATCTTAAAGGTATTACCCTTATCATGTGACATCAAATTCTTCACATTTTCCAAATAAAATGCTTTAGGACGATGACGACTAATAATATCCGCTACATCAAAAAAAAGTGTACCTTGAGTTTTGTCCTTAAAGCCCGTTTCCCGTCCTAAACTTTTCTTTTTAGAAACACCGGCAATAGAAAAAGGTTGGCAAGGGAAACCTGCACATAAAATATCAAAATATTGAGGTATATAACTTTTAGTAACTTCTTTCGTTATATCTCCAAATGGCATTTCACCGAAGTTCGCCAAATAAGTTTTTTGAGCATATTTATTCCATTCTGAAGAAAAAACACATTTTCCTCCTTGTGCTTGCATTGCCAAACGAAAACCTCCCATACCCGCAAACAAATCAATAAAAGTAAATTGGGGAGATTGAGGACTTGGGAAAGGAACCCTAAAAAAGTCAGAAAAGAGACTATACTCAACTGGATTTTCAGCAACCTTCATTACATACTCTTCAGTTATCGTCTCTTCTTTATTACTTTTTTTTCGCTCCAAAAATTCCCGGATAGTATATAATATTTCTTTCTTGTTTTGTTCATTACCAATGCAATCATTATTATGCAGGTAATGACTTAACACTGCCAATTGGTTCTCCCAACTAGTTTCGCCATATATCTTGATGCCATTTTGTACATCAACCTCTTCCGGAAAGTCAACGAGTTTTATATCTTGTATGATGAATTGCTTAGCTGTCATTCAATTATTGATTTGGATACAAAAATATAGTTTTTTATCGAGAATAACGAATACCATCTTCACTAATAGTATTAATAACCAAAATAAGAGAGGACAAAGCTGGTACATCATTGCCCTGAGAAATATTCCATTCTATTTTTTATAATTAGCTAATACAGTCAGTCTATATGTTTTGCATTATAGTTTTCTAATACTATCTTATTCAAAGTATATAACAACCCTTTCAAATTTTGTTCCCGGACTTTACTTTTCAATTGACATTCCCATAATAAGACAACATGCCACCCCATATTTCGGAGTTGCATTCGTTCTTTTAAATCCCGTTCTTTATTCTTCCCTATTTTTTCTTTCCAGAATTCTGTATTGGTCTTCGGCAAAACATAGTATTTACACCCTTCATGACCATGCCAAAAACACCCATTAATAAAGATCACAGTTCTATACTTTCTTAACACAATATCAGGAGTCCCTGGCAACCTTTTCACATTAACACGAAAACGAATACCTTGGGAAAATAGATATTTTCGCACAAGAATCTCCGGCCTCGTATTTTTACTACGAATATTCGACATACACTTCCGCCGTTGCTCTTTTGTCAAAACGTCTACCATACCTATACAAAATTTAAATACAAAAAATAAATGATTCCTAATACAAAGATAAAAAATTATCATCCATGAATTATAATATTAAACACAAAGAATGCACTCATTACCTCTTCAATCCCCACACTCTCAAAACAAAGTAAGCCTTCAGGAGTCTGTGCAAAAAACTTAGAAGCTATATTGAATTATCATTTATTTTTCGTATATTTATGGATAAGAAACTAAACAATATATCTATAAACTACATAGTAGGAGAAAACAGGAATCAAGTTCGAATGACAACACTTGAACAATTAGTTGCACCAAATTCTAGGGTAAGGGTTATCGATTTATTTGTGGATATCTTGTCTATAAATGAGCTGGAGTTAAACATGTCAAACTTCAATCAGAAGGGACACTACCGTATAATCCTTCAACATTACTAAAATTGTATTTATATAGTTATAAGTACTCAATAAGGTCATCAAGAAAGTTGGAACACTCCTATAAAATAAATGTGGAATTATGATGACTATTAGGAGACTGAATACCCTCTTTTCGGAAAATTGCTTTTCCCCCCAAAAAACTAGGCAGAATAAATATCAATAAATTATTCTAACAGTATTTTAACAACTCTCAAATTTTTCGATTATAATCGAAAATTTCATTGTATCAGATTATACATTAAATCTCCCCATTCACCCCTAATCCGAACAAGGCAAAATCGCCCAAGCAAGGATCATCCGGGAAGACCTCAGCCAATGCTGCCGTTATCTGGCGGGCATTTTTCAAAGAAAAAGTTTCCGTATCCGTCAACTTGAAATAATGTGCCACCCGGCATACATGTGTATCTAAAGGGACAATCAAATCTCTACGATCAAAACTTTCCCAAATCCCCAAATCGACCGCCGAGTCCCGACGAATCATCCAACGCAAAAACATATTCAGTTTCTTTTGAGGGCTTTTGGCAGAGACTTCAAGAAATGCACATAGCTTTTCCATCGGTATTCCGGGGTATGTCTTCAAGGCTTCTTCCAGACTTTCAAACTGTGTATAAGCAATGTATAATCGCTGAAAATATCCATAGAAATCAGCATGTGACAGCATCCGATAAAAACTACTGGTTGCTCCCGATGGGAAATCTCTCTCCCACTGACGGGACAGTACATACTGATAAGGCGAATCTCCCATTAGCCCGTGCAATTCGTCCACTTTCTTCAAGATCTGTTTGCGATTGCCAAAACTCATAATCGCCGTCAGCAAACCGCTGACTTCGATATCCTGTTTCAGCGTATAACGATGGGGAAACTGCACCGGATCGCTTTGTATAAAGTCTGCGCGATGATACATCTCCGCACACATCAAAAGTTTATTCTTTATATCTTCAGTCATTTCGAGAAAGTATCAAGTATTGAAAGTACAAAAATACATATTCTAGTTGGATTTCCTCTTTAAGTAAATGATAGATTGCATCCCTAATAAAATAACAAACAAATATTCTGCCGTCATATACACAGTCAGAGAAGCATGAAAACATTCACTTAACAGATACAGATAAATCAAATATACAAGAATGGTGATTAACTGGAAGATAAAGGCGAGCTTCGTCTTTCCTGTACCGGTAACAGCATTGATATAAACATATCCGGGCAGTGCAAAAGCATAATTCAACAGCATAACTATAAAAGGATAGAAAGCTAGTCTCACCAGATTATCGTTATTCGTATAAAATCCGATAACCCATTGGTTACCCCAAAGAGTCATAACTATCAATGGAACTCCCACGGCATAACCCAACCTAAGAACTTTATGGCAAACGGGAAAAAGTTCCTTCCCCTGCCCCGCCCCAATTAGATTGCTGACTAATGAACCAGTAGTGGATGCAAAAGAGTTGACAATCACAAAAAAGACGGTAGAAACACTACGAGTAATATTGGAAATAGCAAGCTCTGTCCTTCCCAGATGCTCGATAGCAACGAAGAACAGAAACCAGGGAGCAACGCTGATAAAAGAGTGAAGCATACTCCATACAGATATCCTCAACAACTTTATTAACACTTTCTCATCATAAACGACCTTCAGCCCATATTTCACTTTATCTACCCTCACCCACATATATAATAGGAGTACGATAAAAGCTCCGAACTCTGCCAAAGAAGAAGCCATCGCCGCCCCGGATATACCCAGATTCAGTTTGAATATCAGCAGATAGTTAAAAGGAATATTGATACAGATAGCCATGATAGCTGCCACGGACAATGCTTTGGTCGTTGTTATCCCTACCAGAAAAGACCGGAAAGCTAAAAAAGGAAATGAGAATAACAAACCGAAGCTACGCCAATCCAGATAATGAATCACTGCCTGGTAAATTTCATCCGAAGTAATCAATTGACGCAGGATCAAGGGAGAAGCCAAATGGAGCAATAGGCAAAGAATGATTGCCATTCCCGACAGGAAATATAATCCCTGAAAAAATGTACGTCCCGTCTCTTTATAATGTTGTTCCCCATTTCTCCGGGCAATCATTACCTGCAGCCCGATGCTAAATCCGAAGCCCAGCATATAAACAGCCAAATAGTAGATTCCGGCAAGCGCAGAAGCTCCCAGTTCGACTTCTCCCACATGCCCCAGGAAAATAGCGTCGGTAATATTGATTAATTGTTCCATCAGAATGCTCATCATCACAGGAAAGTTGATGAGCCATATTTGCTTATATGTATAATTCATTGCTCAACTTAAAAATAACACGATACGGCATACCACATCATAGCAGCACACAGTTCCGTAAGTTTATAAAAATGGATATAAAACTCTTTGGCAGGAGAGTAGTTGCCTGTCGGATAGCTGAATAGCCCTGTTAGAAATGATGCTATTCGTTGAGCTTAGCTAGATACAGAGTTTCATAAATGGACGAATATTACTGGTTTATCAATCAATTACGCAACAAAGATAAGAAATCTTATTTTCATATCCCAATGTGGTATGGTATTAGCAGATTACTTATAGGGTTCTTCGTCAAATTTGGTGGTAATCTCTTTTTTATTTCGACGGTTTCCCTCTTCTTCTTTCTTAATCCTATAAAAAGTTGTAGATATGTTTGCTTTTTAGTAACTTTAAAGACACCACATCATTAAGAGTTACAATGCAACAAGCCATATCTACAACGTACAAATATACATCAAAAAAAGAAAATACTCCTACAAATAGGGAGTTATTCCATGATTTCTAGATTCAGTACTTGGCTACGATAATCT
>NZ_JH114332.1:13097-56708 GCF_000157095.2 Bacteroides sp. D1
ATTAATGGGAACACTTATGATAAGGATATTAGAAAGTGGATTAGAAAAAGCGAAGGCAACACGGAATATGGCACTGACGAACTTTGCATATGGTATTGAAAAAGACTGGGAGGCAGTACAGGCAGCTATTGATATCCCCTTTAATAACGGATTACTGGAGGGGACAGTGAATAAAATTAAAGCGGTAAAAAGGCAGATGTACAATAGGGCAGGAAGTAAACTACTGAGAGCCAAGATTCTTTATTCACAATAGAAGAAGTACCACCAAATTTGACGAAGAACCAAATTTATAGGTTCTTAATCAAATTCCGTGCTAGTAAAGCTCATTGAAAGGCCGATGGATAAAGGGATATCGGCATATTAGAAATAGCAAATAAATTATCCAAACTATATGCATCTTAAAGTACTCCGGAATAGCCATGAATAAGGTAATTGAACATAAATAAGTAGCACGGAATTTGATTAAGAACCCCCGATTTGGTTCTTCTTCAAATTCCGTGCTAGTAAAGCTCATTGAAAGGTTGATGGATAAAGGGATATCAGCATATTAGAAATAGCAAATAAATTATCCAAGCTATATGCATCTTAAAGTACCCCGGAATAGCCATGAATAAGGTTATTGAACATAAATAAGTAGCACGGAATTTGATTAAGAACCAATTTATATGTAGACCTAATATCTGTCTTTCCAATAGTACACATCTTTACAAAAATAGAGGGGAACTCCTGGATGAATCCATTTGTTCCCCTCGAGGGTATTGCTAGCCTTTACCTCTTATATTTTCAAAGGCAAGTAGCAACATCTAAATGTTACGTTTTCGACTTTGCAGTCGTTCGGGTGTCGCTCCATCCGAATTGACTTGCCTTTGTGGTTATTATTAACTTGTTGTTTTACATCTACCGCAAATTTATAGGCACAAAAAAAGCGGAGAGCATTTGCCTATCCGCCAGAGAGGGAGTCCAAGCCCTAAACACACAAACAGGAAACACTCCCCGCATATTGCAAGGAGCATTTATCTGCTTCTCTGTGTGTTTGGAATTTTTGGACTTTTCACTGGCACAGAAATCAGCTAAACGCTTTTTTTTCTTAAAACAAACAATACAGTCGCGCTACGACTGATTGTGCAAAGATAACAATTAATTAAGTTATACAGTCTTTCATCCTATGTTTTTTTCTCTGTGCAGAGTGTTTTTGTTCTATGTTCCATAAAATCGTTTGAAATAGTCTGGTTCCCTTGCTATGACTATATCTCATAAGATTCATATCGTTTATTTTATATATTTTCACTAAACCTCTCGGAGTTATGCGAATTATTGTTATTTTTGCCTCACATAATTTCTAAACAATAATTAAATTATTTATTCGTATGAAAAAGGCCTTGTTATTGTTCGCTCTAGTAGCGATAAGCGTAGTGAGTATCAATGCTCAAGACAACCTGAAATGGGGTGTGATGGCAGGTATGAATGTTAGTAAATACACCATTACAGGTTTTGACAGCAGGATAGGTTTTCACGCAGGAGTTAAAGCAGAAGTGGGATTGTCGCAGGATGCGAATGGTAGTGGTGCCTATATGGATTTCGCTGCATTGTTGACATTGAAAGGTGCTAAAGTTGATGGCGGATCACTTGCAAGCATAACATTTAATCCATACTATCTGGAAGTACCAGTACGTGTAGGATATAAATATGCAGTGAATGATGATTTCTCATTATTTGGTAGTGTAGGTCCTTATATTGCTGTCGGACTGTTTGGAAAAGCAAAAGCGAAAGTGGACGGTGATTATTTTGATTTTGATGAAATAGGAGGCAATTCAGCATCCGAAGATATATTTGGCGACGATGGTCTGAAACGATTCGACCTCGGTCTTGGACTGAAAGCCGGAGTTGAGTTCAGTAAGAAATATCAGGTTGCCATAAGCTATGATTTCGGACTTGTTGAGGTAATCAAAGAAGTAGGAATGAAGAACAGAAACCTGATGATCTCATTGGGATATATGTTCTAAAACCGATTTTGCAACTTTGTTGCATAAATCATTTGCTACCTTTGCATCAACTAAATGATGAATGTTATGGGACATTGTAGTTGTGGCGCTCATTCATGCGCAGCAGAAAAAAAGGTTGATGCAAAGGTTTCGAACTTCCATGAATATGGGAAAGTGATATTCTCTCTCCTGCTGCTGGCAGGTGGAATAATAATGAATGCTCTCGATTTAGCATTCTTCCGTGAAGGATATGTTTCTTTGATATGGTATATCGTAGCCTATCTTCCGGTAGGAATTCCGGTGATGAAAGAAGCCTGGGAAAGCATCAGGGAAAAAGACTATTTCAGTGAGTTTACTCTAATGATTATTGCTACTCTGGGGGCTTTCTATATTGGTGAATATCCGGAAGGCGTAGCCGTGATGCTATTTTATACAGTAGGAGAACTGTTTCAGGGTAAAGCGGTAGATAAAGCCAAACGTAATATCGGAGCCTTATTAGACGTAAGACCCGAAAAAGCACTGGTACTTAGAGAGGGTAATCTTGTTACTGAAAGTCCTAAAAAGATAAAAGTCGGTGAAATCATAGAAATAAAGGCAGGTGAGCGAGTGTCATTGGATGGAATCATGCAGAATGAAGTTGCCGCCTTTAATACAGCTGCATTAACGGGCGAAAGCGTGCCTCGTAATATTCGGAAAGGGGAGGAAGTGCTTGCCGGAATGATTGTAACCGACAAGGTAATCCGACTTGAAGTGACGAGACCTTTTGACAAGAGCGCACTCGCCCGAATATTGGAACTTGTTCAGAATGCCGCCGAACGCAAAGCCCCGGCAGAATTGTTTATTCGCAAGTTTGCCCGTGTTTACACACCGATTGTTATCATACTGGCCGTATTAATTGTATTATCTCCATTTGTCTATTCACTTATCAATCCTGCATTTGTATTCACATTTAATGATTGGTTATACAGAGCTTTGGTCTTTTTGGTGATTTCATGTCCATGCGCATTGGTGGTTAGTATTCCATTAGGCTATTTTGGTGGTATCGGAGCGGCATCCCGATTGGGTATTTTATTCAAGGGCGGTAATTATCTGGACGCTATCACTAAGATCAATACGGTGGTATTCGATAAAACAGGAACCCTGACAAAAGGAACCTTTGACGTGCAGGCCTGTAAAAGTGCAGGCGATATTTCGGAAGAAGAATTAGTGAAACTGATTGCTTCGGTAGAAAGTGATAGCACACATCCGATTGCCAAGGCTGTTGTAAACTACGCAAAAGAACAAAACATAGAACGCGTAACCGTTACCGATACGAAAGAATATGCCGGCTTCGGATTGGAAGCAACGGTAGGCGGAATACCGGTTCTGGTTGGTAATTGCCGGTTACTGTCCAAGTTTGATATATCCTTTCCGCAAGAATTGTTGAAGATGACAGATACCATTGTAGCCTGTGCTGTTGGAAACCGTTATGCCGGTTATCTGTTGTTGGCTGATGCCTTGAAAGAAGACGCAAAGGTAGCTATTGATCGCTTAAAAGCTTTAAATATTGAAAACATACAGATATTATCCGGTGATAAACAGAGTATTGTTACTAACTTTGCGGAGAAGCTCGGCATATCGAAAGCCTATGGCGACTTGCTGCCGGAAGGGAAAGTGAAACACCTAGAAGAATTGCGTCAGGATGAGGCAAACCGGATTGCATTTGTCGGCGATGGAATGAATGACGCACCGGTGCTTGCTTTGAGTCATGTCGGTATTGCTATGGGAGGATTGGGCAGTGATGCAGCCATTGAAACAGCCGATGTCGTGATACAGACAGATCAGCCGTCGAAAGTAGCCGAAGCTATCAAAGTAGGAAAGTTGACACGAAGAATCATTTGGCAGAATGTATCACTGGCATTTGGAGTGAAATTGCTTGTATTGATTTTGGGAGCCGGTGGAATCGCTACTCTTTGGGAAGCTGTCTTCGCAGACGTAGGCGTTGCGTTGCTTGCTATTATGAACGCCGTCAGAATACAGAAAATGATAAAATAGGAGAAAGATGGAAGAAGATATTTATTTGGATAAGCTGGTCAGAAGAGACATTAAGCCAACTGCAATAAGGCTCTTGGTGATAAAAGAGATGATGCAGGCAGAGCGTGCAGTGTCATTGCTTGACCTCGAAACATTGCTCGACACAGTTGATAAATCGACCATATCCCGTACCATCGCTCTCTTCTTGTCTCATCACCTCATACATAGCATAGACGATGGAAGCGGCTCGTTGAAGTATGCCGTTTGCGACAACTCTTGCAATTGTGTGGTACAGGATTTACATTCGCATTTTTATTGTGAGAAATGTCATCGTACATTCTGCCTGGAAGGTACCCATATCCCGGTGATTGATTTGCCTGAAGGATTTACTTTGCATAGCATTAATTATGTCCTTAAAGGGATTTGTCAGGAATGTTCTTCCGTGGGAATGACATTGGCAATGAAATAAAAAAGGCCGAAACCCGGAACGATAAAAAGATCGTCAGGTTTCGGCCTTCTGCTTTCGCTAATATTGTTTGATTAGTCAATATTGGGATTCAAAGCATGCCAGTCCTTGATGGCTGGGATGATTCCCATTTCAATCACTTCGTCACGAAGTTTACATAAGTGTTCGTAGCTCTTTTCTAATTCTTCCTGTTCGGCAGGAGTTCCGGCTATTTCTTTATAAGTAACGCTGTCTTTAGTAATTGAAGTTTCCATCGCCATCATGATATGGTCGAATTTGCCATTGGAAACATACGTTCCGGCAGGCCAGCGGAATGGCTGTCCGCCCATAGCAGCAGCAATCATTTCGATAGACAGATAAGCCGGGCTTTGGAAAGAAGAACGGCCGCGCAGGTCGATGATATGTTTTCCACCCTGGATGACACGTACTTTCAGTGCTTCCCATTCCGTCAACGGAAGGCGGGTAGTACCGATGAAATCGGTCAGGGGTTCTCCTTTTATTTTGGTGGTAGATGCAAATACAGCCATTTGTTCTCCATGACCGCCATACGTACGACAATTCTGAATGTCGGAAGCGGGGATATGGAAGTATTTCACCAGTTCGTTTTGCAGGCGGGTGCTATCCAACGCAGCCAATGTAGAAACTTGTGAAGGTTTCAAACCTGAATACAACAAAGTAATCAAGCCGGTGATGTCTGCAGGATTAAAGATGACAACGATATGTTTTACGTTCGGGCAATATTGACGAACGTCTTTTCCGAATTGAGCGGCAATCTCTGCATTTCCTTTCAACAGATCTTCGCGGGTCATACCTGCCTTACGGGCTGCTCCACCGGAAGAAACAATATAAGAAGCTCCGGTCAGCGCTTCTTTGATGTCGGAAGTATAGGTAAGGTTGACACCTTCAAAACCGCAATGATACAGTTCTTCAGCTACTCCTTCCAAAGCTGGTGCGAATGGATCATAGAGACAAATATTCGGAGTGAGTTTCATCATCATGGCTGTTTGTGCCATGTTGGAGCCGATCATTCCGGCAGCTCCCACAATCGTAAGTTTCTCGTTGGTTAGAAATTCCATAATTTTATATGTTTAAAAAGGTGAATAATTTACTCTTTCTTTTTGTCGCTACAAAGTTAACATATTAGAACGCAGATTGTTCATTGCAAATAGTTTTTCTCGATAACGAAAAGTTATAGCTGACAGATTGAGGGATCTATTCAAAATAGATTATCTTTGCTGCTTATATAATATAATAGATAAGAATATGAGCATCGAATTAGGAAAGTTCAACCAGCTTGAAGTCGTGAAGGAAGTCGATTTCGGCGTATATCTCGATGGTGGGGAAGAAGGTGAGATTTTGTTGCCTACCCGCTATGTGCCCGAGGATTGTAAGATAGGAGATTTTTTGAATGTGTTTCTTTACCTGGATATGGATGAGAGGCTGATTGCTACGACACTGACCCCGTTAGTGCAGGTCGGACAGTTTGCTTGTCTGGAAGTCTCCTGGGTAAATCAATACGGAGCTTTCCTGAACTGGGGATTGATGAAAGACCTATTTGTGCCGTTCCGTGAGCAGAAGATGAAAATGCAGGTTGGACGGAAATACGTGGTTCATGCACATGTGGATGAAGAGAGTTACCGTATTGTGGCTTCAGCAAAAGTGGAACGTTATCTGTCGAAAGAAAAGCCGGAATATGCTCCGGGAGCAGAGGTGAATATTCTTATCTGGCAGAAGACGGACTTAGGCTTTAAGGCAATTATAGATGATATGTATAGCGGTTTGTTGTATGAAAATGAAATATTCTGTCCGTTGGAGACAGGGATGGAAATGAAAGCTTTTGTGAAACAGGTGCGTGAAGATGGTAAAGTAGATTTGATTCTTCAGAAACCCGGTTTTGAAAAGATTGACGATTTTTCGAAAACGCTGCTAGACTATATCAAAGAGCACGGGGGACGAATTAACTTGAATGATAAAAGTCCTGCGGAAGATATCTACGATACGTTTGGTGTCAGCAAGAAAACCTTTAAGAAAGGAGTGGGCGACTTGTATAAGAAACGTCTGATTACCTTGCACGAGGATGGCATTGTTTTGGCGGATTCCTAAACAGAATAGGGATTTCCCTACATACGAATAGAGAGAATCATTGGGGTGGGGAGTTTCCTCACCCTATTTTTGTGGTATCAGATTAAAGATATAAATAATAAAAACGAGATAAGTTATGCGTAAGATTATAATAAGTTTCTGCATCCTGTTCGCTGCCCTTTCCTTACAAGCGCAGTCTGTTAACGGAATCCGTATCGACGGTGGGAACACTCCGATACTTGTTTACTTGGGAGGAAACCAAATCAGTTTGCCTACTACTACCTGCTTTATAGCCAATTTGAATCCCGGACATTATACTGTTGAAGTATATGCCACCCGCTTTACCCGTCCGGGAGAGCGAGTATGGAAAGGAGAAAAATTGTATAAAGACTATGTTTATTTCGATGGTAGGGGAGTGAAAGAGATATGGGTAGACGGACGTGATAACATGCATCCGGAAAGACCCGACCGCCCCGGACAGGGGGGACATCGTCCGGGACAAGGAGAACACCGCCCGGGATATGGTTACAACAGGGTCATGAACGATCAGCTCTTTCAAACGTTTTATAATGAGATGAAGAAGGAGCCTTTTAAAGATGATCGTATAAAGTTGCTTAATGCTGCATTGGCCGGTTCTGATTTTACATCTGCCCAATGTCTCCAACTGACCAAACTTTATACATTTGACGATGACCGGATGGAAATTATGAAGATAATGTATCCCCGCATTGTAGATAAAGAAGCTTTCTTTACAGTGATTAATACCCTGACATTTACTTCCAGCAAGGACAAGATGAATGATTTTGTGATAGGGTATGGTCGGCGTTGATACTATTAACTGTACGGTTATAGAGATATGTTACGCATGTTTATTGAGGAATATTATCGGAATAATAAATGATAGGAGATTGAATTATGAAACGAATACTTTTTTTACTCTTTGCGGTCGGTCTGACTGCCAATATGACCGTAATGGCTGGAATGAGCACCAGCAAGGTACGTAAGGAGACACGTTTTCTTACCGATAAGATGGCGTATGAATTGAGTTTGAGTACACAGCAATATAATGATGCGTATGAGATTAATTACGACTTTATTTATTCTGTCCGTAATATAATGGATTACGTAGCACGTGGTTACGAATGGGCATTGGATGATTATTATGAAGCTTTGGATATCCGTAACGACGATCTTCGCTGGGTATTGAGTGATGCGCAGTATCGTCGGTTTCTCGGTGCCGAGTATTTCTATCGGCCGATTTATGTAACCGGAGGGAAATGGAGTTTCAGGGTTTACATCAATTACCCGAACCGTAGCTTGTTCTATTTTGGTGTGCCTTATCATTACCGTACTTATTGTGGAGCGCATTATCGTCCACACTTTCACCATACAAGCTACTATCGGGGAAGATATACTAATTTCAACCATTACTCTGCACCGCACCGGGTGAGAGATCAGAGAGTATATCACTCTTATCGTCGTTCGGACTTTGGTTCTGTCCGGTTCCGTCCGAATACTTCCACTCGTCCGCATAATGCACCGACACGTCCGGGTAATTCTTCCCGTCCGGGTTCATCAACAACACGTCCCGGAACGTCTCGTCCAAGCACATCTACTCGTCCTGATACGTCTCGTCCCGGAACGACAACGCGACCTGGTACGTCGACTCGTCCCCGTCCGGAAACAAGTTCCGGTTCTTCAAGCTCTAATCGCAGACCGACAAGCGGAAGTTCGACAAGTAGCGGTTCCAACCGTGAAAGTGGAAAGACAAGTCGCAGCTCAAGGGAAAGTTCAAGTAGGCGAAACGATAGTAGTGGTTCCTATAATAGAAATAACAGTTCTGATAGAAACAATAGTTCTTCCAGTCGTGGTAGCTCCGGTCGTGGCAGTTCTAGTTCCAATCGTGGCAGTTCTAGCTCCAGTCGTAGTTCTTCCAGTCGCAGTAGTGAAAATACTACCAGCCGTAGCAGTAGTACTACCTCTAGCCGTAGTAGCGGTAGTTCGAGTTCTACTCGAAGCAGCGGTAGCTCTACCCGGAGCAATGTTTCCAGCGGACAAACAGAAAGACGCTCTTCTTCCGGAAGTACGAGAAGTAATAGCACTCAAAGCTCTTCCCGTTCTTCTGAAAGAAACAGCAGTTCAAGAAGATAACCTATTCCTTTATTATTTATATCAATCTCATTGCTCCTCAGCGGTAGGAGAACTAGACTTCGGTTTTTCACCGGCTAGACTATTCCGGGCGTCGCCCGTAACTTGGATATCGGGGCGGATACTATCCGCCTCGATTTCACTTATTACTCCTTTCTGTGCAAGACGTTTTGCAATCAGCTTGTAGTAACCTTCCATATTCTCCTTTAATTGTCCGTCTTCTGCAAAAGAACTGCGGAAATGCTTGGGTTTCGGGATAATGGAAGCTAGGAAAATACTTTCTTCCGTGGTCAGTTGCGAAGGGCGTTTCTTGAAATAATAAGCAGACGCTTCCTGAATACCATAAACGAGCGGTCCCCATTCTACAATATTCAGATATACTTCGTACATACGTTCTTTGGAAGTTAGTCTTTCATTCTCTATCAGCCACACAATCAATGCTTCTTCCAGTTTACGCGCAAAGTTCTTGTTACGGTTCAGGAATACATTCTTTACCAGTTGCATGGTGATCGTACTTCCTCCGCGTGCAAAGCGTTTCACTTGCAGGTCGTAAATCAGTGCTTCCCGTAAGGCATCGGGCAGGAAACCGCGATGATAAAAGAATGCTCCATCTTCGCTTTGCATGACAGACATTCTTAGAATGGGGGAAATGCTGTCTAAGGGTGTAAAGTGATTGCATGAAGGGCCGATAGGGAAGGTTCGTACCGGCACTCCATTCTCATAAGCTGTGTAAATGAACTCACCGGACATTTTGGAGAGTGAAGTAGCTCCATAGCTTATGATATGGAAATCTTTTTCTTTCAATTCAGATTCCAGTTTGAGACTATCCAGTTGCGCAAAATCAATGTCTAACAGAAAATGATAAGCCAGCTCACCACTTGTCTTGATGCCTTCCAGATTACTGAATAATCCTTTCGGCAGAGAACTGAACAGATCGTCTGCCGGAAACCAGGATTTGTTGACTGCTGCAGTGAAATGCCAGTTTCCCTTCTCCTTCTCGGCCCGTAAATAAGGATGAAACTGGAGTTTGTTGAAGTCAACAATGGTGGTGCTGTCCAATTCAAATGAGTGTCCGTTTATATTCATCTCGTAACAGAGTTGTCCGCGATCGAGATGAATGATTTCAGGAGAGAGGGCTTTATGAAATACGTCCAGTCCGTTCACTCTTGCTTTTCCTTTGAGGAGCAGTTGGGCGGTCGCACGTTTATCTTTAGTCATGCTATAAGATAATGTGTCGAAAGTGACTTCTGCTCCAAAACGGCGGGTAATATAAGGTAGTGAGATTTTCTTTTTCTCCGGAGCAAAGAGAGCTGCTTTTAATGTATAGTCTCTTCTGTTCAGTTCACCCGATGCTTGCCATTGTTGTTGAGGCAGTGTATCTTCTTTTATCTGAATGGTTGATTGAAAATGATTATCCTTAATAACAAAGGAGGGGATGTTGACTGCAACGAAGTTACTATCTTTGCGTTCGGCTATTTTTATTTGGTTGAGTTGGCCGTTTTCGGGCAGAAAGCCGTAAATGAGGTTCAATACCCGGTCGATGCGGTTGGCATAGTTGCTCTCTATGGCAGGCTTTGACTCTGTCTCTTGTTGTCGTTTAAGGAACAGGAAGTCATAGTTGGCTAGGGAATCATATTTGATAAAGTTTATTGCCAGCCCATCCATATGGACATTGCGTACTTCGACTTCTCCTTTTAGTAACTTCCAAAAACTTAGTTTTACGTTGACAGATTGCAATGTCAGCAGGGTATCCCGTTGGTTGGGAATAATAGAAAGTCCTTGTAAAACCACCTTATTGCAGCCTTCCATTTGTAACTTCTGATAATGAATCTGCAGTCCGTATGCCTGTTCGATACGTGTAGTCCGTTTGTCAACGATATGGCATAAAATAATATTGCGGGATATAAAGAGACAAATGAGCCCGGTAAGCAAGATACCGGTAGCGGATAGAATAATAATTCTTTTTTTGCTGGACGTTTCCATCTTCTTTTTCTTGATATGATAATCGTTGCAAAGGTAGATAATAATTTGGGCAACAAGCGGAGTATTTTCCCATTTTTAGAGTTATATTCATCAGTAGAGAGAAGAAAATACAAAAAAAAGGCGCTTTATTTGCAATATTAATCTTTTGTTAAGGTCTGTATTAATCTTTTCGTTTACTCGTTAATGTTACTTTTACGCTCAAAACCAATACTTTTGAAATTATGATGCGAATGAACAAACCGATGACTACTGCAATGTTTTGCATGGCATTATTGCTTGGAGGACTCTCATCTTGTACCACTAATGATGTGGAAGATATACAGGGAGGTGGTGAGCAAGACCTTTATGAAATTAAAGATCGTGCGTTGGGAGAATACCTTGTTTATAACTGTAGCCGTACAGACGAAAACAAGCTTCCTTATGAAATGGCTGTTGCGGAAAATGGCAAATTCTACCTGAACACCCAAAAGGCTGCTACCGTAGAAAATCTCTATCTGGTAAAAAACGATGCGCAGATAGCTAAACTGGAGAATGCGGGATTGGCTACAGCTGCAGTGAAGATTGTAGATATGGACGGTTTGCAGTTCTTTACCGCTCTAAAGACATTGAAGATTACTTCCAATTCGGTGGAGCGTATGGATCTGACTGCATTGACCGAGCTGGAAACGGTTGAGATGAATAATAACTCTGTTGCAGCACTGGACTTGTCGCAGAATACAAAACTTATTCGCTTTCGCTATGGTGGAAATTCGGCCGGTGATACATCTACCAAACTTTCTACAATTAGCTTTGCAAATAATAATGTGATAGAACATATTTATTTAAAGAACCAAAATCTTCAGGAGAATGGCTTTATTCTTCCTTCAAACTATGCAGCATTGAAAGAACTTGATTTGAGCAATAACCCGGCTGCTCCTTTTGCTATTCCGGAGGATTTAATGACCCAGTTGACTACTGCTGTCGGAGTGGTGGCTGATTCCGAAGGTGGAGGAGGTGAAGACGGTGAATTGTTCACAATCCCGGATAAGGCTTTTGGAGAGTATCTTTATTATCTTTCAACAGATGCTGGTAAATTGCCACAAGGGCTGGTTGTGAAAGAGGGCAATGAATATCAGTTGGATAAGACGATGGCGGCTACTGTTACGGCGGTAAATGTAGCGAAAACATCAGCCGCTACCAGTGAGTTGGTTACAGCCGGTCTTGAAACGGCAGAGACCCCTATAGCTTCTGTAGATGGCTTGCAGTTCTTTACAGGACTGGTTGAATTTACTGCCACCTCAAATAAGTTTACCGAGGCACTTCCGCTTACTGGACTTAGTAATTTAGAGGTCCTACAAGTGAATACGGCAGGAGTCGGTTCATTGGATTTGAGTGGTAACCCTAAGTTGCGTATTTTGAATTGTAATGGTAGTACGAAAAGTGGATATGGTACGCTTTCGACCATTAATCTCTCATATACCCCCAATCTGGAAACTCTTAATCTGAAAAATAATAAATTGACAGAAATCAATGTTTCGAATCTGGTTAAATTGACAGAACTCGACTTAAGTGGCAATCCTGGTGCAAACTTCAAGATTCCGAGCGCAATATTTAATAATTTGACTACTACTAAAAACAAAGGTGTAGAAGCAGAATAATTCAAATAAAGAATACTATGATGATATATATAGGTGCATTTATAGCCTTACAGGTAATTGTATTGGTAGCTTATTGGCTAATGAAAAAGAATAACCCGCAAGGAGTATTGATGGTAGCCGGGATTTTGATGTTAGCACTTAGCATGTTGCTTGGTATGCATTCGCTAAGTCTGACCGAAACAACGGGGACGCCGGTTTTCGACCTCTTTCGGATTATAAAAGAAACTTTTTCATCGAACATGCTTCGTGTTGGTTTGATGATTATGACTATTGGAGGTTATGTAGCTTACATGAAAAAGATCAAGGCTAGTGATGCATTGGTATATGTGTCTATGCAACCGCTGGCTATTTTCAAGAAGTTTCCCTATATCGCTGCTTCCATTGTAATCCCTATCGGACAGATGCTTTTCATTTGTACACCGAGCGCAACAGGACTTGGTTTGTTGCTGGTTGCTTCTATCTTTCCTATTTTGGTAGGTTTGGGAGTGAGTCGTCTGACGGCAGTATCGGTTATTTCTGCCTGCACTATTTTTGATATGGGTCCCGGTTCGGCCAATACCGCCCGGGCGGCGGAACTTGTCGGTCAAAATAATATGCTGTACTTTGTTGAACACCAGCTTCCGCTGGCCATTCCGCTTACTATTTTGCTAATGATTGTTTACTATCTCACCAATCGTTATTTTGACCGCAAGGATCGCCAGTCAGGACGTACGCAACCAGAAATGATGGATACAAAAGATTTCAAGGTGGATATTCCATTGATTTATGCGATTCTGCCAGTGTTGCCGTTATTCCTGTTAATCATCTTTTCGAAATATGTACACCTGTTCGACCCTCCGATTGAATTGGATACCACTACGGCTATGTTTGTCTCTCTGGCAGTTTCCATGTTGTTTGAGTTGATACGTCTTCGTTCTTTTAAAGCTGTTTTTATGACTATGAAATCATTCTGGGAAGGGATGGGTAAGGTATTTACCAATGTGGTGACACTGATTGTTGCGGCAGAAATCTTCTCTAAGGGGTTAATTAGCCTTGGCTTTATTGATGCGTTGGTTGAAGGATGTACCAGTCTGGGATTCTCTGGCATTTTGGTTTCGATTGTCATTATCCTGATTCTTTTCCTGGCTGCTATCCTGATGGGAAGTGGAAATGCTTCGTTCTTCTCGTTTGGTCCGCTGGTTCCGTCAATTGCTACCAAAGTCGGTATGACTCCCGTAGATATGATATTACCTATGCAATTAGCATCGAGCATGGGACGGGCGGCATCACCTATTGCCGGTGTCATTATTGCTATCTCGGAGATTGCCGGCGTGTCGGCTACCGATTTGGCCAAACGCAATATCATTCCGCTGACAATTACACTGATTGTAATGATAGTTATTCACTTTTTTATCTAACAAGTAATACTGATTATGATGTTCAAACTGATTCAAAATATACATCTTTATGCTCCTGAAGACAGGGGGATGAACGACCTGCTTATTTGTGGTGAAAAGATTGCTTGTATCGCACCCCATATCGATATTCGGGGATTAGAGGTGGAAGTGATCGATGGGGCAGGCATGAATGCTGCTCCCGGCTGTATAGACCAGCACGTACATATCATTGGCGGAGGCGGACAAACCGGCTACTTTTCTTTGGCCCCTGAAGTACCGTTAAGCCGTTTACTGGCTTGTGGAACGACTACGGTAGTCGGACTGTTGGGAACCGATGGTTTCGTGAAACAATTACCGGCACTGTATGCCAAAACGAAAGCACTGTGCATGGACGGTATATCCGCTTATATGCTTACCGGTTACTATGGCCTGCCCACTCCCACATTGACAGATAGCATTGCCAACGATTTGATTTTCATTGATAAAGTGATTGGCTGTAAGATAGCAATCAGTGACGACCGTAGTTCCTATCCTACTAAAACCGAATTGATGCGTATCATTCAGCAAGTACGCTTGGGAGGTTTTACTTCTGCCAAAGGCGGAGTGATGCATGTGCATTTGGGAGCTTTGCCCGGAGGAATTGAGCTATTGTTAGAGATAGCACGGGAGTATCCTTCATTAATCAGCTATATTTCTCCTACTCACATGGGACGTACACACGATTTATTCTTGCAAGGAATTGAATTTGCCCGTATGGGGGGAATGATTGATATTTCCACAGGAGGAACAAAATATTGTGAACCTTATGAAAGTGTACTGGAGGGATTGAATGCCGGAGTATCTATTGACCGTATGACTTTCTCATCGGATGGTAATGCCGGCGTACGTCGTAAGGATCCGATAACCGGTGAGGATAGTTATACTGTGGCGCCGTTACATCGAAACCTAGAGCAAGTGATCCGGCTGATTGTGGACGGAGGCATTGCTCCTTCGGATGCTTTCCGCCTGATAACTTCCAACCCTGCCCGTACAATGAAGCTGAAAGGAAAAGGAGAACTTCGGGAAGGATGGGATGCGGATATAACGCTGTTTGATGACAATTGGAAACTGCAAGGTGTCTATGCCCGTGGTGCGGAAATGATGCACGAAGGTGTCGTGATGCGTAAGGGAAATTTTGAAATGTAATACTAAAACAACATGGATATGAAAAAATATCTATTATTCCTGATAGGGCTATTCTTGCTCCTTCCGGTAATGGCACAGACAGACGAAGGTAGTGATGACGCCGAAATAGTGGAAGCCAGCGATGAAAGTTTATCAGATATCGACAATAAAGTAGTCCTCCATCGCTATAAAATGGGGGATGGCTTAAGATTCACAACACAAGGCGGCAATAAACTGACGGTCAGCGGGATGGTACAAACATCGGTAGAAAGCCGTCGCTTTGAAGATGTGGATCAGATGTACAACCGTTTTCGTGTGCGTCGTGCCCGTGTACGTTTTGATGGAAGTGTCTATCACGATAAATTGCGTTTCCGGTTGGGACTCGACTTGGTGAAAGGTAGTGAGACGGATGATGACTCCGGGTCGTTATTGATGGATGCCTATGCTGCCTATCGCCCTTGGGGCTCTAAACTTGTCATTTCGTTTGGGCAGCGTTCCACTCCTACGGATAACTATGAATTGCAGATGAGTTCTCACACGTTACAGTTTGGTGAACGTAGTAAAATAACTTCTGCATTTAGCACGATTCGTGAATTGGGTGTTTTTGCCGAAAGTTCTTTCCGGCTAGGCAGCAAAGGACTTTTACGTCCTTCCATTGCTATCACCGATGGTTCCGGTCCGATCTCGGAAGGAAAGCGTTATGGTGGATTGAAGTATGGCGGCCGGTTGAATTACCTTCCTTTTGGAGCTTTCCGTTCGATGGGAGGAAGCAGAGAAGGGGATATGGCTTACGAACTGACTCCGAAGTTGAGTGTCGGTGTTGCATATAGCTATGCGGACGGTACATCCGACCGTCGTGGCGGGCGCAGTAACGGAGATATTCTTTATATGAATGACCGTGATGAAATAGATCTTCCCGATTATGCTAAACTGGTGGCGGACTTTGCTTTTAAGTATCGCGGATTTTCGATGTTGGGCGAATATGCAAAGACATGGGGATATGTTCCTTCTTCTATAACGAAACGGGTACGAAACGACGGTTCCACCGCTACCACCTTTGACGTGAACGGAGAACAGAATGTAGAAGCTTACATCAAAAACCGAATGATGTTGGGACAAGGATTTAATATCCAGGCAGGATATATGCTCCGTAGTCTTTGGAGTTTTGATTTGCGCTATACATACCTTAAGCCTGATGAATATTCGTATATGAATAATAATCTGTATTTCAACAGGCATAACTTTTATGATTTCAGTGTCTCCAAATATCTGACACGCAATTATGCTGCCAAGATACAATTGACTGTCGGACTGGCTCGTAGCAATGGTGAAAACCGTACTCCTGATAGTACATACACCTATAATGGCAATGAGTGGATAGGTAACCTATTGTTCCAATTTAAATTCTGATGAAGCTATGAAACGAATATTATTAATACTCTGTCTTTTATTGTCCGGTCTTCCATTCTATGCTCAACAGACTGGAAAGGTGACGGCGAAGTTTTTCCCGGATCCGCAGGTCGATATTGATACCCCGGCATTTGCCAAGAAACACGGCTTCACCACATATCGTGAGATGATGACGTTCTTACATGACCTGGCTACTACGTATCCGGAACGAGTGAAACTTCAAATTGTTGGTCGCACCCAGCGTGGACGTGAAATACCCATGATAAAAGTGAGCAAGGGAGGAAATGATAAATTACGTGTCCTCTATACAGGGTGTGTGCATGGAAATGAACCTGCTGGCACCGAAGGTCTTCTGTATTTTATGAAACAACTGACTTGTGACTCTCAACTGTCTGCTCTGCTTGATAAAATGGACTTCTATATTATGCCTTCGGTAAATATTGACGGAAGCGAACAGGGAGAACGGGTCACTGCTAATGGTATAGACCTGAACCGTGATCAGACGCTTTTGTCAACTCCGGAAGCACGTACCTTACAACGGGTTGCTTTGACAGTCAAACCTCATTTGTTTATTGACTTCCATGAGTATAAACCACTCCGCGCTTCTTATGAAGAAGTGACCGACGGACTGCTGGTTACCAACCCTAACGACTTTATGTTTTTGTGGAGCAGCAACCCGAATGTGTCTCCGGCATTGCGTACTGTTGTAGACGAATTTTATGTGCCTGAAGCCATTCGCATGGCCGATGCGGAAGGGCTGACACATCACACCTATTTCACTACCAAAAGTAATCGTGGAGAAATTATATTCAATATTGGCGGTTTCTCACCCCGTTCTTCCACTAATATCATGGCCTTGCGTGGAGCTATCTCCATGCTGATGGAAGTACGTGGTGTCGGTCTGGGGCGTACCTCCTATAAGCGTAGGGTATATACTGTTTACAAATTGGCAGAGTCATTTGCCCGTACTACTTTTGAACATGAAGGCCAAATACGAAAAGCAGTGGACGAATCCGCTCATTATAATGGTGATGTTGCTGTGACATTCCGTTCAAAGGCCGCTTCCGGTTATCCATTGACCTTTATCGACATGCTTGCCTGTAAAGAGGTGACTGTGCCTGTTGAGGCGCGTATTGCTCCCGAATCGGAGGTCGTATTGACCCGCCAACGTCCTGTTGCCTATTATCTGGATGCGAACCAAAATCGTGCAGTCGAAATATTGCAGCAATATGGAGTTGAACTGGAGCGGCTGGCATCTCCGGAAACGATTGAACTGGAGTGCTATACCGTTACCAAGGCGGTAGAAAGTCATGATTTAGTGGCTGGTATCTTGCCGTTGAACGTGGTAACAAATACCAGTAACCGTACGATTACTCTTCCGGCCGGTAGCTATCGTATTTCCATGTCCCAACCTTTGGCTACCCTTGTGACAGTATTGCTGGAACCGGAATCGGCCAATGGTTTCGTCAACTACCGCGTGATTGATGCTGCAGTAAATAATACGCTGGGCGTCTATCGTAAAATGAAATAGATTAATTAATGACGATAAATAGAATACAAGATATGAAAAAGATAATAATAGGAGTTTTCTCCTTGATTTTGGCTACTGGTCTGTATGCGCAGACAATTGGAAACGAGGCATTTCCGCAACTGAAAGATGGTTTGCTTGACTTGAACTTGAGAGCACCCGGTCAGAAACTGCGTTTTGGCGGTTATCTTCAGGGTTCCGGTTACTATACAGATATAAAGAACGCAGAGTCGGAATATGGATTTGATATCGATCATGCTTATTTGAGCCTGGAAGGTTCGTTCCTGAATGAGAAACTGGGCTTCTTCTTGCAAGCTGATTTTGCCGATTCTTATCCTTTATTGGATGCATGGGTTTCGTATGCTCCCTGGAAACAATTGAAAATCAGTGCCGGACAGAAACAGACCTTTACTAATACCCGGCAAATGATGATGCTCGATCAGGGACTTGCTTTCGGTGAACATTCGTTGATGGATCGTACATTCTCCCGCACAGGGCGTGAATTGGGATTATTTGTTGAAAGCCGCTTGTCACTTGGCAAGTTAGGATTCGATTTAGGCGCTGCTGTAACTTCCGGTGACGGACGCAATTCATTTGGCTCCTCAAGTACTGATCCGGATTTGGGCGGATTGAAATATGGCGGACGTGTCACTGTTTATCCGTTGGGTTTCTTTACGAGCGGTAATGAGTTGGTCTTTAATGACTTTATTCGTGAGAAATCTCCTAAACTGGCTATCGGTGTGGCATATAGTTATAATGTCGGTGCCAGCAATATGGTAGGTGAAGGGCATAATGATTTTCAGATGTATGATAAAGAAGGTGCTGCGGATTATCCCGACTATCGTAAGCTGTCGGCCGATTTACTATTCAAGTGGAATGGCTTCTCGTTGTTGGCAGAGTATGTCAATGCAACGGCGAATGGCTTGAACGGACTTTATGTAGAAAAGGATGAGGGTGCAAAATTGAAACCGCGTCAGATAGCCAATTACTTGGCTTTGGGAAATGGACTCAATGTACAGGCCGGATATCTTTTCCGTAAATTATGGGCACTGGATGTCGCTTATAGTAAAGTGAACCCCGAATGGAAAGAGACGGGGCAGAGTGTCTTGCGTGAGGCGGATAACATTACTTTCGGCGCATCTAAATATTTCAATAATAATACGTTCAAGTTGCAGTTGGCCGGTTCATATACCTCATACAATCAGTTAGTGGGTGCAGGATCCAAGGAATTTCAGGTTAAGTTGAATCTTCATATTCTCTTTTGATAATGATGCGTGTAGCAAACTTATTGATTTTACTTATTGCCGTATTGATGACGAGTTGTTTTAAAGACGACGAATCAGAATCTTTGGGAGAAACCTCCAAGTTTCTCCCGGGAGACGGTATCGTGACATATTCCGGATATGCGCCTTTGGCTGATCGTCCTGTCCGCATACATTTTCATATCCCTGCCAACGGGGATATGAAAAAGATGCCGGTGTTGTTTGTATTTCCCGGACTGGAAAGGAATGCTGCTGATTATCTGAATGCATGGCGTACAGAAGCGTCCAATAGGAATGTGATGGTATTTGTGTTTGAGTTTCCTACGGAGACTTACTCTACTGCACAGTATATCGAAGGCGGTATGTTTCAGGGAAATACACTGCTCGACCGTTCGGAATGGACATTCTCGCTTATCGAGTCTGTTTTTGATACTGTCCGGAAAGATACCGGTGCTTCGCGGACTAAATATGATATGTGGGGACATTCTGCCGGAGCGCAGTTTGTGCACCGGTATGTGACGTTTATGCCCGATACTCGTGTCGACAGGGCAGTGAGTGCCAACGCAGGCTGGTATACACTACCTGATGTGGATGTTGCTTATCCTTATGGCCTGAAAAATACGGATGTCGCGACTTCTTCCCAAGTAGCATCGTTGCTTGCCCGTAAACTGATTGTTCATTTGGGTACGGCAGATACGGATCGTAACGGACTGAACACTTCAACCGGTGCCGAAGCACAAGGCGCAAACAGATATCAGCGTGGTAAGTATTATTTTTCGGAGGCAAAGCGTATCAGTGTCAAAGGCGGTTATTCGTTGAACTGGGATAAGTATGAGGTGACAGGTGTTGCGCACGAGTATGCTAAAATGGCGGCAGCCGGAGCAAAAATACTCTATTAAGTAAGACCAAAATTTTGAGTCATCAGTTAAATAGCTTATTTTTGTTGACCTATTCATCAGACACAGGTATTTAAAATGTTTCTATCGGCATCGTATATACAAGGCTTCTATTCTTCAGGGCAAAAGATTATATTATTGATATTCTGCCTCCTTTTCACTGTATCCCTGCGTGCTGTGCGTTCAGCAGAAGAGATTAAGAGTGTCAAGGCAGATCAGATACTTGATACCAAGCAGTTTAATTACTTGGATAAGGGAAGTGTCATCACATTGCAAGTCATGCTTCCCGGACAGGATAAAGTGGTGTTTGAGTCGCTGATGCGCATTGAAAGTACAGATAAAGAGTTATATAATCTGATTCTTTCCCGTTCTCCTCAAGCCGGTACCGAATTATTATGGGTGTGCAATTCGGAGGTGGAGAAAGTGCAGGTCAGTTCTCCGGAAGATTCAATCTCAACCGATACCATGTCGGTTGGCTTTTCGGTTTATTTTCCGGCAGACTCCGTTTATATATCCGCAAATGGACATTCTTATGCCTTTTCGTCGCATGGTATCCGTTCGGACCGGGGGTATCGGTTCCATATTCTTGGCGATAAACGTTCTCATTTGAAGTTACTTGAGAGGCACGCTGAATTGTTGTCGGTTGGAAAGGAAGAACAACATCTGTCCGCCTGGTATTGGATTCTGTTGATTATAGTGGTGGACATGATTGTATTTCTGGGGATGCATTGGCGGCGTAGGCGCCAGAAGAGGTTGAAGGCAAGCAACCGGGTTGAAATACTCACTTCATTTGGCGATGAAGGAGAAAAGGTCAGGTTGCCCCGCTATAATGCCGTTTATCTGTTTGGTGGATTGCAGGTTTTTGACCGTAATGGTGAAGAAGTCTCGCAACGTTTTTCTCCGCTTTTGCGTGAGTTGTTTGTTTTGCTGATCTTGCGGTCGGCGGAGAATGGAATATCGTCGGAAGAACTCACTACCATGTTGTGGTTTGATAAAGATGATGTAAGTGCCAAAAACAATCGGGCGGTTAATCTTTCCAAGTTGCGGGTGCTGGTAGAATCTGTTGGCGGGTGTACGATTTCCAAGATCTCGGGTAACTGGCGGGTGCAATTTGAGAAGAACGCTTTTGTGGATTACTATGAATGTCTTCCGGAGCGGATTCGTCCCGATAGCCTGACAACTGAACGAATCAAAATCATTGCAGCACTGACTGCTAAGGGGGGCTTGCTGAATGAATGTGACTATCTGTGGCTTGACGCTTTTAAAAGCCGGATAGCAGACAATCTTATTGAGTCTTTATTAAAGTACGCCACTTTACTGGATGAGCATGAAGCTTTTGATACCAAACTATTAATATCCGATATTATCTTCCGGTTCGACTCCGTGAACGAAGCGGCACTTAGACTCAAATGTGCCACATACGTATTCATGCGTAAGCAATATATGGCTAAGACTACCTATGAACACTTCTGCAGGGAATATAAATCACTGTATGACGAACCTTTCGAACATTCTTTCAATAGCATTATTAGTCAGTAATTTATTTATTTGTTCGTTTTTTAATTGGTTGTTCGATTCTAAGCGTACAACTGTTCATTTTCGTACACCATTCTGTTTTGCAATCTTTCTGATTATTAGCTTGTTATCTTTTTGGCACGCTCGTTGCATATCTATAGTCGCAAGCGGACAACGAAGAAACATGAAAAAAGTTCAGAATGTTGCAACCGTTTGAGACACTTGATCCGTCTAATAAACAGAAGAACAAAAAACAGAATGTTGAACAAATAAAAAATATACAATTATGAAAACTACAGTATTATTCAGAATGATCGTTTTAGTTGCTATGGTATTTGCAGGTATCTCTAATGCAACAGTGAAGGCACAAAACAATAACTTCATTACTAATGAAGAAACAGTAGGTGATCTTGTAGTATTGAAGGTGATTTACAGATTAGATGGCTCTCTTTATCGCCACATGAAATATGATTTTACCTATGACGATCAAAAGAGAATGGCTACCAAAGAGGCTTTCAAATGGGATGCTTCCACTGACAAATGGCTGCCGTACTTCAAGATTGATTATACTTATTCTTCTAATGAAATCACTTTGGTATACGCACGTTGGAATGATTCTCACAGAGCTTACGATGCGGCTGTTGAAAAGAGCGTGTACGAATTGAACGACGCTAATATGCCGGTAGCTTATATGAACTATAAATGGAATGATAAATGGATTGAAGAATCTAGTGTGAACTGGGCTATGAACGTGGCTACTCCGGCAACGAATGAAGCAACTCTGTTGACTGCCAGCAGATAAAAATAAATTAGGAGTTGTGAAACTCCTTCTCTCTCTTAATTTAACTGCATTAAAAACGGTGGATTGCCCTATGAGGAAGTCCACCGTTCTGTTTATCTGATAAACAGCTTATATTGATTTGTATTACTTTCCGGTGCGGTGCCTATTTAACGAGCGGCAAATATTCTCCATAACCTTCCTCTTTCATTTTCTCTTTCGGGATAAAACGAAGGGAGGCGCTATTGATGCAATAGCGTAATCCGCCTTTCTCTTTCGGACCATCTGTGAATACATGTCCCAGATGTGCATCTCCGGTTTTACTGCGTACTTCCGTACGTATCATGCCATGCGAAGTATCTTTCTTCTCTGCGATGATATCTTTTTGAATCGGCTGGGAAAAGCTAGGCCACCCGCAACCCGAATCGAACTTGTCGGTAGAAACAAACAAAGGCTCTCCGGTGGTAATATCAACATAAATGCCTGGGCGATGCTCATTCCAGTATTCATTGTGGAAGGCCGGTTCGGTGGCATTCTTCTGGGTTACTGCATATTGTTCCGCCGACAGTTCCTTGCGGAGGGTTGAGTCATCCGGTTTTTGATACACTTTTGTTTTCGGTGCATTGGCTTTGCGTGCCATTTCAAATAAAGCAGGATTGATATGGCAGTATCCTCCCGGATTTTTATCCAGATAGTCCTGATGGTAAGTCTCTGCCGGATAGAAATTAGTCAATGGCTTTACTTCTATAGCGATAGGAGTCTTATATTGTGTAGACAATAGTTTAATAGCCTGGTTAATGACAGGAAGATCTTCTTTATTTATATAATAAATTCCGGTTCTATACTGTGTTCCCCGGTCATTACCCTGACGGTTGAGGCTGGTAGGATCAATTGTCTTGAAATACAGATCGAGCAGCAAATTTAAATCTACCGTTTTAGGATCATAAACCACCTTTACTGTTTCCGCAGCATTGGTTTTTCCTGAACAGACCTGTTCATAACTTGGGTTGGCAACATTACTGTTGGCATATCCTACTTGAGTACTTTCTACTCCTCGAATTTGTTTCAGGAAATGTTCTGTTCCCCAGAAGCATCCTCCTGCAAAATAGATTTCTGCTTGATTTTTCATTGGTTTAGCAACTCCTAAAAATGTATTACTAATCACTACGATCACTATGATGATAAAATACTTCATATCCGTTAGTTCTTTCTATAATAACGAATGAACCAACGGATATGTTTGAAGGAACTACTATACTAAACTCAAATATATTTCTTTTTATTCAATGACTTGTCCTTTGTAGAAATCCAGAATTTTAGTCCGGAATAGATACTCGTATTTAGATTGTAATTTATCAGAGAGAGATTTAGTCAGATTAAGTTTTGCTTCATTATATTCTACAAAGGTAGCCTTGCCATTATTGAATTTCTCACTCATCAAGCGGAAAGACTCTTCGTTAGCTTTCACTGCCACCTCACTGGAGTTGTACTTGCTTTCTGCAGCTAGAGCATTATACCAAGCCTGTTGAATCTCTTTGTAGAGTACTTTCTTTGCGTTATCCAGTTTCAGATTTTGATTGAAATGTTGTAAACGTGCTGTACGAACGCGGTTTCGAGTAGCGAACCGATTGAATAAAGGTACACTGAGACTGAATGCAATGCTTTTGTTTCGATTTTCTCTCATTTGAGTACCGAAATTGTTTTTTAAATCAGAAGAGAACCCCGTTCCCCAATTACCACCCAGATTGAGTTTCGGATAGAACCCGCTTTGTGCAATACGGATACTTTTTTCACTTCCCAATAATCTGTATTGTGCTGCTTGAATCTCTGGTTTGTTGGTAAGTGCATATTGGTAAATTTCATCCGGAGGTGTCAGCAGGGTAGTGACAAATGTAGTGTCAGCCTTCTGTATGGAGAGAAGGTGCGGATTGCTTAATTCTAATAGTTGGCTCAGATCAAGGAGCGCTAGTTGGTAATCATTATCGGACTGTGTTACGCTCAATTCGTCTTGGGCAACACGTGCTTTCGCTTCCGCTACTTCTGAAGGGGAAGCTTTGCCTACTTCAAAAAGGCGGGCGATTCGGTTGGACTGTTCTTTGCTGAGTTCAACCTGATTGATTGCAACTTGTTTCAGTTCCTGAGTTAACAGAACTTTTAAATACGCAGAAGCAACCTGAATAGCTATATCTTCTTTGGCTTTCTCCAAATCGGCTATGGCTGCTTTAAAATTCAGTTTGGCTAGCGCATATTGATTGGGTAGCTCAAAACCTGTGAAAAGCGGAATTTCAGTCGAAAGAGATGCATTGGTTCCATAATTATATGTGTTCTTATAAACTTGATATTGGTTTCCATCTTTATCAGTCTCTGTCACACTGTTACGTCCCCAGCGCCAGTTTTGTCCGGCAGAGCCATTTAGGTTTGGCAAGCGTGCCCACTTGGCGGTGCTTATATCAACGGCACTCTGTTCTACATTATTAGCAGATTGGCGAACGGTGATATTATGACTGATGGCATAATCGATACATTGCCGTAATGTGTAATCACGTAAGGGAACTTCAGTTTCTTGTGCGGAACAAGTGATTGCTCCCGCAAAGAACAGGATTGCTATTTTTATTCTCATTGTTATGGGTCAAACTAAATTATTTATCTTTTTTCTCTGCACCCCGTATTTTGTCCTGTGCAGTTATTCCTTTCTTGATTTCTATCTTGATTCCATCACTCATGCCGGCAGTCACCTGCGTACGCTGGAACTTTTGTTCGGGCACTGAATCTGTCATGATGTACACAAATGTAGAGTCGCCATTAAACTCAATAGTGCTTTCGGGCACTGCCAATACTTGATTTGCCCTTTGCAACACGATTTCCGCATTAGCCGAATATCCGGAACGAATCTGAACGGAATCTGGAATGGTAATTGCAGCCTTGATTTCAAATTGGTTGGCACCATTGGTTTCTACCCCTTTCGGAGAGATATATTCCAGAATGGCGTTGAAAGTCAGATTCTGCAAAGCTCCGATTGTCAGTTTGATCGGCATCTGTTCGTGGATACGTCCCACTTCCGTTTCATCAATATTACCACGGAAAATCATGTCGTTCATATTGGCTACCGTAGCAATCGTGGTTCCATCATTGAACGTGTTACTCATAATCACAGAGTTACCGGCTTTTACAGGTACATCCAAAATCAACCCGTCAATGGTAGAACGAATCATCGTACTACTGAACGATGCACTGTTTTTAGTAATCCCTTCTTTTACGATTTCCAGATTATCTTTAGCCGTCTGTCTCTCTTCACGAGCCTGTTTCAAGGCTACTTCACTTTTCTCATATTCTTCCCGGCTAATCAGCTGATCTTCGTACAACTTCTTTACACGGGCAAAATCCGTTTCTGCCTGTGTTGCATTAATCTCTGCCAAGCGCACACGGCTTTCCGCAGAATTCAGTTGACCGAGTTCAGGGATTACTTTTACTTTGGCGATAACTTCCCCTTTCTTCACAGCTTGTCCGGCTTCTTTGTACACTTCGTCGATAATACCCGAAATCTGCGGTTTGATTAAAATTTCGTCTCTCGGTTCCACCTTTCCGGTAGCTACTGTAGTCTTTTGGAGCTCAGTGACTTCCGGTTTTACTATTTCGTAAGTGATTACCTTGGGTTTAGACTTCTGATAAAGGAATACGAATGTTCCGACAAGAATGATAGCAATGACTACCAATAATGTGATTTTCAGATACTTTTTCATGACTTTATTTATATTTTTATTGTTTACGATTAATAATTGAAATCCCTCGCACTTCTTTATTCGTCGCGGATAGCTTCAATCGGTTTGATAGCCATAGCCCGATAAGCAGGTGCGAGACCTGCCAACATTCCCAGTGCGATCAGAAGAGCACAAGTGCCGATTGCCAGTCCGAAGGTAACCTGAAAACGGACGTCTCCTCCATCGGCGTTTGCTCCCATCTCTACCAATTGCAACACCATGACGGCAAAAGAGATTCCACACATTCCTGCAATAGTAGTAAGCACCATACTTTCCGATAGAATCTGTTGCAGAATATCTTTGGGGCGTGCGCCGATTGCCCGGCGGATACCAATTTCGGTGGTACGTTCTTTCACGGTTACCATCATAATATTAGATACGCCGATGGCACCTGCCAACAGAGTCCCCAATCCTACCATCCAAACCAGTATATTGATACCGGTAAACAGATTGTCTACCATCGAGAACATCGCTTCCGCATTCAGGTACATAAGTGCCTGTTTGTCGTTAGGCGCGATATAATGCGCAGCTTTAATAATCTGCTCCATTTCCGGTTGTACGTCGGACACTTTGATTCCATGCTTCACGGTGAAGCAGATGACGTCGATCCGTCCCCCTAAGTTATACGTTTGCTGCATCGTGGTGAAAGGCAGGGTGACAGCTTCCGAAGCCCGTCCCTGTATGTTCATATCCCCTTCGGAGGAAGACATGCCGATCACCTGATAATAAATTCCGTCCACACGTATGTATTTTCCACAAGGATCCTCTCCCGGTTTGAACAGGCTTTCATAGATACGTTTTCCGATAACGCACACTTTACGTGCTTCCTGTATATCCACTTCGTTGATAAACCTGCCGTAGGCCATTTCTTGTGATTCGATGTGGAGATAGTCCGGATATAATCCTTTCACGCTGCAATCGTATTTCTTATCTTCGTATACAGCTTTGGAACCCCAACGGGCAATGGAAGGAGTAATGACCTCCACATCTTTGACCTTCGAGCGGAGACGTTCGATGTCGATAGCTTCCAGATTCCACCACCTGCCTTTGCGGAAACCTTTGTAAGCTTCGCCCGTTTTCTGTGCGGCAAGGAAGCCGGAGTTGGTTGCGAATCCTTCAAAGTTCTTTTTCATCATGCCTTCCAGTCCTTGTCCGCCGCCGATCAGGGCGACGAGCATAAAGATTCCCCAGAAAACACCGAATGCAGTCAGCAGGCTTCTCGTTTTATTTCTTGTAATGGTAATGAGGATTTCCTCACAGGTATCCATGTCTATTCTCATAGTCTTAATCTGCTCTAAGTGCTTCGATTGGTCGGATGCTGACTGCTTTTCGGGCAGGGAATAATCCGGCTAACGTACCAGCTATTATTAATGTGAGTGTAGCCTGTATGGCGATTCTTATATCTACTGTCGGATTCAGGAAAACAGTTTCCGTCCACATTCCGGTATCCATTGTCTGATTGCCAAAGGCGTTATTCATCCATTCGGTCACTCCGATGCCCGCCACCATTCCTATATATCCGAATATCGTGGTAATGGTGACACTCTCTACGATAATCAGCCAGAGAATAGAAAGCGGCTTGGCACCCAGAGCTTTGCGGATACCGAATTCACGGGTACGTTCTTTTACGGTAATCAGCATAATGTTGGATACTCCTACAATCCCGCTTAACAGTGTGAAGATACCGATCACCCAGATAGCGATGCGTAGCATGTTCGAGCCTTGCTGCTGTTGCAAGTAGTTGGTAAACCGGTTCCAAATCCAGATAGCACTATGATCTGTCGGGTCAAAGCGATGATTAGCCCCCAGCACCTTGCGGTAATGAGCTTCAAATGCTTCATTCGCTTCTATCGTTTCCAGATTTTTGGTAGTCATGACAAGGTTATTCAACTTGTCTCCTTTGTTGTAAATCGTTTGCAGGGTGGTGAAGGGGATGTAAGCATCGCTGTCTCCGCTGTCTCCTTTATCATTATACAGCCCTACTACCTGATAAACCACATTACTGGCATTGACAAACTGCCCGATAGGCTCGGTATGCGTTTTATCGAAAAGAATCTCTGCTGTCTTTTTATGGAGCACAATTACTTTCCGGCGCTCTTTAATATCAATTTCATTGATGAAACGTCCTTTGAAGAGTTTCACCACTTCTACTTCCGTATGGTTGGGATATACGCCGGAAAGATTCAAACTGACGTATTCTTGTCCGAAACTTAAGTTAATACCTCCTTGCCACACAGTTGCCCCGGCTTTAATGACATGGTCCGGAAAATAATGGTCGGTAGCGTCCACGTCTTTATTATCCAATTGCACTCGTCTTCCTTCTTTCAGTCCATCGTATGATTTGCTGGTCCATCCCGGAAAAATCTTGATGGAGTTCATGGCACGTTCGGAAGCCGATTGCTCGAATGCATGGATCAATCCGTTTCCTGCGCCTAACAGGACGATCAGCATAAAGATACCCCATGCCACAGCAAATCCTGTGAGAAAAGTCCTTAGCTTGTTACGCTTGATGGTACTGTATATTTCTTGCCAAATATCAATCATTTTTTTAAGTATTAGGTGATAAGTAAGTATTAAGTATTAGGTATTAAGTATTAGGCTGCGCTGCGACCGCATGGAATTAATACTTATTTCATGAAACCGTCTTTGCCGAACGGAGAGGCATCGTGGTCGATATTATCTTCAATGCGTTCGATAACCCCGTCCTTGATGTGTATAATCTTGTCTGTTTGGTTGGCAACTCCGCTTTCGTGGGTGACAACTACAATCGTCATTCCCAGCTTATGAAGATCTTTCAGAATTTGCATCACTTCCACGGAAGTTTTACTGTCCAAAGCTCCTGTAGGCTCATCTGCCAGAATGATTTGCGGTTGGGTGATTAAAGCCCGTGCGATTGCCACACGTTGTTTCTGACCGCCACTCATTTCGTTGGGCATGTGATGTGCCCAGTCTTTTAAACCCAGACGGTCGAGATATTCCAAGGCAAGTGCATTTCGCTTCTTGCGGCTTATCCCTTGATAAAATAAAGGAAGTGCTACATTCTCTACGGCATCTTTAAAGGAAATCAGGTTAAATGACTGGAAGATAAATCCGATCATGCGATTCCGGTATTCGGCAGCTTTGGTTTCGCTTAAGTTCTTGATGAGTACGTTATTCAGATAATACTCTCCGGTGTCGTAGTTGTCGAGAATTCCCAATATATTGAGTAAAGTTGATTTCCCAGACCCGGATGCTCCCATGATGGAAACAAATTCTCCCTGTTCGATATTGAGATTGATACCTTTAAGTACATGGAGAGACGCTCCGTTGTTGTAGGTCTTGTTGACGTTTGTTAGTTGTATCACAATTTTCTTTATTTAGATTCTGTTTTCTAATAATTTTCTACTATTAGACGGCTGCAAGATACGAAAAGTTGCAAAGAGGTTGAACTTTTTTTGAAAAACATTTTGTAGACTCAATCTTCTTTACGTAATTTGTGTGCAGTAAACTTAATGATTAACTAACCCTTTTAAATAAAAGTATCATGAATTCAAACATGGAAAAGCCCTACGTAGTAGGTATTGACATAGGCGGAACGAATACCGTCTTTGGAATTGTAGACGCACGCGGAACTATTATTGCCAGCAGTTCAATCAAAACATCTGGTTATCCTACAGTAGAAGAATACGCTGATGAAGTGTGTAAAAGCCTGCTTCCATTGATTATTGCTAATGGTGGCGTTGATAAAATCAGAGGTATCGGTATCGGTGCTCCGAATGGTAACTATTACACGGGAACGATTGAATTTGCTCCAAACTTGCCTTGGAAAGGAATTCTTCCGTTGGCTGCCATGTTTGAAGAAAGACTGGGTATCCCCACTGCTTTGACAAACGATGCAAATGCTGCTGCTATCGGTGAAATGACTTATGGCGCTGCCCGTGGTATGAAAGACTTTATCATGATTACACTGGGTACCGGTGTGGGTAGTGGTATTGTTATCAACGGCCAGATGGTATATGGACATGACGGTTTTGCAGGCGAATTAGGACACGTGATCGCTCGTCGCGATGGTCGTCTTTGCGGTTGTGGACGTAAGGGATGTCTGGAAACTTACTGTTCGGCTACCGGTGTAGCTCGCACAGCTCGCGAATTCCTTGCCGCTCGTACGGATGCCAGCTTGCTTCGTAACATTCCTGCAGAAAACATTACTTCAAAAGATGTATATGACGCAGCTGTACAAGGAGATAAATTGGCACAGGAGATCTTCGAATTTACAGGTAATATCTTGGGTGAAGCTTTGGCGGATGCTATTGCATTCTCCAGCCCTGAAGCCATTGTATTGTTCGGTGGCTTGGCTAAGTCCGGTGACTATATCATGAAACCGATTCAGAAGGCCATTGATGATAATATCCTGAATATCTATAAAGGTAAGACGAAATTGCTCGTTTCCGAATTGAAGGATTCTGATGCTGCTGTACTGGGTGCCAGTGCATTGGCTTGGGAACTGAAAGATTTGAAAGAATAATATATCATTATTATAATAAAGGTGATGAAGCCTCGGGAGTCTATGACTTTCGGGGCTTTGTTTTATTATTCCTTTCCGCCATCTACAAGGCATCTACAGCCTATTCAGAAAAGGGTTTATTCTCACTAGTATGAGAAATAATACTCATACTAATGGGAATATATTCTCATAGGTATGAGTATTTTTTCTCACAGGTGTGAGTATAGTTGAGAAAATGTACTTCCCAGATAATAGCTTTGCGAGAATGGTAGCAATAAAAAAGGGAACTTCATTCATTATGAAGTTCCCTTTTTTATTTCGAATCGAAAAGTTCGGCTTAGCCGTTAGCTCTTTTTTCTTTGATTCTAGCTTTCTTACCAGTAAGAGCGCGCAGGTAGTACAATTTAGCGCGACGAACTTTACCTACCTTGTTCACTTCGATGCTATCGATAGCCGGTGATTCGATTGGGAAAATTCTTTCTACGCCTATAGTTCCTGACATTTTACGTACAGTAAAACGTTTTTTGTCTCCGTGACCGGCGATTTTGATAACAACACCACGGTACAGCTGTACACGTTCTTTGTTACCCTCGATAATACGATATGCTACTGTTACAGTGTCTCCTGCTTTGAAGCTCGGGTGCTGTTTTCCGGTAGCGAATGCTTCTTCTGCAATTTTAATTAAATCCATTGTTGTTATTATTAAATTGTTTCATCGTTACAACGCAACATACCAAGTATCTCTTCTCTTGACAGCGATTGCGCGAAAGCGGTGCAAAGTAACGAATTATTTGCCAGATAGCCAAATGTTTTTGTATATTTGTAGCATATCTAAAAATAGCGAACATGAAACAGACTTATGCAAAGTATCTGATGGTGGCAGCGTTGGCAGGAGGCTTCCTGTTTACTTCCTGCCGGACCGCACGCGAGACTACGGCTCAGTACGAAGTAACTAAAGTAGAGGGCAGCATGATAACGATTGATTCTGTTTGGGATACCCATCCCAACGCGAAAGCTGCCGAAATCTTAAAGCCTTATAAGGAAAAGGTGGATGCGATGATGTATGAAGTCATCGGCACCAGTGCGATGAAAATGGACAAAGGAGGTCCCGAAAGTTTACTTTCCAACCTTGTTGCAGGTGTTTTGCAGCAAGCGGCTGTTCAGGTGTTGGGGAAACCTGCTGATATGGGATTGGTAAATATGGGCGGCTTGCGTAATATCTTGCCCGAAGGAGATATTACGGTAGGCGATGTGTTTGAAATTCTTCCTTTTGAGAATTCTCTTTGCGTACTGACTATGAAAGGAACAGATTTGAGACGTCTTTTTGAAGCGATTGCATCTCTACACGGAGAAGGAGTGAGCGGTATCCGTCTTGAAATCACCAAAGATGGAAAGTTGCTGAACGCCTTTGTCGGTGAAAAACCACTAAAGGATGACCAGCTCTACACGGTGGCTACTATCGACTATCTGGCAGATGGAAACGGACGGATGGATGCTTTCCTGCAGGCGGAAAAGAGAGTATGCCCCGAAGACGCAACCTTACGCGGACTATTTCTTGATTATGTACGCAAACAGACTGCCGAAGGCAAAGCGATTACCTCTAAACTGGATGGACGTATTACCATAAAATAAAAAGGAGAATCTAAAAATATTGAATATGAAAAGATTTCAGATATTATTCCTGTTATGTCTTGCATTGAGCTTTACTTTCTCAATCTTTGCGCAGGATAAGGATACCAAAGAAGTGATTATTTTACAAACAAGCGATGTGCATAGTCGTATCGAACCTGTCAATCAGAAGGGGGACGAATACTATAATAAAGGTGGTTTTCTTCGCCGGGCTGCTTTTCTCGAACAGTTCCGCAAGGAGCATAAGAATGTGCTGCTTTTCGACTGCGGAGATATTTCTCAAGGGACACCTTATTATAATATGTTCCGCGGAGAAGTGGAAGTTAAACTAATGAATGAAATGGGTTATGACGCTATGACTATCGGTAACCATGAGTTTGATTTTGATGTGGATAATATGGAACGTATTTTCAAGATGGCTAATTTCCCGGTCGTTTGTGCCAACTATAATCTGGATGCTACGGTATTGAAAGATATAGTTAAACCCTACGTCGTTCTTGAGAAATATGGTTTGAGAATTGGTGTGTTTGGTCTTGGAACCCAACCGGAAGGGATGATTCAGGCTAATAAATGCGAAGGAGTCGTTTATGAAGATCCTGTCCGCGTATCCAACGAAATAGCTGCTTTGTTGAAAGACGAAGAAGGTTGTGATTTGGTAGTATGCCTGTCTCATCTGGGCATTCAAATGGATGAACATCTGGTTGCCGGAACACGCAATATCGACGTGATTCTGGGCGGGCACTCTCATACATTTATGAAAGGCCCCAAAACATACTTGAATATGGACGGAAAAGAGGTGCCTGTTATGCACACGGGAAAAAATGGTGTTCGTGTAGGCCGTCTCGATTTGACTTTGAAACATAAATGAAGATAATCCCCTCAATAGTAACGCTTTTATTCCTTATTGCGGCCGGCACGGTTTCAAGTCCGGCGCAGAATGCTACAACCGTTGAACCTCTGCTGGTGTATAAAGCCCTTCAGGACAAAGACTGCCGGCACTGGGTTGATTCGGTTATGGATAAGCTTTCCTTTAAAGAAAAGGTAGGGCAGTTGTTCATCTATACCATTGCCCCGGTAGATACCAAACGAAATCTGGAACTGTTGCGCGAAGTAATCGACACCTATAAAGTGGGCGGACTTCTCTTTTCCGGTGGGAAGATGCAAAATCAGGTTGAACTGACAAACCGGGCGCAACGGCAGGCAAAAGTCCCTTTGATGATTACCTTTGATGGAGAATGGGGACTGGCCATGCGTTTGCGTGGTATGCCTGTTTTTCCACGGAATATGGTATTGGGATGTATCCGTGACAACAAGCTGCTCTATGAATACGGGCGTGAAGTTGCTCGTCAATGCCGACAGATTGGAGTACAGGTCAACTTTGCTCCGGTGGCGGACGTGAATATAAATCCTGAAAATCCCGTAATCAATACCCGTTCTTTTGGAGAAGATCCGATACAGGTGGCTGATAAGGTTATCGCTTATGCTTCCGGTTTGGAAAGTGGAGGGGTGTTATCTGTGTGCAAACACTTTCCCGGACACGGGGATACCGATGTCGATTCGCATAAAGCGCTTCCGGTACTTCCTTTCACTCGCGAGCGTCTGGATAGTGTGGAGCTTTATCCTTTTAAAGAGGCCATCCGTGCCGGACTGGGCGGTATGATGGTGGGGCATCTGCAAGTTCCGGTGATTGAACCTATTGGCGGACTTCCGTCTTCCTTGTCCCGCAATGTCGTGTATGATTTGCTGACCGATGAACTGGCGTTCAAAGGGCTGATATTTACCGACGCGCTTGCCATGAAAGGTGTGGCAGGAAATGGAAATGTCAGTTTGCAGGCTTTGAAAGCAGGTAATGACATGGTACTGTCTCCCCGTAACCTGAAGGAAGAGATACCGGCCGTACTGGCAGCTGTTGAAAAAGGGGAACTAAGCCGTGAAGAGATTGAAAGCAAATGCCGCAAAGTCTTGACTTATAAATATGTGTTGGGACTTAAGAAGAAATCGTATGTACAATTATCCGGTCTGGAACAACGCATTAACAGTCCGCAGACACGTGACCTGGTTCGTCGGTTGAATTTAGCGGCAATAACCGTTTTGAATAACAAGAATCATATCCTTCCTCTACATACAGACAAGGAACAGAAGATTGCACTGCTCGAAGTGGGAAATCCTGGAAAAACTGATGTATTGGCCAAACAACTTTCCCGTTATACCTCTTTAGCTCGCTTTTGCCTTCGTGCCAATCAGACAGAAGAGGAAAATCAACGGTTGCGTGATTCTCTGTCTACCTATAAACGAATCATTGTAGCCGTTAGCGAACAGCGCTTGGCGTCTTATCAGCCTTTCTTTGCGAAGTTTGCTCCTCAAAGTCCGGCTATTTATCTGTTTTTCACTCCGGGGAAGATGATGTTGCAGATTCAGCGGGCCGTGTCTCATGCTTCGGCAGTCGTGTTGGGACATAGTTACAATGTAGACGTGCAGCGTCAGGTCGCAGATGTGTTATTTGCCAAGGCATCCGCAGACGGACAGTTGTCGGCAAGCTTGGGAGAACTGTTTCCAACGGGAGCAGGAGTGACCATTACCCCCAAGACGCCATTGCATTTCGTGCCGGAAGAATATGGGCTTTCTTCCACTCATCTGAAACGCATCGATTCTATCGCATTAGACGGTATTCGCCAAGGAGCTTATCCCGGTTGCCAGGTGGTAGTGTTGAAAAACGGCCATAGCATGTTCGACAAATCTTTCGGCACTTATGCGGGTAAAGGAAGTCCGCGTGTCGAATCTACCAGTATCTACGATTTGGCTTCCCTATCAAAGACGACGGGCACTTTGCTTGCCATCATGAAACTCTACGATAAGGGACGTTTCAATCTGACAGATAAGATTTCGGATCATTTACCGTTTTTGCAACGTACTGATAAGAAAGATATAACGATTCAGGAAATCCTGTATCATCAGTCCGGTTTACCTTCCTGGATTCCTTTCTACCAAGAAGCCATTGATAAAGATAGTTATGACGGAAGATTGTTCAGCGCACGCAAAGACGCGCATCATCCGTTACAGTTGGGAACGACTTCATGGGCGAATCCGAAGTTCAAATTCAAAAGTGAATACGTCTCTCCCGTCAAGACTGGTGATTACACTGTTCAAATCTGTGATAGCTTGTGGTTAAACCGTTCCTTCCGGAAGGTGATGGAAGAGAAAATAATGGAAGCTCCGTTAAAGCAGAAACGCTATGTATATAGTGATGTCGGATTTATTCTGTTGGGTATGTTGGTAGAACAACTGGCCGGTATGCCTATGGAAGCCTATCTGCAACGTGAGTTTTACGAACCGATGGGGTTGGAGCATACAGGCTACTTGCCTTTACGCCGTTTTGCCAAATCGGAAATTGTCCCTTCCAACAAAGACCGTTTCTTGCGTAAAGAGACTTTGCAGGGATTTGTGCATGATGAGGCTTCCGCTTTCTTTGGCGGATTGGCCGGGAATGCCGGACTTTTCTCTACTGCCCGTGATGTAGCCCGCGTTTATCAGATGTTGCTGAATGGAGGAGAAATAGACGGTCAACGCTATCTAAGCAAAGAAACCTGCCAGTTGTTTACTACGGAAACTTCAAAGATCAGCCGGCGTGGCTTGGGCTTTGACAAACCGGATGCTGATGATCCGAAGAAAGGAAATTGTGCTCCTGCCGCACCTGCCGGAGTGTACGGTCATACCGGCTTTACCGGTACATGTGCATGGGTAGATCCGGTCAATGAACTGGTTTATGTATTCCTTAGCAACCGGATTTATCCGGATGTGACAAATCGCAAACTGAACCAACTGCACATTCGTGAGCGAATACAGGGAGCTATTTATGATGCGATGAAGAAAAAATAAAAAAAGAAAGGTAAAAGGTGCCTATATTAAAAGCTACCTTTTACCTTTTTTATTATTAACGTAATATTCTGATAGTTGTCAGCCAGTCTTAGAAGGATACACCCAGGCGGAAGCCGAAGTTGCTCAATCCATCTACACTGTAATGCAGTACGTCAGCCTTGTTGGTACCATAGCTGTAGTACAAAGCAAAGTGCAACCCCGGTCCGTAAACCCATGGGAATACATTGATACCTACTTCAGGAGAAGCATAGAATCCCCAACTGTTTTCTCTTGCTTCCAGCATGCTGAAATTAGAGCGGATTTTAGCATATTCAGCACCTAATTTAGCACTGACGTATGGTTGAAAGGCTCCACCACGATTCCACTGGTAACGTGCAGCAGCACCGAAAGGCAATTGGAAAATGGTATGTTGCTGATCGGTAGTCACTTCACCGGCGCCCATCTGGAAGGTTTCGCGACCTACATATTCGTGGTTGCTGTGATAGTTGAGGAAAAGACCCAAACCGATGTTAGGAGTCACGAAATAACCACCTTCGAAGTTCATACCCCAACCGCTTGCTTTATCAGCAAAATTGTTACTTAGCGGAGCGTTGAACTGCCAGTCGATATTTGCATATCCATTGTCCGATAGCTGTGCCTTAGCCGGCATGGCGAAGGCGATGGCAATAGCCGCCAAGGCTACTACCTTGAAGTATATATTTTTTCTTGTTTTCATAACAGTTGTAGTTGTTTATTTGTTAGTAAGATAAGGTGACTGTGTAAATGACTGGTTGACAGCTTCTACTGCAAGAGTACGGTTGATAGCTTTGGAACCAGTTTCAAATCCGGTCAGATAACTTGTCCATACAACAGGCAGTTTTTTACTGTCTCCCTGTTCGGCTTTCAAGTTCACCATTTCTGTCAGGAAGGAGTTGGTGCTATAACTATAAGTTACTGCATACGGGTAGTACCATCCACCACCCCAGTTGCCACCCCAGTAGCCAGGGCCCCAATATCCGGGATAACCCCACCACCATTCAGGTTGTGTGTAGCTGGTGAAATAATAAGTACTTGCGATGTAGCTTACCTGGATACCAAGATCTGCGCTTTCCTGGTCAGCTGCTGCTTCGTAACCTCTAGCTTCCATATTGTCTGTATAAGCTGCCAGAATTTGTTCTGCGCCTTCACCTTCGAGATATTCCGGTTCTTTACTATCACTGATGACCAGAATCTGTGGTGCCAGATAGAATGTAGGAACTTTGAAATCGGCTTTCTTGTCGTAGTTAGTGTATACCAGATAATTGTCATCCAGTTTACCCATGTCCGGGTCTTTTTCACATGAAGCGAGTGCAAAGACCGCCAATAAAATAGGAATTAATTTCTTCATATCTTTTATAATGTTTAGGTTATATAAAAATCACGCCCAGGTACCTTGGGCTTTTGATACAAACAACAAGAAAGGTGGAAAAAGGTTCGCGTGGAAATTTCTTTTGCCGGAAAATTAACATATTTCTTTGGCCCGGCGGAAAGAAAAACGGTGAGCGCTCTGCCCTATTATCAGGGAGTTTGCTCACCGTTTATTATTTACAGATATTTATTTGAAAAATCCGTTTATTAAAACAGAGGTTTTAGTAGATCCGGTATTTCTACCTTATCAAGTTCCAGTTCAGTTACCCGTTGTTTACCCAATTGAGTCAGATGGAAATACATCTGTCTCCGGTCTTCACTTCCGAGTGATCGGACGATTAGTCCTTTTTCTTCCAGTATCCGCAGCATTTTGGATGTGTGTGAGGGGCTTAGTTCGGTTTGTTTAGACAGGTTGGTAGCCGTCACTTTGTCCGAAGCCTCTTTAAGGGCACACAATATCATTGCTTCATTAAGCGTTATCTGGTACATTTTTTCAAATGCTGTTTCAAAGTTTCCCATTGCTTTGAATACATCACGCATTGCACATATTGTTTTCATACCTTATTTAAATATTTCATTTGTTCATTTTTTAAATAAATAGATTAACGTTTGCGTTATCCGCCCGTTCCATATACGTTGCTACGCCGCCAATGGTCACCTCGTCCAGGAGTTCTTCTTGTTTGACTCCCATCACGTCCATTGACATCTGGCAAGCAATAAATTCCACACCGTTTTCCAGCGCTTGCTGGCGCAGGGATTCCAGTGAATCAATCCCTTTTTTGTTCATGATATACCGCATCATTTTTCCGCCTATTCCGCCCATACTCATCTTAGAAAGTTTCAGCTTTTTGGAGCTGGAAGGCAGCATCATGCCAAACATTTTTCCGAAAATATCCTTTTCGGTTTCCGGTTTGTGCAACTTCTTGATGACGTTCAGTCCCCAGAACGTAAAGAAGATGGTGACTTTCTGCCCCGTAGCTGCTGCGCCGTTTGCTAGTACAAAAGTGGCCAAAGCTTTATCCAAATCATCACTAAACATGATAAAGGTTTTTCCTTTGCCCTCACATGAAGTAACAATATTGCACGATTTTGGTTCTCCTTTTTTTATGACAACAACAGATTTTCCTCCGGAGCTGTCTTTCGAAATCAGTTGATTGCCCGTTGAACTGCACCATGCGGCGGCGTCACGCGGAAATCCCGGATCGGTTGAGGTGATTTCCACCCGTTCGCCTGAAGCCAGTGTATCCATTGTTTTTTTCATTTTCAAAATCGGGCCGGGACATTGTAACCCGCAGGCGTCTACCCGAACTGTTTTAGCGGGGGTTGCAAGGGCATCGGCGGTGACGGCAGCCGTGGCAGTAACCGTGGTATCCGAAACCTTAGCAACCGCAGGTTGCCCAACTTGGGGACTACCTCCCTGTTGTTCGGGTGATTCGTCTATTTCATTTCCATTTTCTTCGCGTATGATAATCGGAGCAGTGGCGGCTCGATAAGTCTTCAGTCCTCCCGAGAGATTACGCACCTTGTCAAATTCATGTTGAGTCAATATCCGGTAGGCAAGATAGCCCCGTAGTCCGACAGCGCAGAAGGTATAAATCATTTTATCTTTCGGCAGTTCGGCCAGCCGGTCACGAAGCTCATCCAGCGGAATATTCACGGCACCCGGTAGGCTGCCTAAAGAATATTCGTCCGGGGTGCGGACATCCAGGAGGAACTTATTTTCCATTTCAATGTCCCGCAACTCTCTCCAATATACCGGATTGGTTTTGCCGGTAATGATGTCTTCCGCTACATATCCTGCCAGTGCTACCGGATCTTTGGCCGAAGAGAACGGAGGAGCATACGCTTGTTCCACTTTCATCAGGTCGTAGATCGTTCCCTCGTGTTTGATGACAAGCGCGAGTTCGTCAATCCGTTTGTCCACTCCGTCGTAACCGACGATTTGCCCGCCGTACAATCTTCCCGTCTTTTTGTCGAAAGTGATTTTGATACTCATCGGCATGGCATCCGGATAGTAGCCGGCATGAGAGGCGGGATGGATGGTAGATGACATATAATCTATCTCTTCCTGGCGCAGGCGCTTGCCGGGTAAACCGGTTGAAGCAACGGTCATGTCGAAAACTTTTGCGATTGAAGTGCCGATAGAACCTTCGTAAGGTATTTTTGCCCCGAGAACGTTGTCTGCAACGATGCGTCCCTGACGGTTGGCAGGTCCGGCAAGATAGTTGAGCCAGGGTTTTCCGGTGATCGGATGGCGGAACTCGATTGCGTCACCGATGGCATAAATCGATTCATCAGACGTTTGCAGGTAATCATTCACGGCAATACCTCCTGCGGGGCCGATAGTCAGTTCGGCAGCTCGTGCCAGACTGGTTTCCGGGCGTACTCCGATCGACAGGATAACGATATCGGCAGAAATGGACTGACCATTTTTGAACGTTACTTTCAATCCTTTTCCCTCCCGGCTAAAAGAGGCGACAGCTTGTTCCAGATAAAGATTGACTCCTTTATCCATCAAGTGCTGGTGGACGAGCGATGCCATCGAGAAGTCGATAGGAGCCATCACTTGATTGCCCATTTCCACAATCGACACTTTCGCTCCCTGTGTATGTAAGTTTTCCGCCATTTCCAGACCGATAAATCCGGCTCCTACGATAACGGCTTTTCGCGGAGCGTGGCTCTTGATATATTCTTTGATCCGATCCGTGTCGGTGACATTCCTTAACGTGAAGATTCCGCTAAGGTCGATTCCCGGAAGAGGAGGACGTACCGGGGAGGCTCCGGTGGAGATGACTAATTTATCATAGCTCTCCTCATAAGTGTCTTCACTGCTTTGCCGGATGGTCACTGTCTTTCTTTTCCGGTCAATAAAAATCGCTTCGTTTTCTGTACGTACATCTACACGGAAGCGTGTAGAGAAGGCTTCGGGCGTTTGCACGAACAATTTATCCCGTTCCTCTATCACTCCTCCTATATAATAAGGAAGGCCGCAATTGGCGTATGATATATACTTTCCTTTTTCCAAAAGGATAATTTCTGCTGTTTCATCTACTCGTCTGATTCGGGCAGCAGTGGTGGCTCCTCCTGCAACTCCCCCAATAATAATTATTTTCATCTGTTTATAGTGTAAATAGTTTCCTGTGGAAATAACAAACTGCATGGAAGAAAAGTTCATGGATTCAGATAAAAAAACTATATTTGCGCACCCTGTTTTTCATTCTTCTATTTAATGTAGACAAATTGTATGAATAAAATTCTTATTATTGACGATGAAGTCCAGATTCGCAGCCTTTTAGCTCGTATGCTGGAACTTGAGGGCTATGAAGTGTGTCAGGCAGGTGATTGCAAAACTGCCATCAAACAACTGGAAATTCAATCGCCCGACGTAGCTTTATGTGATGTTTTTCTTCCTGATGGAAACGGAGTGGATCTGGTTTTGAATATCAAAAAAATAGCTCCCAATGTGGAAGTGATTCTTCTTACTGCTCACGGCAATATTCCCGACGGGGTGCAGGCTATTAAAAACGGTGCGTTTGATTATATAACGAAAGGAGACGATAATAACAAGATTATCCCTCTCATTAGTCGTGCCGTAGAGAAAGCAAAAATGAATGTCCGTCTCGAAAAACTGGAAAAGAAGGTCGGGCAAATGTACTCGTTCGATTCTATCCTGGGGGAGTCAAAAGTGCTGAAAGAGTCGGTGTCTTTGGCGCAGAAGGTGTCTGTGACAGATGTTCCCGTATTGCTGACCGGAGAAACCGGAACAGGAAAGGAGGTCTTTGCGCAGGCTATACATTATAACAGCAAGCGGAGCAAACAGAATTTTGTGGCGGTCAACTGTTCGTCTTTCAGCAAAGAACTGCTCGAAAGCGAGATGTTCGGACATAAGGCAGGTTCGTTTACCGGTGCGTTGAAAGATAAGAAAGGGCTTTTTGAAGAGGCCAATAACGGAACGATCTTTCTGGATGAAATCGGAGAGATGGCTTTCGAATTGCAGGCAAAGTTACTGCGTATCCTTGAAACAGGAGAATATATAAAGATCGGTGATACCAAGCCGACAAGAGTCAATGTGCGTATCATTGCTGCTACCAACCGCAACCTGTAGGAGGAGATCAAAGCAGGACATTTCCGTGAAGACTTGTTTTATCGTCTTTCGGTTTTTCAGGTGCATCTTCCTTCGCTTCGTGAACGTACCGGTGATATCAGAATTCTTGCAACTGCTTTTGCCAAAAGTTTCTCCGAAAAACTTTCGTATGCCATCAATGAGATGCCTCCTGCTTTTCTGGAAGCGCTGGAACAACAGCCATGGAAAGGGAACATCCGTGAGTTGAGAAATGTGATTGAGCGTAGCCTGATTGTTTGCGAAGGTGGACGGCTGGATATCTGCGACCTTCCTTTGGAAATCCAGAACACTCATTATGAATGTTCGGACGATAGTACAGGTCGTTTTGAACTGGCTGCAATGGAGCGCAGGCATATTGCGCGTGTGTTGGAATATACGAAAGGGAATAAAACGGAAGCTGCCCGCTTGTTGAAAATCGGACTTACTACGTTGTATCGGAAGATAGAGGAATATAAAATCTGAATATACATTTTAATCAGGCCACGCACTGGCTTTCGAGAAATTGTTTGGATAGCGAACTGATTAGTTTGTTTTTATCTGTGCTGTGCACAGATAGTGTGAGCCGATGATATGTATTACAGACATATTTTCGTCCATAACCATTTCGGCATATTTGTGTAGTTCCCTTTCAATGATTCGCAGGGTGTCCCGGCTGGCTGTCAGCATCATCGAGATAGATACATTGGATGAGGCCATTGAGATGACATTGATTTGATATTTGTTGATAACTTCCAATATCTTACCCATAAACAAATATCCGGGCAATACATTCAATGAGGTAAAACGTACAAAGGTAGCCGAATCCTGTGAGAGAATGGCCTTGACACTGTTGCCTGTGTCATGGGAAGATATATAGAGGCGTTCTGTTGACAGATCGTGTGTATCGGTTAGGCGGATAACTATATTAGAGCGTGCCGCAAGGGTGATACAATCTGCGTAGAGCAGGTGTACTCCGCTGTTAATCAGTTGTTCGGCTTCTATGTAAGTTAGTGAATGTTGTTCTCGCAGACAATTCCGGTTTGCGTAGATATGGTTGATAGGGGTGGATAACAGTATTTCGTCCGCTTTGAATAGGGTGGCAAGCACTGTTGCATAGTAATCATTGCGTTGTTCGCTCATGAAGTCTATTTCACCATACACATTCCTGCAAATGGAAAGTGGGGCGATAAAAATATCTACATTCCGGTTCTCGTCAATGTATTGTTGGATAGATTCCTGAATATATGGGATGTCCGGCTTTCTTTCCAGGTTGATCTGTATAAGTTTGCCGGTATCTAATGTTTGGGCACGAAGACCCTGTTGACGTAAGCAATAAGTGAATAAATCGCTGGATAATCCGTATATTTCCGCTTTTATCATTTTATCAATCAGCAAATCTGCTTTGTCTTCTACAAGTATATGTATTTTCTTTATGCACTCCAGAATCCGGTTCTTAATTTCCTGATTTAAGTGCGAATCTGTAATGAGATGATTGGCAAGGGTACAGCAATATGCTTCGATGGCATTGACTGTGGCATGAGAAGCTTCATCTTCTTCGTGAAACCAACTGCTGGAAATAGCCTGTAACCACTCCTGTAATTGTGCCAATATAGGGACTACAGCTACATAAGGATGTTCTTTCTGAATACAATTGATTACTTGCTTCATTTCATCCTCATCTTTAATTTTCTCGAATTTACAAACTTTCATTGTTATCTGGTTATTTATTGGTTACTACTCTTTTCAAAATGATATGCCTTTTTTCAAAAGAGAAAGATATTTAAGAATCATTCCTTAGCTTTAGAATATGGTATATCTGTATAAATCAATCTGTTAATGTTGCAATCAATGTTTTTAATACATTTCTTTACTATAAGTGGTTCTTCGTCAAATTTGGTGGTACTTCTTCTATTGTGAATAAAGAATCTTGGCTCTCAGTAGTTTACTTCCTGCCCTATTGTACATCTGCCTTTTTACCGCTTTAATTTTATTCACTGTCCCCTCCAGTAATCCGTTATTAAAGGGGATATCAATAGCTGCCTGTACTGCCTCCCAGTCTTTTTCAATACCATATGCAAAGTTCGTCAGTGCCATATTCCGTGTTGCCTTCGCTTTTTCAATCCACTTTCTAATATCC
>NZ_JH114332.1:56808-57464 GCF_000157095.2 Bacteroides sp. D1
TAGGATTATGTTGCCCGCACTGTTGTAGGATGCGTAAGCAGGAAGAGCTACTGGCCGTTATATGGAACAGCTGCAAAAGAGAAGAGGCCTTTCGGGAAGTAAGTTCCAAGCTTATCGATCTGATGCGTTCCTCAACAAGATAGCTCCGTCTACCATACCGACGAGCCAGAAAAGACAACGGTTCGCAGAATATTTTTTGCGGACAAGAAACATTGTCACAATAATATTTACCAACCTTTATGACTAACTCCAAAGTATGACCGTAAACTTCAAGATCCTGAATATGACGGGAGTAGTAACTGTGCAATCGGTGACTGAAATGTCCGCAATAAGGACAGGAAGCCCCCTTGCCAGCCGTATGTAAAAAGACCGTCAATGAGCCAACAGCTTCAGAGATACCATCTTGTTGCAGATTATCGTAGCCAAGACTGAATCTGAAATCATGGAATAATCCCCTATTTGTAGGAGTATTTTCTTTTTTTGATGTATATTTGTACGTTGTAGATATGGCTTGTTGCATTGTAACTCTTAATGATGTGGTGTCTTTAAAGTTACTAAAAAGCAAACATATCTACAACTTTTTATAGGATTAAGAAAGAAGAAGAGGGAAACCGTCGAAATAAAAAAGAGATTACCACCAAATTTGACGAAGAACC